>NZ_JBXANN010000001.1:1267266-1563114 GCF_058801765.1 Rhizorhabdus sp. GW822-FHT03C02
ACGGCGTTCAGCCTTTCGACCATCGACTCCACCTCCACCACCCACAGCGCCACCCCCACCAGTTTCGGCAATGTCACGCGGACCGATGACGGCGAAAGAAACGATCGATATGCGCTGGCCGAGGACGGCGTGCTGTCGGTCGCGGCGCCCAGCGGCGTTCTCCGCAACGATGCCGCCACCGCCGCGATCCTGCTGTCGCGCCCCGAACATGGCGAACTGCAATTTCACCGTGACGGTTCGTTCGTCTACACGCCCGATGCCGATTATGCAGGCACCGACAGCTTCACCTATCGCAGCGAGGACGAGACGGCTTATACGGTGACGTTGTCGGTCGCCGCGGTCAACGATGCTCCGACCGTTACCGGCGTGCGGGCGACGCTCAGCGGCGCGACCGAAGATACCGCCTTCACGGTCGCGAAGACCGCGCTGCTGCAGGGCTTCGGCGATGTCGACGGCGACACGCTGTCGGTGTCCGGGGTGACGGTGAGCAACGGCAGCGTCGTCGACAACGGCCAGGGCGGCTATGTCATCACCCCGAGCGCCAACTTCAACGGCGCGGTGACGATCGGCTACACGGTCGGCGACGGTAAAGGCGGCAGCATCGCGGCGTCGCTTGGATATGTCGTAGCGGCGGTCAACGATGCGCCGGCTGTCACCGGCGTGCGGGCGACGCTGACGGGCGCGGTTGAGGACACCGCCTTCACGGTCGCGAAGGCTGTGCTGTTACAGGGCTTCGGCGATGTCGATGGCGACGTGCTGTCGGTGTCCGGGGTGACGGTCAGCAACGGCAGCGTCGTCGACAATGGGCAGGGCAGTTACATCATCACCCCGAGCGCCAACTTCAATGGCGCGGTGACGATCGGCTACACGGTCACCGACGGTAAAGGCGGCAGCGTCGCGGCGTCGCTCGGCTATGTGGTGGCGGCGGTCAACGACGCGCCAGCGGTTACCGGCGCGCGGGCGACGCTTAGCGGCGCGGTCGAGGACACGACCTTCACGGTTGCGAAGACCGCGCTGCTGCAGGGCTTCGGCGATGTCGACGGCGACACGCTGTCGGTGTCCGGGGTGACGGTCAGCAACGGCAGCGTCGTCGACAATGGCCAGGGCGGCTATGTCATCACGCCGGCCGCGAACTTCAACGGCGCGGTGACGATCGGCTACACGGTCGGCGACGGGCAGGGTGGCAGCATCGCGGCGTCGCTCGGCTATGTGGTGGCGGCGGTCAACGATGCCCCGGCGGTTACCGGCGTGCGGGCTACACTCAGCGGCGCGACCGAAGACACCGCCTTCACAGTCGCGAAGGCCGCGCTGCTGCAGGGCTTCGGCGATGTCGATGGCGACACACTGTCGGTGTCCGGGGTGACGGTCAGCAACGGCAGCGTCGTCGACAATGGGCAGGGCAGTTACATCATCACCCCGAGCGCGAACTTCAACGGCGCGGTGACGATCGGCTATACGGTCAGCGACGGCAAGGGCGGCAGCGTGGCGGCATCGCTCGGCTATGTGGTGGCGGCGGTCAACGATGCCCCGGCGGTTACCGGCGCGCGGGCGACGCTTAGCGGCGCGGTCGAGGACACGGCCTTCACGGTTGCGAAGACCGTGCTGCTGCAGGGCTTCGGCGATGTCGACGGCGACACGCTGTCGGTGTCCGGGGTGACGGTGAGCAACGGCAGCGTCGTCGACAACGGCCAGGGCAGTTACATCATCACCCCGAACGCCAACTTCAACGGCGCGGTGACGATCGGCTACACGGTCGGCGACGGCAAGGGCGGCAGCGTCGCGGCGTCGCTCGGCTATGTCGTGGCGGCGGTCAACGATGCCCCGGCAGTCACCGGTGCGCGTGCGACTCTGACAGGGGCGACCGAAGATACCGCCTTCACCGTCGCGAAAACCGCGCTGCTGCAGGGCTTCGGTGATGTCGACGGCGACGCGTTGGCGGTGTCCGGGGTGACGGTGAGCAACGGCAGCGTCGTCGACAACGGCCAGGGCAGTTACATCATCACCCCGAGCGCCAACTTCAACGGTGCGGTGACGATCGGCTACACGGTGAGCGACGGCCAGGGCGGCAGCATCGCGGCGTCGCTTGGCTATGTCGTGGCGGCGGTCAACGATGGGCCGTCGGGATCGCTGACGATCGAGGGAACGCCGATGAACGGCGCGGTGCTCGGCGTCATCGACACGCTGGCCGACGCGGATGGCCTGGGCGTGGTCGATTATCAATGGTTCGTCGACGGCGCGCCGTGGCAGAATGCCGAGGGCGCTTACGCGACCGGTCCCACCTTCGAACTCACCGGGATAAGACACGGCGCCGAGATCAGCGTCGCCGCCCGCTATGTGGACGGTCAGGGCACTGCCGAAAGCATCGGCAGCGCGCCGGTCACAGCTGTGAACGCGCCGCCCAGCGGCTTCGTGACGATCACCGGGACCGTCGATGGCGAAGGCGGCACCCTTGTTGCGACCAGCAGTCTCGCGGATCCCGACAGGATCGGCGAGATCGGCTATAACTGGTATCGCAACGGCACGCTGATCGCCGATGTCCATATCGACATATATCGCCCCGACATCATCCTGGCGGGCGACGTCTATACGGTCGAGGCAATCTATATCGATGGCGGCGGTACCCGCGAGATCGTCGGCGGCAGTACTGGCTGGACCCGCGAAAACCATGTGCCCGACAGCACATTGGCGATCGTCCGCAACGGCGCGGCGCTGTCGCTGGTCGGCGCGGTCGGCGATGCCGATGGGATCCGCCCGGCAAGCCTGGCCTATCAATGGGCGATCGACGGGGTGGCGGTCGCCGGCGCCGACGGTCCGGAATTTTCGCCCGGCCATATCGCCGATGGCAGCGTGGTGACGGTGACCTATCGCTATGTCGATCTGGGAGGGACATCCGAAACGCTGCTGCCGGCACCTTTCTCCTGGTCTAATGCGGTGATCGGCGGCGATATCGCCGGGAACGTGAACGAAGCGGCCACGATCGACTCGATTCCCGGCCGGATCGCCGGCAGGCTCGACGTGACATGGGATGGAGTGCCGGCGGCCGTCCAGTTGCTGACCGGCGCCGCGCATGGCAGTTTCGCGATCGCCGCCGATGGCGCCTGGACCTATCTGCTCGACGATGCCGATCCGATCGTCGACGCTTTGAGCAGCGGCGAGACCCTCGTCGATCGCGCGATCGTGACGGCGGCGGACGGATCGATCCAGGAAATCGCGATCGCCATCGTCGGCACCGACGACGTCCGCGAAGGCGGGGCATCGGCCGACATCGTCACCGGTACCGACGGCGTCGACCGCCTGCGCGGTCTGGGTGGAAATGACCAATTGATCGGCGGGAACGGCGACGATCTCCTCGAGGGGGGCACCGGAAACGACCTGATGATCGGGGGGGCGGGCGACGATCGCTACGAGGTCGATAGCCGGTCGGACCTGGTGGTCGAGGCATCCGACGATGGGCACGACCTCATCCGCACCACGCTTGCCAGCTTCGATCTCTCGGCGAATGGCGCGAATGTCGAGGATCTGAGCTTCGTCGGAGGCGGAAACTTCACCGGGACCGGCAACGGACTCGACAATCTCGTGACCGGCGGGGTGGGATCGGACCGGCTCTATGGCGGTGACGGAGCCGACCGGCTGATCGGGGGTGACGGCAATGACCGTCTCGATGGCGGCAGCGGCGCCGACGCCATGGTCGGCGGGGTGGGGGACGACATATATTATGTCGACGACATCGCCGATCAGCTGGTCGAACATGGCGAAGAAGGGGTCGATACGGTCATCGCCAGCATCGACTACGTCCTTGGCGACAATCTCGAAAAGCTGATCCTCGCCGAGGTCGCGACCGCGCTCGAAGCGACCGGTAACGATCTCGACAATATGCTGAGCGGCAATGGCTTCGACAATGTCCTGAACGGCGGCGGTGGCAACGATCGGCTGTTCGGCGGTGGCGGTGCGGATCGCCTGTCGGGTGGCCTGGGCGACGACAGCTATTATGTCGACGACATGGCCGACCAGGTGATCGAGGCCGCCGGCGAAGGCTATGACCGGGTGGTCGCCAGCGCCGACTATATATTGGGCGACAATGTCGAAAAGCTCGTTCTCGCCGACGTGGCGGTGGCGTTGATGGGCACGGGCAACGCGCTCGACAACAGTCTGATCGGCAATGGCTATGACAATATCCTCGACGGTGCGGCCGGAAACGACGTGCTCCACGGCGGCGGCGGTACCGACCGGCTGATCGGCGGCGACGGCAACGACCGTCTCTATGGCGATGGCGGCGACGACGTCATGGCCGGCGGCGCCGGGGACGATGTCTATTATGTCGATAGCACTGCCGACCTGGTGATCGAGAATATCTCGGAGGGTAATGACAGCGTCGTTGCCAGCGCGAATTACACGCTGGGCGACAATATCGAGAAATTGACCCTGGCGGATGTTGCGGGAGCGCTCGAGGCGACCGGCAACGCGCTCGACAATAATATGACCGGCAACCGCTATGACAATGTCCTCGACGGCGGCGGCGGCAACGACACGCTGCGCGGTGGTGACGGCGGCGACCGCCTGCTGGGCGGTGACGGCAATGATCGGCTGTTCGGCGATGGCGGCATCGACTGGATGTATGGCGGGGCAGGCGACGACAGCTATTATGTCGACGACAGTGCCGACCAGGTCATCGAAAATGCGTCCGAAGGCACCGACCGGGTGGTCGCGAGCGTCAGCTATACGCTCGGCGCCAATGTCGAGGCGCTGGCGCTCGCCGACGCGCCGGCGGCCCTGACCGGGACCGGCAACGATCTCGGAAACAGCCTGACCGGCAACGGCTATGGCAATCGGCTCGAGGGCGGCGGCGGCAACGACCGCCTATATGGCGCGGCCGGTGACGACATGCTGCATGGCGGTGACGGTCAGGATATGCTGACCGGTGGCGCCGGCATCGATATCCTGTTCGGGGGCGGTGGTGCCGACACCTTCATCTTCGCGTCGGCCGAAGAGATCGGCGGGGCGGGATCGGGCGATGTCATCGCCGACTTCGATCAGGGCGAAGCCGACCGGATCGATCTTTCGGCGATCGATGCCGATAGCGGCACCGCCGGCGATCAGGCGTTCATCTTCATCGGCACCGCGGCCTTCAGCCAGCATGCCGGCGAACTGCGCTACGAATATGACGCCGCCCGCGCGCAGACGGTCGTTACCGGCGACATCGACGGCGACGGTTCGGCGGATTTCTCGCTCTTCGTCGCCGATCAGATCCAGTTCGTGATTTCGGACTATCATCTGTAACGCGTGTCCGATTCAGGCGCCGGGGATCCCCAGCGCCCGCGCGGCCTCGTCGAGCCGGGCCTGTTCGGCCTTGTCGCCGGCGAAGGCCGCCTTGCCGGCGGCGAGCGCCTGCGAGGCGCCGGTCGGGTCCTTGAGGACGATGCGCGCGCGCATCAGCCGGATCCAGCCATCGCCGTCCTTGGGGTTGGCCTTGAGCCGTGCGGCGAGCCGGTCGACCATGCCGCGGACCATTTCGTCCTGCTGGCCCGGCGACATGCCCGAGGCGGCCTGCATGTCGGAGGGGGTCGGGCCGGGGATGCCCTGGGTGGCGACCGCCACCCCCGACGAACCCTGCGCCATGCCCGCGCCACCGCCCATATCGGGCGCGGTCATGCCGGCGGGCGCCGATTCGCGCTTCGGCGGAACCCGGCCGGCGACGTCGATGCCATGTTCCTTCGACGCCTTGTCGATCAGGCCGCGCACCGCATCCTCCCAGGGCGCGCCGGCGGGGGCGTCCTTGAGCAGCGCGATCCAGTCGTCGAGCGCCTCCTTGTGCCGGCCGTCCTGATCCTTCTTCACGCCGATGAAGTAACGTGCGCGAAAATCCTTCGGATCGATCGCGAGCGCCTTGCGGAACGACGCCTCGGCCGGCGGGGTCACCCCGCCCGGGCCCGACAATATCTCGACCTCGCCGAGCGCCGACCAATATTCGGCATTTTTCGGGTCGATCGCGGCCGCCTTGCGATAGGCGGTGGCGGCGTCGGCATAGCGACCTGTGCTGTAATAGGACCATCCGAGCATGTGCCAGCCCTCGGCATCGTTCGGATTCGCGGTCAGTTTCTTCTCGAGCGCGGCGATCATCGTGCCGACGTCGGGTACCGGCCCCGCGGCGGATTGGCCGGCCGGCGCGGCGGCGGGGTCGGCGGTCGAAACGCCGCGGGAGCGGACGATCGACAGCACCACCGCCAGCACCGCGACCAGCGCGGCAAGAATCAGCGCCACCCTGCCGAAAGACATGGACAGGCGCTTTTTTGCGGGTTCGCTGTTGTTCACCGAGGTCTCCAGATCGCTACTTTGTCTTTGGTCATTGCGGATGCACAGAAAGTCTAGCGCAAGCTGTTCAAACTGTTAAAGTGACTGCGGGGCGCGCCGATTATTGAATCATTGATTGCCAAGGCATCAATGGTGCAATCCTCGGTGCCAATGCAATGTCCTGACGAGGGCGTTGAAAACGGGCAGGGGGAAAAGTGGCAGACACTTATCGTATTGCTATCGTCGGCTCGGGTCCCGCCGGGCTCAGCGCCGCCGCCCATGCCGCCAAGCTCGGCATCAGCCATGTCCTTCTCGAAAAGACCGACCATCTTTCGGATACGATCTACAAGTATCAGAAAGGTAAGCACGTCATGGCGACGCCGAGCCAGCTCGTGCTGCGCGCCGACGTCGATTTCGAGGCCGGCAAGCGCGAGGCGATCCTCGGGGTCTGGGACAAGCAGTCGGCCGAACAGAAGATCAACGTCCGGCTGAAGTCCGAGGTCAAGGCGATCACCGGCGCCAAGGGTGACTTCACCTTGTCGCTGACCGACGGCACCGACATCAAGGCCGAGAACATCATCCTGGCGATCGGCACCCAGGGCAACCCGAACCTGTTGCGCGCGCCCGGCGGCAACCTGTCGCATGTCCAGTACCAGCTCGACGATCCCGGCGAATATGTCGACGAACATATCACCGTCATCGGGTCGGGCGACGCCGGCATCGAGAATGCGCTGGGTCTCGCCGCCGATGCCGCGCAGGGCAATGTCGTCACCATCCTCAACCGCGGCGTCGATTTCAGCCGCGCCAAGGGCGCCAACGTCAAGCTGCTGATGGAGGCCGCCGACGAGGGCCGCATCAACGTGATGACCGAGACCTCGCCGAGCAAGGTCGAGCAGGGCTTCCTCGTGCTCGACACCCGCGACGGCGAGGCGCGAATCGCCTGCGACCGCATCATCGCCCGCATGGGATCGGCGGCGCCGCGCGCCTTCATCGAGAAATGCGGTATCCAGTTCACCAGCGACGATCGCGAGGCCTTCCCGCAACTGTCGCCGCAGTTCGAGACGACCAACCCCGGCATCTTCGTGATCGGCGCGCTCGCGGGCTATCCGCTGATCAAGCACTGCATGAACCAGGGCTATGACGCGGTCGAGTTCATCAACGGCAATACCGGGCTGAAACCGGCCGACCAGCCGATCCTCGAGGCCAAGTTCAAGAATCTGCCGGTCAAGAAGTCGGTCGACGACTGGCTCGAATATATCCGCACCAACGTCACCATCCTCACCGAATTGTCGCCGCTGCAGATGCGCGAGTTCATGCTCGACTCGGAGGTGCGCGCGTTCGGCAAGAACGAGGTCGTGTTCGAAAAGAACGCGCCGGGATCGTCGCTGTTCTGCATCGCGCAAGGGGCGGTCGACATTCCGCTGCCCGACGGCCGTTCGACCGGCATCGTCATCCCGCAGGGGTCGATCTTCGGCGAGGTCGGGCTGGTGTCGGGCCGCCGCCGCGGTTCGACGATCCGCTCGATCGCCGACACGATCCTGGTCGAGATCCCGCGCAACGCGATCCTCAAGGTGATGGCATCGGTACCGGGCGTGAAGCGTGCGGTCACCCGCATCTCGACCGAGCGCCAGCTGCTGCAGATGTGGCAGTCGGGGCTCCAGCCGGCGGATCTCGCCGAGGTGCTCGAGACCGCCGAGATCAAGGGCGTGCGCGCCGGCGAGGCGATCTTCAAGCAGGGCGAGGAGGGCACCGACGTCTTCGTCATCCGCTCGGGATCGATGGTCGTCGAGAAGATGATCGGCGGCAAGCCGGTGTTCCTCTCCTATGTCCCCGCCGGCAACTATGTGGGCGAACTCGAACTGTTCGACCATGGCCACGCGATCCGCAAGAACACGGTGCGCGCCGCGGTGAAGTCGGAGGTGATCAAGCTCAACGGCGAGGCGTTCCGGCGCCTGCTCGAGGCCAAGTCCGATCTGCGCACCAAGGCGGCGGCTTCGGTCACCCAGCGGCTCGAACTCGCCTCCTATATCGAGGCGAAGAAGGACAGTTTCGCCAGCGCGGTCGACATGTATTCGAACGTCGCCAACTTCCTCGTCGACAATGGCGTGGGCGAGGCGACCGACGTGCTGCTGATCGACGAGAATCTGTGCGTCGGCTGCGACAATTGCGAAAAGGCCTGCGCCGACAGCCATGACGGCATCTCGCGGCTCGACCGCGAGGCGGGGCGGACCTTCGCCAATCTCCATGTGCCGACGAGCTGCCGCCACTGCGAGAATCCGCATTGCATGGCCGATTGCCCGCCGACCGCGATCCACCGCGGCCAGGACGGCGAGGTCTATATCGACGAGACCTGCATCGGCTGCGGCAATTGCCAGCGCAACTGCCCTTATGGCGTGATCCGGATGGAGAAGGAGCCGCCCAAGAAACCGAGCCTGTGGACCTGGTTCCTGTTCGGAAAGGGGCCCGGGCCGGGCGAAGCCAGTCATGAATGGGCCTATGCCAACGCCAAGGGCGAAAAGGCCAAGCGCGCGGTCAAATGCGACATGTGCTCGGGCATCGACGGCGGCCCGAGCTGCGTGCGCGCCTGCCCGACCGGCGCCGCGATCCGCGTCGCCCCCGAGGAATTTCTGAGCGTAGCACGGCTCGAGCGGAACGAGGCCTGACCATGGCGACCAAGGCTGACCGGCACGCGACCACCGGGCGCACGCGGCAATCCGAGCATGAAGGCTTCATGCGGTATCGGGGCTATCTATGGCTCAAGATATCGCTGGCGGTCATGTTCGTCTCGATCCTGATCTACGCGTTCAACCATGTCGAGCCGCGTCCCAATGGCGGCAGCGCCTATGGCTATACGATGGGCACGATCGGGGTGCTGCTGATCCTGTGGCTGACGATGCTCGGGGTCAGGAAGCGGGCGATCACCGCGGGGCGCTGGTCGCTCAAGAACTGGACCTCGGCGCATGTCTATCTCGGGCTGTCGCTGGTCGTCATCGGCACGCTCCACACCGGTTTCCAGTTCGGCTGGAACGTCCATACCCTGGCCTATGTGCTGATGATGCTGGTGATCGGATCGGGCATCTTCGGTATTTCGGCCTATTCGCTGATCCCGACCGAGCTGGCCGCCAATCGCGGCGAGACCACCCAGCTCCAGATGCTCGACAATCTGCGCAATCTCGACCGGCAGCTCCACGACGCCGCGCAGCCGCTGACCCATGAGGAAGCCGAGATCGTCCAGATGTCGCTCAACGACGATCCGTTCGCGGGCGGCCTCGTCTCGCGGCTGACCGGGCGTTATCCCAAATGCGGGACGATCGCGGCGCTGCACGCGGTTCGCGGCAGCTCGTCGCGTCAGGCCGGCTATGGCAACGACGCGCTCGACCTCGTCGAGACGCTGCTCGAGCGCAAGCGGTCGTCGCTGGCCCGCATCCGCAAGCATCTGCGGTTGAAGGCGCTGCTCGACGTCTGGCTGTACGTCCATGTGCCGCTGACCTTTGCGCTGATCGCCGCACTGTTCGTGCACATCGTCGCCGTCTTCTATTATTGGTGAGAACGCGCCCATGGCATTCATAGTCCGCACGGTTGCGCGCACCGCCGATGGTCGCGACATCATCCGCCCGAAAAGCTTCGCCCGGCATCAGCTGACGATCGGGCGCGGTACCGAGAACGATATCCATCTCGCCGATCTGGCGGTGACGCTGCACCATGCGATCGTCCGCGATCTGGGCCATGGCATGGTCGAGATCTCGGCGACCGCAGGCCTGCCGTTCTTCATCGACGGCAAGCAGAGCGAGCAGGCCGAGGTCAATGCCGAGGCGGGCGCGACCGTGCGGATGGGCAGCCACACGCTGGCGATCACCGCGGGCGAGGGCGACCAGCGCGGCCAGGTGATCATCACGATCGAACGGGTCGGCACCATCTCCAACTCGGCCGAGGAAAAGGAGGAGGCGAAGGTCTTCTCGCTCGCCTCGGTGATCCCGGGCCGGCGGCCGCTGTCCTGGGTGCTCGCATTGCTGGTGCTGGGCCTGTTCCTGGTCTGGCCGCTGGTTTCGATCCATATGAACAAGGCGTCGGCCAAGCCGTCGGATGCGCAGATGCGCCCGATCGCTTTCCATGCCGACGAGATGTGGTCGTCGGGCAAATTGTCGAAGGTCCATGCCGGGCTCGAGAACAACTGCAAGGCCTGCCATGTCGATGCCGGGGTCTCGGTGCGCGACGATGCCTGCGTCGCCTGCCACACCACGGTCCACGACCATTCGACCAAGGACAAGCTGCAGGTCGCGATGGGCGATCCGGGCGTGGTCGGCAAGGCCAAGGGACTGGTCGCGGCGGCGTTCAACCGGCCGCCGGGGCGCTGCGTCGAATGCCATACCGAGCATGAGGGCGCCACCGCGATGCCCACCACCGACGAGCGCTTCTGTACCAATTGCCATACCGGCATGAAGGAACGGCTCACCAGCACCGCGCTCAAGGACGTTTCCGACTTCGGCACCGGACATCCCGAATTCTCGCCGGGCGTGCGGATGGTCTCGGCCACCGGCGTGCCGATGATCGAGCGGCTGTCGCTGGCGACGGCGCCCAAGGAGAATAACGGGCTGAAATTCCCGCACGACATGCATTTGTCGACCACCAACGGGGTCGCCAGGATGGCGCAGACGCTGGGGGCCGAGGGCTATGGCAAGCCGCTCGAATGCGCCAATTGCCATCGCCGCGATTCGACCGGGTCGAGCTTCGTCGCGGTCGACATGCAGACCGACTGCGCCGCCTGCCACTCGCTCGATTTCGAGCAGGTCGGCGGCACGATC
Source organism: Rhizorhabdus sp. GW822-FHT03C02 (assembly GCF_058801765.1). NCBI lineage: Bacteria > Pseudomonadati > Pseudomonadota > Alphaproteobacteria > Sphingomonadales > Rhizorhabdaceae > Rhizorhabdus > Rhizorhabdus sp. GW822-FHT03C02. The sequence continues at coordinate 1,278,357 of NZ_JBXANN010000001.1, forward strand.
CGGACGCTGCGCCACGGCGATCCGGCACAGGTCGTCGCCGACATCCGTGCCTTCTACCGGTCGGGCGCCAATTTCGGCGCGGCGGCGGTGCAGGGCATGGCGCGCCGGCGTCCGGGCGATTTCGGCAGCCGGATCGCGGCGGTCGACTATGCCCAGGGTCAGATCACCCGCGGCGGCAGCGCGGACTCGACGATCAAGGCGGTGTTCTCGAAGGGCGGCGCCTGTTTCGACTGCCATGTGATCAAGCCGACCGGCTCGGCGGCGACGCCGTTCGCGGTGACCCCGGTGGTGCTGGCCAAGCGCTATATGACCAAGGGCTGGTTCGACCATGCCGCGCATGCGACCGAGACCTGCGCGAGCTGTCATGGTGTCGCCAAATCGGCATCGGCGACCGACGTCAACCTGCCCAAGATCGCCCGGTGCCAGGAGTGCCATGGCGGCCAGGACGCCAAGAAGGAAGTGCCGTCGGCCTGCGCGATGTGCCACGATTATCACCGGACCGGCTTCGCGCCGGCGCAGGTGCGGTCGAACAAGGTGCGTGGCAAGGCGGCCGATCGGGTCACCGAAACCACGGTGCGGGCCGCCGCAAAAGGCGCGTGATACGTAAACTATGGTCTAATAGTGCCGATCCTGTGCTGTTTATCACAACGCAGGAGGCGGGGAACTGTTGAACTCCCGAAGCGTCGAAGGGGGCGCGTCAAAATATAGCGCGGCTCCGGCCCGCCAGAATATGGGATCGAACCGATGCTGATTGCCCAGCTCACCGACCTCCATCTTGGCTTCGAGGCCGATAATCCGAGCGAGTTCAACCGGCAGCGGCTCGACACCGCGGTGACGTGGCTCAACAATCTGTCGGTCAAGCCCGACATGCTGTTCCTGACCGGCGACCTGACCGATCGCGGCGACATCGAAAGTTATGAACGGCTGCGAGACGCGATCGCGAGCTGCAAATTTCCGGTCTATATGTGCGTCGGCAACCATGACGACCGGGTCGCGCTGCGCGAGGTCTTTCCGCATGTGCCGCTCCAGGACGGCTTCGTCCAATATGTCGTCGATACCGCCGATGTCCGCTTCGTCGTGATCGACACGCTCGAGGACGGCCATCATGGCGGCGCCTTCTGTGCGAACCGCGCGGCCTGGCTGCGCGCGCGGATCGAGGAGGTCGGCACCAAGCCGGTGATGATCGTCCTCCACCATCCGCCGATCGAGACCGGCATCGGCTGGATGACGACCGCACCCGAGGAACAATGGGTCCGCACCCTCGACGCCGCGATCGGCGACCGCGCCAATGTCTCGATGATCTGCGGCCATATCCACCGCTCGATCACCACCCGCTGGAAGGGGCGCTTCCTGGCGATCAGCCCGTCTACCGCGCCCCAGGTCGCGCTCGACCTGTCGCCGATCGACCCCGACCGGCCCGACGACCGCCCGATGATCGTCGCCGAGGCGCCGGGCGCCGCGCTCCATCTGTGGACCGAGGACGGGTTCGTCACCCACCATGCCGCGGTCGGCGATCCGCTGGTGCTCGCGCGCTACAACGACATGCTTCAGCCGCTGGTGCGCTCGCTCGCCGACGAAAGGATCGAGGGCAGCAAGGGCGCCAGGCCGTCGAACGTCTCGCATCTGCGGGTCGTGCACTGATCCGCTCGACCGAGGGAAATCGGCGGGCGATCAGCTTCGGGCCAATATCCCGCGCCTGACCTGGCTGCCCCAGGTCGAACGGCCGGTCAGAAAGGCGATCCAGCCCCAGGCGGCGCCGACATGGCGCAGCAGCTGGAAACTGAACGGCTCGACCAGCGAGGTCAGGAACACCCGGCCGAGCCCCTCGGGCACCATCCCGCCCGACCAGCGGCGATAGAGGCCGATCGACCAGAAATGGAAGCTGAGGTCGAGCACGACCTTGGCGAGCATCACCGCCAGGATCGGCAGAACGATCACGAAGCGCCCGGTGACGAGGAAGGCGACGAGCAGCGCGAAGGCGGTGAGGCCATAGAGCGGCTGGACCGTGTCGAGCGCCTTGACCGGCAGCATCATCGTGCCGAGCCGCCCGAACCGGCTATTGCCGACCATGTCGCGGTTCCAATATTGGGTCTGCAGGAAGCCGCCGAACCAGCGGCGGCGCTGGCGCAGGAAGGGCAGGAGCCGTGCCGGTGCATCGGTCTGGGCGCGGGCGTCACCGAGCACGCGGATCGTCCAGCCGAGATCTTGATCGACCGACCAGCGGTGCAGGCGGTGGATCAGCTCATAATCCTCGACCAGGCAGTCGGGATCGAAACCGCCGACGTCGATCACCCCCTGGCGGCGGAAACCGGCAAAGGCGCCCGAGATCAGCAGCAGCCCGTTGACCTGCATCCACGCATAGCGCGAGATGAAGTTGCGGACATATTCATAGGTCTGGAACCATTCGAACATCCGCCCCGCGAAGCTGCGGTCGCAGATCGGCGCGAGCAGCCCGGTCGCGGCGGCGAGCGCGGGCTCGCGCTGGAACGCGCCGCGCATCGCCGCGATCGCATCGGGTTTCAGGATGGTATCGGCATCGACGGTCAGCACGATCTCGCAGTCGACGCGCTCGAGCGCGGCGTTGAGCGTGCGCGCCTTGCCGCCATGCGGCATCCGCAGCCAGCGTAGCGAGGGCAGGGTGGGCGAGGTCGCGAGCACGCCATGGTCGGCCGGGGCGATCGCGAAGGCCTTCCACAGCACCTCGGGGGTGGCGTCGGTCGATCCATCGTCGGCGATCAGGATGATGTCGGGCGGATCGGACTGTGCGGCGAGCGCTTCGATCGACTGGACGAGCACCGCCTGTTCGTTGTGCGCCGCCAGCATCACCGCCAGCGTCGGGCGGTCGCCATCGACGAAGGACGGCGGCGCGAGCTTGCGCAGCGACCAGGTCTTCACCGCGACGAAGCCCAGCAGGAAGGTGTCATAGGCGATATAGGCCAGTCCCACCGCCCAGGCGAACAGCCCGGTCTGCTCCCAGGCCTGGATCGCCAGCACCACGAGCAGCAGCAGCGCGCCGCCATGGAGCAGGATCGAGACGGCGGTGAAGGCGGGGCGGTTGAGCCGCGGCGAATAGGCCGCGAACCGGGCATCGAGCGTGATCGGTGACAGCATCGGCGGCTTGGTCTCGAAAAATCATGGAGCGCGGGTGAACCGGCTGGCGGGTTTCGCCCGGCGCTCTATGATCCTTCTGCGAAAAGCCCGCAATAGCGGTCCGCCAGGGAGCCGATGAATGACGACGAACGACAGGTCATTGCCACGTTACACGACCCCGGCGATCCTGCTTCACTGGATCATCGCGGTGCTGATGATCGGCAATCTCCTGGTCGGACTGTTCTTCACCAAGCTGCCCGACGACTGGATCCGGCCGGTGCTCGATACGCACAAGTCGACCGGCATCGCCGTGCTCGGCCTCGTCCTGCTGCGGATATTGTGGCGGCTCGGGCACAAGCCGCCGCCATTCGCTTCGGGCATGGCGCTGTGGGAAAAGGCCGCCGCGCACATCGTCCATTTCGGGCTCTATGTGTTCATGGCGCTGATGCCGCTGACCGGCTGGCTGATGGATTCGGCGTGGAAGGATGCCGACACCCATCCGATGTTCTTCTTCGGCACCTTCGAATGGCCGCGGATCGCCTATTTCCAGCGGCTGACGGTCGAGCAGAAGGACTATTGGCACGATCTGTTCGGGGCGATCCACCAATATGCCGGCTATCTCCTGTTCTGGGTGATCGTCCTGCACATCGCCGGTGCGCTCAAACACCAGTTCATCGATCGCGAGCCCGAATTCCGGCGGATGTGGCCGAACTAGGCCGGCGATTACCGCGGCGGCGGCGTGCATTGGCCGAAAACCGCCCTATATGCGTTCAACCAGAAACGGACAGGCTGAGGATCAGGAAAATATGTCGATCTTGGGTGAGGACGAGGAATCGGTCGGCATCGGCGCCGACGGCAAGCTGATCGTCCCCGGTGACGTGCAGGACGCGATCCGCACGCTGATCCGCTGGTCGGGCGACGATCCCGACCGCGAAGGGCTGCTCGACACGCCTGCGCGGGTCGGCCGCGCCTGGCGCGAATATTGCCAGGGCTATGGCGAGGATCCCGCGCACCACCTGACCCGGACCTTCGAAGAGGTCGGCGGCTATGACGAGATCGTGCTGCTCAAGGACATTCCGTTCCAGTCGCACTGCGAACATCATATGGCGCCGATCATCGGCCACGCCCATATCGCCTATCTGCCCGACAAGAGGGTGGTCGGCATCTCGAAGCTGGCACGGGTGCTGCACGGCTTCGCCCGCCGGCTGCAGATCCAGGAACGGCTGACCGCCGAGGTCGCCGACTGCATCTGGACCCATCTCGAGCCGGTCGGGGTCGCGGTGGTGATCGAGGCGAGCCATGCCTGCATGACCGCGCGCGGCGTCCGCACCCCCGGGGTCAAGATGACCACCAGCCGGATGATGGGCGTGTTCCGCGAGGATGAGCGGAGTCGCAAGGAAGTCCTCAGCCTCATGGGCTTCGAATAGGATCTGCCGCCATTCGGTCCATGCCGGGCTGCAAATGGCGGCCTGAACCGAATGGCGACCGATCCCGGGCCTCGTTCTGATTAACGCCCTGTTTAGCATGGCGCGGTATCGGGCGAGGCATGTCGGGTTCGTCGCGTTCGATCGTTGCTGGGGATTTCGCCGCCGCGGGGCGTGCCGATGCGATCTGGCGCGCGGTCGATCAGTCGAACGCCGCGGTCTTCTTCGACCTCGAGGGGAAGGTGGCGCACGCCAACGCCAATTTCCTGGCGCTGTTCGGCTATCGGCTCGACGAGATCGTCGGCCAATATCATCGCATCTTCTGTTCGGCCGACGAGGTCGCCTCGCAGGCCTATGACGATCGCTGGAACGGGCTGTGCCGCGGCGAGCATCAGAGCGGGCGCTATTGCCGGATCAGCCAGGACGGCGGCGAGATCTGGATGCGCGCGACCTATGTCCCGATCTTCGGCGACGACGGCGCGATGACCGGCTTCGCGCTGTTCGGGGTCGATGTCAGCGCCCAGCACCGCGACAACCAGGCGAACGAAGACCGCCGCCAGGCGATGATGGCCGAAATCGAGCGCCGTGGGCAGGATCTCGAGGCGATGGCCGGCGAGGTCCGCGCGATCGTCGAATGGATCAGCGAGATCGCCGAGCAGACCAATCTGCTCGCCCTCAACGCGACGATCGAGGCCGCGCGCGCCGGCGATGCCGGGCGCGGGTTCGCGGTGGTCGCCGCCGAGGTCAAACGGCTCGCGGTCGATACGCGCGCCGCGACGGTGCGCGCCAAGGCCTTGCTGGCGGTCTGACGCGAAACGGTGTGATTCGCCGGAGAACGTTTCGTGGCGGCAACAATATCCCTTACTCTGAGCGACTTGGCCTGCCGGCGGGCGGGACTTGCGCAAAACCGCCGAAATGTTAACCTTAACGTCAAGTTCGGGGATGGTTCCGGGGGGAGCAATGCCAGTCATTCGTCAGCCGCCGCAGATCCGGCCATCGACGTTCAAGCCGCGCGACAAGGGCGCGACGAAGCGGGTCGCGCAGACCCGGCGACCGTCGCACCGCAAGGCGAAGCCGACCGACATGGCCGGGCGCGCCTGGTACAAGATCGAGGGGCCCGAGGTCTTCTGGGTCGGGCTCGCCGGCATCATGCTGCTGATCGCCTACGCCATGTCGCTCGGCAAGGACGGCTTCCACTAAACCCCGGATTGAAGCGATCGCGGTTTGCCGTCGCGCTTGCGGCGCGCCATAATGGCGTATGTCGCAAAAGCAGGATTCGCCGCCGGCCCCGTCGGACCAGATCGTCGTCAGCATCCGGGGTCTCGAAAAAACCTACAAGGGTGGCCATCAGGCGCTCAAATCGGTCGATCTCGATATCCGCAAGGGGGAGATCTTCGCCTTGCTCGGCCCCAATGGCGCCGGCAAGACGACGCTGATCGGGGTCGTCTGCGGGCTGGTGCGCGCGACCGGCGGCACCGTCGTCGTCGATGGCCATGACATCGCCCGCGATTATCGCGCCGCCCGCACCAAGATCGGGCTGGTGCCGCAGGAACTCGCCACCGACATGTTCGGCGAGGTCGAACAGTCGATCGCCTTCAGCCGCGGCCTGTTCGGCAAGCCCAGGAACAAGGCGCATATCGAGGCGGTACTGCGCGAATTGTCGCTGTGGGACAAGCGCGCCGCCAAGATCGGCGCGCTGTCGGGGGGGATGAAGCGGCGTGTGCTGATCGCCAAGGCGCTGAGCCACGAGCCCGAGATATTGTTCCTCGACGAACCCACCGCCGGGGTCGATGTCGAACTGCGCCGCGACATGTGGGAGATGGTGCGGCGGCTGCGCGACAAGGGCGTCACCATCATCCTTACCACCCATTATATCGAGGAGGCCGAGGAGATGGCCGACCGGGTCGGGGTGATCGACAAGGGCGAGATCATCCTCGTCGAGGAAAAGCACAGCCTGATGCGTCGCTTCGGCCGCACCCGCGTCACCATCGGGCTCAAGGCCCCGCTCGATCCCGCGCGTCTGCCGGCGGGCGAGCAATATCAGCTGTCCGACGACGGCACCGAACTGGTGATGACGCTGTCGGGGGAGGGCGAGCATGAGGAGCAGGGCGTGGCCGATCTGGTGAAATGGCTTGGCGCCGAGGGCATCGACTTCCGGACGATCGACATGAGCCGTTCCTCGCTCGAGGAAATATTCGTCGACCTTGTGAGGAATCGGGCATGAATTTCCACGCGGTCCGCGCCATCTACAAATTCGAGCTCGCACGCACCTGGCGCACCCTGTTTCAGAGCCTCGCCACCCCGGTGATCTCGACCTCGCTCTATTTCATCGTGTTCGGCGCGGCGATCGGCGGGCGGATGCAGACGATCGACGGCGTGCCATATGGCGCGTTCATCGTTCCCGGGCTGATCATGCTCACCTTGCTCACCGAAAGCGTCGCCAACGCCTCGTTCGGCATCTATCTGCCGCGCTTCACCGGCACGATCTACGAACTGCTGTCGGCACCGGTCTCGGCGCTCGAGGCGCTGATGGGCTATGTCGGTGCGGCGGCGACCAAATCGGTGATCCTCGGCAGCATCATCCTGGCGACCGCGCGGATTTTCGTGCCCTATGAGATTCTCCATCCGCTGTGGATGATCGGTTTCCTGGTGCTGGTGTCGATCAGCTTCAGCCTGTTCGGCTTCATCCTGGGGCTGTGGGCCGACGGCTTCGAGAAGCTGCAGATCGTCCCGATCATGATCATAACCCCGCTGACCTTCCTCGGCGGCACCTTCTATTCGGTGCAGATGCTGCCGCCGGCCTGGCGGACGGTCACCCTGTTCAATCCGATCGTCTATCTGGTGAACGGGTTCCGCTGGGCCTTCTACGGCAAGGCCGACGTCGCTGTCGGGCTGAGCCTGGCGATGACGCTGCTGTTCATGGGGCTGTGCATCGCGGTGATCGCCTATATCTTCCGCACCGGATGGCGGCTGCGGAGTTAGTTAATCTACTTATTTGGTAGATAATCTAAAAGGGGTCCAACAGATTCCATCGGGCGTGGCGGTTGCCGATCGCCGCGCCGATCCTCACTATCATGGCGAACATGGCAGCGAGTCCGATGATACAGACCCACATCCCTGTTGCGACCGGCAAGGTCGACGCGCCGATCTGCCTGATCGTGCCCGGTCTCGACAATTCGGGCCCCGATCATTGGCAGAGCTTGTGGGAGATCATCCGCGACGATTGCCGCCGGGTCGATCTCGGCTGCTGGTCGCGCCCCGAGCGCGACGTGTGGATCGACCGGCTCGACCGCGACATCCGCGCGAGCACCGCGCCGGTCGTGCTGGTCGCGCACAGTCTCGGCTGCCTCGCGGTGGCGTGGTGGGCGACCGAGGCCGATCCGCGGCTGCTCGCGCGGGTCGAAGGCGCTTTGCTGGTGGCGCCGCCCGATGTCGACCGGCCGGGCGCGCATCCGGCGGTCACGAGCTTCCGGCCCGCGCCGCGCCGGCCGTTGCCGTTCCGGTCGATCCTCGTCGCGAGCCGCGACGATCCCTATGCGAGTTTCGACAGCCTCGCGGCGCTGGCGCGCGACTGGGACAGCCGGCTGGTCGATGTCGGCCGGTGCGGCCATATCAACACCGACTCCGATCTCGCGCTGTGGCCCGAGGGCGAGGCGCTGCTCGACGAACTGATCGGCGACCGACGGTCGAGCGATTAAAAAGGCTTTTCGCCGAGCACATTGCCGCCCTCGGCATAGCGGCAGACCATGAACTCGTCGACGCGGCCCTCGGCGAGCGCGCAGCCGACCTTGCGCGTCGAGCCCCACACCATCTGGGTATAATGGCCGACCCGGTCGACATCGCCGCTGCGGCTGTTCAAGGGAAAGATCCCCGGCTTGAAATCGCTTTTCTCGGCCGCCCATAATCCGACCATCGCCTCGACCGGATAATGGCCGCGGGTGCCGGCCCACAGATTCTCGCCTTCGGGATCGGCATCGTCGTCGTCCGGCGAATGGACCAGATGGCCCAGCCGTTCGAGATGGAGCGCCCAGAGCGCGGCGTCGCCGGCGAGCCTCCGGTCCCAGACCAGCGGCGCCACCCCGACCTCGGCGCGCACGCGATTATGCGCGGCGAGCGCCCGCGCCTCGAAATTGTCGGTCCGGCTGACATTGGCGTGGAGCAGCGGTGCCGCGAACAGCAGCGGCACGGCCAGCATGACGAGACGCCGGCGCGCCGCGAACCGGCCGAGCCACCGTGCCCAGCGGGTCATCGTCGACGGGGGCTCGGGCGGCGGGGCATCGTCACCGTCGAGCACGAGCGGGGCGGGCACCGCGACGAGGATGCGCCCGACCTCGCGGCCGCTCGGGCAGGCCGATCCCAGATAGTCGGAACCTTCCGGGCCATGGGCGGCGTCGTCATGGCGCATCCGCAGATGCTCGATCAGCGCGCCCTCGGCATTTTGCGAGGCATCCCTGAAACTGGTGCCCGGGCAGATATGCCCGGGAATATCCGGGTAACAGACGCAATATCCGTCGATCGTCTGCGTCACTATCCCTAGATAGGTCCGCTGGCTGCTTCCGATATTCTTCATCGCGACAATCCCATTCGGGTCGAGAAGAGTTCCGAAGCCACCAACGTGCATGGTGCACTTGTGATCCTACGGGAAAATTACGGCATTACTCCTTGTAGATGAATGAATATTGGCAATGGCAACGATTGCGAAGCGCGTCGCAGGCCGCGATCTCAGGCGGACAGCATAGCGCGCGGCGCGGGTACCGAGACTTCGCAGGCTGGCCGCCGCTCGAGCAGCGTTGCCGCGGCGTCGTAGGTGCGGCGATTGTCGACGTCGATCGCATGCGCGCCGTCGGCCAGCACCACCGGCACGATCCGCAGCCGGAACTTGCGCGACATCCGTCCGAGCGCCCCCGCCAGCGACAGCCGGTGCATCAGCAGCAAAGCGAGGTTGATCGGGCCGACCGCGGCGAGCAGCCGCAGCGGCTTCTTGGCGAACTGGCCGCCACTGCGGAAGCTCTCGGCCGCCGAGATCGCCCGGCGCCCGGCAAAGGCGTAGAGATTGCAGTTCGAATATTCGTCGTCGGAGAAACGGTAGAAGCGGCGCTGGCCCTCGGGGTGTGCTGCGAGCACGGTCGCCTTGCGCGCCATCGCCAGCGCGGCGTCGGCGCCGCCGGTGCCATTGCCGACGATCGCCTCGACCATCGCCTCGACCGCGCCGGGGGTGAGCAAGACATTGTCGGCGGTGGTGACGACGATCGGCTGGTCGAGATCATGGCAGGCGGCGTGGACGCTGTCGGCGAGGTTGGCGGCGGCAGCGACATATTCGACCCCGATACCGCCACGGGCCGGCAGGATCGCATCGATCGCCTCGTTGCAGTCGGGCTCGACGACGATCCGCAGCCGGCCGAGCCCCGGGGTCGCCAGCAGCGCCGCGACGACATGCGCGATCAGCGGCCGTCCGGCGATCGGCACCAGGCATTTATGCGATATGCCCGCTTCGGCGGCGAGCGGATCGACGATGCTCGCGCGCTGGGCGGCGAGCACGACCCCGACGAAGCCGGAGGGCGCGGCGAGGCCGTCAGGCCGCGGCAAGGTCGAGCACCCGTTCGATCAGTCCCTGGCGGCGCAGACTTTCGGTCAGGATCGTCTCGATCAGTTCGGCATGGCTCCAGCCGATCTGGCCGGCGGCCATCGCGATCGTCTTGCGCGACCACAGGTTGCAGTTGAGGTTGACCTCCATGAACTCGACCCGGCCGCTGGCGATGTCGAGCCGGAACTCGAACCGGCCATAATCGAACGGCATATATTCGGGCATCAGCGCGAGCGCCTGGCGCTCGGCGGTGGCGCGGAAGCGGCCATCCTCGAGCGCGCGGATCAGATAGGCCTGGCCGCCGACGAGATTGCGCTTCTCCTGATAGGTGCGCAGCAGCGCGGGATCGTCCTGCTCGACGATCTGGGTCGGCAGGATCATCGGTGCGCCGTCGACGGTGATCACCGACACCTCGATGTCATGGCCGGCGACGAATGGCTCGACGATCGCGTCATGGCCCTCGTCGTGGAGGCGCAGCACCGCGGCGCGGACCTCGTCCCAGTCGTCTGCTGCGCTGATCCCCCAGCTTGCCGAGGAGGCATTGGGCTTGATGACGTGGCGGCGTGCCGGCGGGCATTGCGCCCGGTCGATATCCGCGCCCCGGCGATAGATCGCCCAGGGCGCGGTCGGGACGCCGCGGGCGCGCGCCGACTGCTTGGCGAGATGCTTGTCGTCCGCCAGCCCGCGCAGGATCGGGCTCGCGCCGAGATAGGGCAGGCCGCGCCGCTGGCACAGCAGCGGCAGCAGCATCTCCGAATTGAGGAAGCCGCCGCGGTTGAGCAGCGGGAAGACGAAATCGGTGTCGCACCGGTCGAACAGCACGTCGTAGCTGTCGGCGAGCGCGAGGTTGACGCCGATTTCCTCGAGCACCTGCCGCATCTCGCGATGATAGGTGGCGTGGGTCCCGTCGCTGGGATGAAGACCGCCGTCCCAATGGACATGCTTGGCGACCAGCAGGATCCGCAGGGCGCGCTTCGCCGCCGCGGGAAGCGCACGCGGCGCCGCGGAAAATGTCATATCGTCTCCAGACCGCCGATGCCCGGCAAGGATCGCGGGGCAGCCCATCTTTGGCGGTTCCGGGCTGAAAATAACCCCGGCGTGTGACGGCGAAGCTACATTTCGGTTGCGAGGTGATGAGCGATGAGCGCGCCGTAACGACCTTGCGCCAGGCCCTGCCGCGCCGCGCGCTGCGGCATCAATATGCCGGGCTTGCCATTGCCCTCGATCAGCACCGGCCCCTGCGCGGTCGCCGCGACGTCCCAGCCGATCAGCCGATAGTCGCCGAACGCCGCGGCATGTGCGCGCAGCGTCAGCGCGACCGCGGCGCTCCAGTCGGGCAGGGCGCGGCCGGCGATCGGCGCCCCGGTCACCGGGTGGGTCCTATGATCGCCGCCGCCATAGCCCCGGCAGGCGAGGCCCAGCGTGCCGCGGGTCAGGTCGACCGGGACGATCAGCCCGCCGGCCTTCATATTGTCGATCCGCGCCGCCGAGTCGGAGGCGCAGCGGAAGGTGGCGCTGACCAGTTCGGGACGGCCGCGCTCGTCGAGCATCGTCACGATCCGCACCGTCGGCAGCGCGTTGAGCGCGAGGTCGGCGAGCGCCGGGTGGGTCTCGATTCGCCGCTGGACGACCAGCCGTCCGCGCGCCTGCCGGCCGAGCGCGGCGAGCGCCGCGTGCAGCGCGCCGGGATCGGCGAAGGCGCCGAGCATGCGCACGCCGCCGCCGCCTTCGCCGTCGACGGGCTTCGCCACCAGCATCGCGCCCGCCGGATCGGCGAGCAGGTCGATGCGGCCGCGATCGACGGTCGCGACGCTTTCGGCATGCGGCAGCCCGGCCTCGCGGCAGCGTTCGGCGAAGCGCGCCTTGTCGGCGAGCGCGCAATCGTCGGTCCAGCCCAGCGGATTCAGCCGCTTGTTGATCGCGGCATCCTCGAATCGGCGAATATAGGAAGCGAGCGCCTCGGCATCCTCGATCCGGAACAGGGCGATGTCGTTCGGGTCGGCGAAGCGTTCGCGGGCGATCGAGATCGCCCGGCGCCGCCAGTCGTCGTCGAGCGCGAACTGGCGCTGCACCCGCCGTGCCCGCCACGGAATCCACAGATGGAACAGGCTGCCGACGATCGCGTCGAGTGCCGCTCGTGCCGGGCCGCGGCGCTGGCGGCGGCGGCGATAATGGTCGGCGAGCACATCCGCCGAGATCGGCTGCACCACCCCCGGGTAGAGCGCGAACGCCTTTTTCAGAAAATAGAGCCGATCATATCCCATGGGTCGTCCGCACCGCTCGCGCCCGGTTGCGCATGACCGTCATATAGCCGGGCTAAGGTGACGCTTTCGGGTCAGATGGTTTCGGGTCAGGCATGCGCGACGTCATTCTCTATGTTCACGATCTGCGGACCAGCGGGGTGGTGCGCGACGCCATGCTGCTCGCCGCCCATCTCGCGAAGACCCGGCCGACGACGCTGGTCGCCGGCTATGGCGACGGCTTCTTCCAGGCCGAGGCGGCCCGGGGGGGCTTCGACCTGGTGATATTGTGTCCGGGCCGGCGACCGCTGCCCCGGCTGGCGGCGGTCGCGCCGCTGCGCCGCTGGCTGCGCGGCCGGCCAAAGGGGGCGGTGCTGCTGTCGATGGGCAATATGGGGCACCAGACCCCCTTTTTCGCGACGATCGGGCGCCGCGACATCCGGCGCATCTACCGGATCAGCAACGAGATCGCGCGCCCCGACGGATTGCGCGGCCGGATCCGGATGGCGTGGATGAAGGCGCTGCTGGGCGATGCCGATGCGATCGCGATCGTCGGCACCGCGATGGGCCGGCTGCCGCTGTTCGCCGCCGCCATCGCCGATGGCCGCGCGATCGAGGTCGCCAGCGGGGTCGATCTCGATCGCGCTCGGCAACTGGCGCAGGCGCCGTCGCCGCATCGCTGGTTCGACGAGCCGGTGCCGCTGGTGCTCGGCATCGGCCGGCTGCGTCCGCAGAAAAATTTCGACCTGCTGATCGAGGCGGTGGCGCTCGCGCGGTCGCAGCGCCGCATCCGGCTGGCGATCCTCGGCGGCGGCACCGCGGCCGAGCGCGACCGGCTGACGGCGCATGCGGCGACGCTGGGGTTGGGCGACGACATGCTGCTCGCCGGCGAGACCGACAATGTCTTCGCCTGGTTGGCGCGAGCCGGCGTCTTCGCGCTGCCCTCGCGCTGGGAAGGCTCTTCTGTTGCCCTGCTCGAGGCGCTTGCGGTCGGAATCCCGGTGGTCGCGTCGCGATTGGCCGGCGACGCCGCGCAGGTGCTCGGCGACGGGCGGTTCGGGCTGCTGTTCGACGGTGTCTCGGCGCAGGCACTGGCCGACGCGCTGCTCGTGCAATTGTCCGACGACCGGGCACTGCCCGGCGACCGGGCGGCGGCGTTCGGGCTGGACGCCGCCTTCGATGTCTATGCGGGCCTGATCGATCGGGTCGCACGCGGTACCGCGGCGGCGCCCCGCGCGCCCTCCCATGCGGTTTCACCCCATATCTCGGTATGATCGCGATCGCGCGCCGTTGATCGTAGATCGCTTCAGGACGATCGCTTCGATCCTGGAGGCTGGCATGAACATCATCTTATATTGGCCGAGCCGGCCATGAGCGCCGATATCGCAGCGCGGGGTTTCGATGCCGTGTCGGGCCGAACGCGCACCGCGTCGATCGTCCAGGGGCTGATGATGATCGGGCTCGGCCTGTGTGCCTGCGCCTTCCCGCTGCTCGGCAGCCTGGCGGTCGGCTATGTCCTCGGCTGGACGCTGATCGCCGGAGGATCGACCGGAATCGTCTTCGGCATCCGCCATCTGCGCGCGGGCGGCGATTGGCTCGATTGCGTGCTCGGCCTGGCCAGCCTCGTCTTCGGCTGCGCGGTGATGGTCCTGCCGCTCGCGGGCGCCGACGTGCTGCTGTGGACGCTCAGCCTGTGGTTCGGGCTGTGCGGCGCGCTGGAGATCGCCGCGGGCCTGCGCCATCGGGGCGGGCGGGTGTCGCTGATTCTGATCGGGATGTTCGACCTGATCCTGTCGCTCTATCTGCTGCTGGCTTTTGCGCGGCTCGATCTCGGCCTGGTGTCGCTGCTGGCGGGGCTGAGCCTGATCATGACCGGCGCCTCCGCGCTGATCGGCGCGGCGCAGGTCGGCGACTGATATAAGGACGTTGAACTTCAATCCGTTCGTGTCGAACGAAGAGAACGGTCTGGCATTTCATCCGTTGGTGACGCGTTGCTCCGACCGACCGCAACCTTCGTATGATGGCCCCGCCGTCGCCGCAGGTTCATGACGAGCGGGCTGGCAGGCGAAGGAGGCAGGTGCATGGCGGATCGATCGGTCGACGGCGTCCACGCTTATTCGGGACCGGCGGGCGGCTGGGGCGCGCTCGGCGCGGTCGCCCGCGCGGTGCGCGACCAGATGGGGGCGAGCACCGATACCCGCGCGCTGCTCCAGATGAACCAGTCCGACGGCTTCGACTGTCCGGGCTGCGCCTGGCCCGATCCGAAACACACATCCTCGTTCGAATTCTGCGAGAATGGCGCCAAGGCGGTCACCTGGGAGGCGACCGTCAAGCGGGTGCCGCCGGCCTTCTTCGCCGAACATAAGGTTTCCGACCTATGGGGCTGGACCGATCATGCGCTCGAGGATGCCGGTCGGCTGACCGATCCGCTGCGCTACGATCCCGCGACCGACCATTATGTGCCGATATCGTGGGAGGAAGCGTTCGCGACGATCGGCGAACGGCTGCGCGCGCTCGACCATCCCGACCAGGCCGAATTCTACACCTCGGGCCGGGCGTCGAACGAGGCGGCCTTCCTCTACCAGTTGCTCGCGCGGGCGTTCGGGACCAACAATTTCCCCGATTGTTCGAACATGTGCCACGAGGCGACCAGCGTCGGGCTGCCCAAGTCGATCGGGGTCGGCAAGGCGACGGTGACGCTCGAGGATTTCGACCATGCCGACGCGATCTTCTGCCTCGGCCATAATCCGGGGACCAACCATCCGCGGATGCTGACGACCCTGCGCGAAGCCGCGCGCCGCGGGGTGCCGATCATCGTCGCCAATCCGCTCAAGGAACGCGGGCTCGAACGTTTCCAGGCGCCGCAGAACCCGATCGAGATGGCGACGCTGTCGTCGACCCCGCTCGCCTCCGCTTATTATCAGGTCCGGGTCGGCGGCGACGCGGCGATGCTCAAGGGCATGATGAAGGCGTTGTTCGCCGCCGACGCGATGAACCGCGGCACCGGCGGCGAAGGGCTGCTCGACCGCGCCTTCATCGCCGAACACACCAGCGGCATCGACGCGCTGGTCGCCGACATCGACGCGACCGGCTGGGCCGACATCGAACGCCGTTCGGGGCTCGCCCGGGCGCAGATCGAGGCGATGGCCGAGGTCTATTGGCGCGCCGAGCGGGTGATCGTCTGTTACGGCATGGGCATCACCCAGCACCGTCACGGCACCGAAAATGTCCAGCAGATCGCCAATCTGCTGCTGCTGCGCGGCAATATCGGCCGGCCCGGCGCGGGGATCTGCCCGCTGCGCGGCCACAGCAAC
Source organism: Rhizorhabdus sp. GW822-FHT03C02 (assembly GCF_058801765.1). Lineage (NCBI taxonomy): Bacteria > Pseudomonadati > Pseudomonadota > Alphaproteobacteria > Sphingomonadales > Rhizorhabdaceae > Rhizorhabdus > Rhizorhabdus sp. GW822-FHT03C02. The sequence continues at coordinate 1,294,009 of NZ_JBXANN010000001.1, forward strand.
GTCCAGGGCGATCGCACCGTCGGGATCACCGAAATCCCGACCGAGGCTTTCCTGGCGCGGCTCGACGCGGCGTTCGGAATCAGCGCGCCGCGCAACCATGGCCATAATGCGGTCGAGGCGCTCGCGGCGATGGCCGATGGCCGCTCGCGCGCCTTCATCGGCCTGGGCGGCAATCTGGCGGTGGCGATGCCCGATCCCGAACGCTGCTTCGCCGCGTTCCGCAAGCTCGACCTGTCGGTCAACATCATCACCAAGCTCAACCGCACCGCGCTGCTCGCCGCGCGGCACAGCCTCATCCTGCCCTGCCTGGGCCGCACCGAATATGACGAGCAGGATGGACGCGGGCAGGCGGTCACCGTCGAGGACACGATGTCGATGGTCCACGCCTCGCGCGGCCGCATCCGCCCGGCGTCGCCGGCGTTGCGATCCGAACCCGCGATCGTCGCCGGCATCGCCCGCGCGACCCTGCCCGACAGCGCGATCGCCTGGGAGGCGATGGCGGCCGATTACGACCTGATCCGCGACGGCATCGAGCGGGTCTTCCCCGATTTCTTCGACTATAATGTCCGGATCCGCCAGCCCGGCGGGTTCCGACTGCGGGTCGGCGCGTCGCAGCGGATATGGGACACACCCGACGGCAAGGCGCATTTCCTCGTCTTTGCCGGCACCGACGAGGATGACGGTCGCGACGACGGCGCGCTGACGCTCACCACGATCCGCAGCCACGACCAGTACAACACCACCATCTACGGGCTGAACGACCGCTATCGCGGCATCACCGGGCGGCGCGACGTGCTGTTCATGCACCAGCGCGACATCGCCGCGCTGGGGCTCGCCCATGGCGACCGGGTCGACATATCGGCGGGGCCGGGGCGGGTGCTCGCCGGCCAGACGATCGTCGCGCACGATATCGCGCCGGGATCGGTCGCGGCTTATTATCCCGAGGCGAATTGCCTGATCGACCTGTACGATCATGACCGGGCGAGCGGGACCCCGAGCTACAAATCGGTCGCGGTGCGGATCGCCCGCGCGGCATGATCCGGCGGTGCCGGCCGCTATGGTCCGACCGGCATGTTAGGGCTATGGAGAACCTCGCGCCGTCGAACAGCGCCCTAACCGACTCGAGTGTGCGATGAGCCTGAATCTGTTGATCGTGGAAGACGATGCGCCGCTGGCGACGATGCTCGCCGACGAATTGCGCGAGCTCGACCATGTCGTGACGATCGCCGCCGATGGCCGCGAGGCGCTCGATGTCGTCGGCCGCGACCGGTTCGACGCGGTGATCCTCGATCGCATGCTGCCGCATGTCGACGGCATCTCGGTGCTCCACAGCCTGCGCCGCGACAATATGACCCTGCCGATCATCATGCTGAGCGCGCTGCAGCGGGCGACCGAGAAGGTCGAGGGGCTCGATGCCGGCGCCGACGACTATGTCGTCAAGCCGGTGGCGACCGCCGAACTCGATGCCCGGCTCAATGCGCTGCTGCGGGCGCGGGGCTGGACCTCGGGCGACGGCGACACGATCCGCGCCGGCGATATCATCATCAGCCCGAAGCGGTTTCGCGCCTGGCGCGCCGGCAAGGCGATCGACCTGGCGAAGATCGAATTCAACTTGCTCGCCGAACTGGCGCGCAACGCCGATACGGTGATGACCCGCGCGATGCTGCTCGAGCGGGTGTGGGGCTATGATTTCGAAACCAGCAAGAATCTGGTCGAGGTCTATATCTGCCGGCTGCGGCTCAAGCTCGCGATCGACGGGCTCGACGATCCGCTGCAGACGGTCCGGGGGGTCGGCTATTCGCTTCGCGGATAGGGGCGTGAGACTGCGCTCGCTGTGGGCGCTGACCCTCGCTTTCCTGTTTGCCTTCCTGACCGCGACCCTCGTCACCGGCTACGCGACCTATTCGGCGACCAAGGCGACGATCGCCGAACTGGTCGACAAGCGCATCGCCGGCGCCGCCAGCGTGCTGCGCGATCTCGGGCCCAGACATGGCCGCGCGGCGGTGATCGAGCGGATCGAGGATTTCACCGGCGAACGCGACACCGGCGATCTCGGCGTGCTGCTGAACGATGCGGGCGGGCGCAGACTGGCCGGTAACCTCGCCCTCGATCGGCCGCTCCCGCTCGGCTATTCGACCTTGACCCATCTCGACGGGATCAAGGGCCTGTCCGCCGGGCGGGCACTGGTCCAGGATCTCGGCGACGGCACGCGGCTGACGATCGTCGCCGAGACCGAGCCTTTCGACGATTATCATACCGCGCGAATCCGCATCTATCTGCTCGGCTTCGGTTCGATCATCGTCATCGTCGTCGGCGGGGTCGCCTGCTTCGGCTGGATCGACGGCCGGCGGATCGTCGCCATGCGCCGCACCGTCGATGCGATCATCGACGGCGACATGCAGCGGCGGATCCCGGTCGACGGATCGGGCAGCGTCTTCGACCAGCAGGCGCAGGCGTTCAACCGCATGCTCGATCGCATCGCTGAACTGATGGTCGGGATCAGCAATGTTTCCAATGATATATCGCATGATCTTCGCACACCACTGGCACGGCTACACAACCGGTTGACCGCGATCGCCCGTCGCACCGATGCCGCCGGTCTGCGCGACGAGATCGATACCGCGATCGCCCAGAGCGAGGATCTGATGGCGATGTTCACCGCGATCATGCGGATCGTCGAGATCGAGGGCGGCGACCGGCGCGCGGCCTTCGAACCGCTCGACGCCGGCGCGCTCGCGCGCGAGATCGGCACGATGATGGAACCGCTCGCCGAGGAGGCGGGGCATGTGCTGCTGGTCGGGCTCTGCACGCTGTCGCCGATCCACGGCGACCGCAAGCTGCTGACCCAGGCGCTGATCAACCTGATCGACAATGCGCTGGTCCACAGCCCGGCCGGATCGCGGATCGCGATCGCTGCGGTCGCCTCGCGCCGTGCGGTGACGATCAGCATCGCCGACAATGGCCCGGGCATTCCGGCCGATCAGCGCGCGCTGGCGATGCGGCGCTTCGGGCGGCTCGACAAGAGCCGGCACGGCTCGGGCCATGGCCTCGGCCTGCCGCTGGTCGAGGCGATCGTGCGGCTCCACCGCGGCACGATCGTGCTCGAGGATGCCGCACCGGGCCTGCGTGTCGTCGTCACCCTGCCGCTCACCTGAGAGGCTGTCGTTTCAGGCGCGAACCAACCTCAGCCGGTTATCCCGGACTTGCTTCCATAGACGCTAACATATTCGCAATCTGGAGGAGTTGGGGGCACCGCTCGTCCGTCATCCTGATGGAAATCAGGATCCAGATGCGCAACGCTGCGCGTCCGGCGCGGCGCCGCACATAGATTCTCACTGTTGCGCGTCTGGTTGCTGACTTCCGTCAGCATGACGAATCTGGCGGCAGGTTGTCCGCCTAACCCGTCCGACATCACCGCCCCAAAAGGAAACGGCGCGGGTTGCCCCGCGCCGTTGAAGGTGCGTCGATGCCCGGCCGGTTGTCCGACCGGACATCCCGTGGGGATCAGAACTTGACCGTGCCCTCGACGCCGAAGGTGCGCGGTGCGTTGAAGTTGCCATAGTCGCCGAGCACGTTGTTGATGCTGCCGGCGGTCACGCTGGTGGTCGGCGAGCCGGGCAGGCTGTTCGACGGATCGCGGCGATAGACATATTGCTCGTCGAAGATGTTCCGGCACCAGGCCGACAGGGTCAGCTTCTGGCCGCCCGAACCCATCGAGATGTCGGCGAGCGACACCCGGCCGTTGAAGATCAGCGAAGAGTCGTTCTTGGTGGCATATTGGTCGAAGGCCTGGGTGGCCTGCGAGTAGTTGCCGTCGAAGTGGAAGCGCAGCTTGGTATCGGCGCCGCCGACCGGCAGTTCATAGTCGATCGAGCCGCTGGCCGCATTCTTCGGCGTGAACACGATGTAGAAGCGCTGGAGCACCGTCGTCGAGACACCGGCCGCGGTGTAGGTGATCGGCACCAGCGGGATGCGGGTGTAGGTGTAGGCGTAGGACGCGTTGAGGGTCAGCCCCTCGATCGGTGCCAGCGTCAGGTCCGCCTCGATGCCGCGGATCTTGGTGTGGCCCGGGGCATTGATCGTGACGAGGTTGTTGAAGCTGCCGCTCGTGGTGGTCTGGATCGAGCTGATGTCGACCTGGCTGTCCTTGCGGGTCATGATGTAGCCGGCCAGGTTGAACCGCGCCTTGTGATCCCAGAAGTCGGTCTTCACGCCGGCTTCGTAGGACTTCACGTCCTCGGGATCGAACGCCTGGTAGTTCGACGTGCGCGAGCTGGCGCCGCCGGCGCGATAGCCGGTCGCATATTTGGCATAGGCGTGGACATTGTCGCTGACGTCATAGGCCAGCGTCGCCATCGGGTTGAAGCGGTTCCAGGTCGCGTCGAGCGGGTGATAGCCGTTGGCGGTCGCCGCGGCGGTGTTGGTCTGATAGTTGATGTTGCGCGAAATCAGGAGCTTACCCTCCTTCTTGTCGTGCGTGTAGCGGCCGCCGGCAGTCAGGTGGAGCGAGTCGGTCGCGTTGAAGGTCACCTGGCCATAAGCCGCATAGCTCTTCGAACGAACCTCCGAGGCGCGGTCGATCGAGCGGCAGCCGACCTGCGAGCCGAAGCCGCCCGAACCGGTGCACGGATCGAGGATGACATAGCTGTAGCCGGTGGTCTGGCCGGCGGTGGTGTAGCCGCTGATCGCGTTCGAGTTCGGCGTGGCGGCGTCGTCGCTGACATGCTCGTTGAAATAATAGAGGCCACCGACATAATCGAACTTGTCGATGGTGCCGACCGCCTGGAATTCCTGGCTGAACTGATCCTGGCTCAGGTCGGCGAGGCTGTAGCGGCTGAAGTTGCAGGCGGTGCCGGTGCAGCCCGGGGCGACGACGGGGACGCGGTGCGCACCGCCCGAATTGTCCCACTGGGTGACGTTGACGCCGCGCCATGCGGTGATCGAGCGCAGCTCGACCTCGTCCGCCAGCTTCCACTTGAGCGTGTTGGTGAAGCCATGGGTCTTGTCGATGCTCGGCTGCTGCGGAACGCCGATGTCGGCGGTCTTCATCCGGGTCTTGCCGTTGACGACGACGCCGGGCAGCAGCGGCTTCACCGTGCCGGTCAGCGTCGTATAGTTGGTGCCGGGCAGTTTGCAGGCCGAAACCGCGGCCTGGGTGCCGGCGACGCAGCCGTTCGGGTTGTAGTTCAGCAGCTGGCTGTAGAAGGGCGAGTTCTTGTCCTGCCCGTAATCGGCCGAGAAATCGTCGGTGATGTCGGCGCTGGGGGTCCAGCGGACCGAAGCGCGGCCGCCATGACGATCATAATAGTTGAAGCCGGTCTGGCCCGCGAGCGGGTTCTTGGTGGTCGGGCCCTGATACTGGACGACCGCGTCGACCTTGAACGCGAAATTGGCGATCGCCGGGAAGTCGATATGGCCATCGGCGGTGTACGAACCGTAATTGCCGAAGCCGCCGCTGATGCGGCCGCCGAACTCGCCGGTCGGGGCCTTGCTGACGATGCTGAGCGCGCCGCCTTCGGTGTTGCGACCGAACAGCGTGCCCTGCGGGCCCTTGAGCACTTCGATGCGCTCGACGTCGAACAGCGCCGCGTTCAGGCCGTGCTGGCGGCCGAGATAGACGCCGTCGACATAGATGCCGACGCCCTGTTCGCGGGCGGGCTGGTTGGCGTCGAGCGGCACGATGCCGCGGATGCCGATCGTCAGCGCGCTCTGGCGGGCTTCGAAGGTCGCGACGCGCAGCGACGGGATGCCGCCGTCGGCGAGATCGTAGAGGCTCTGGACGTGGCGATCCTTGATGACCGCGGTGCTGATCACCGAGATCGCGATCGGGGTCTTCTGCAGGCTGGTCTCGCGCTTGGTGGCGGTGACGACGATTTCGCCGAGGCCGGTCGAATCGCCGGCATCGCCCGCGCCGGCGTCGGCTGCTGCGGCCTCAGGCGCTGCGGTCTGTGCGAGGGCAGGCATCGCGCAGCTCAGCAGCAGGCCGCTGACGAGCGCGCGCGTGCGGAAGGATTTCGGAAGAGACATTGTTGTGGTTCCCCTTTTTAACGACCGATGTCGCTTGGGGGCCCGCCTAAGAATGATTCAGGTCAAAATTATTACGACGCTGTCATAAAACCACAGTTATAACTTAAGGTTCATTTAAGATTTGCAAAAATCCAATATATAACAAGTAGAATTCCGGTATGTTTCCGAATATTTATCGCCATAATAGAAAGAATTTTTTAGCAAATCGTGAAGATCGCGGATTGTCGGTGACCTATAGGAAATAGCCGATCGGAAGGCCGGCAATCACGCCCGTTAATTCGGCAGACGGTCTGGGTCGGCCGGTGGGTCATATTGCGCGACATTGCCGGCAGCAGACCAGCCGCCATCGGATGGCGGCATCCAGACGGTCAGCCCGCGCGCTACCACCGGTCGTGCGGCGATCCGTGCATGCCAGGCGGCGATATCGGGAAAGTCGCCGAGGCCGCCGACATGGTCGCGATATTGATCGATCCAGGTCCAGGACGCGATGTCGGCGATACTATATTCGTCGCAGATATAATCGCGCCCGGCGAGCTGGCGGTCGAGCACGCCGTAGAGCCTGAGCACCTCCTTGCGGTAGCGGTGCAGCGCATAGCTGTGATCGCGCGGATCGCGGCCGGGGATGTTCGACACCCGGACGAACCAGCTCAGCTGGCCCGCCATCGGGCCGAGTCCCGCCATCTGCCAGAACAGCCAGGAATCGACCCAGGCCCGCGCCGCGGTACCTTCGGGATAGAGGAGCCCGCTCTTGCGGCCGAGATATTGCAGGATCGCGCCCGATTCGAAGATCGTGACGCGTTCGCCTTCGGCGGTCCTGTCGATCAGCGCCGGGATCCGGTTGTTCGGGCTGATCTCGAGAAAATCGGGACGCTGCTGCTCGCCTTCGAGGATGTTGACCGGCACGATCTCGTAAGCGAGCCCCATCTCCTCGATCGCGATGCTGATCTTGCGGCCGTTCGGGGTTGGAAAATAGAAGAGCTGCATCGCCGCGCTCATCGCCTGATCGGCCGGAAAGCGATCTCGATGCGCGGCTTGGCCTCGAAACCGACATCGGGGAAGGTCGATATATCGTCCATGTCGCGGCCGCCGATGTCGAAGAAGATCGCCGGTTCGGTACCGCGGTTCTGGAGATGATGCGCGTTGGGGTCGTTCTTGCGGAAGGCGACGCAATCGCCGGCCTTGAGCACCTCCTCGCCATCGTCGGTGACGAGCACGACTTCGCCCGAGACGACGACCACCACCTCGTCATTGGTCTTGTGCCAGTGACGATGGGTCGACCAGCTGCCGGGGGCGAGTTCGACCCGGTTCACCCCGAACTGGGTGAGGCCATAGCTGCGGGTCAGCGGCCAGGTCCGCCGGCCGCGGCATTGCTCGTCATGCGGGGGTGGATAGGGGGTGCCGGTGCTCGCCGCCTCGGGCGGAAACTGGGCCTTCTTCATGGTGTCCTGTCCTCTCCATCGTCGCGATTCTCACCGACCGCCGATCGACATCGATCGTCGGCGCGATGGACGGCAGCGGTCAAGCTCCCCGCTTGCCATTCCACTTAGGTAGCGATTACTATCTTTCAGTACCGAGTCGCGATCAAGCAGGCTGCGACCGGGGAGGGGATGGATATGAACGCTCGCCTGACGCGGCCCGGCCCACGCTTCGCACCCGGCAAGGGGCTGCTGCTCAGCGATCATTTCGAGGTCGCCTATGCGACCAACGATATCGACCGTGCGCTCGACATCTTCGCCGCGCGCTACGGCATCGCCGAATGGCGTCGGCTCGAGGGGGATCTGCCCCAGGGTGGACGGATTCGCATCGAACTCGCCTGGTGCGGCGGGGTGATGTACGAGCTGCTGACCGCGTCGGGACCCGGATCCGAACCCTATGTCGAACGGCTGCCGGCCGACCGCTTCGCGGTCCACCATCACCATCTCGGTTTCCTGATCCACGACGCCGCCGAATGGGACGCGCTGCGCGAAGAGATCGCGCGATCGGGCTGGACGGTCCGGGTCGACACCGACATCGCCGGCTTCATGCGGCAGATTTTCGTCGAGGCGCCCGAGCTCGGCCATCTCCTCGAATATCTGTGGCCCGAGCCCGCCGGCATGGCCTTTTTCGACAGCGTACCGGGCAACTGACCCCGCCACCGCGCCCCATCCTATCGCCCGCACGGGAGAACCCCATGTCCCTCTTCGACCATCTCGCCAGGCTCGACAGCGCGGTCGCCCAATATGCCAACACATGGCAGCCCGACGATCCGCAATATCAAGCCGATCTCGACCGGCAGATCATGATGAATCTGTCCTATGCCTATTTCGCCTATTTCCACGCCGATGCCGAGCATCCCGACTGGGCGCCGCTGTGGAATCCGGTCTACACCTGCCAGCCCAACCCCGACGATATCTATCTCTACAGCCCGATCCGCGGCGATCTCCGCTACCGGGTCGCCGGCGATCGCGGCACCGTCGCCAAGCTGATCTTCGTCACCCAGCACGGCCTGTCGGGGATGATCGACGATGTCAGCGAGGTGTGCGACGTCATCAGCCTCGATGAGCAGGATTTCACGGTCGGCCCCGACGGACAGTTCGAGATCCTCTTCAGCGCCGAGCGGCCCGAAGGGCATATCGGCAATTGGGCGAAGCTCGGGCCCACGGCCGACGCGATGTTCGTGCGCTATCGGATGGTCGACTGGGAAACCGAGCGCGATCCGCAGCTGACGATCGAATGCCTCGATCCGGTGCCGCCCAAGCAGCGGCTGAGCGCCGCGCAGATCGCCGAGCGGCTCGACCTGATGGCGAAGTTTCCGGGTCGCGCGACCAGGCTGTTCTTCGCGATGCAGAACGCGATCAAGGCGCAGGTCGGCATCAACCATTTCGATCCGGTGCGGCTGCTCGGGCTCGACCGGCAGGTCTACTGGCCGGCGGTGTTCGAACTCGACGACGACGAGGCGCTGATCATCGAAACCGAGCTGCCCGAGACCCGGCCTTATTGGAACGTCCAGCTCAACGACCCCTATTTCAACGCGGTCGAATATGTCTATCGGCTGAGCAGCCTCAACGGCGCCACCGCCCGGATCGGTTCGGACGGCAAGTTCCGCGCGGTGATCGCGCTGACCGACCCGGGCGTTCCCAACTGGCTCGATCCCGCGGGGTTCAAACAGGGGACGATCTACGGGCGCTGGTATGATTGCAGCAGCAACCCGACCCCGACGATCGCCCGGGTCAAGCTGTCCGAACTGCGCGCGCATCTGCCCGCCGACACGCCGCTGGTCACGCCGGAGGCGCGTGCCGACGAACTGCGTCGCCGGGTGCGCGCCGCGCAGCGCCGGAGGCGCTGGTAGATGGCCAGCTATGATGTTGCGGGCAAGATCGCGCTGGTCACCGGCGGCGGCACCGGAATCGGCGCGTCGATCGCGACCCTGCTCGCCCGGAACGGCGCCGACGTCGCGATCGCGGGCCGCCGGCTCGACATCCTCGAGGCCACCGCCGCCGAGATCGCCGGGCAGACCGGGCGGCGCTGCCTGCCGATACGCTGCGACGTCCGCGATCCCGACCAGGTCCAGCAGATGGTCGACAAGACCGTCGCCGTGCTCGGCCGCATCGACATCCTGATCAACAATGCCGGCGGAGCGAAGCAGGCGATGCTGCGCAACGTCACCCCGGCGATGTGGCAGAACGAGTTCGCGCTCAACGTCCACGCCGCCTTCTACGGATCGAATGCGGCGCTGCCCCATTTCAAGGCGCAGGGATCGGCGGCGATCGTCAACATCTCGTCGCTGGCCGGGGTCCATGGCACCACCGGCGCCGGTGCTTATTCGGCGGCTAAGGCGGCGCTCCAGATGCTGACGCAGGTCGCGTCGGCCGAATGGGGGCCGCTCGGCATCCGCGTCAACTGCGTGGCGCCGGGGATGACCGCGACCCCGCTGGCGCAGGCCAATTGGGCCAAGGCGGGCTTCGATGCGACCGGCGCCTGCCGGACCTTTCCGCTGCGCCGGCCGGGCACCCCCGAGGAGGTCGCCGCGGCGGTGCTGTTCCTCGCCAGCGATGCCGCCGCCTACATCACCGGCGAGATATTGGCGGTCGGCGGCGGCCCGCAGATCAAGGGTATGATCGATGATTGAGAGGATGCTCTGATGGCCGGCCTCGAGGACCGTTTCGTCCCGCCCAAGCGCTTCGCCGATGCCGCCGACGCGCTCCATGCGCTGGTCGCCGAGCAGACCGGGACCGTCGATTTCGGCGACGACGACTATCTCGCCGGCCTGCACGTGCTGCTGCTGTCGATGGACCATGATCCGCGCTTCACCGAACAGGGCAGGCGGATCGCCTGGGGCGAACTCTATTCGGCGCTGGCCGCACGCGCCCATGCGGTGCGATCGATGAAGGAGAATCCGGGCTTCGACCGGCATCCGATCGCAAGCCCGGTCATCATCACCGGCATCCCGCGCACCGGCACCACCGCGCTTCACAAGCTGATGGCGGTCGATCCGCAGTTCCAGGGGCTGCAGAGCTGGCTGCTGACCGCCCCGATGCCGCGCCCGCCGCGCGAGAGCTGGGAGGGCAACGCGCTGTTCCGCAACGCCGTCGAGCGGCTCGAGGCGCGCTTCGCGGCGGACTCTGGGCTGCGCGCGGCGCATAATATCGTCGCCGAGGAGGTCGACGAATGCCTCGGCGTGCTCCGCCAGAGCTTCGTCTCGAACATCTGGAACTGTGCCTGGTCGGCGCAGAATTACGACCTGTGGTGGCAGGGGCAGAGCGAACTGCCGGCCTATCGCCATCTCTACCGGGTGCTGCAGCTGATCGGCAGCAACGAGCCCGGCAAGCGCTGGCTGCTCAAGAATCCCGGCCATATCGCCCGCCTCGACATGGTGTTCGCGGTGTTTCCCGACGCCAAGGTGATCCAGACCCATCGCGATCCCGCCAAAGCGGTGCCGTCGCTATGTGCGCTGCTCGCGCCGATCCACCCGATGATGGAGGAGGGGCGGGCGGATACCCAGCCACGGCTGCTCGCGCTGCGCGAGACCGAAAAATGGGCCAGGGCGATCCGCGATGCCGAGCCGGTGCGCCAGGCACATCCCGGCCAGATCCTCGATGTCGTCCATGGCGATTTCCACCGCGATCCGATGGGGACGATCGATCGGATCTACGCCTTTCTGGGGCTCGACCTGTCCGATCAGGTCGCCGCGGCGATGGTCGCGCGCAACGACGCCGCGCCCGAGCTTTCGCACGGTGTCCACCGCTACGACATCGCCGATTTCGGGATGACCGAGGCGGGCATCCGCGCGCGCTTCGGCGACTATGTCGACCGCTTCGGGCTGGTGGGAGAGCGGGCCAGGACGATGGAGGAGGCACGATGAAGGCAGCGGTTTTCCGGGGGGCGGGCCAGCCGCTCGCGATCGAGACCCTCGACGATCCCACCCCGGCGCCCGACGAGATCGTCATCAAGGTCGATCGCTGCGGGATCTGCGGCACCGATCTCCACATGACCTCGGGCCATGGCTGGGATTTCGCAGCCGGCACCGTGCCCGGCCATGAATATTCGGGCGAGGTCGTCGCGCTCGGCCGCGAGGTCGAGGGATTCCGGATCGGCGATCTGGTCACTGCCTTGCCATCGGCGGGCTGCGGCAAGTGCGAGGGTTGCGCGCATGGCATCGCTGCGCTGTGCGACGCATCGACCCCGGTGATGGGCGGCTTCGCCGAATATCTGCGCGCGCCGGGCCGGGTCGCGGTCAAGCTGCCCGGCGCCCTGTCGCTCGCCGACGGGGCGCTGGTCGAACCGCTCGCGGTCGGGCTGCACGGCGTGCGCGTCGCGGCGATCAAGGGCGGAGAGACGGTGCTGGTGCTCGGCGGCGGCGCGGTCGCGCTGTGCGCGATCTTCTGGGCGCGCCAGCAGGGGGCGGGGCGGATCGTCGCGGTGTCGCGCTCGCAACGCCGCGCCGAGCTGGCGCTGGCGATGGGCGCCGACAGCTTCATCCAGGCGGGCCCCGATGAAATCGCGCAGGTGATCGCGGCGCTGGGCGGCTCGCCCGACATCGTCCTCGAATGCGTCGGCGCGCCGGGGCTGGTCGGCCAGGCGATCCTGCATGTCCGCAAATTCGGCCGGGTCGTGTCGCTGGGCTTCTGCACCGCGCCCGATCCGATCATTCCCGCGCTCGCGTCGTGGAAGGCGGTCGAGCTGTCCTTCCCGGTCGGCTACACGATCGAGGAGTTCCGCTACGCCGCCGATCATCTCGACGCCGGACATGCCGATCCGCGGATGCTGGTCAGCGCGACGATCGGCTTCGACGACCTGCCGGCGACCTTCGAGGCGCTACGCGGCCCCAACACCGAAACCAAGGTACAGGTGAAGCTATGACCGTCCGCCGCCCCCGGCCGCGCCTCGACGCCGACAACCGCGCTTTCTGGACCGGCGGCGCCGAAGGTCGGCTCAACATCATGCGCTGCGACGATTGCGGCCAATATACCCACCCGCCGCGGCTGATCTGCCGCCACTGCCAGTCGGAGGCGATGGCGCCCGAGGCGGTTGCCGGCACCGGAACGATCGACACCTGCACGGTCAACCACCAGCCCTGGCTGCCGGGGCTCGAGGTGCCGTTCGTGATTGCCCGGGTCCGGCTCGACGGCGTGCCCGGGGTCTATCTGACCACCAACATCGTCGGGACGCCGGTCGAGCAGGTCGACATCGACGATCGGGTCCGCGTCGTCTTCGAGGAGCAGGACGGCATCTTCTTCCCTCTGTTCGAGAAGGTCGGCTGATATGGCCTTGAATGAAGCCTATATTACCGGGATCGGCCAGTCCGAGGTCGGCGTCCGCCTGACCCGCTCGCCGATGGGGCTCACCCTCGATGCGGTGCGCGAAGCGATCGCCGATGCCGGGCTCACCCTCGACCAGATCGACGGCATCGCCACCTATCCGGGGCGGCTGTCGATCTTCCTCGGCTTCTCGCCGCTCGGCGTCGACGACGTCATCGAGGCGCTCGGCCTGAAGCCGCGCTGGCATCTCGGCGGCGGCGAACTGCCCGCGCAGCTGAGCGCGATCGCCGAGGCGGCGATGGCGGTGCGCACCGGCCAGGCACGCCATGTCCTGTGCTTCCGCACCGTCTACGAGGCGGCGGCGTTGTCGCGGCCCGACGAGTTCCCGCCGCTCCAGCGCCAGGAGGCCGACGGATGGTCGCAATGGTCGGCGCCGTTCTTCGCGATCTCGGCGTCGACCTGGGTCGCCCAATATGCGTCGCGGCACATGAAACGCTACGGCATGACCCGCGAGCAGCTCGCGCAGATCGCGCTCAACGCGCACCGCAACGCCGCGATCAATCCGCGTGCCCGCAACATCGTCCGCGAACCGCTGACGATCGACAAATATATGGAGGCGCGGATGATCACCACGCCCTTCTGCCTTTACGACTGCGATCGCTACACCGACTGTTCGACCGCGATCATTGTCTCGGCGGGCGACACGCTCGACGAGGTGCGGACAACCCCGATCCGGATCGCCGCGACCGCGGGCAAGGTCGATCGCTACAGCTGGGACCAGGCCGAATGGGTCGCGGCTTATGCGACCGGCCCCGACCTCTGGGCGAAGACCGATTACCGCCCCAAGGACGTCGACACCGTCCAATTCTATGACGGCTTCGCCTTCTTCCCGATCACCTGGCTCGAGGGGCTGGGCTTTTGCGAGGTCGGCGAGGGGCACCGCTTCATCGAGGGCGGTCACCGCATCGCCCGCGACGGCGAACTGCCGCTCAACACCGGCGGCGGCCAGCTCGGCGCCGGCCGGCTCCACGGCTTCGGCTTCGCCCATGAGGCAGTGGTCCAGCTGCGCGGGGAGGGCGGCGAGCGCCAGATCCCCGGCGACCCGCGGGTCGCGATCGCGACCTCGGGCGGCGGCCCGCTCGCTGCGGCGCTGCTGCTGGCAAAGGACTGAACCGATATGGGATCGCTGCAGGAGCCGCGCGGCACGCGCATCGAACATGAGATCGTCGTCGACGCGCCGGTCGAACGTGTCTGGGCGCTGATTGCCGATGTCGATGGCTGGAGCCGCTGGAGCACGCTCTATCCGGCCGCCTCGGGCAGGCTCGAGACCGGCGGCACGCTCGACCTGTCGATCGCGCTGCCCGGGCTCAAGCCCCAGCCGAGCCGCGCGACGGTGGTCGCGGTCGAGCCGGAATCGGCGATGCGCTACCTGACCGTCAGCTTCGGCGGGCTCGTGCTCGGCAACCGCTATATCACCGTCCGTGCGCTTGGCGCCGGCCGCTGCGCGGTGATCAATGGCGAGGTGATCGGCGGGCTGCTCGGGCCGTTGATCGCCCGGCTGATGCGGGCGAAGGTCGCCGAAGGCTTCGCGGTGATGAACGCGGAACTCAAGGCCCAGGCCGAGACGTCGCCGCGAAACTGAAAGGAGAGGCCATGGCCAGGACCAACCAGCAGCTCGTCGACGCCTTCTTCGCCGCTCTGCCGTCGGGGGATCTGCCCGACGATCTGTTCACCGAGGACATGACCGCCTGGACGACCACATCGGGCACTAATCCCAAGGCCAGGATCCTCGGCGGTATCCGGATGCTCGCGACCCTGTTCGACGGCGGCATCACCTATGTCGTCGACGCGACCACCGCCGAGGCCGACCGGCTGGTGGCCGAGGTCCGGTCGCACGGCACGCTGGTCGACGGGCGCGACTATGCCAACACCCAGGTGTTCATCTTCCGCTTCCGCGACGGCCGGATCGCGTCCTTCGCCGAACATATGAACCCGCTCGTCACCCAGGAGAAGATCGTCCCGCTGCTCCAGGCGGCGATGGCGAAGGCCCAAGGCCGAGCTTAGGCGCTTCATGCTTATATGCGAGATGTCTATAAGGCGGTCTGCGACCGGTCGGTTCCCGGCTTGCGGGACGGCACGGGAAGGGGCCTTTCGCCCGGAACCAGATAGAGCTGTTCGAGCACCAGCGCGGCGACGCCGCGCGAATAGCTGTGCTCGTCGCCCGACCGGCATTCGATGCGCACCCGGTCGCGCAGCACGAACAGGATATTCCGGTCGATCGCGGCGCGCAGCGGCGCCTCGATCATCTCGATCAGCGTCCGGTTGGTGAACAGCACGACGATGCGCGCGGGATCCCAGAGATTGACATGATTGGCGATGGCGGCGCCGAGCGCGGTCGCGGCCCGGTCGAAGATCGCCTGGATCGCCAGGTCGCCGGCGGTCGCCTCCTCGGCGAAACGCTGCAGGGTTTCGTCGATCCGGTCGAGCGCCGGCATCGGCATCCCGCGGATCTCGCAGGCCTGCTCGACGATCGCGAAGATCGAACCATAGCTCATCAGGCAACCCTGCGCGCCGCAACCGCACGGCCTGCCCTGTTCGAACATCACCTTGATATGGCTGAACTCGGGATTGATCCCGCGCGAACCGGCGGTCAGCATGCCGTCGACATATTGGGCGAAACCCAGGCCCAGCCCGACCATCACCAGGCTGAAATCCTCGAGCTGGCGGTCCTCGCCGAACCAGTGCTCGGCGCGCGCGAACACGTTGACATTATTGTCGACGAACACCGGCAGCTTCAGCCGCTGCGCGATCATCGCCGCGACCGGCAACTCGCCGAGGGGATAGGTCTGCAGCCAGTGCATGACCCCGCGCCGGTTGTCGATCAGCGCCGGCAGGCTGAGCCCGATACTGTGAATGTCGCCGCGGCCGATCGGGCATGCGTCGATCCCGTCGATCAGCGCATCAGCCAAGCGGTCGATCCATGCCTCGATCGTGGGCGCGGCGGGCATCTGGCGGGTTGCGACATGGATCGGGTCGCCGCGCAGGTTCGACAGCGTCACTTCGAGGACGCCGTCGATGTAGAGAAAGGCGCCGACGACATAGGCGGCCTCGGGATCGATGCGCAGCTTCACCCGCGGCCGACCGCGTCCGGCGAGCGGCGCCCGCTCCTCGGCGAGCATGCCGCGCCGGACGAGATCGGAAGTGATCGCCGAGACCGTCCCCACCGACAGGCCGGTCAGGGTCACCAGTTCGGTGCACGACACCGGTTCGGCCCGGCGCAGGGCCTTGAGCAGTCGCAGCCGGTTCGATTCCTGATCGCTGATTCGCATCGTTTCCGTGTCTCGACCTTCCGGCGGGTCCGCAAGCCCACGCATATCCATGTATTTTTATCAGTCACTGAAAAAATATTGACGCCCGGCGCATCTGCTGTTTCATGGATGCAACAAAGATAATGAACCGGGAGAGAGAAGATGCAGAGGAAAGCCCTCTGGTCGCTGTGCGCCGCGACCAGCATGATCGCCATTGCCGGAACGGCACCGGCCCAGACGATCGCCGATATCGCTCCGGCCGATGCGCCGCAGGCCGATGGCGACCAGCCGAACAGGGATGAGATCGTCGTCACCGGCACTCTGTTGCGCGGGGTGGCGCCGGCCGGATCGGAAACCGTGTCGATCGGAACCCAGAACATCACCGCGATCGGCGCGGCCTCGACCGCGCAGTTGCTCGCGAGCGTTCCCCAGGCCGGCAACTTCAACAGCCGTCCGATCGTCTCGGCGACCGGATCGAGCCAGGTCACGATCAACCGCCCCAATCTGCGCAACCTGCCGGGCGCCTCGGGCGGCGGCTCGTCGACGCTGATCCTGGTCGACGGGCACCGGTTGCCGGGCATGGGCGTGCGCCAGACCGTGCCCGATCCCGACGCGATCGCCCCGGGGGCGATCGAGCGGGTCGAGATCGTCCTCGACGGCGGCTCGTCGATCTACGGCGCCGACGCGGTCGGCGGCGTGATCAACTTCATCACCCGCAAGCGCTTCGACGGGATCGAGGCCAAGGGCCATGTCGGCTTCGGCGACGATTACAAGACCGCCGACGGCAGCCTGACCGTCGGCAAGGCGTGGGAGACCGCGTCGGTCTATCTCAGCTATAATTATGCCTGGCACGATCCGCTCTACGGGCGCGATCGCGACTATGTCCGCCGGCGCGACTACACCAGCGGGCTGCCGCTCGACCTGACCTGCGGTGCGGGCAATGCCGCGGTCGGGGCCGCGGTCTATGCGCTGCCGGGGCTCACCCGCGGCACCGGCAATCGCTGCGACCTCAGCGACAACCGGACCTTCTATCCGAGCGAGCGGCGCCATTCGGCCTTTGCCGGCTTCTCGGCGGGATCGGGCGGGCCGGTCACCTTCGACGTCCGCGCCTTCTACACCCACCGCGTCAACAAGGGCGATGGCGGCCCGCTGACCGCGACCGCGACGATCGCCCCGGTCAACCCGTTCGCGCCGGGCCTCGTCTTCAATCCTTATTATCGCAACACCGGCGACGCCAACAGCTTCCAGGCACAGTCGGTGTCGATGGATTTCTCGTCGGTGCTCGGCGGCAGCAGCAAGCAGCAGGTGCGGCTCGAAACCTGGGGCTTCACCCCGTCGATGACCGCCGATATCGGCGGCGGCTGGCAGATGCGCTTCCTCGGCAATTATGGCCGCGGCAATGCCCGGGTCGCCAATGCGAAGCTCGACGACGGCACGCTGTCGAACCTCGTGCTGACCGGCAATTTCAACCCCTATAATCTCGGCGCCGCCGCCAACGCCGCGGTGCTGCCGCTGGTCACCAACTTCCTCGACTACGGCCTCGGCCGGAACGAGATGGTCAACAGCCGGCTGGTCGTCGACGGCAGCCTCGCGACCCTGCCGGGCGGCGACCTCAAGATCGCGGTCGGCGGCGAATATATCTATGAAAGCTATCGGTCGCAGATCAACGGCACCGTGTCGGCGAGCGCGATCGATGCGATCCCGGTCAATTCCGCCAGCCGCCGGGTCGCGGCGCTGTTCGGCGAGATGCAATTGCCGATCATCGGCGAGGGCAACCGGTCGGGCGGTCTCTATGCGCTCAACCTGTCGGCGTCGGGCCGCTACGATCATTACAGCGACTTCGGCGGCACCTTCAATCCGAAGTTCGGGCTGACCTTCCAGCCGGTCGAATGGGTCAAGCTGCGCGGCACCTGGGGCAAGTCGTTCCAGGCGCCCAGCCTGTCCGATGGCGCGTCGGCGGCGCCGGCGACGATCTTCGCCTTCCCGCTGGTGATCTTCGCCAACCCTGCCCAGGCGCCGACCCCGGGCCAGGCGCAGATCTTCCTCGGCGGCGGCGGCGTCGATCTCAAGCCGCAAAAGTCGACGACCTGGTCGGCGGGCTTCGACATCAAGCCGCCGGTGATCGAGGGGCTGGCCTTCAATATCAACTACTATAATATTCGCTTCAAGGACCTGATCGACATTCCGCCGGTGTTCAATCCGTCGGTCTTCTATTCGTTGTTCCAGAGCCAATATGTGATGAACCCGACGATCGCGCAGGTGAACGCGCTGGCGTCGCAGGTGCCCGGCGGGCTCGCCCAGGTGTCGCCCTATACGGTGATCCCCGGACAGGTCTATTCGATCGCCGACGGCCGGCGCACCAATCTGGCGGCGGTCAGGACCGACGGCCTGGATCTCTCGCTGAGCTACCAGCGCGAGACCGGCTTCGGCTCGATCTACGGCAATGTCGGCGGCAATTATGTCCTCGGCCGCAAGGAGCAGGCGATCGCCGGCGCGACGGTGGTGAACACGGTGCGCAACTATTCGCGGCTGTCGCTGTCGGGCACGATCGGCGCGGTGCTCGGCAAGCTGCGCGCGCAGGCGACCGTCAACCATCTCGGCGGCTATGACGTCGTGCCGCAGGCGTCGACCCTCAACCAGAGCCGGATCAAGGCGTTCGACGTCGTCAACCTGTTCGCCGAATATGCGTTCGGCGGGGAGGGGGCCTTCAAGGACCTGTCGATCACGCTCAACGTCGACAATGTCTTCGATCGCGATCCGCCGGCCTATAACGGGGTGATCAACTCGCTCGACGGCTATGCGGTCACCAGCATCGGCCGGGTGATCCAGTTCGGCGTCGCCAAGAAGTTCTGAAGACCGGGCCGGCCCGGGCCGGCCCTTTGCGCAAAGGCATGGACATCGTCATGACGCCACGGGATTTCGCATATTCGTTCAAATCCGCGGCAAAGGCTGGGCTGGCGGCGGCGGCGCTGCTGGCGGTGATGTCGCCCGCGGCGAAGGCGGCAGGGGAGCCGGCGGGCGCCCCGCCGCCGGTTGCCGCATCGGCGCTCGATCCGATGTTCGCGCAGCCTTATGTCGACATCGACGAATGGCGCGACGCGCCGGTGCGGCATCGCTATGTCCATGGTGGCTTCAAGGGGACCGAGACCCGCTTCTCCTTCTATCTGCCGCCCAAGGCGCAATATCAGGGGCGCTTCTTCCAGCACATCACCCCGGCGCCCGACAGCGAGAATCTCGCCCAGCACACGCCCGCGGGCGAACCCAGCAAGATCGGCTTCGCGATCGCGAGCGGCGGCTATTTCGTCGAGACCAATGGCGGTGGGGCCGCCTCGGCGGGGTTCGGATCGAAGGATCCGACGATCGGCGCCTACCGCGCCAACGCCGCCGCCGCGCAATATTCGCGGGTGGTCGCGGCCCAGATGTACGGTGGCAAGCGGCCTTATGGCTATGCCTATGGCGGCAGCGGCGGCGCCTATCGCACCACCGGATCGTTTGAGAACACCCGCGGAGTATGGGACGGGGTGGTGCCCTATGTGCTCGGATCGAGCATGGCGATCCCCAACAGCTTCACCGTGCGGATGCACGCGATGCGGCTGCTCGACGGCAAATTCCCGCAGATCGTCGACGCGGTCGAACCGGGCGGCAGCGGCGATCCCTATGCCGGGCTGAACCCCGAGCAGGCGGGGGCGCTGCGCGAGGTCACCCGCATGGGTTTCCCGATCAAATCCTGGTTCGGTTACGAGACGATGGGCATCCACGGCTTCGCCGCGCTTTATGGCGGGGTGGTGATGGCCGATCCCGGCTATTTCAGGGATTTCTGGACCAAGCCCGGTTATTATGGCTTCGACCATCCCGAAAGCTTCGCCGGCGCCCGCATCCAGCACAAGAGCCGGGTGATCGAGGCGATCACCGCGGCCGAGGCGGCGCGGCAGAAGCTGCGGACCAGCCTCGTCAACGGCAAGGTCACCGGCAATGTCGACGATTCCTACGCGGCGCTGCAGGGCGACGATGCCAAGCATGTCGTCGCCTATCGGCTCGCCGAGGCCCCGCCCAGGGCGCAGTTCCTCGGCGGCGACCTGATCGTCGCCAGCGGGGCGGCGAAGGGGGCGAAGCTGATGGTCAGCCGGATCGAGGGCGACATCATCATCCTCGGCATCGTCGACACCGCGGTCGCGGCGAAGATCGCCCCCGGCGACGCGGTCGAGGTCGACAACAGCAATTTCCTCGCCGCGCAGACCTATCACCGCCACCAGGTGCCCGGCGCCGAGTTCAAGGTGTGGGACCAGTTTCGGAAGGCCGACGGCACGCCGCTCTATCCGCAGCGGCCGATGTTGCTCGGGCCGATCTTCACCAAGGCGACCGCGGGATCGATCCCCGAGGGCAATTTCGACGGCAAGATGATCCTCGTCGAATCGCTGTGGGACCGCGAAGCCTATCCCTGGTCGGCCGACTGGTACCGCGCGCGGGTGGCCAGGCATTTCGGTGCGGCGGCCGACGATCATTTCCGGCTCTGGTACACCGACCATGCGCTGCACGGCGATTCGACCAGCCAGGAGGACCGCACCCACACCGTCAGCTATCTCGGCGTGCTCGACCAGGCGCTGCGCGACCTCGCCGCCTGGGTCGAAAAGGGCACCCCGCCGCCGGCCGGCACCGCCTATCGCGTCGACGACGGCCAGGTGGTCGTCCCCGCGACCGCGCGCGAGCGCAAGGGCATCCAGCCGGTGGTTGTGCTCGAGGCCAATGGCGGGGTTCGGGCCGACATCGCCGCGGGCCAGTCGGTGACCTTCACCGGCACGATCGAGGTGCCGCCCGGCGCCGGATCGGTGATCGCCGCGCAATGGGATTTCGACAATGGCGGCAGCTTCGCGACGACCTCCCCGGTCGGCAAGGGCGCGCGGCAGGTAAAGGTCTCGATCACCCACCGCTTCGACCGGCCGGGCACCTATTTCCCGGTGTTGCGCGGCATCTCGCAGCGCCAGGGGGACGGCGCGACCCCCTATGGCCGCATCCAGAATCTCGATCGGGTGCGGGTGGTGGTCAAGTAGCACCGAGCCTTAGCGCGGCAAGCGGGTCGGAGCCCGGGCGGGGATCATCCCGCCCGGGCTCTTCGCGTTTTCAGCTGATGCCTTGACAGCAGGGCGGGGGCGCCCAATAAACGGTCAGAACGGTATCAATAATAGGGCCGGCAACGGGAGAGCGCATATGCCATTCGAGGTCGTGGACCTGACCGACCGGATCGGTTCCGAGATTCGAACCGATGTCGAAACCCTGCTCGATCCCGCGGCCGCGACCGAGGTCCGCAGGCTCTTGCAGCAGCGCGGCGTGCTGCTGTTCCGGGCTATCGATCTTGCCGACGAACATCAGGTCGCGCTGGCACGAATGATGGGATCGCTGCGCGACGAGGGCGTGAACGGCATCTTCAAGATCACCCTCGACAAGAGCATCACCGCCAGCGCCGACTATCTCAAGGGATCGTTCAACTGGCATATGGACGGCACCCATGACGATGTGCCGATCTTCGCCTCGCTGCTCAGCGCCCGGGTGCTGTCGGCGGTCGGCGGCCAGACCGAATTCGCCAACAGCTATGCCGCCTATGCGGATCTGCCGCCGGCGACCAGGGCCCGGATCGACGGGCTGAAGGTCGTCCACAGCGTCGAGGTGTCGATGCTGCGCGCCGGGATCGAGCCGACCGCGCAGAATGTCGCTTTCTGGCGCAGCCGCGAGGACAAGGTCCACAATCTGGTCTGGACCCACGCGACCGGCCGCAAGTCGCTCGTGATCGGCTGCCACGCCTCGCACATCGTCGGCATGGACCGGGCGGAGAGCGATGCGTTGCTCGACGAACTGCTCGCCTTCGCGACCCGGCCCGACAATATCTACCGGCACGAATGGACCGTCGGCGACCTGCTGATCTGGGACAATAGCGGCGTGCTGCACCGGGCCGAACCCTATCCGGTCGATTCCGGCCGGGTCATGCACCGCACCACCCTGCTCGGCGAGGAAGCCTTCGCCTGATCGACCTTCCGCGGCGCCGGCACCGACGGGCCGGCGCGGCCCATCACGACATCGGACGGGAACTGACATGCTGAACAATCTGCCCGCGGCCTGGGACCTCGAAGCCGATCTCGTCGCGGTGGGGTCGGGCGGCGGCGGGCTGGCCGCCGCGATCACCGCGCACGATCATGGCGCCAGCGCGATCATCCTCGAGCGCGCCGACCAGATCGGCGGGGTCACCGCTTATTCGATGGGCGAGGTGTGGATCCCCAGCAACCGCCACGCCGATGCGCTCGGTATCGCGGACACGACCGACAGCGGGTTTCGTTATGTCCGCAATCTGGCGATGGGTTTCGGCGACGACGCCGCGATCCTCAACCAGGCGATCCACGGCCCGGTCGCGCTCGATTATTTCGAGGACAGGATCGGCCTGCGGATGCAGCCGATCCGCGGCTGCCCCGATTATTATTACCCCTTTCATGACGACGCCGTCGCCGAGGGCCGGATGCTCGAGGTGGTGCCGTTTCCGGCCGAGACGCTCGGCGACTGGCAGTTCCGGACCCGGGTTTCGCCGCAGGTCCCCTATGGCATGACCCATCACGACATCTTCGATGGCGGCGGCGTCGCCAACATGCTGCAATGGGATTATGGGGTGATGGCCGGCCGGCTCGAACGCGACGAGCGCTGCCTCGGGCCGGGGCTGGTCGGCTATTTCGCCAGGGGCGCGCTCGACCGCGGCATTCCGATCCACACCGGCACCACCGTGCTCGAACTGATCGCCGATGGCGAGC
The DNA here is from genome assembly GCF_058801765.1 of Rhizorhabdus sp. GW822-FHT03C02. NCBI lineage: Bacteria > Pseudomonadati > Pseudomonadota > Alphaproteobacteria > Sphingomonadales > Rhizorhabdaceae > Rhizorhabdus > Rhizorhabdus sp. GW822-FHT03C02. The sequence continues at coordinate 1,316,869 of NZ_JBXANN010000001.1, forward strand.
GCGTCGTCGGCGTGCGGGCGTCGCAGGACGGCAAGGACATCTTCATCAGGGCGCATCGCGGGGTCGTCGTCGCGGTGAGCAGCTATGAGCGTCATCCCGGTTTCGCGAAGACGCTCGGCCGCCAGCTCGACCTGACCTCGATGGTGATGCCGGGGATCGACGGCGCCCATTTCCGTCTCGCCGGCCCGGTCGGGGCGCGGATCGCCCAGGTTCCCGACGTGACCGGGCTGGGCTTCCACATTCCCGGCGAGGAGCAGGAGGGCGACGACCCGCTATGGCGCGGCGCGATCCCGTTTCTCGGGCTGCCGCACACCATCACCGTCAACCGCGCCGGCGCGCGCTTCGCCGACGAATCCTTCTATCGATCGATCTATTTCGCGACCGATGTCATCGACGGATCGAACCAGACCTATCCCAATTTCCCGTGCTGGCTGATCATGGACGGCCAGGCGCGCGCCAAATATCCGTTCGGATCGGTGATGCCGGGCCAGGACCTGCCCGAAAGCGTCGGGGTCAAGGCCGACACGCTGCGCGAGCTCGCGCTCGCGATCGGCATCGATCCCGAGGGGCTCGAAGCGACCGTGACGGAGTTTAATCGCCATGCCGTGCAGGGCGAGGATCCGGCGTTCGGGCGCGGCCGATATCCGTGGAGCAACCTGATAACCGGCGATCCGCACCAGCAGCCGAACGCCAATATCGGCCCGCTGACCGAGGGGCCCTATCATGCGGTCGAATTCAGGCGGCTCGGCGGCGGCGGCATCGCCTCGACCGGGCTGGTCGCCGACCATCATTGCCGGGTGCTCGGCTGGGACGGCGCGCCGATCCCGGGCCTCTACACCGCCGGCAATTCGATGGCGCGGCTCGACAATGGCGCGCTGATGCAGAGCGGCATCACCAACGCCCGCGGCATGACCCATGGCTATCTCGCCGGCCGCCATGCCGCAGGTGATCCGAGCGACCTGCTCGAACGCGAAATCGCCCGCCGCGGCACCGGAGCAGGCCTGTGATCGAGACCGAGCAGAGCATCACGATCGACGCCGGCATCGGCCGGATATGGGCCTATGTCGAGGATATCAGGGGCTGGGCCAGCCTTATGCCGGGCTTTCGCGAATGCGAACTGGTCGATGCCGACCGGTCGCGCTGGACGCTCAAGGTCGGGGTCGGCGGGCTGGTGCGGACGGTGAACGTCCTCGTCCTGGTCGATCGCTGGGATGGGCCCGAGGCGGTCGCCTTCTCCTACGAACTCGCCGGCGATCCGGTGGCGGGCAGCGGCACCTATCGGGCATCGGCCAATGGGGCAGGCGGCACCGACGTGGTCCTGAAGGTCCGGGTCGAAGGCAGCGGCCCGCTCGCGCCGATGTGGGAGGCGATGGGCAAGCCGCTGCTGCCGCAACTGGCCAAGGGCTTTGCGGCCAGGCTCAAGACCGAAATCGAGGCGCAGGCTGGGCTGAACGAACCGCTCGAACCCGCGGTGGCGCCGTCGCGACTGGCAACAATCCGGGCGCAGCTGTGCCATATCGTCCGGCCCGCAAAAGGGGGTGGATGAGGGGCATCGCGCGGGGCGATCGGCCCGCTTTCGAGGTTACCCGGCGTCGAGGCGTTGCCGCTGCGCCTCGACCTGACCAAGCAGCGGCAGGATCTTCGCGTCGGCCAGGATCGTGCAATAATATTCGTTCACATGCTTGATCCGCCCGTCGGCCAGCGTGAAGACCATGCAATATTGATTGGCATAATCCTCGCCATTGGCCAGCGTGGCGTTGCCCTCGAACTCGACCACCACCCGGTCGCCCTCGGCGGTGACGCTCTTGAAGCTCGGCTGCAGGCCGGTCGGGATCAGATCCTTGAAGGCGCCGGTGGTGGCGACGATGATCTCATAGGGGCGCGGCCCCGACAGCTTGCCGAATCCCTTCGCCACCGTCATCGCGTCGGGCGCGAGGCAGGCCTTGGCGGCCTCGGCATCGCCGTTGCTGAACGCCTCGATGAACGCGATCACCACATCCTTGTTGGTCTTGCTCACGGCGCGCCATCTCCCTTGATCATATTTATGATACGCTATGGGCCTATTCATTGGCGCGAGAGGCAGGCGTGTCAACCTGTCGCGATGGCCGTGGAGCATTTGCGGTTTTGCTTGGTTTTAGCCTTGGCTGGCGTTAGCGCTGCCCGCGCGCCGCGCCCGGCGTCGGCGACCGGAGAAAAGGCATGACCAAGACAGCGGCTGAAGTCATGCACGAGGCGATCGCCGCGGCGCTGATCGATGGCGTGGCCGCGCTGCGGACCGCATCGAAGGGGGTTCCCAACGCGCTGCTGCGCGATCTGAACGCGATCCACCCGAACACCGCGGTTGCCGATCTTCCGGCCGAATTGCAGGCCTCGATCCAGGCGAGCGTCCGTGCGGCGTTCGTGCGGCTGCAAAAGGAAGGCTATACCGTCGTCAACCCGAAGCTCGCGGGTCCCGCGCGCCCGCCGCGGACCGATGGTCCGCCGCGAACGGCGCGCACCGATGGCCCGTCGCGCGCGCCGAGCGGCCCGCGCGAACGCCGTGGCCCGCCCAAGCCGCGGCCGGGCGGACGCCCCTCACGCTAATTCAGTTGGCGGCCCAGCCGAGGCCCAGCGCTTTCTGGATCGCGACGAAGTCCCCGGTCAGCGCGGCGCGCGCGGTCAGGAGATTTTGCTCGGCGCTGATCTGCTGCCGCTCGGCACCCAATTGGTCTATCCGCGTCGCGGTGCCGGCACGATAGCGTTCGGCGGTCAGCCGCGCGGTCTGCTCGGCGAGATCGCGGGCGCGGGCGAGTTCGGCGACGGCGATGCGGCGGTCGCGGAAGCGGGCGAGCGAATCCTCGGCATCGCGCAGCGCGGTCAGCACCGCGCCGCGATAGCGCGCCTCGGCTTCGTCGCGGACCGCTTCGGCCTGGCCGACCTTCGCCTTGTTGCGGCCGAAGTCGAGGAAGCTCCAGCTCAGCTGCGGCGCGGCGACCCCGACGAAATCGTCGAGCTTGCCGAGATCGCTGAGGCTGGTGCCGCCGATGCCGATCAGCCCCATGAAGCTCAGCCGCGGAAAACGCGCGGCTTCGGCCTGGCCGATCTTGGCGGTGTCGGCGGCGAGCCGTCGTTCGGCGGCGCGGATGTCGGGGCGCCGCCGGAGCAGCGCGGCGGGATCGCCGACCGCGACCGAGGCGGGGGGCAATGGAACGGCTGCGGTGGCCGAGAGGCTGTCGTCGAGCGCGCCCGGTTCTTCGCCGGTGAGCACCGCCAGCGCGTTGAGGTAGGAATCGCGATCGGTGGCGAGGGGGACGAGCTGCGCGCGTAGCGCGGCGAGATCGCTGTCGACCCGCGCGACCTCGAGCGCGGTCGCGGTGCCGCGCGCGAAGCGCTGGCGGGTCAGGTCGAGCATCTCCTGCTGCATCGCCAGCGCACGCTGGCCGAGCACGATCCGCTGCTGGCGTTCGCGCAGATTGACATAGGCCTGCGCCACCTCGGTCGACAGGCTGACCTGCGCGTCGGCGACATCGGCCGCGGCGCCCTCGACGGTGGCGCGGGCGGCCTCGACCGCGCGGCGCTGCCCGCCGAACAGGTCGATCTCCCAGCTCGCGTCGAAGCCGAGATTATAGAGGTTGAGGTCGCTGGTGTTGTTGCCGCCGGTGCTGCCGCTGTCCTGGCTGCCGCCGAGATCGACCCCGGGCAGATGGGCATGGGCATAGACCGCCGACGCGTTGAGGCTGGGCGTGCCGTTGGCGCGCTGGAGGCCGAGCGCGGCACGCGCCTGCCGCAGCCGCGCCTGCGCGACCAGTGCGTCGGGATTGGCGGCGATCGCCCTGGCGACCAGCGCGTCGAGCGTGGCGTCGCCAAGGCTTTGCCACCAATGCCCGGCCGGGGCGGTCGCGGTCACCGGCGCATCGCCGGCACGGACGAACGCCGGTGACTGGGCCGCATGGGGCGCGATCATAGGCGGCCCGCCATAATTTGGGCCGACGGTGCATCCGGCGAGCAGAAGGCCGGCCAGCGGCGGGAGGCAATATGGACGCATGACGTTCCTCAATGCGCGGCGACCAGCGGCGCATCCTTGCGGAGCGGGCGCAGGAATAGCACGAGCGGGATGACGATGACGATACCCACCGACAGATACCAGAACAGGTCGGCATAGGTCATGGTGAGGGCCTGGCTCTGAATCGTGGCATCGAGCATGCGCAGCGCCGCACCCTGGCTGCCCAATGCATGTGCCTGTCCGGCGATATAATCCTGTACTGCGACCGAGTTGGCGTTGAGCGTCTCTTCGATCCGGCGACTGTGCAGCCAGAGCCGCTGGTCCTGGACGACCGCGATCCCGGCGAGGGCGATCGAACCGCCGAGATTGCGCGCGGCATTGTAGAGCCCGGCGGCATCGTCGGCCTGCTCGCGCGGCACCGAGCGGATCACCGCCTGGTTGAGGAAGGTCGCGGTGAAGGCGCTGCCGATTCCGCGCAGCAGCTGCGAGTCCACGAACGAGCCGCCGGTCGACAGCGGGCTCAGCCCGGTTTCGAGCCAGGCACTGAGCGCCAGCACGCAAAAGCCGAAACCGACCGCGAGCCGCAGGTCGATCACCCGCATCAGATAGGGGGTGAACGGCATCAGCGCGACGATCGGCAGTCCCGACAGCATCGCGATCTGCCCCGCCTGCAGCGAGTTATAGCCGGCGACCGCGCCGAGGAACTGCGGGATCGCATAGGAGGTGCCGTAGATGACCATGCCGATGACGGTGACCAGCAGGATGCAGCTTGCGAATTCGCGGTTGCGCATCAGCGCGAGCCGGATGACCGGGCGGCGTGCGAGCATCTGGCCGGCGGCGAGCAGCGCGAAGCCGATCAGCGAGAAGATCGTCAGCCAGACGATCGTCGACGAGGAGAACCATTGCTCGCGCTCGCCTTCCTCGAGCACCACGGTGAGGCAGCCGAGGCCGAGCGCCAGCCCGACGACACCGAGCCAGTCGGCCTCGCGGATCAGGTGGAGATTGGCCTTCACGTGCGGCATCGTCACCAGCAGCAGTGCGACCAGCGCGATCCCGAACGGCAGGTTGATGAAGAAGGCATAATGCCAGCTGGCATTTTCGGTCAGCCAGCCGCCGAGCAGCGGCCCGAGCACCGGCCCGAGCAGGGCGGTCGCGCCGAACATGGCATTGCCGATCCCCTGCTGGCTGCTCGGCAGGCGGGTGGCGATGATCGTCATCGCGGTCGGGATCAGCGCGCCGCCGGTGAAGCCCTGGCCGACCCGGCCGATGATCATCATCGTCAGGTTGGTCGATACCCCGCACAATATCGAGAAGGCCGTGAACAGTCCGGCGGCGAGCAGCAACACGGTGCGCAGGCCGAGCAGCCGCACCAGCCAGCCCGACAGCGGGATGATGACGATCTCGGCGACCAGATAGGCGGTCGCGATCCAGGTCCCTTCGGTGCCGCTGGCGCCGATCTCGCCCTGGATCGTCGGCAGCGAGCTGTTGACGATCGAGATATCGAGCATCGCCATCAGCGCCCCGAGCGTGCCGGCGGCGACCGCCAGCCAGTCGGAGGCGCTGGCGCGTTCGACCGGCGGCGGGGATGCCGATGTTGCGGCGTCGTTCACCGCCGCGCCTCGCTCCGGGCCTTCTCCTGGTCGATGATGCGCCGCTGCTCGCCCTTGGCCGAGATGGTGTCGACGCTGACCGTCACCGACAGGCCGGGCACCAGGATGCGACGGGCGTCGGGACCGGCGTCGATCGCGATCCGCACCGGCACGCGCTGGACGATCTTGGTGAAGTTGCCGGTCGCGTTCTGCGGCGGCAGCAGCGAGAATTGCGCGCCGGTGCCCGGCGAGATGCTCTCGACATGGCCGGTCAGGTCGATGCTGTCGAGCGCGTCGACGCTGATCGTCACCGGCTGGCCGGGGCGCATCAGGCCGATCTGGGTCTCCTTGAAATTGGCGCTGACATAGATCGATGCCAGCGGCACCACCGACATCAGCCGCGTCCCGGCCTGGATGAACTGGCCGGCGCGCACCGTCCGGTCGCCGATCCGCCCGTCGACGCTGGCGCGCAGGATCGTCGATCCGACATTGACGCTGGCGGCGTCGAGCTGGGCCTTCGCCGCCTCGCCCTGCGCCTGCGCCTGGCGAACCTGCGCGCGGAGCGATCCGATCCGGCGCTGCGCGGTCAGCAGCGCCGCGCGCTGGGCGAGGACCATGTTCGCGGCTTTGGCCGACTGGTTGCGCAGGTTCGACAGTTTCTCGCGGGTTTCGGCGCCGCTGGCGGCGAGCGGCGCATAGCGCGCGGCCTCGTCGGCGGCGAAGCGGGCATCGGCGGTGGCGGTCGCCAGCTGCGCCTGCGCCTGGGCGACCGCGGCCTCCTGTTCGCCGATCATTGCGCGGACATTGTCGGCATTGGCGGCGGCGACGTCGATCTGCGCCTGATATTGCGACGCCTGGGCGCGATAGTCGCGCGGATCGATCCGCACCAGCGGCTGGCCGCGGCGCACATCCTGATTGTCGCGGATGAAGACCTGCTCGACATATCCCGAGATTTTCGGCCCCACCGTGACGCTGTCCGCCTGGATATAGGCGTCGTTGGTCTCTTCGATATATTTGCCATGGGTCTGATATCGGACCAGCCAGGCGATCAGCCCGATGACGGCCAGCACCGCGACGATCAGCAGCACGCGGCGAATGCCGGGGCGCCTGGCGCCGGATTCGCGCTCGTCGGACGCCGTCGCCGGGGGCTGTTCTGTGCTGTCCATCAAACTCGTCTCACCCTGGGGCCACACCGCGCCGGATCGCGCAAGGCGGCCCTTGCACCGCCCGAGGTGATATGACAATGCCATATCATATGGTCCCACAATATTTCACGCTATGACGGTCCACCTCGAACTGTCCGAAACGATGCGCGACCTGCATCTGCGCATGCACCGCCTGCTCAACCAGACGCTGAAGGGGCAAGGGGTCTCGCTCGCGCAGCTCAAGCTGTTGCATTTCATCGAGCGCGGCCGGTCGGTGCGGGCGATCGATATCAGCGATGCGTTCGGTTTTGCGCCGCGGACGGTCACCGAGGCGGTCGATGCGCTCGAGCGCGACGGGCTGGCGCGCCGCGATCCCGATCCGAACGATCGGCGCGCGAAGCGGATCAGCATCACCGACAAGGGCAGCGATATCATCCGCGATGCCGATCCGAGCCGGCAGGCGTTCGCGTCGAACGTGTTCGGGGTGCTGACGAAGGCTGAGGAGGCCGAACTGATCCGGCTGCTTCAGATGCTCAATGCCCGGCTGGTCGAACTGGGCGCGCCGAACCCTTATGGCGATGGCGAGCCGTCGAGCGGGAAACCGGTCTAGGCGCGATCAGCGCAGAAGCAGGAACGCCGCGAGCGCGAGGGTGCCTGTACAGCCGCTCGCGAGGCAGGCCCAGCCGAACTCGCAGCTGCAAAAGACGGATTCCAGGCGTTCCATGGCCGCATCCTCTCATAGCCCACTCTGGCGGTGGTGAGGGCTATCCTATCATGAGAAGATGGTATCGCAACGGGGTTTTGCGGCGGATCGCGTTTCGCGCGGCGGTCGGCGACGGGTATCGAACCGGTGATGGAGATCATCGCCAGGCCGTTCGTGACGAACGAACCGGTCGACGGGATCACCGGGATGATCGAAGGTCGAGACCGCGAGGCGCGGAGGTTCGGGTCAGGAGACGACCCGGCCGCCATTCACGCCGATCGTCTGTCCGGTGACATAGCCGCTCTCCTCGCTGCACAGCCAGGCGCACGCGGTCGCGATATCCTCCGGCCTGCCGACGCGGCGCACCGGCAAGGTGTCGGTGAGCCGCTCGCGCGTCTCCTGGGTGATATTCGCCTCCGACATGACCGTACCGAGTACCGATCCGGGCGGGATATTGTTGACCGTGATACCGTCGGGTCCGAGCGCCAGCGCGAGCGAGCGCGTCATCGCGATCACCGCGCCCTTCGATGCGGCGTAATGGACATGATGCAGGCTGCCGGTTTGCGCGCTCGACGAGGAGATGTTGACGATCCGCCCCCATTGCGCGGCCTTCATGTCGGGCAGCACGACCTGGGTGACGACGAAGGTGCCGCGCACGTTGATATCGAACATCTGGTCCCACTCGGCGTCGGTGATCGCGTCGAACGGCACGTAGATCGAGATCCCGGCATTGTTGACCAGGATCGTGACCGGCCCGAACGCGGCCCGCAGCGCGTCGACCGCCGCCGTCACGCCTGCGCGGTCGGCGATGCTCGCCGGAAGCGCGATCGCCCGTCCGCCCGCGGCCTCGATCTCGGCGACGACCGCCTCGCAGCCCGCGAGGCCGAGATCGAGCACGCCGACGGCATGCCCGTCGGCCGCGAGTTGCAGCGCGCAGGCCCTGCCGATTCCTGCCGCCGCCCCGGTCACCAGCGCCACCCGTCCGGCCATCGTCATTCTCCCGATATCGTGTTGCTGCCGGCTTCGGTGGTCGGGTGCCGCATTGTCAATGCCAGGCCGCCGCACCGGCGATATCTTGCCGTCGGGGCCATGCCGACCGCTGCGACTCAACCGGACATGCACAGGATGAACAGGTCGACGCGCTGTTCCAGGTAGTGGGTATCCGGCGCCTCGCAGCGCTGCCCCAGCAGCATGCGATGCGCGATCTGGCCGATCACGAGATCGAAGAACAGTTCGCTGGCGACAAATTCGTCCGCCACCGGCAACAGCCCGTGGCGCTTGAGGTCGGCGAGAAAGCTCGCCACCTTCGCATTGGCCTCGCGATAATTGCTCGAGACCAGTTCATCGATGAACTCCGGGAACAGCGGGGCCACGGCGATCGCGGTTTTCTCCAGGGCGATGGTCTGTGGGGCCAGGCTGTTTTCCATCAGCCGGTGGCCGAGGTTGATCAGGCTGTTGCGCAAACTCGACCGGTCGATCGCGTCGCTCAGATCGAGGCCACCGTTGAGCGCGACATGGCGGCAGACCTCACGGAAAATCTGCTCCTTGTCGCCGACCAATGTGTAGATCGTTCGCTTGTTCAGGCCCGATCGGCGCGCGAGCTCGTCGATCGTCGTGCCGGCGAAGCCATGCGCGATAAACAGCCCGATCGCCGTCTCGATGATGCGGCCGCGCCGCGGCTCGACCGCGGCCGGCGGCCTCCCCGGGGCACGCCGCTCCTGCGGCGCGGGTGCGTTTCGGCGGTCTGTCATGGGATCGGTATCAGCCACATCTTCTCTCTATCGTCGTCCGACGCCGCTTTACAGATGCTTGGCGTCGAGTTACGGGAATGATCAGTCTCAAAATATACATGACGGCCATGGCGACCGAAAGGCGACCATCCGCACGAACGAGGCGAAGGGAGAGGCAAGATGCGGGCGGCAATCTTCCGCGGCGCCGACCGTCCGATCGAGATCGAGCGCGTCGCCGATCCGGAACCATCGGTCGATCAGCTGCTCATCGAGATCGCCTATTGCGGTATTTGCGGCAGCGATCTGGCGATGACCTCGGGCAGCGCCTTCGACTATCCGTCCGGTCAATGTTTCGGCCATGAATATGCCGGCACCGTCATCGAGGTCGGCAAGGCCGCGACGGGCTGGCGTGTCGGCGACCGCGTGGCCTGCCTGCCGAATGCCGGCTGCGGATCGTGCAAACCCTGCCGCGAAGGCCGCATCCTGTTCTGCGTCGGCGGCAGGGGCCAGTCGTTCGGCTTCGCCGAGCGCGCGGCGGTGGCGGCGTCCACGGCGATCCGGCTTCCCCAGTCGCTGAGCCTTGCCGACGGCGCGTTGATCGAGCCGATGGCCTGCGGCCTGCGCGCGCTGACGATGGCCGGCCTGCAGCGCGGCGACAGCCTGCTGGTGCTCGGCGCCGGATCGATGGCGCTCGGGGTGATCTGGTGGGCGCGCGAGCTGGGGGCGGGGCGCATCGTCGTCGCATCGCGATCGTCGCATCGCCGCGAGATCTGCCACGCGCTGGGGGCGGACGCCGTTCACGCCTTCGACGAGGACGACCCCGCCGCGCTCGATGCGGCGCTCGGCGGACCCGCGAACATCGTCGCCGAATGCATCGGCAAGCCGGGGATGCTCGGCCAGGCGATCGGCCATGTCCGGCTCGGCGGGACCGTGATCGGGATGGGCATGTGCATGACCCCCGAGCCCGTGCTGCCGATCGGCCTGACCTTCAGGGAGGCCAGGCTCGTCTTCCCGCTCGCTTATTCGCCGGCGCAGTTCGAAGCGACCGCGCGGACATTCGACCGCCGCGGCTTCAATCCGGAGATCATGGTCAGCGATGTCGTGCCGCTCGAGGGGCTGCCGGCCGCGCTCGACGCCATTCGCCAGGGAGGCAAGATGCTGAAAGTCCATATCGACCCCCGGTTGGCCGCATGAGCGTCGAAGCGCGACCCGGCCGGCCCCTGCCGCGAAACCTCGACGAGGTCGATCGCGACTGGCTCGGCGCGGCCCTGAGCGGCCAGGCGCCGGGCGCCGCGGTCGATGACCTCGAGATCGGCGAGATCATCCACGGCACCTGCACCAAGATCCGGCTGCTTGTGTCGCCGAACCGGCCCGCCCGCGATGCCGGCATTCCCGAGCGGATGATGCTGAAGACCGGCTTCGAGCCGCACAGCGCGTCGCTGCCGTTCATGCACGAGGCCGAGGTCCGCGCATATCGGGACGTGCTGCCGGTGCTCGGGCTGCGCAGCCCGGCCTGCTATTTCGCCGATTTCGACCGGGCGACCGGGATGGGGGCGGTCCTCATGGAGGATCTGTCGGCCCGTGGCGTCGCCTTCTGCCACCCGCTGCAGCCGCAGGCGGCGCAGGCCGTCTCGCGCCGTCTGTCGGCGCTCGCGCGCTTTCACGCGAAGACGTGGGGCAGTGTGGATCTGGCGCCCGGCGGGCCATGGAACTGGGTGCCGGTCATGGTCCCTATGGGCGGTGGCCATATGGCACAGTTTCTCGAGCCGGCCCTCTGGCAGGGTTTCGTCGAGCTGCCGCGCGGGCGGGCGGCATCGATCCGTTTCCAGGACCGCGACTGGATGGCGGCGGCGCTCGACGCGATGGCGCTGCTCGCGACGCGGCGCCCTCATGCGGTGCTCCATGGCGACACGCATCTCGGCAATCTCTACGTCGACAGCGACGGCGAACCCGGCTTCTTCGACTCGCTGCCGCACCGCTGGCCCGGGCTGGCCGAGATCGCCTATCATATCGGCGGCGCGCTCGACCCGATCGACCGGCGGCGTGCCGAGCGCGACCTCGTGCGTCATTATCTCGACGAACTGGCGGCACAGGGCATCGCCGCTCCGTCGATCGACGAAGCGATGGCCGATTACGCCGCCTTCCTCGCCTTCGGCTTCATGATCTTCATGACCAACGCCTCCGAATTCCAGCCCGAGGCGATCAACACCGCCTACACGGCGCGGTTCAGCGCGGCGATGATCGACAACGACACGATCGGAGCGCTCGAGGCGCTCCGACGATGAAGCCTGGTCGAGACCCGCTGAAGCGGGCCGACCGCACCCTGAATATCCGGAGAGAAGAACCGGGGAGGAGAGAGAATATGACATCGACGACACGAACCGCGCTGCTGGCCGGCCTGTCCTGCATCATGGCGGTTCCGGCCTTCGCGCAGGACGCGGCCCCCGCGCCGGTGGACGACGCGGCCGGTGACATCATCGTCACCGCGCAGCGGCGCTCGGAGCGGCTGCAGGACGTGCCGATCAGCATCACGTCGCTCAGCGCGCAGACGCTGGAACGCCGCGGCGTCGCCCAGCTCGGCGATATCGTCAAGCTGACGCCGGGCCTGCGTTTCGACTATGCCTCGGCATTCGTGCAGCCGACCATCCGCGGTGTCGGCAATGCGGTCGTCACCGCCGGCGGCGGATCGAATGTCGGCATCTATATCGACGGCTTCTACTCGCCCAATCCGCTGGCCGGCGACTTCCAGCTGCTCAACCTGGCCGGCATCCAGGTGCTCAAAGGGCCGCAAGGCACATTGTTCGGGCGCAACACGACCGGCGGCGCGATCCTGGTCAACACCAACGACCCCAGCAGCGATGCTTCGGGAGCAGCCTCCGCATCCTATGGCCGGTTCAACACCGCCCAGCTCGACGGCTATGTCACCACCGGCATCACCGACAAGATCGCGGTCAGCCTCTCGGCGAACTACCGGCGCAGCGACGGCTATGCGAACAACATCGTCGCGGCCGGCCCGCGACATCCCGGGCGCCTCGAAAACTGGTCGGTGCGCGCCGCTGCCAAATTCGACCTGACCGAGCGCTTCTCGCTGCTCGCCCGCTATACCCACCAGAATATGGATGACGCGACCAACGTCGCTTATGGCCTGCTGCGGCAGGACGGTGTCGATTATGCGGTGCGGCCGATCGTCACATTGCCGACCGGACCGGCGAGCGTGCCGCTTCCCGCGTCGCTGTTGCCCACGGGCTACCGCCAGACCGCCGTCAACCCGGGCGACCAGGCCACCTTCCGGTTTCATGGCGACGCCTATCAGCTGACCGGCAAGCTCGACCTCGATTTCGCCGATCTCACCTCCTACACCCAATATCGGCGCGAGGCGGGGTCGGTGATATCCGATCAGGACCAGACGGCAGCGGACATCCTGTTCCTGATCACGCCCGTGCTCGACAAGACCTTCAGCCAGGAGCTGCTCCTGACCTCCAAGTCCGGCGCGCCGCTGCAATGGACCGCCGGGGCTTTCTACTTCAACTATACCGACACCTTCCGCAACGGCGACGGGCCGATCACCGGCGGCGCGAACCATGAGTTCAATCCGCCATTCTATCAGATCGTCACCCATGCCCGCACGCGCAGCATCGCGGGCTATGTCGACCTTACCTACGAACTGGTCCCCAGGCTTTTCGTGACCGCGGGCGCCCGCTACAGCCATGACAAGTTCGATGATGCGAGCTTTCAGTTCCTGCCGTTTCCGCCGACCATCGTCGGCAAGACCAGCGGCAACGCGGTCACCCCGCGCGCCGTCCTGCGCTACGAGTTCGATGGGCGCAGCTCGCTCTATGGTTCGTACACGCGCGGCTACAAAGCGGGGCTGATCGACGTCATCAACAACGGCAAGGTGAAGCCGGAGAAGATGGACGCCTTCGAGGTCGGTTATAAATATGCGTCGAGCGGTCTCTCGTTCAGCCTGGCGAGCTGGTATTATAAATATCGCGACCTGCAGACCTCGGTCTATGTCAACGGCCTCTCCAAGGTGCTCAACGCGGCCAATGCCCGCATCTACGGCGTCGAGGCCGAAGCGCGCTATCAGATCCTGCCGGGTCTCGAGCTGAACGCCGGCGGTGCTTATGCCGATGCCAAATATACCTCTTTCCCGCAGGCGGCGGACTTCCACCTGTGCAGCAGCGTCCAGCCGATCGCGACCTGCGGCGCGCTCGATCAATATCAGCTGGTGCCGCTCGATGCGGCGGGGTTCAGGATGCAGCGGGCGCCCAAGCTGACCGCCAATGCCGGGGCACGCTATGCCTTCGATCTCGCCGGCGGCAAGGCGGCGCTCTCGGGCACCCTGTACCACAGCTCGAAATTCTACTTCGATTTCGCCGAGCAGTTTTACCAGAAGGCCTATGACGTCGTGGGCCTGCGGGCGGAGTGGACGAACCCCGGCGACAGGCTGACGCTCGCCGTGTTCGGCGACAATGTGTTCGGGCAGAAATATCTTACCCAGGTCATCACCCACTCGACCGGCGCCGGGACGATATGGGGGGCGCCGGCGACGTGGGGCGTCTCGGCCAAGATCCGGTTCGGCCAATGACGCCGGAGCAGGAGCTTGCCGCGATCGATGCGATCCGCCAGCTCAAGGCGCGCTATTTCCGATGCCTGGACGCCAAGCAGTGGGACGATCTCCGGCTCGTCTTCACGCAAGACGCCTGCTTCGATCTGCGCGCGGGCGCCTCGGTCGATCCGGACGATGGCAGTCCGGAATCGGCCGAGACGGCGGGCTTCCAACTGGCCGGTCGCGACAGCATCGTCGACGCGATCCGGGATTCGATCGCCGATCGCATCAGCATCCATCATGGCCATTGCCATGAGGTCATGATCCGCTCGCCGACCGAAGCCGACGGGATCATCGCGATGGTCGACAAGATCAGCAACCGGCAGACCGGCGCGTGCGTCATCGAGGGCTGGGGCCATTATCACGAGCGCTATCGTGTCGAGGACGGCGCGTGGCGCATCGCCCATTCGCGTCTGAGCCGGCTTGTCATCCATGCCGACCTGACCGCGCGGTAGGAGAGTAGAAGTGACCGAGATCGAAAAGCTCAGCATTGCCGAAGAACTGCGGCAACTGAAGGCCCGCTATTTCCGCTTCACCGACACCAAGGCGTGGGAGGCGCTGGCCGGGGTCTTCACGGCGGACGTGCTGCTCGGCGACGACAGCGTGTCGATCGAAGGGCGTGAGAATGTGGTGGATATCATCAGGCGCGAAACCGAAGGCGTCACCACCGTCCATCACGGCCACTGCCACGAAATATGGGTCGATGGCCCGGACGACGCCCGCGGGATCATCGCGTTCGAGGATCTGGGTTTCAGCAAGCGAACCGGCGAACTGATGATGCATGGCTATGGGCATTATCACGAAGACTATCGGCGCGAGGACGGCGCCTGGCGGATCGCCCGTTCGATCATCCCGCGGATGGCGGTGCTGGATCGCAAGCCGCGATCATGACGTGAACAAGGCCATTCGGCTTGTCAGGCGCGATCGAGGGATGGCGGCCTTCGCATGGCTTCCTGCGAGGCCGCATTCCGGTGCCGGATCATGATTCGTCGGGCCGGGCGAACATAGGCTTCGTCGCAAGTCGCGCGATGCGATCCCGAAATCGCGTCTGGACGGCAAAGACCGCCATTTGCGATCCCACACGCGCAAGACCGTCCGGTGTCGATTATACGACAAGCCGAAGCTTTTGATTTTGAATGGATTATATTGGCGCACCCGAAGGGATTCGAACCCCTGGCCTCTGCCTTCGGAGGGCAGCGCTCTATCCAGCTGAGCTACGGGTGCGTTGGCAGCGCGTTAGCAAAGCCTTTCGGCAGCGGCTAGCCGAAATCGTGGCTGCCGCTGCAAAATGACGGCAAAGCTATTTTGGGGCGCCGGTGATCGGTTGGAATTTGCCCAGCCCGCATGACGCGCCGGCGCCGAAAGGCGAGTTGTAGAGCACGGTGATGATATCGGTCGAACAAAGCGACGACATCGAGGTGCGATAGCTGAAGCGCTCCTCCGAGCCGAGGCTGGGGCAGGAATTGGGCAGGACGTTGCGGTAGACCCGCTTGCCGTTCGCGTAGAAATCGATCGTTCGATCGTCGCGCACCCGCGAATCGCGGATCTGGTTGAGGGGGATGCAGTCGACCGGTTTGCCGTCGGGCTTGATCAGTGCCTCCTGTTCGGGCTTGAGCGGTTTGGCATCGGCAACGACCGCGCCGCCGGTCAGCATCAGCGTCGCGACCATCGCGGCTTTCAATGTCCTGGTCATCTCGTCCTCCTGTGCCATGGACCGTCGCCACAGTCCGACTGCGGCTCAGGCGGTCTTGCTCGCCGGCGCCGGCGTCTTCGGCTTGAAGGCGCACAGATCGTCGACCGGGCAGCGCCAGCATTCGGGCTTGCGCGCCTTACAGATATAACGGCCGTGCAGGATTAACCAGTGATGGGCGTGCTGGCGGAAAGGTTGGGGGGTGACCTTCTCGAGCTTGAGTTCGACCTGGAGGACATTGCTGCCCTTGGCGAGCCCGGTGCGGTTGCCGACCCGGAAGATATGGGTGTCGACCGCGATCGTCTCGGCGCCGAAGGCGACGTTCATCACGACATTGGCGGTCTTGCGGCCGACCCCGGGCAGCCTTTCCAACTCGTCGCGGCTCTGCGGAACCTCGCCATCGAACTCGTCGACGAGGATGCGCGCCGCCGCGATCACATTCTTCGCCTTGGTGTTGAACAGGCCGATCGTCTTGATATGCGCCTTCAGCCCTTCCTCGCCGAGATCGAGCATCGCCTGCGGTGTGCGAACCTCCTCGAACAGCCGCCGGGTCGCCTTGTTGACCCCGATGTCGGTCGCCTGCGCCGACAGCGCCACCGCCACCAGCAGCGTATAGGGGTTCACATATTCGAGTTCGGTCTCGGGCGACGGATCGGTCTCGGCGAGGCGGCGGTAGAATTCGAAGATGTCGGCCTTCTTCATCGGACCGCCTATAGCCCGAGCACGTCGGCCATCGCGTAGCGGCCGGCGGGCTTGCCCGCGAGCCACAGCGCCGCCTTGACCGCGCCGCGGGCGAAGATCGCCCGGCTTTCGGCGCGATGGCCGAGTTCGATCCGCTCGCCGTCGGTCGCCAGCACCACCTGATGGTCGCCGGCGACGGACCCGCCGCGCAGCGACGCATAATAGATGCCGCCTTCCTCGCGGGGGCCGGGCCGATCGTGGAGCCGGTCGAAGCGGTCGAGTTCGCCCTGTGCCGCGCCGCGCCCCTGGTTGGCGGCAGCGCCCAGCAGCAGCGCGGTGCCCGACGGGCTGTCGACCTTGTGGCGGTGGTGCATCTCGACGATCTCGATGTCCCAGTCGGTGCCGAGCCGCTGCGCCGCTTCCTTGACGAGCGCCGCGAGCAGGTTGACGCCGAGCGAGGTGTTGGCGGTCTGCAGCACCGCGATCGACTTCGCCGCCTCGTCGATCGACGCATGATCCTCGGGCGAAAGGCCGGTGGTGCCGATGACCAGCGCGGTCCCGCTTGCCACCGCGGCGGCGAGATTGGCGGTCAGCGCCGCCGGCGAGGAAAAATCGATCAGCACGTCGGAGGCCGTGCCCAGCGCCCGTGGATCGGCATGCGGGCCATGGACCGGACCGTCCTTGTCGACCCCGCCGGCGACGCCGACATCGAGTTCGGCGGCGACCGCCTCGATCGCGCGGCCCATCCGGCCCCTGGCGCCCAAAATACCGATCACCGTCATGCGTCTGCCCCTGAACCTGTCGTCGGCGCTTCATGATCGCAGCCGCGTCGCGACGCAATGCCGGATAGGCGCTGCGACGCGGTGCGGCTCTCGCTAGCAGCTTGCCGTTTGACGCGGGCCGGGCGAGAGATCGGCGCATGACCGAGATCCGGACCGAACGCCTGCTCCTGCGCCGCGCGCGCGAAACCGACCTCGACGCGATCCATGCGATCCTGAGCGACGCCCGCGCGATGCGCTACTGGTCGACCCCGCCGCATGAGACGATCGAGCAGAGCCGCGAATGGCTGGCGAACATGATCGCCTCGCCCGACGGCGCCGGTGAGGATTTCGTGATCGAGCATCGGGGCAGGGTGATCGGCAAGGCCGGTTGCTACCGCTTTCCCAATGTCGGTTATGTCCTCGCCCCCGACGCCTGGGGCCAGGGTTTCGCGAGCGAGGCGTTGACGGCGATCTTCGCGCATGTCTTCGCCCATCATGCCATCGAGACGCTCCACGCCGACGTCGATCCGCGTAACCCGGCGTCGATCGCGCTGCTGCTCAAGCTCGGTTTCGAACCGAATGGCCAAGCCGAACGAACCTGGCTGGTCGGCGAGGAATGGTGCGACAGCGTCTATTTCAAGCTGGTGCGGCCGGATGCGATGCGCGACTTGCGGTGTGATCCTGACATGGGCGTGGTCGACCATGGCTGAACCCGCCATTCGCAACATCGCCATCCCTACCGGTGCGGGTATTTCGGCCGGGAGAGGTCTGTCGACCCCTCGCGGCCCCGGCGGCCTCTGGGGGGGGGGGCATCGGGTCGAGCAAGTGCGCAGGATTGCACGCCGGGGTGGAGGCGTTCAGGATCGCAAATGACGTATTTCGGCAATGAGTGCAGGAATATCGCGATGAGCGGCCGCGATGAAGTCCTGGTCTGCCTGGGTCGCACCGCTCAGATGGATGTCTTCGCCACCCGTTCTTATGAAACTGTCCCCGGATATGTGGTCGCGTCCCTCGATGAACGATTCCCAGGGTCCCGATGTGGCAAGGCGGTGGCGCTGTTCGATTTCATTCAGGTCCTTGTCCGTTATCGACATCGAGAAAGCCTCCCGCATGGTGTGCGCCGTTTTCCATCTATCGTGTTTCGAAATCGGCTTGTCGCCATCATGACATTGATGTCTCATCAGGGGCATGGCTAAGCTCCGAAATATCGTCATTCTCACTGGCGCAGGCATATCCGCAGAGAGCGGTTTGGAGACCTTCCGCGCCTCCGACGGACTATGGAATAATCACCGGGTGGAGGATATCTGCACCCCCGAGGCGCTCGCCCGCGACCGGACGCTGGTGCAGACTTTCTACGACGCGCGCCGTGCCGCCTTGGCGACGGTGGCGCCCAACGCCGCGCATCTGGCGCTCGCGCGGCTCGATGCCGAGTGGCCAGGCAAGCTGTTGATCGTCACCCAGAATGTCGACGATCTCCACGAGCGTGGCGGGGCGTCGCGGATGCTGCACATGCATGGCGAACTGAAATCGGCGCTGTGCGAGGCGTGCGGGGTGCGGACCTTGTGGGAAGGGCCGCTTATCGACGGGCCCGAATGCCCGAACTGCGGTACCGAAGGCGCGCTGCGGCCCGATATCGTCTTCTTCGGCGAGATGCCGTACGGGCTGGAGATGATCGAGGAGGCGATCGCCGGCGCCGATCTGTTCGTGTCGATCGGCACCTCAGGCGCGGTCTATCCGGCGGCGGGCTTCGTTCAGGCCGCGCGCGGCTATGGCGCGCGGACGCTCGAACTCAATCTCGAAAGCTCGCAGGGCAGCTATTTGTTCGAGGAGAGTCGGCTCGGGCCGGCGAGCGAACTGGTCCCCGCCTGGGTCGAGGAGATGCTCTCCCTCTGACCGCCGTCGACATTCGCGTCAGGCCGCGGCGAAAATGGTGTCGTCCGAGACCCGGAGCGCAGCGTACTTCAAGTACGTGAGCACCGGAAGCGAAGGACGGCGCGATTTGCAGCCCGGCATGACCGAATGCTGTCACTCGACCCAGTCGAGGCCGATCTCGCGGTATAGACCCCGATCCTCTTCCCACTTTTCCGCCACTTTGACGTGGAGGAAGAGGTGGACCTTGCGGCCGAGATGGGTGCCGATCTCCTCGCGGGCTTTGGTGCCGATCTCCTTCAGCCGCGCGCCGCGCTTGCCGAGCACGATCGCCTTCTGGGTGTCGCGGGCGACGAGGATCTGCTGGTGGATCGCGACCGATCCGTCCTTGCGCTCCTCATATTTCTCGGTCTCGACCGCGCTCGCATAAGGCAGCTCGGCGTGGAGCTGGAGATAGAGCTGCTCGCGGGTGATCTCGGCGGCGGCCATGCGATCGGTCGCGTCGGAGACCTGGTCGTCGGGAAAGTGCCACGGGCCCTCGGGCATGCGCGCGGCGAGCGCCTTCTTGAGGCCGGCGACGCCATCGCCGGTGCTCGCCGAGATCATGAAGATCTCGTCGGGGGCGAGCGCCTCCTGCAGCCGGGTCGCGAGCAGCAGCAGATTGTCCTTGGCGGTGATGTCGACCTTGTTGAGGATCACCACCTTGGGCTCGCGGCGCTGGGCGAGGGTTTCGATCAGCGCCTCGATCTTCTTGCTGATCCCCGTCTTCGCATCGACCACGAACGCGATCAGATCGGCATCCTGCGCGCCGCCCCAGGCGGCGGCGACCATCGCCCGGTCGAGCCGGCGGCGCGGGGCGAAGATGCCGGGGGTGTCGACCAGCAGGATTTCGGCCTCTTCCTCGATCGCGACGCCGATCAGCCGGGTGCGGGTGGTCTGCGCCTTGGGGCTGACGATCGCGACCTTCTGGCCGACCAATGCGTTGACGAGGGTGGATTTTCCGGCGTTGGGCGCGCCGACGACGGCGACGAAGCCACATTTTTCGGTCAAGACAATTTCTCCAGCAGCGCCTTGGCGGCGGCGGTTTCGGCTTCCTGCTTCGATGCGCCCTCGGCGGTCGCCTGGGCGCGGCCGGGGATTTCGACCGAAATGGTGAAGCGGGGGGCGTGGTGCGGACCGGTGCGGGCCGCGGTGGTGTAGACGGGTGGGCGACAGCCATGCGCCGCCGCCCATTCCTGCAGATGCGATTTGGGATGGCGCGGGGCGGCGCCCTGGCCGGTGACCTTGTCGGCCCAGGCGCGGCGGATGAAGTCGCGCGCGGCGTCGAGCCCGCCTTCGAGGAACAGCGCGCCGATCAGCGCCTCGACGACGTCGCCCAGCACATTGTCGCTATGGACCGCACCGTCGTCGCGCGCCTGCTTGCCGAGCCGCATATGGGTGGCGACCCCGATCTCGCGCGCGATTTCGGCGCAGACCTCGCGGCTGACGATGACGTTCAGCCGGCGCGACAATTTGCCTTCGGGCTCGTCGCCATAGAGTTCGTAGACCCAGTCGGCGGCGACCACGCCGAGCACGCGGTCGCCGAGAAATTCGAGCCGTTCATAATGGACCGGGCCATAGCTTGGATGGGTGAGCGCGCGCTGGAAGAGCGCAGGATCGCGCGGGGCATGGCCCAGCGCCTGCTTCACCCAGGCTGCGACGGATAGATCGTTCATCGCCGCCCCTTAACCGATCGGTGGGGATGCGTCACGCCCGGGCTTGTGGCAGGATATCGGGATGGCCGAACCGATCAACCTCAACAAGGCCCGTAAGGCGAAAGCGAAGGCGGCGGCGCAGGCGAGTGCGGCCGTCAATCGTGCGCTGCATGGCCGCACCAAGGCGGAGAAGCTGCGCGACCGGACCGAGCGCGCCAAGCGCGAGGCGCTGCTCGACGGTGCGAAGCGCGAGCCCTCAGCTGGCGATGCAGAGCAGTCCGTAGATCCCGCCGAGCGTCGCACCCCATAACAGGGTGGCGCCGAGGATGAAGGCGCCGAGATCGCGCTGCGAACTGCGGCCATGATGATGGTTCGGAAGATCGAGTTCGATCGAGCGCTGGTGGAGCCGTTCCTGCAGGACGCGCGCGGGCGAGGGGATCGCGACCGCATCGGCATCGGCCGCGCGGACCAGCGGTGCGACCGACGGACTCGGCACCGGCATTGCCACCAGCGTGCCACCGTCCCGGATATTCTGCTTCACCGCGGCCATATCGTCCTCCTGCCTTCGGTTCCATCTTGCCGGCGGCCGGTAAAGGGCCGGTGAAGCTTCATGGTTAATCCGGTCCCGCTTTCAGTTATTTCACGGGAATTTCCAGGCGCTGGATCCGTTAACCGATCTGTTCCCAGGCGCCGGAAATCTCGGAGATGATGCTGCGCGCTTCCGCCACGGGGGCGGGGTCGACGGTGCGGCCGCCGAGCTGCACCAGCCGGCGGGTCTCGCGATAGACATGGACCAGATTGACCGCCAGTTCGCCGCCGTTGCGGAAGTCGAGGCTGGTTTCGAGCGCGATCAGAATGTTCGACGCGCGCGCCTGCTTGTCGATCATCTTGGCGCGGTTGCCCGCGCGCATCGCCGCCTGCATGATGTCGATCGCCTTGAGCAGTTCGTCGAACAGGATCGCGATCAGCCGGTGCGGCGACGCCCCCTCGACGATCGAATCGATGTCGACGGTCTGGTAACGGGCCTTGGCGCCGCCGGGATAGCCGGAGGAGAGAAACATCAGGTGGACCTTTCGCTGGGTCTATTGCGTCGATGATGGGGTATTTCGAGGGGCGGTCTGGGATCAGTTGTTCTGGTTCTGCCACAGCGTGATCTGCTGGGTCAGATAGCTCGAGGTCGACGAATAGGACCTGAGCGCGGTCTGCAGCTTGGTATATTGCGTGGTCAGCTTGTCACGATACGCCGTGTCCTTGTCGGCGAGCTTCTGCTTTTCGTCGGCGATCGACTTTTTCTCGGTCGCCAGGCTGTTCTGGGTCGAGGTGAGCGCGCCGGTGCTCGAGGTCAGCGCGGTCTTGATCGCGTCGAACGCGCCCTGCAGGCCGGTGTCGATCGTGATCGTCGCGCTCGACACGCTGCCGAGCGGCTTGAAGGTCAGCCCGGCCGCAGCGGCGAAGAACGACGCCTGGAGGCTGTCGGTGCCCGAGGGTAGGGCCGAGACGCCGTCGATCTTGCCCGCCGCGGTGGTGGTGCCGGTCGCGGCGGTGACGTCGGTGATGGTATAGACGCCGCCCTTGGTCTTGCCGATCGCGCTGGTCACCTGGATCAGCGGGCTGCTCGATCGCTGGCCGGGGTTGAACATCGCCTCGACCGCGTCGGGGTTGGCGCTCATGATCGTGGACAACCGCGACGCGTCGACCGACAGGCTGCCGTCGCGGTTGGTCGACACGCCGATCTCGGCCAGCGTGGTCGGGCTGCCATCGGTGACATAGGTCAGCGGGGTCGTGGTGAGCTGGGCCATCTTGCGCATCAGGTCGCGCATGCCCGAGTCGCTCTTCAGGCTGCCGCTGGTGCCCATGAAGCCGCTCAGCGTCGTCTTCATCTCGTTATAGGCGGCGACGAAATCATTGACCGCCTGGGTGATCGCATCCTTGGGCTGGCTGGCGCCGATCGAGATCGTCTGGCCGGGGGCGGCGCCCTGCAGGTCGATCTTCACGCCTTCGATCACGTCCGAGAAGCTGTTGCTCGCCTTGCTGATCGACACGCCGTCGACCGTAAGCTGCGCATCCTGGGCCGACTGCTTGAGTTCGAGCCCGGTGACGTTGTTGGCGTCGTAGCTGGCGGGGTCATAAGCGAAGCGGCCGATGCCCGAGGCGTCGCCGCTGGTCATCTTGAGCGAGAAGGCATTGGCGTCGCCGGTCGCGCCCTTGACGACCAGCCGGGTGCCGCTGCTGTCGGCGACCAGGCTGGTGGTGACGTTGAGGCCGCTATCCTTGATCGCCTTGGCGAGACCGGCGAGCGTGTTGTTGGTCGAATCGATCGTGATCGTCTTGGTCTGGTCGCCGACCTTGAGTTCGAGCGTGCCTTCGCCGACCGGGGCCGAGGAGCCCGCGAGACCGGCCGAGGTCATCGTCTGGGCGGTGGCGAGGCGATCGACCGTCATCGTCGCCGACAGGCTCGATAGCCGTGCGCCCGACAACGCCGACACCTTGACCAGTGCGGTGTTCGAACTGGTCGGCTGGGTGTAGAGGGTGCCGCCCGAGATCAGCGACGACAGCGATGACGAGAAGCTGCTCATCGTGCTGATCGCGGTGCCGAGGTCGGAGATTTTGGCGGTGTTGGCGGTTTCCTTGGTGGTCAGCGCCGCGCTCTTGGTGGCGTTGGCCGCGGTCGCGAGCTGGTCGACCAGCGACGCGGTATCGAGGCTGGACGCGCCGAGCGCCGTAAGAACCGTTGAACCGACCGACGTGACCATGACATTACCCCTTGGACATGCCTGATAACGGCATTCCGCACGGGCGGTTTAGGGCTGAAAACCCTTATACATGTTTAACAGCTGTTTGTATTTGGGCCCTCAAACGCCGGGCGGGGCGCATCCGCGCCCCTGGGCTTCCTCGCATAAGCTCGGGCGGCCATTTGGCCTTGCGGACCCTACGGGTCCGTAATCTGCAATGAATCAAACTGCTCTTCCATCCTCGTCGAACCGCGCGCCCTCGGGGACGCTGATGTCGGGCTGGACGATGCCCTCGGCCATTGCGCGGTCGAGGTTGAAGACGAAGGCGAGGATCGAGGCGACCGCGACGAACAGGTCGTCGCGGATCATCTGGCCCGATCGGCTGGTATAGTAGATCGCGCGGGTGAGCTGCGGATAGTTGAGCAGCGGCACCTTCTCCTCGACCGCCAGTTCGCGGATCGCCTGCGCGGTGGCGCCGCGGCCCCGCGCGACGACGATCGGTGCGACATCGAAGCCGGGGCGATAGCGCAGCGCGACCGCGAAATGGGTCGGGTTGGTGAGCACCACCGTCGCCTCGAGCACCGCCTTGCGCGCCGACGAGCGCGCGGTCTGCATCTGGCGCGAACGGATCGCCGCCTTGAGCTCGGGCGATCCCTCGGTCTGCTTGCTCTCGTCCTTGATCTCCTGCTTCGACATGCGCAGCCGCTTCGATCGCTGGAAGATCTGCGCGGGAATGTCGGCGCCCGCAACCGCGGCCAGCGCCAGCGTCATGATCAGGATCGCATAGACGAATTCGCTGCCGAGCTTGCCGAGCGCGACCCGCAGGTCCTGGTTGCCGAGGGTGACGATCTGGCCGATCTGCCCCTTGAGCAGCCAATAGCCGACCGCGCCCATCGCGATCACCTTGAGCAGCGCCTTGCCGAGCTCGACCAGCCCCTGCATGCCGAGGATCCGTTTGAATCCCGCGATCGGATCGAGTTTGTTCGGCTTGAAGCCGATCGCTTCCCAGCGGAAACCGAGCGAACCGAGCGCCGCGGGGGCGGCGATCGAGGCGAAGAGGGTGAGGCCGAACAGCAGCACCACCGGCAGCGCGACCGGCAGCACCATCGCCAGGATCGCGGAAAGCGGGTCGAAATTCTCGACCGCGCCGACGTCGAACGACAAGGCGTTGGCGAGCATTTGCTTGAGCGCACCGATCAGCCATGGTCCCGCCAGCGCGATCCAGGCGGCGCCGGCGATCATCACCAGCGCGGTACCGAGCTCGCGCGACTGGAGGACATCGCCCTTTTCGACCGCTTCCTGCTTGCGCTTGGCGGTAGGGGCTTCGGTCTTTTCGTCGCTCTCGGGACCCTCGGCCATGGTGTCTTATAGCCGTCGCTGGTGCGGCGGGAAAGCACGATGGTCAGCATCGCTGACCATCAGCCCACCGCGAGCGCCCTGGCCGTGGCAAGTCCCCGGGCGATCGAGGCGGTGATTCCGTCGCCCATCTGCGGCGCCGCGATCGCCAGCAGGATCAATCCGGCGAGGAGCGTTGCCGGCAGGCCCACCGAGAAGATGTTCATCTGCGGCGCCGACCGCGCGAGCATCGCCATCACCAACTGGATCAGGATCAGCGCGAAGCCAACCGGCAGCGCGATCGCCAGCCCCGCCGAGAACAGCTCGGCGCCGAACAGTGCCACCCCCTGCAGGCTCTTCGCGCCGAGCCAGGCCTGGCCGGGGGGTAACGCATGATAGCTTTCGACGATGATCGTCGCGAGCTGGAGATGGCCGCCGATCGCGAGGAACAGGAAGGTCGCCATGATCGACAGGAACTGGCTGACCGCGGGGCTCGACGTCCCGGTCGCCGGATCCATCATCCCGGCAAAGCCCAGCCCCATCGCATTGCTGATCACCTCGCCGGCGACCAGCGCCGACGAGAAGCCGATCTGCACCGCGAAGCCGATCGCGAGGCCGGCGAGCACCTCGCCCATCACCAGCATCACGCCCGTGACCGAGACCACCCCGTCCACCGGCAGCACGAACGGGGTCGAGGCCAGCGCCGGGATGCCGATCGCCAGCGCCACCACCAGCCGCAACTGCATGGGGACCGCCGGCGCGCCGAACACCGGCGCGGCCAGGAACGCCGCGCCCGGACGGATCATCGCGATCATCCACAGCCACAGCTGGGTCTCGACCCCGGCGAAGGCCTGCGGGATCATCGCATCAGATCGGGAATACGCGCGAACATCTCGCGGGTGAAATCGGCGAGCAGCGTCAGGATCGCGCTGCCGAACAGCGCCAGGATCACGCCGATGACGATCACCTTGGGGACGAAGCTCAAGGTCTGCTCGTTGATCGAGGTGGCGGCCTGGATCATGCCGAGGATGATGCCGGCGACCAGCGCCGGGATCAGGATCGGAGCCGTCGCCAGCGCAAGCACCCACATCGCCTGCTGGGCGATGCCGATGAAGAAGTCGGGGGAGGCGCTATCCACCGGCGAAACTCGCCGCCAGCGACCCCATCGTCAGTGCCCATCCGTCGACAAGAACGAACAGTAACAGCTTGAAAGGCATCGATATGATTGCCGGCGACAGCATCATCATGCCGAGCGACATCAATGTCGACGCCACCACCAGGTCGATGATCAGGAAGGGCAGGAAGATCAGGAAGCCGATCTGGAAGGCGGTCTTGAGCTCGGAGGTGACGAAGGCCGGCATCAGGATCGAGAAGGGAATGTCCGACGGCCGGGCGAAAGGCGGCGACTTGGCGAGATCGGCGAACAGCTTGAGATCGGTCTGGCGGGTCTGGCGGATCATGAAGCCGTGGAGCACGGTCCCCGACCGGGTGACCGCCTCCTCGATCGAGATCTGGCCGGCGCCATAGGGTTTGAACGCGTTGGCGTTGATCTGCTCGATCGACGGCCGCATCACGAACATCGACAGGAACAGCGCCAACCCGACCAGCACCTGATTGGGCGGGGTCTGCTGCAGCCCGATCGCCTGGCGCAGCAGCGACAGCACGATGATGATCCGGGTGAAGCTGGTCATCATCAGCACCAGTGACGGCAGCACCGTCAGCAGGCTCATCAGCACCAGGATCTGCAGCGACAGCGACAAGGGGCGTCCATTGCCCGAGATCGTCGTCAGCGCACGGTCGAGCGCCTGGGTCTGGGCAGGGCCGGCGTTCGAGGCGAGCGCGGGATCGGCGAGGATCAGCAACGCGGCGATCCCGGCCAGCGCCATCAGGATATGGCGGAACAGACGGGCGTGGCGCGCGGACAAAATCATCGGCCGGTTTCAGCACTTGGCCGCAGCGAGTTCAAGCGGTTCCGGTCGCTGCAGGAGGTTCAGAGGAAAGAATAGGGGTCGACGTCGACTGCGACCCGCACGCTGCGCGGCCAGTCGAGCCCGCCCAGCCACTCGCGCATCACCGACTGGACGTCGAGCGAGCGGCGGGCATGGACGAGCAGCCGCTGGCGATGCCGGCCGCGCAGCATCGCCAGCGGGGCAGGGGCGGGGCCGAACACATGCATGCCGTCGATCCGCGGTGCGCTGCGGCCGATCAGCCGCGCGGTCGCGGCGGCGTCGTCGAGCTTTTCGGACGAGATGATGATCCCGGCATAGCGCCCGAACGGCGGTGCCTCGGCGACCCGGCGCGCCTCGGTCTCGGCATCGTAGAAGCTCTGCGCGTCGCCCGAGAGCAGCGCCTGGATCACCGGCGCGCCCGGGGAATAGGTCTGGACGAACACCCGGCCGGGCTTTTCGCCGCGCCCCGCGCGCCCCGCGACCTGGGCGATCTGCTGGAAGCTGCGCTCGGCGGCGCGCAGGTCGCCGCCCGACAGGCCGAGATCGGCGTCGATTACCCCGACCAAAGTGAGGTTGGGGAAATGATAGCCTTTGGTGATCAACTGGGTGCCGACGACGATGTCGATGTCGCCGGCCTCCATCCGCTCGACGAATTCGGCGGCGCGCGCCGGCGACGACAGCGTGTCCGAGGTCGCGAGCGCGATCTTCGCCTCGGGAAACAGCGCCGCCACCTCATCGGCGATGCGCTCGACCCCGGGGCCGCAGGCGACCAGTGCGTCCTCCTCATGGCATTCGGGGCAGGCGCGCGGCGGCGGCATCATATGGCCGCAATGGTGGCATTCGAGTCGCGCGGCGAGGCGGTGCTCGACCATCCAGGCGGTGCAGTTCGGGCATTGGAAGCGGTGGCCGCAGGTCCGGCACAAGGTCAGCGGGGCATAGCCGCGCCGGTTGAGGAACAGCAGCGACTGGTCGCCGCGCTCGATCGTCTCGGTCAGCGCCTTGACCAGCGCCGGGGCGATCCAACGGCCGCGCGGCGGGCGATCGACGAGCAGGTCGACCGCCTCGATCGCCGGCATTTCAGCGGCGCCATGGCGCGCGGTCAGCTTGAGTTCGGTGTAGCGGCCGATCGCCGCCTGGTGCCGGGTCTCGATCGCCGGGGTGGCCGAGGCGAGGACGATCGGGATCGATTCGAGCTTGGCGCGCATCACCGCGACGTCGCGGGCATGGTAGAGGACGCCTTCCTCCTGCTTGAAGCTGGTCTCATGCGCCTCGTCGACGATGATCAGCCCGAGATTGCGATAGGGCAGGAACAGCGACGAGCGCGCGCCGACCACCACCCGCGCCTCGCCGCTGGCGATCGCGCGCCACGCCCGGCGGCGCTGCGACTGGCGCAACTCGCTGTGCCAGGCGACCGGCAATTCGCCGAAGCGCGCCTCGAAGCGCTTGAGGAAGGGTTCGGTCAGCGCGATCTCGGGCAGCAGCACCAGCGTCTGGCGGTCGTGGCGCAGTGCCTCGGCGATCGCCTCGAAATAGACCTCGGTCTTGCCCGATCCGGTGACCCCGTCGAGCAGGAACGGCGCGAAGGCGTGCGCGGCGACCGCATCGACGAGCATTCCGCCGGCGAGTTGCTGTTCGTCCGAAAGGTCGGGGGCGGCGAAATCGGGATCGGGGATCGGCCAGGGCGTGTCGGTCGAGACCGTGACCGCCTCGATCGCGCCGGTCTTGACCAGTCCGCGGATCACCGCCTCGGACACGTCGGCGATCGTCGCGAGTTCGCGGATCAGCCCCTGGCGCTGGCCGATCCGTTCGAGCGCCTGCTCGCGCTGCGCGGTCATTCGGTCGGGCGGGGTGTCGGTCAGCCGATATTCGGTGACGGTGCGGGCGCCGTCGAGCGCGCTCGACGAGGGCAGCGCCATCCGCAGCACCGCGGCGGGCGGCGCCAGATAATAGTCCGACGTCCATTCGATCAGCCGTCGCAGCGGTGCCGCCAGCGGCGGCACGTCATAGACGCTGATCAGCGGGCGCAGCCGGTTGTCGCCGACCTGATCGGCCGATGGCAGCGTCTCCTCCTCCCAGACCACCCCGACCATCTGCCGCGGGCCGAGCGGCGCCAGCACGATGCTGCCCGGCTCGATCGCATGTTCGCGATCGGCGCGATAATCGAGCGGACCCAGGGCCGGGTTGAGGAGGAGCACATGGGCGCGGGCCATGGCCCCGACTTAGGGACTGCGGCGGCTAATGCAAAGCCGCCGTGCGGTGCTTCGTCATCTTGCCAAGGGTGCTAGGCGCGCCGCGGTCGAGCCACTATAGCGGCGCCAAATTCCGACAGCCTCGAGGACATCCCCATGAAATTCTTCGTCGACACCGCAGACACCAAGGACATCGCCGAACTCGCTTCGACCGGCCTGCTCGACGGCGTCACCACCAACCCGTCGCTGATCGCCAAGTCGGGCCGCAAGTTCCTCGAGGTCGTCGAGGAGATTTGCGGGATCGTGCCCGGCCCGGTCTCGGCCGAGGTGGTCGCGCTCGATCATCCGACGATGATGAAGGAAGCCGACGTCCTGCGGAAGATCGCGTCGAACGTGTGCGTCAAGGTGCCGCTGACGATCGACGGCCTCAAGACCTGCAAGGCGCTGACCGACGAAGGCACGATGGTCAACGTTACCCTGTGCTTCTCGGCCAATCAGGCGCTGCTGGCGGCGAAGGCCGGCGCGAGCTTCATCTCGCCCTTCGTCGGCCGCCATGACGATATCGGCTTCGACGGCATGGGCCTGATCGCCGACATCCGCCAGATCTACGACAATTACGACTTCGGCACCGAGATCCTGGTCGCCAGCGTGCGCCATCCGATCCACGTCCTCGAGTCCGCCAAGATCGGCGCCGACGTGATGACCGCGCCGCCGTCGGTCATCAAGATGCTGTTCAACCATCCGCTGACCGAGAAGGGCATCGCCGGCTTCCTCGCCGATTGGGCGAAGACCGGGCAAAGCGTGCTCTGAGAGCACGCTTTGGGTTGTTTGTAGGCCGGCTTTGCCGGCCGCCCTCAGACGCCGGGCGGTCGGCATCCGCCTCCCTTCGCTTCCTCGCAATAAGCTCGGGCGGCCGTTCGGCCTTGCGGGCCGCTGCGCGTCCCGTTCCACCTTTCTCTCTCCCTGTCTGACCGAGACAAAGAGAGGGAACGCAATCAACGGACCCGAAGGGTCCGCAAGGCCGAACGGCCGCCGCGCCTTGTTGGCGCGAAGCCAAGGCGGGCGGATGCCCGCCGCCCGGCGTCTGAGGGCGGGCCAACATTGTTGGCCCCAACGAAAAACGCCATTGCCTGTTAACCATCGTCGCATAGACTGCGGCCATGGGTAGTGTGATCGATTTCGAGGGTGGGGCGATGGCATCGCTGCGCCGCCGCATGGCCGAGGTGGAAGAGGCGAATCAGGATCTGATCGCCTTCGCCCGCGGCCATTCGGGCGCGGTGTCGTCGATCCATTCGGCGGTGCTGGCGGCGACCGACGCCGACGGGCTCGATCATCTGATCCATATCGTCACCCAGCTATGGCCCGACCTGCTCGGACTCGACGCGGTCTCGGTGGCGTTGTTCGTCGGCGACCAGGGGCTGCGCGCCGATGCGTCGGGGCTCCAGTTCGTCGAACCGCGGATCATCGAGCGCTCGATCGAGGGCATCGAGGGGGTGGTGATGCGCGGGGTCGATCGCGGCCATCCGCTGTTCGGTCCGGCCTCCGAACTGATCCGCGCCGAGGCGCTGGTCCGCATGCCGGCCGAGGCGCCGCTTCCCGGCGGACTGCTCGCGCTCGGCCAGCGCCGGCCGCAGGGTTTCGACACCCGCGCCGGATCCGAACTGTTGGGCTTCCTCGGCGCGATGCTTTCGCGCATGATCGGGCGGTGGCTGCTACCTTAAATCTCGATGATCATCCGGCGCGCCTCGTCGCGGCCGAATGGGGCGATCATCTGCGGCGCGACCGGCGCCGGTCCGACCATACCGTCCGCGCCTATGTCGCGACCGCGCACCGGCTGATCGGTTTCGTCGGCCGGCATCGCGGCGGATCGGTCGATGCGGCGCTGTTGGCCGGGATCGATCGCGGCGACCTGCGCGGTTATCTCGCCGAGCGGCGCGGCGAAGGGCTCGCCAATGCGTCGGCGGCGCGCGAACTGTCGGCGGTCCGCGGCTTTCTCGATTATGTCAGCGACCGGATCGGTGCGGCCAAGCCGGTCAAGATGAAGGGTCCGCGGGTCAAGAAGGGCGTGCCGCGCCCGGTCGCCCCCGCCGACATCGCCGCGATCGCCGAGGATGCCGCCGAGTCGGCCGCCGAACCCTGGATCGCGGCGCGCGACGAGGCGGTGCTGCTGCTGCTCTACGGCGCCGGCCTGCGCATCGGCGAGGCGGTCGGATTGACCGGCGCGATCCTGCCGATCGGCGATACGATGATGGTGACCGGCAAGCGCGCCAAGACCCGGATCGTGCCGATGATCGGGCCGGTGTGCGAGGCGATCGACCGCTATGTGGCCTTATGCCCCTATCCGCCCGATCGCGACCAACCGTTGTTCCGCGGGGCGAGGGGCGGGCCGCTGGCGCCCGACATGATCCGGCGTGCGGTCAGGGCGGCGCGGGTCAGGCTGGGTCTCGGCGAGCGCACGACCCCGCATGCGCTGCGGCACAGTTTCGCGACCCATCTGCTCGGGCGCGGTGCCGACCTGCGTTCGCTCCAGGAACTGCTCGGCCATGCCAGCCTGTCGTCGACCCAGGTCTATACCGGTGTCGATGCCGCGCATCTGCTCGACGTCTATCGGAATGCGCATCCGCGGGCCTGAGCAAATCGATCGGGGATGCGTCACATCTCCGAGAGCGCGAATAACCCCCCAGAAGCGAGCTAAGTCCGCTGATCAATGATCGAAGTCGCTTTACCGGCGGGCAGTCGCCGCGCCGCTGCCGCGTGCCGGCACCCAGTCGGCGAAGCTCGGCGTATCGCTCACCTTCCACGGCACGCCGCGCGAGTTGAGGAACAGTTTCTCCATCTCGCTGCGCAGGAACGGCCGTGAACCGATCCGACCGAAGATCGCGATCTGGTTGCCGCTCTCGTCGACCGCGCGGTCGCGATCGAGGCCCTTCGACAGGGCGAGTGCCGGTGACGCGGTCTTCGCCCAGGCGATCAGCTCGGGCATCGGCGCCGGCGAGAAGCCGTAGAAATTGGGCTGGCTCGCGGGCGAGGTCAGCTGGATCACCTTCAGGCCGTTGCGGCCGTCGGCGACATAGGCGAACAGCGAGGCGTTGGTCGTCCCGACGATCACGTCCTCGGCATCGTTGAGCTTCCCGTCGAAGGTCACCCGCTGATAGAGGACAGGCTTCTCGGGCTTCTTGATGTCGACGATCATCAACCCGTCGCCCTTGGCGGCGACATAGGCATAAGTGCGCGCCAGATAGACGCGCTGGGCATTGGCGATCGGGAAGGTCGCCCCCGGGATCAGCCGCGGCTTGTCGAGATGCGAGATGTCGAGCAGCTGCAACCCTTCGGCGGTCGTCGCCCACAGATAGCGGAACTGCAGCGCCGAGGCGCGCATGTCGGTGAGCGGCACGCTCGCGGCGAGCCTGGGATGGAGCGGGTCGCTGATGTCGACCACGACCAGCCCCGATTTCGCGGCGATATAGGCATAGTTGCCGCCGATCGTGATGTGGCGGGCGCCGGCGAGGACATTGCCCTCGTTCCAGGTGACGGCGCGCTTGAGGAAATTGTTGCGCGGATCGCCATCGGCCATCGTCTCGACATTGACGACGATCAGCCCTTCCTCGGAGTCGGTGATGAAGGCGTAGCGATAAAGCTCCGCCATCTTCTGCTCCTGATTTTCGGGGTAGAACTTCGTGATCTGGTCGTTGCGCAGGGTGCTGATCGCCTGGTCGGTCGGCAGCGCCATGCAGGTCGCGTTGCGGCTCGCCACCTTGGTGTTGTGGCCGAGCGGCGAGAAGGGCGCGGTCAGGATCCGCTGCGACGTTCCCTTGTTGGCGATCGACGCGACGTCATAGACCTCGAACCCGCCCTTGCCTTGCGCTGTGAACAGATATTCGCCGCGCAACTGGACGCAGCGCGCCGCGTCGGGGGTCGGGTGGGTGGTGTTGGCGAATTCCTCGATCGAGTCGGGCTCGCCCGAGAATTTCGGACCGAAACGCTCGCCGCGCTTCCACTCGATCAGTTCGCGGCCATGGTCCTGATGCGCCTTGTAATAGTCGGGATAGGCATATTTCTGGAGATAGGAGCCGATCACCGCCTGCGGTTCGCTCCATTCGGTGACGCGGATCGCCTCGATGCCGTTTTCCAGCCCGGTCCAGGCGTTCATGCCGACGAAGTTGACGAAATTGGTCCCGACCAGGGTGAGCTGCGCCATGATCGCGTTGTTGTCGTCGTTCGCCGACAAATGGCAATCCGAACAGGTCTTGGTCTCGGTCTTGCGCACGGTGTGCGGGAAATGCGGCGCGAAAGCCTGGCTCGAATAGCCGGCGGCCGAGATCGGCGGCTGCTGGATGTAGATGCGCTCGCGGTTGATGTTGGTCGACGACAGGACCAGGGCCGAGGTCGACCGGATCGGGGCGATGATATTGCCCTTGGTCGTCTGGTGCCGGCCGAGTTGGTACATGTCGTCGCGCGCCACCTGCGGGTTGTAGGTCGCGAAGTTGCGGCTCTCGAGCCCGTCATATTTGTGGCTGCTGGTCTTCCAGTTCGCCTCGATGGGCAGATGGCAGCCGCCGCACGACGTCGTCCACGACAGATGGCAGGTGAAACAGGCCATATTGTCGTCGCTGTGCGCACGGTCGGACTTGGCGATCCCGGGACCCCAGGCGAACTCGCCGTCCTCGGCACCGGTCTTGCCCATCAGCTTGGCGCGGGCGGCGAGCGGATTGAAATAGGCACTGCCGCGATCGACGCTCTCGGCGACGAGCGACACCTTCCATTCGAGCTTGGGGTCGACCAGCGAGCGCTGGATCAGCACCCGTTCACCGCGCGCATCGGTCGTCCATTCGAAGCGGCGCTTGCCGTCGGGGTTGCGCAGCAGCGCGAGATTGGTGCCGCCCGGAGGCGCCGCCGGGCCCGAGGTCAGCAGCGTCGGCAGCGCGTCGGGGGTACCGTGGCAGTCCTTGCAGCCGATCTCGATCGCATTGGCGACCTCGCCATAGATCAGGCCGTTGCCATGGCTGTCCTGCGCGAAGTGGCAGTCGGCGCATTGCAGGCCCTTTTCGGCGTGGATGTCCATCATGTGGACCGCCTTGCCCTTCTGGGTGCCGACCTCGGCGAATTCGGGGGTGCCGGCCTTATGGAATTTCTCGGGATCGTCGGCGGCGACGATCTTGCCGGCGCCGTCGAGCAGGTTGCCCTCGCGGTCGCGCTTGTAGATCGCCCGGAAATTCCAGCCATGGCCATGATAGTCGGCGAACTGGGTGTCCTTCGCCTTCGGGTTCACATCGTCATAGACGCGGCGCAGGAAGTCGATGTCGGACCATTTGCCGATCGCCGACGCCGCCTCCGGATTGCGCTCGAGGGTCGCGTGACGTTCTGCCGAGGTCGGATATTTCTGCTTCTCGGGCCACATCAGCGGCGCGTCGGACTCATAGTCCCACATCGTGTAGCCGAGATAGCTGTTCAGGAAGATGTTGGGCTGGTGCATGTGGCAGTTCATGCACTGCGCGGTCGGGATCGCCCGGGTGAAGGCGTGCTCGATCGGGTGGCCCTTTTCCTTCATCGCTCCGATCGGATGCGCCGGGGTGTCGCCATAGCCGTAGAGCGCCTTGGCATGGCCTTCCTCGGCAGGTTCATGACCCTTGGCCGAAGGGTGGTCGGTCGACGCGCCATGCTCGCCGGCGGCGCCCGCATCGTGGCCCTCGCCATGACCTTCGCCATGGCCACGGCCTTCCATCAGATCCTTGATCGTCGGATCGACGGTCGCGGTCTGACCGTCGCGGCCATATTTGGCGTAGATCAGGCTATGGGTGGGCTCGCGGTCGTTGGCATAGATGACGTGACAGCCCGCGCAGCCCGAATTGCGATAGTCGCCGGGCTGGTCGTTGGTGCCCATGAACCACATGAACGGATCGTTGAGGCGGGTCTTGTGGATGTTGAGGATCGGGATCGCGGTGCGCAGGCCGGTGCCGGGGCCACGGTTCGACTGTTTGAGGTCGGGACGGCCCGGTTCCTCGAGCCGCTGGATATTGCCCGACGGGTTGGGCAGACCGATTTCGGCGAACTGGGTGCCGATGATGCGGCCGCCGCGCTCGAACACGCGGAAGATGTCGCCCGGCGGAATGACGTGCCAGGTCGGCAGCGGATACATGATCGGCAGCGCGCCGCGCGCCTTCTCCTCGGGGGTCACCGTACCGACGGGAGCCCCCGGCGACTTGATCACCGCGGGCTCGCCCTTGGCGGTATAGGCCTCGCCGAAGCTGTAATTCTTGTACGGCAGGATGCCGTTATTATAGGCGCCGCCGCCCCACAGCATCGCGCCGGTCGCCATCAGCGATCGTTCGGCGGCAGTGATGATCTCGATATGGCAGGCGCCGCAGGCGGTCCGTGCGACCCGATAGTCCGACGGGTTCACGAAGCGGATATATTCGGGCGATTCCTTGTTGAGCAAAGTGTAGCTGCGCTTCGGGTTCGCCGAGGCCGGCCAGTGCCAGCCCTCGGGGAAGCGCGGCAGCACATGCGCCCGGTCGCGCGCGGCGACATAGGCCGGATCATCATGCTTGAGCGCGGGATCGCCGGTCACCTTCGCATTGCCGCCATGGCAGTCGACGCAGCCGAGCACGACCGCTTCGGAGGCGTGCATCGTCTTGCGATCGCTCTGGGTGTGGCACGACACGCAGCCGGCATTCTTGCTGTCGGCGCCGGGCACGCCGTCATGATCGTCCCAGAACTGGGTGCGCGGCGCGGCCGGTGTCGTCACCAGGCTGTAGTCGCGGGTGACCGGCTTCTCGCCCTCGGACGCCGGGGCGGGCGAGGGGGCGGTCGCGAACAGGGTGACGGCGGCGGCGAGGGCCATCATGCCCCTTGCCGCCCACTTCATCATGTTCCTGTTTCCCGATGCCTGCATGAAGTCCTCAGAAAGTCAGGATGCCGTTGAACAGCACCGAATAATAACGCTTGTCGCCCTTGCTGTTGGTGACGAGGTCCTTGAGACCGCGCCCCGGCTGCAG
Organism: Rhizorhabdus sp. GW822-FHT03C02; assembly: GCF_058801765.1. NCBI lineage: Bacteria > Pseudomonadati > Pseudomonadota > Alphaproteobacteria > Sphingomonadales > Rhizorhabdaceae > Rhizorhabdus > Rhizorhabdus sp. GW822-FHT03C02. The sequence continues at coordinate 1,352,522 of NZ_JBXANN010000001.1, forward strand.
GATCGCCCCCGACAGCCGGAACACCGCGTTCTGGACCATCGACGGCCGGTAGACGAGCGCGGTCGACAGATCCCAGCCGATCGACCGCGGGATGCTGCCTTCGACGCGCAGCGCCTTGAGCGTCTGGGTGTTCTGGAACCACAGATGGTTGAGCTGCGGCGAGACCCGCAGTTGCGGCAGCACGTCGAGATCGGCGCCGACGCCGAGCAGCATCGTCCCCGGATTGTTGAAATTCGACTGGCCCTGGTCCTTCGACGACCGTAGATCGTTGAGGATGCCGTTGCGCTGGCTGATGCTGACCACGCGGCCGCCGCCCGCGAACGGGATCGACTGGCGGATCCAGTAGCTGGTGTCGGCGCCCGCGAAGATCGGGTTTTCGAGGATCGCATCGAAGCCGTTTTCGGTGTTGTCGTACGGCTTCTTGTCGCCGCTCGCGTAGAGCGCCGAGAATTTCAGACGGATCCAGTCGATGTCGTAGCTGAGTTCGGCGGCACCGAAGAAGGCGCGGATCTTGGCTTCGCGGCCGGTGAACAGATTATGGCTGTCGCGGCCGAGCACGCCATAAGCGCTCGCCGACAGCGCGAAGCGGTTGAGCCGGCCGTCGACGCTGTAGCCGGCATAATATGCTTCATATTTGCGCGGCTTGAGGTCGCCGAGCAGCACCGGCACGATCGGGAAACCGTTGTCGTCGACCTTGATCTTGGTCTCGCGGTTGATGTTGGCGGTCGCCGACACCAAAGACGTCATCCCCGCGATCGGGAAATCCTGCATGAACAGGTTGCCGAACAGGACATAATCGTCGCGCGGTTTCCGGGTGACGTCGTTGAGGCCGCTGTTGGTGTCCTTTTCGAGCCGCCAGATCGCCGCGACATTATATTGATAGCGGTTGTTGTCGCGGTTGCCGAACAGGCGGACGCCGAGATTATTGTCGTTGAACAGGAAGCCGCGGAAATCGGACTGGAAAGGCTGGATGCCGATCCTGAGCGAGTCGAAGTCGTAGCGATCCGAGCGGTTGCCCAGATGCTTGTCGATGAACAGTTCCTGCACGCCGAGCCAGTCGTCGTAACGCTGGGTCTTCTTCGACGGCCTCACGTTGAGGACGCGGCGTTCCTGCACATTGGCATAGTTGATATTGTACGCCAGCGTCAGCCGATACTCGATGTCCGGCGGCTTGTACGCGGTCGACCCCTTGATCAGCGCGGTCGAGACGATGAAGGTCTGCGCGGCGACCAGGCTTTCCTGGCGACCGAACACGCCATTCTGCTCGGGACGCTCGACGACCTGGCGGCTCGCCGGGGTCGGGAAGGAGCGCGGCTCGACGATCGTGTCGGATATCCCCGACAGCACGAAGAACCAGTCGTCGCCATGGATCGGCAGCCAGCCCGGCTTCTTGTCGATCGGGATCGGCCGGTCGCCCTTCAGATAATTCTGATGATAGGGGTCGAAATGCGAATGGCAGATCGCCTGCACGCCGACAAAATTCTTGTCGGGGCACAGCGCCTTGGCGAGCCGCCAGCGATCGGGGATCGGGAATTCGTCGGTCGGGAACGCCTCGGGGGGCGGCGCCAGCACCGCGCCGATATTCTTCTGGGTGACCTGCGCGGGCAGTTCGGCCGGCGCTGCGCCCGGACGCTTGCGCCCTTCGATCGACCGCTCCTCGGGTTCGGCGGCCGGGGAAACGGCGGCGACCGGCGCCGGCGGAGCGGGCGGGGTGGCCGCGACCTCGTCGGGGGCCGCCGCCGCAAGCACCACCGCCTGCATCAGGGAGGGGAGCATGCTCGTCATTTGCCGGTACAAATGTCCAGGGTCTTGGTCGATCCGGCGAATTCCTGCACCGGGCACTGGACATAAGGGAGGTTGGCGTTGTTCGCCTGGGTGAACTTGATCTGGCTCGCGCGCATCGCCAGCGGCGCCAGCCCGACGCTGATCGGCCGCACGCTGGCATTATAGGTGCCGAGGAACGAGATCATGTCGTCCTGGTCGATGCCGTCGCCCGAAATGCCGATCGCCCCGACCAGCACATTGCCGCGGTAGATCGGGGTGCCGCCCGGGAATATCTGGATGCCGTTCTGCAGCCGGTTCTGGACCTTGCCGGCGATCGCCGGGGTCGCCGTGCAGCGATGCGGGGTGTCGCTGGCACCGAGCCCGAGCACGAAGAGAACGTGCTGGACGATGTTGGGGGTGACCAGCGTGCTCTGCAGCCCGTCGGAGAAGGGGCTCCACGCCGCGAACGGGCGCGAGAAGGGGCCGTTGGCGGTGTTGACCTGGCCATCGGGGAAATAGGGGCGGGCGAGCAGGCCGAACAGCCGGTCCGACACGCCATATTGGCCGGTCAGGAAACCGCTCTGGCCGATGAAGCTGTTTGCGGCGCCGACATAGCTCGCGACCGAGGGCGAGCCGGCGAAGCCCGGCGCGACATTGGCGCTCAGATCGGCCGACGCCTTGCTGTTCGAGAAGAAGGCCGCGGTGCGCGCCTTTTCGAGCGAGACGTCGATGCCGAACAGCGGCGCGTCGGGCGCCCGGACCACCGCGAGCACCGATCCATGGGTATCGACGATGCTGAGTGACACCTGGGCGCGGCTGTCGTCGGGCTTGCGGATCGCGCCGCGCGCCTTGGCCATCACCAGGAAAGCTTCCTCCTGGATCGCCTTGACCTCGGCGGCGGTCAACGGCTGCGCGACATCCGCGGCATCGGTGCCGCCGCGGATCGGGAAGCGGTTGTTGCCCGATCCGTCGGTCAGGATGAACGCATCGGGATTGGCGACCACGGTGCCGGCGCTGCGTTCGGCCGCGGTGGCCTGGCGGATGCCCGAGGCTTCGCTGCCATAGACCGCGCCGTCGAGCAGGGCCGGGGTGGTGCCTTGCGCATAATAGCCGCGCACCGACACCAGCGCGCCCAGCGAACCGAGCGCCGAGAAGGCGCGGGCGCTGCCCGGGGTGGTCTTGAGGTCGGCCGCCGACGCGTCGAGATAGGCGAGCAGGGTGCCGTCGATCGAGATGCGATTGGCGCGGATCGCGTCGGGCGCATCATAGCCGGTGGCGCCGGCGATCGCGATATATTCGTCGGGATCGCTGTCGGTCGCGACCGAATTGCCGTCATAGCTGTAGAGCCCGTCGGACATCACCCCGAGCCCGCCGACGACGACGCCGTTCTTGTAGAGCGGAATGCCGCCCGGATCGGCCGACAGGCCGAGCGGCGAGCGCTTCGGTCCGACCAGCCCTCCCGCGGTCTGTTCGACCTGCGAAACCGCGTTGAGCACCAGCGATCCGCCCGGGGCATAATGCGCGTTCAAGTCCGAACAGGGAGTCGAACTGAACTGCACCCCGAACAGCGGGCCACTTTCGAGCCCGATCGTGTTGGGCGCCTTGGGGAAATGCTCCTGGACGATATAGCTCGCCGTCCGGGTCGAAAAGGCATTGCCCGACGACGAAAGATAGGCGCCGGTCACCGCCTTGGCGATCGCGGCGAGCACGACCGGGTTGGTCGCGGCGTTGCCGGGGACGCTCAGCCCCTCGAGATCTCCGGGAGTGACGGTGCGTTCGCTGGTCTGGGTGCCGACGGTCAAGGTCGTCGGCGCGCCGGTCATCTGGAAGACCGCGAGCACATTGCCGGTGCGATCGGTCACCGCGATCACCGCGGGCTTGCTGCGCGCGGCGGCTTCCTCGACCGCCTGGGCGATCACCTTGCCGACATCGGCGCTGGTCAGATTGGCCGCCGCCGGCGCGGTGAACACGCTGTCGGTGACGGTGATGTCGGGGGTCGCGGTCGACGGCGGCAGGCCACCGTTCGAACTCGAGCTCGATCCGCCCCCGCCGCACGAGGCGAGGACGAAGGCTGCAACCGTGAACAAGCCGATGCTACGCGAAGCAAACGTCATTTGAGGGCCTTTATCGAGGACGTTGCCTGGGCGAGCGCCGTCCGGAATTTGACCGGGTCGTAATCGTTCGAATCGTCGACCGCCTTGTAGGCGCGGTCGATCGAGCCGCGGATCGATCGGGCGCTGCCCTCGGCGACATAGCCGCCGCGGACCAGCGCGTTGAGCAGCGTGTCGACCGCCATCACCGCCTGTACCGAGCCTTCATAGTCGGTGAAGCGCGGCGAGATCGCATTGCCCGAGATCGTGTCGATGATCGCGAAGATCTCCGCGCGGCCGAGGTTCGACCGGTTGAAGCTGTCGGCGAGCGCATTGGCGGTGCCGCCGAGCCGGACCGCGGCCTGCACCGCCGAGGCGCGATCCTTGGCGAGCGCTGCGTGGAAGGCGCGGCTGTCGGTGTCGAGCTTTGCGGCCATCGCCGGCGCCGCGACCTTCGCCGCCGCCGCCAGCATGATCATATTCTCGTCGTTGAACGCCGGCATGCCCGACGGGATCGGCCGCCCGGGATTGGCGACCCAGGTCGCACGGCCCTTGGGGCCGTCATAGATGCGGCGATGGCAGGTCTGGCAGTCGAAGAAGGTGATCTCCGGGAAGATCCCGTCGGTGCCGAGCCGCGGATTGGCGTAGAGCGATGTCGCGCGGGCGACCGCGCTCGCCTGGCCGACCGCCCAGAGCTTCACATTGTTGGTGCGGCCCTTGCGCTGGACATAGTCGGCATCCTCGTCGTGATGCATCTGCAGCGTGCTGAACAGGTCGACCTCGAACGAGACCCGGGGATGGCCCGCCGCCATGATCCGGTGCGAGACGAACTGGCCGGGCTTGTCGCTGCCGAGATGGCAGTCGAGGCAGCGGTCGGCGCGGGCGCGGGGATTGTCGAGCGGATAGAGGCCGCGCGCGACATTGGCGGCATGGGTGCCGCCGACCGCATAATGGCTGGTCAGCCACTCGCCGGCGCCGCCATGGCAGGCCTCGCAGCCGACGCCGTCGCTGGTCTGGAAACGCGGGCCCTTGCCGCTGGTGGCGGGATCGCTGTGGCAGCCGAGGCACATCGGCGCGCTGGTCGCCGATCCGAGCCCGAGTCGCGCCGCGATCGCCTGGCCGCGCGGGCCGTCGAGCACCGCGAAGGCACGGCTATGCGCGCCGCCCGGCGACGAGGGTTCCTGCCATTGGAGAAGCTCGTCCTGGCGCACGACCTTGCCGGTCGGTTCGCTGCGACCATGGCAGGTCGAACCGGCGCACGAAGCCACGCCGACGTGGATCGCCCGGATATTGGAGGAGGCCGAAGCATTGGCGGTCGACGCCCATCCGCCGAGACCGGCGATCAGGATCGCGAGCGCGGCGAGGGCGACGCCGAACGCGCCAAATGCGATGGACAGCCTGTCCGACAGCTTTCCCCCCAAATCGACGCTCCCTGGCCAGCCTCGACGTAACGATCGGTCGCCCCCGACGTCGTCACGATATAATTGAGCCTATCTTTATTGCGCGGCAAGCAATCAATCAACTCTTATACTTACCGGCCTATACTTGACCGACGCCGAATGACGAGATTCCGGATTTCGGTCATGTCCTCCATCGCGAACTTGATCCCTTCGCGGCCGAGGCCCGAATCCTTGACGCCGCCATAAGGCATATTGTCGACCCGGTAGCTCGGTACGTCGTTGACGACGACGCCGCCGACATCGAGTTCGTCCCACGCATCGAGCACCTTGAAGATATCGCGGGTGAAAATCCCGGCCTGCAGGCCGAACTTCGAGTCGTTGACGATATCGAGCGCTTCCTTCCAGTCCCGGAACGGGATCAGGAAGGCGGCGGGGCCGAAGGCTTCCTCGATATTGAGGTTGGTGTCGCGGCCGACATTCTCGAGCAGGGTCGCTTCGAGCATCGCGCCTTCGCGCTTGCCGCCGCACAGCAGGGTCGCGCCGCCGGCGATCGCCTCCTGGATCCATTTGTCGAGTCGCGCGGCTTCCTTCACGTCGATCATCGGGCCGACGAAGGTCTTCTCGTCATGCGGATCGCCGGCGATCAGCGTCTTCGTCTTCGCGACCAACTTTTCCTTGAAGACGTCATAGACGTCGACATGGACGAGGATGCGCTGCACCCCAATGCACGATTGGCCGGACTGGTAGAAGGCGCCGAACACGGTGCGAGCGACCGCATCGTCGAGATCGGCGTCGGCATCGATCACCACCGCGGCATTGCCGCCGAGTTCGAGCACGACCTTCTTCTTGCCGGCCTTGGCCTTGAGCTCCCAGCCCACATCGGGCGAGCCGGTGAAGGAGAGCAGCTTGAGCCGGTCGTCGGTGGTGAACAGGTCGGCGCCGTCGCGGCTTGCCGGCAGGATCGAGAAGGCGCCCTTGGGCAGGTTGGTCTCGGCGAGCACCTCGCCCATGATGATCGCGCCGAGCGGGGTACGGCTCGCGGGCTTCATCACGAACGGGCAGCCGACCGCGAGCGCCGGCGCGACCTTGTGCGCGGCGAGGTTGAGCGGGAAGTTGAAGGGCGAGATGAAGCTGCACGGGCCGATCGGCACGCGCTTCCAGATCCCCTGATAGCCCTTGGCGCGCGGCGAGATGTCGAGCGGCTGGACTTCGCCGGTCATCCGCACCGATTCCTCGGCGGCGATCCGGAAGGTGTCGATCAGCCGGCCGACTTCGCCGCGCGAGTCGTTGATCGGCTTGCCCGCCTCGATGCACAGCGCATAGGCCAGTTCGTCCTTGCGCTCGGTGAAACGGTCGACACAGTGCTGGAGCACCGCCTGCCGCTCATAGGCCGGCATCAGCCGCATCGGTTCGGCGGCCTCCGCGGCGGCGGCGATGCCGGCGTCGATCGTCGCGGCGTCGGCCAGTGCCACCCGCGTCGCAACTTCGCCCGTGAACTTGTCGGTGACCGCAAGATCGGTGTTGGGCTGCTGCGCCTCGTTGGCGAGGTAGAGCGGGTAGGTGTCCTTGAGCTTCATTGTCTGCCTTCCTCGTCGCCTCCGGTCGTCGGAGGACGCGCGCATTGCCTGGCGGGGCGAGCCCCCGATCGGTGCCGTGCCCCTTCCCGGTGGGAAGGGGCGACCGCGCCTCAGACCGCCTTGCTGAGCGCCTTGATGTCCTTGTTCAAGATCTGGTCGTTTTCCGAATAATCGACCGGGCAGTCGATCAGATGGACGCCGGGCGTGTCGAGGCATTCCTTGAGCAGCTTTGGCAGATGCTCGGCGCTTTCGACCCGATGCCCGCTGGCGCCGTACGCCTCGGCATATTTGACGAAATCGGGGTTGTTGTAGGTCAGCCCCCAATCCTTGAAGCCCATGTTCGCCTGTTTCCAGCGGATCATGCCATAGCTGTTGTCGTTGAGGATCAGCACGGTGAGATTGAGGCCGAGGCGGACCGCGGTCTCCATTTCCTGGCTGTTCATCATGAAGCCGCCGTCGCCGCAGATCGCCATGATCTTGCGGTCGGGATAGACCATCGCCGACGCCATCGCCGACGGCAGGCCCGCGCCCATCGTCGCCAGCGCGTTGTCGAGCAGCACGGTGTTCTGCTGGCGCGCCGGATAGTTGCGCGCGAACCAGATCTTGTAGACGCCGTTGTCGAGGCAGATGATCCCGTCCGACGGCATCGCCTCGCGGATCTTGCGAACCGCATAAGGCGGGAAGATCGGGAAGCGCTCATCGCCGTCGAGCGAGGCGGTATGGGCGACCTCGGCGGCGCGCGCCTTGAACATGAAATCGAAATCCCAGCGTCCCGACGGAACGATGTCTTCCTTGATCTGCCAGATCGCGTTGGCGATATCGCCGATCACCTCGACCTGCGGGAAATAGACCGGATCGACTTCGGCGGTCTTCGAGCTGATGTGGATCACCGGGCAGCCGCCATTCTTCATGAAGAAGGGCGGCTTTTCGATCACGTCATGGCCGATATTGACGATCAGATCGGCATTTTCGATCGAGCGATGGACGAAATCGCCGGCCGACAGCGCGGTGCAGCCGAGGAATTTGGGGTGGGTCTCGTCGATCACGCCCTTGCCGAGCTGGGTCGTGCAGAACGGGATGCCGGTCTTCTCGACCAGCTGGAGCAGCATCCGGCCGGTGAGCTTGCGGTTGCCGCCCGCGCCGATCACCAGCACCGGCGACTTCGCTTCCTCGATCATCTTCACCGCGGCGCGCACCGCCTTCGGCTCGGCCGAGGGGCGGCGGGCGATCGACGCCTTGAGCGGCCGCGAGTCGGTATGCTCGTCGGCGATGTCCTCGGGGAACTCGATATGGGTGGCGCCCGGCTTCTCTTCCTCGGCGAGGCGGTAGGCCTCGCGGACCTTGCTCGGGATATTGTCCGACGAGGCGAGCTGGTGGGTGAACTTGGTGATCGGCCGCATCATGTCGACGACGTCGAGGATCTGGAAGCGGCCCTGCTTCGAGCTCTTGATCGGCTTCTGGCCGGTGACCATCAGGATCGGCATGCCGCCGAGCTGGGCATAGGCCGCCGCGGTCACGAAATTGGTCGCGCCCGGCCCGAGCGTCGCCATGCAGACGCCGGTCCTGCCGGTGTGGCGGCCATAGGTCGCGGCCATGAAGCCGGCGCCCTGTTCGTGGCGCGTCAAGATCAGCTTGATCTTCGTCGACCGCGACAGACTGTCGAGCATGTCGAGATTTTCTTCGCCGGGCACGCCGAAGATATATTCGCAGCCTTCTTCTTCGAGACACTGGATGAAAAGATCGGATGCCTTCGTCGCCATAACATCTCCCCCAGGGCCGTGATGCGCCCCTGCGCGCGCCCGTCTGGTTGGGAGTGCTAAGTCATTTCTTTCGTGTCGAACAGGGGTTTTCGGAAGCGACTTTCAAAGGTCGAGCATCCAGTCCCAGCGCATGTCGCCGGCACCGTCCATCACCGTCACCCCGCGCGCGGCGAGATCGTCGCGCAGCCGGTCCGACGCGGCATAATCCTTGGCAGCGCGCACGGCCTGGCGCTCGGCGATCAGCGCCTCGACCTCGGCTTCGCCGATCGCCGCATCGGCGGGCCGGACCCTGAGGTCCGACCGTCCCGTTTCGAGAAGGTCGAGCCCGAGCGCCAGGTCCATCGAGGCGACCAGCCGCAGCGCCTCGGCCGGATCGAAGCCCTTGGCCGCGACCGCCTGTTCGAGCAGCGGCAGCGCCTGTGGGACCATAAGGTCGTTCGACAATGCCTCGTCGAAGCGCTCGAGCAGCGTCACCGCCGCCGCCGACAGCCCGTCCTCGATCACCGCACGCTGATAGGCGAAGGACGCGCCCTTGGTGGCGCCGCTTTCGGCGACGACGCGCAGCCAGTCCGGCTCGCCCGCCTTGGCGCGGATCTGGCCGACCGCGAGGGTCAGTCGCTGCAGCCGGGTGAGCGCCGCCGCCAGCGCCTCGGGCGAGAATTCGAGCTCGCCGCGATAATGCGCCGACAGGCACAGCATGCGGTAGGCGAGGGGGTGGACGCCCTTGTCGATCACGCTCGCCAGCGTCGCGAAGCCGCCCTTCGATTTCGACATCTTGCCGCCGCGATCGACCAGGAAATTATTGTGCATCCAGAAATTTGCACCCGATTGCTCGGTCGCGGTGAAAGCCTGGTTCTGGGCGATCTCGTTGCAATGGTGGATCTCGCGATGGTCGATCCCGCCGGTGTGGATGTCGAACTGCTCGCCGAGATATTTCATGCTCATCACCGAGCATTCGAGATGCCAGCCGGGCGCGCCAGGGCCCCAGGGCGACAGCCACTCCATCTGGCGCTGCTCGCCTTCGGCCGACCGCCGCCACAGCGCGAAATCGGCCGGGTTGCGCTTGCCCTCGACCTCGGCGATGCGGCCGATCGTCTCGTCGGGCTTGGCGCCGGCGAGCCGGCCATAATCGGGAACCTTCGACGTGTCGAAATAGAGCCCGCTGTCGAGTTGGTAGGACGCGCCATGCGCCTCGATCGCGCGGGCAAAGGCGATCATGTCCTGGATATGGTCGGTCGCGACGCTCCACACGGTCGGGGTGCGGATGTTGAGCGCCTTCAGATCGGCCTTGAACGCATCGGTATAGAAGGCCGCCACCTCCCAGATCGTCTTGGCCGCCTGCGCTGCGGCCTTCTCCATCTTGTCGTCGCCGTCGTCGGCGTCCGAGGTCAGATGGCCGACATCGGTGATGTTGATGACGTGATTGACCGGCCAGCCCTTCCAGTTGAGCGTCCGGCGCAGCGTGTCGGTGAAGACATAGGCGCGCAGATTGCCGAGATGGGCGAAATTATAGACGGTCGGCCCGCAGCTGTAGAGGCGCACCATCGTCGGATCGATCGGCGCGAAGGCGCGGGTCGACCGGCTGAGGCTGTCGAAGAACATCATTTCGGCGCCGGCGGGGGCAGGGATCGTCATTCAAGGCCTCATACGCGATCTCGAAGATGCTGACGCATCCTCGATCGATTTGCTTAAGCGCCGCACGGGCTGATACCCAATCTCGATGAGTCAAGCTCACCGGGATCGGGTATCAGATCAGACAGGTGCGCGCTCTACAGCATTTTTGCGCGTCGAAGGCCACCGACAAAGAAAAGGGCCGGCAAGGCGAACCCTGCCGACCCAGTCTGCTGCTTCGATGAAGATATTCAGCCCTTGGGGGCGGGCTTTTCCGGTGCCGGCTTGTCGGCCGATGCGGTCGCCTCGATGACCTGGTTGACCTGGGCCTGGCAGCCGGCCTTGATCAGCGACTGGGTCATGCCCTGGATGTCCTGGGTCTCGGGCTTGACGACGATGAACTTGACTGCGGTCGGGGCCTTGGCGCCGTCCCAGCTCAGTTTGTACTGGCTGCCGTCGGCGACCGCGACCGTCTTCGGCCAGGCGATGTTCGACTGGCCGGCCGAGAATTTGAGCGATCCGGTCGCGCCGTCGGCGACGCGGGTCACGGTGACGTCGGCGGCGGCATCGGCATTCTGGCGCCACACGGTGACGTTGGCGGCATCGACCACGCACATGTTCGAGCTGCGGCTGAGATCGACATACCAGACGCTGGGGTTCTTGCCGCTCTTGTCGGTGCCGCTGACCGAACGCACGGCACCGATACGGGCCCGGCGTTCGCCGCCGCCCGAGACCAACGCCGCCATCGTCGACGAGGTCGAGGCCGCCGCGACCTGAGTCGCGGTCGCGCTGAACGTGCCGGGGCCGCTCAGCGTGCGGGTGCCCTTGCCGTCGAGCAGGACGATCGTGTCGCCGGCCTTGAGCGTGATCTTGGCGTTGTCGGCGAGCGCCTTGCCCGCCGGATAGGCCTTGGCCGACGGACCGGCGGAGCGAACCACCAGCGGAGCGGCAATGGCACTGGCCGATAGGGTCAGAGCCAGGAACGTCGCAAACGAAGCCTGCGACAGGCGCTTATTTATCGAGTGCACTATACCCTCCGGGTCCAACTTCCTTGAGACGCTCTACCAGATTGGCGAGCGCCTTATCACCGCTATCCGTAGCGAGCAGGGATTCGAGTTCCCCCATCGCTGCAGGATCACCATCGTCGAAACGACGAAGCATGTCTGTGAGAGACGTCACATAAGCCATCGAAAGATGCGGCACCGGTTCGAAGACCGGCATCGGCGTCGATCGGCCGGAAACCGCGATGCGGCCCATGGGACGGAAATAGCCGAGCGTCGATTGTTCGACGACGGTGTCGCTGACCAGGGTCTTGGTCTTGAGATATTTGTTCGCGCCCTCGAGCCGCGAGGCGGTGTTCATCGAGTCGCCGAGCGCGGTGTACTGGATGCGACCCTCGCCGCCGAAATTGCCGACGATCGCCTCGCCCATATGGACGCCGACCCGGGTGACCCCGATCGGCGGCACGCCTTCGGGGGCGTCGAGGCGAAACTGTTCGCCGGCCTCGTACATCGCCACCGCGCATTTGACCGCGCGGTCGGCGTCGTCGGGCCGGCTGATCGGCGCGCCCCAGAAGGCGACGATCGCATCGCCGACGAACTTGTCGATCGTCCCGCCATATTCGAGCACGGTCTCGCTGAGCACGTCGAGATAGCGGTTGAGCAGGAAGGCGACCATTTCCGGCTCGATCTGGTGGCTGAGCTTGGTGAAGCCCTCCAGATCGCTGAACAGCGCGTAGATTTCGCGCTTCTCGCCGCCGAGCGAGAGCCGCTCGGGATTCTTCAGGATGTCGGCGGCGATATCGCGCGGCAGATATTTGCCGAGCGCGCCCTGCGCGAAGTTGCGCTGTTCCGATCCGATGCCGCGCGCCGCGGTGCCGACCGCCGAATAGGCGAACACCCAGCCGAGCAACCAGCCGAACACCGGCAGCCCCTGGGTATCGATCCCCTTGAACTGCAGGAAGAAGGGCACCGCGAACAGGATCGCCGCCTGGGCCAGCAGCACCAGCGACAGCCACCAGATCCGCAACTGGGCGACGCTGGTCAGCGCGCCCATCAGCACGATCGCGATCGCGATCAGCCACAGGCCCCAGCCCGGGATCTTGGGCAGCATGACATTGTCGAGCATCTGCGCGAGCAGATTGGCGTGGATCTCGAGCCCGATCGTGGTCTCGCCGACGATGCCGGTCTGCGGATTCTTGATCCGCGAGGCGGGGGTCGTGAATTGGTCGACGTCGGGGATGTTGCCGCCGATCAGGACATAGCGCCCTTCGATCTGCGGTTTCATCGCCTCGAGGATGTCGGGGTTGGCGATCAGCTCGACCGGCAGCTTGTCGAACACCGGGCGCTCGACATTGACCGGCATCCGGTAGCGGATCGATCCCTGATAGTCGCGGAACGCCGGATAGCCGTTGGTCAGCGAATTGGCCATCAGCGGCGGCAGGTCGCGCGGCTGGTCGGGCCAGCTGCGCATCACCCCGTCATTGTCGGCCTGAAGCCGGATACTGGTGAAATGGACGTTGCCGGGCACGGTCTGCTTCATGAAGTCGCGCAGGAAATTCTCCTGGTCGAGGGTCATGAAGTTCGGGTTGCTCTTGTTGGTCGCCAGACCCAGGAAGGTCGGCGTCTTCATCGTCCTGAACGCGTCGATCAGGATCTGGTCCTCGGGGGTCGGCTGGTCGATGAGAATATCGATGCCGATCGCCTTGGGGTGCATCTGGTCGAGCTGGAGCAGCGCCTTGGCCAGCATCGACCGGTCGAGCGGCGAGCGCCGGCCGGTCAGGCGCAACGTTTCCTCGTTGAAGGTCACCATCGTCAGCCGCGGGTCGGTCTCGACATGCGGGCTCGCGAGCAGCGAACGCACGTCGTAGAGCGCGCGCTCGGCGTCCTGCGCCAGCACGATGCCCCAGCTGTAGCGCGCGAAGGCGAGGCCCAGCACGAGGAAGATCGCGGTCGCGATCAGCCGCGTCGCGCCGATCTGCTTGATGGTCTTGCGCAGGCCCTTGGCGGCCGATCCGGACGCCTTGCGTGCCTTCGATGCCAAATCCGGTGCGCTGGCGGTCGTCGCCATGCAGAATCCCCGTCCCCAAAAGGCGACCCCGAGCCCGGTGCCGCCATGTTCCCCGAATCCATTCATACGCCTTCGTTTGTTAATGGGAAGTGATTGTTGCGCCCTTGCAATCAAAGAATGAAAGCGGATAAGTTCGCCTTCTGTTCTCTTTTGCGCATTGGCGGATCATGCCCCTCGAATTTGCCTTCATCGGACCGATTTTGCTGTTGTTTGGGCTGGTTATCGGCTGGGCACTGAAGGCGTGGGGCAGTGCGGCATTGACGAGGGAGCGCGACCAGCTTCGCCGGGACCTGCTCGCCGCCCAAGCGGAGATCCACCGCGCACGGGCGCAGGCCGATCAGATCGACCAGTTTCGGCGCGATCTCGACGCGGCGCGGACCGCGCTCGATGCGACTCGCGAATCGCTCGGCCGATCCGAGGTCGAGCGCTCGCGGCTGCAGGCCGATGCCGCCGCGCGGACCGAGGCGTTCGAAGCCCAGCTCGCGCAGCTACGCGAGGCGAAGGAGCAATTGTCGGCGCAATTCTCCGAGGTCGGCGCCCGGCTGCTCGACCAGGCGCAACGCCAGTTCCTCGAACGCGCCGACCAGCGTTTCTCGCAGGCGGGGGAAAAGAACGAGGCGCAGATCAAGGCGCTGCTCTCGCCGGTCGAGACCACGCTGAAACGCTATGAGGAAGGCCTGCTCAAGGTCGAGAAGGAGCGGGTCGACAGCTATGCCGGGCTGCGCGAGGCGGTCGACCAGGTCCGGGTCGGGCAGGGGCAGGTCCGCGACGAGGCGGCGAAGCTGGTCAACGCGCTGCGCGCCAGCCCCAAGGCGAGGGGCCGCTGGGGCGAACAGTCGCTGCGCAACGTGCTCGAACAGGCCGGGCTGTCGCCTTATGCCGATTTCACCACCGAGGTCTCGGTCGACACCGAGGACGGGCGGTTGCGCCCCGACGTGATCATCCGGCTACCCGGCGGCCGCAAGCTGGTGGTCGACGCCAAATGCTCGTTCAACGCCTATATGGACGCGAGCGAAGAGGTCGACGAGGCCGCCCGCACCACCCTGCTCAAGGCGCATGCCGCGGCGCTGCGGACCCATGCCGGCCAGCTCGGCCAGAAAAGCTATTGGGACCGGTTCGGCGACGCCGCCGACTATGTCGTCATGTATATCCCGGGCGAGCATTTCCTGTCGGCGGCGATGGAGCAGGATCCGCTGCTGTGGGATTGGGCGCATGATCGCCGGGTGCTGATCGCCAGCCCGATCAACCTCGTTGCGTTGGCGCGAACCGTCGCCAGCGTCTGGCGGCAGGAGCGGCTGGCCGAGGAAGCGCGCGAGATCGGCGCGCTCGGCAAGGAGATGTACGAGCGGTTGGCCGCGCTCGCCGGGCATATGCGCCGGGTCGGGTCGGGGCTGAACAGCGCGGTCGAGAATTACAACAAGTTCGTGTCGAGCTTCGAGAGCCGCGCGCTGGTGACCGGCCGCAAGTTCCGCGAGCTCAACATCGAGACCGGCAACAAGGATATCGAGGACGTCCCCGCCATCGAGGCGCTGGCCCGCGAGAGCGGTGCCGCCGATCTGGCGGCGCTCCCCGAGCAGCGATTGGTCAACGATGGCTGAGGCGGGAGAAACGGCGGGCGCGGTGCTGCTGCTGATCGACCTGCAGCGGGCGATCGATCATCCCGACTGGGGCATCCGCAACAATCCGCGGGCCGAAGCCCATGTCGCGGCGCTGCTCGACCATTGGCGGTCGCGGGGCTGGCCGGTCTGGCATGTCCGGCACGATTCGACCGACGCCTTGTCGCATTACCGCCCCGGACAGCCTGGCCATGACTTCCGCGAGGGGCAGGGCCCGCTGCCGGGCGAACCGGTGATCGCCAAGCGGGTCAACAGCGCGTTCGTCGGCACCGATCTCGAAGCACGCCTCAAGGCTCGGGGACATGACCGGCTCGTCGTCGCCGGCGTGATCACCAACAATTCGGTCGAGACCAGCGTGCGCCATGCCGGCAATCTCGGCTTCGCGGTGTGGCTCGCCGAGGACGCCTGTTTCACCTTCGCGCGCACCGACTGGTCGGGCGTCGAGCGCAGCGCCGGCGAGGTTCATGCGATGTCGCTGGCCAATCTCGACGGCGAATATTGCCGGGTCGTCGAGACCCGCGATCTGCTGATCGGCTGACCGCGGGCCGGCTTATATGCGATCTCGAAGATGCTGACGCATCCTCGATCGATAGGCTCAAGCGCCGCACGGGCTGATACCCGATCCCGATGAGCAAGCTCACCGGGATCGGTATTATTTCGTTTTGGGCACCGGACCATAATCCTGCGGATCATTGGCCACCACCGACAGCATCGCCGTCCAGGCCGCGACATTCTGGCGCAACTGCTCGGGATCGATCTTGTCGAGCGTGTCGTCGGCGGTGTGGTGGAGGTCGAAATAGCGGGTGCCGTCCTGGTTGAGCGCGAGGACCGGCACGCCCGCCTCCTGGAGCGGGTCGGTGTCCGAACCGCCGGCCTCGCCATTGCGAGGGTTCATCGAGATGCCGAGCGGCGCCAGTGCCTCGGCGATCGGCTTCATCGCCGGCAGCGCGGACGGCATGACGTCGGTGCTGAACTTCCAGACCTTGTCGGCGCCGAAGTCCGACTCGGCGGCGACATGATGCTTCTCGCCGCCATGCGCCTTGGCATAAGCCGCGCCGCCGAACAGGCCGATCTCCTCCGATCCGAACCAGACGACGCGGATCGTGCGCAGCGGCTGGCCGGCGTCCATGATCCGCTTGGCCGCGGCGGTGCTGATCGCGACGCCCGAGGCATCGTCGATCGCGCCGGTGCCGAGATCCCAGCTGTCGAGATGGCCGCCGACCAGCACCACGCCCAGCGACGGATCGCGGCCCGGTACCTCGGCGATCACATTGCCCGACTGGTGCTTGGTCGACATATGCGCGCTGACGTCGAGAGCGATCGTCACCGGCTTGCCGCGCTTGAGCACCCGTTCGAGCTGGTCGGCATCGGGGTTGGCGAGCGCGAGCGCCGGGATCGGCTTGACGCCCTCGTCCCAGGCCTGGACGCCGGTATGCGGCACCCGGTGATGGTCGGTGCCGATCGAGCGGATCAGGATCGCGGCGGCCCCCTTCTTCGCGGCGACCGACGGTCCCCTGCGGCGAACCTGCCCGACCGGGCCATATTGCGATCCGTCCTGGGTCGCGGCCATGCGGTGGGTCAGGAAAACGATCTTGCCCTTGATATCGGCGGGATCGGCTGCCTCGAGCGCGGACAGGCTGGCGAAGCCGATCACCTCGGCGGTCAGCCCCTTGGCCGGGGTGCCGGCGCTGTTGCCGAGCGCCTCGAGCACCAGCTTCTGCGGGAAGGGGGCGACGATCTCGGCG
Source organism: Rhizorhabdus sp. GW822-FHT03C02 (assembly GCF_058801765.1). Taxonomy (NCBI): domain Bacteria; kingdom Pseudomonadati; phylum Pseudomonadota; class Alphaproteobacteria; order Sphingomonadales; family Rhizorhabdaceae; genus Rhizorhabdus; species Rhizorhabdus sp. GW822-FHT03C02. Next base: position 1,369,154 of record NZ_JBXANN010000001.1, read on the forward strand.
CTCGCTTCGCCGCGTTCCCAATAGGGTACGTCGAATGTCTCGATATGAACATTCTGGAAACCAAGCGCCTTCAGCCGGATCACCGCCCAGTCGCGCGCCCGCGCCTCGGCCTCGCTGCCCGCCTTGCGCTGGCCGATCTCGGTGGTCAGCCCCTCGGTGATGTCCCAGGCCAGATTGTCGGCGAGCGCCGCGTCGCGCAGCGCCGCGGTCTGCGACGGGGCGGCCTGGGCGAACAGGGGAGCGGGAAGGGCGGATGCGGCGAGAAGCGCCAGCAGCGTCATTTTGGTCATGGGGTTGGACGCTATCGGTACGATCCCCATTTGCCAATCCTGCCCCGCCGCCATTTTCGCGTCGTCATTTTTACGGTGGCCGGTTCTGGCGTTTGCCAAGCCTGACGGGGTCGTTTAGTGGCGACGGCACATTTCCTGATGTTCCAGCCCGAATGAGGTCCACGCGCGATGGCCGTGCAATATAGCTATGTGATGAAGGGTCTGACGAAGACCTTCCCCGGCGCGAACAAGCCGCTGTTCAACAACATCCACCTCCAGTTCCTGCCCGGCACCAAGATCGCGATCATAGGCGTCAACGGCGCCGGCAAGTCGACCCTGATGAAGGTCATGGCGGGCATGGACACCGACTATGTCGGCGAGGCCTGGGCGGCCGACGGCACCCGAGTCGGCTATCTGCCGCAGGAGCCGCAGCTCGACGAATCGAAGGACGTGAAGGGCAACGTCATGGACGGCGTCCGCCAGGTCGCCGACATGCTCGACCGATTCAACGAAATCTCGACGCTGATGGCCGATCCGCCCGAGGATGCCGATTTCGACGCGCTGCTCGAGGAAATGGGCACGCTTCAGGAGAAGATCGACGCGGTCGATGGCTGGACGCTCGACAACCAGCTCGAAATCGCGATGGAAGCGCTGCGCTGCCCGCCCGGCGACTGGCCGGTGTCGAAGCTGTCGGGCGGCGAGAAGCGCCGCATCGCGCTGTGCCGCCTGCTGCTCGAAAAGCCCGAGATCCTGCTGCTCGACGAACCGACCAACCATCTCGACGCCGAGAGCGTCGCCTGGCTCGAACAGCATCTGATCGACTATCCGGGCAACGTCATCCTCGTCACCCATGATCGCTACTTCCTCGACAATGTCGTCGGCTGGGTGCTCGAGCTCGATCGCGGCCGCGGCATCCCGTTCGAAGGCAATTATTCGGCCTGGCTCGACGCCAAGTCGAAGCGGATGGACCAGGAGGAGCGCGAGGACGCCGGTCGCCAGAAGGCGATCAAGGACGAGCTCGAATGGATCCGGCAGAGCCCCAAGGCGCGCCAGACCAAGTCGAAGGCGCGTATCCGCGCGTTCGACGAACTGGTCGAAAAGCAGAACAACCGTGCGCCCGGCAAGGCCCAGATCGTCATCCAGACCCCCGAGCGTCTCGGCGGCAAGGTGATCGAGGTCCATGGCCTGACCAAGAGCTATGGCGACAAGAAGCTGTTCGACGGGCTCGATTTCATGCTGCCGCCGGGCGGTATCGTCGGGGTGATCGGGCCGAACGGCGCGGGCAAGACCACGTTGTTCCGGCTGATCACCGGCCAGGAAAAGCCCGATTCGGGCACGGTCGAGATCGGCACCACGGTCAAGCTCGGTTATGTCGACCAGAGCCGCGACGCGCTGACCCCCACCAAGAATGTCTGGGAGGAAGTCTCGGGCGGCCATGACATCATGACCGTCGGCAAGTTCGAAATGTCGACCCGCGCCTATGTCGGCGCGTTCAACTTCAAGGGCCCCGACCAGCAGAAGAAGGTCGGGTCGTTGTCGGGCGGTGAGCGCAACCGTGTCCATATGGCGAAGATGCTCCGCCAGGGCGGCAACGTGCTGCTGCTCGACGAACCGACCAACGATCTCGACGTCGAGACGCTGCGCGCGCTCGAGGAGGCGCTCGAGAATTTCGCGGGCTGCGCGGTGGTGATCAGCCATGACCGCTTCTTCCTCGACCGGCTCGCGACCCATATCCTCGCCTTCGAAGGCGATGGTCATGTCGAATGGTTCGAGGGCAATTTCGAGAGCTACGAAGAGGATAAGCGGCGTCGCCTCGGCGAGGCCGCCGATCGGCCGGGGGCGAGTGCCTATAAGAAGCTCACTCGCTAACGCACTCAGTCTGAACGCAAAAAGGGCGGTATCGGATTGCCGATGCCGCCCTTTCTATATCACATATAGTTCATCGGATCGGGCGGGGGCATGTCGCAGGCGCGCTGATGCCCGCGCTGGCAGGCGGCGACCTGGGCGCGCCAGTCGGCCATCGCATCGGCATAGGCGATCTGCTGCCGTTCGATCGTGCGGTCGTTGGCGCGAACCTCGCGATTGTGCTGGCGAACCGCCGCGACATAGGCGGCGCGATCGGCCGCATATTGGCCCTGTGCCTCGGCATTATCCATCTGAGTGTTGGCGATATTGCCGTCGACCGCATTGTTGAGCGATCGGGTGACCGGCCGCTCGGCGGCGTCGGCGGCGACATGGGCGGGATCGGTCTTGGGCGGCGAATCGACGCTCGGGTCGGTCGTCTGGGCGTGAAGCGGCGCCACCGCGACGAACGCGGTGGCCATTAGCAAGGCGAGTTTCATGATCGGCTCCTATCGGTATTTCCGATGGCGCCAACGCCCGGGGGCCTATCGCCGTTCCCGTTCCTCGATGTGGTTCAGGCCGGGCTGAACTCGCCGGTCGCCTCGTCGAGCAGATGGAGCACGCCATCGGCGATCGCGAAATAGGCGCCGTGGATGCGCAGCTTGCCCTTGCCCTCGCGGATCGGGACGCAGGGGAAGGTCCGCAGATTGGCGATCGACACCTTGACCGTCTCAAGTTCGAGCGCGCGAACCGCTTCGGGGCCTTCGCCATGTTCGGCGATCACCTTGGCGCGCGCTTCATCGAGCAGGGTGATCCAGTCGGCGATGAAGCCGCCCCGGCCCTTGGGGGCATGTTCGAAGCGCTGGGTCAGCGCCGCGTTGCAGCCGCCACAGGCCTGGTGGCCGAGCACGACGATCTCGGGCACCTCGAGCTGGGTCACCGCGAATTCGAGCGCCGCCGATACGCCGTGCAGGCCCGGCGATTCCTCGAACGGGGGCACCAGATTGGCGACGTTGCGCACGACGAACATCTCGCCCGGCGAGGTATCGAAGATCTGGGTCGGGTCGACCCGGCTGTCCGAACAGGCGATCACCATCACCTTGGGGCTCTGCCCATCGGCGAGTTCGGCCCAGCGCGCGCGCTGCCGCTGCCAGCCGCCGGTCTTGAAGCGGTGGTAACCGGAGATCAGTCCGGCAAAATCGGTCCCGGCAAGCTCGCTCATCGGTCGGATCGCTCCTTTGGGTCGTCGTGGCACTTAAGGCGATCGGTTAGGCGCACATCCTGGCACTGGCAAGTGGCGCCGGCTTGTCCTATCTGGCGGGCATGAGCGAAGCAGATCCAGCCCCCATCGTCCCCGCCGGCATCCCGGCGGTCAAGCAACGCAAGCCCGACTGGATAAGGGTCAAGGCGCCGATCGGCGCCGCGTTCAACGAGACGAAGACTCTTATGCGTCGCCTGAACCTCGCCACGGTGTGCGAGGAGGCGGCCTGTCCGAACATCGGCGAATGCTGGACCAAGAAACACGCCACGGTGATGATCCTGGGCGATGTCTGCACCCGCGCCTGCGCCTTTTGCAACGTCAAGACCGGCATGCCGAAGATGGTCGATGCCAGCGAACCCCAGCATGTCGCCGATGCCGCCGCCGAACTGGGTCTCGAACATATCGTCGTGACCTCGGTCGACCGCGACGACCTGCCCGATGGCGGCGCCAAGCAGTTCGTCAAGGTGATCGAGGCGCTCCGCCGCACCACCCCGACGACGACGATCGAGATCCTGACCCCCGATTTCCGCAACAAGGCCGACAGCGCGATCGAGATGATCGTCGCGGCGCGGCCCGACGTCTACAACCATAATCTGGAAACGGTACCGCGGCTCTATCCGACGATTCGGCCGGGTGCGCGCTATTATGCGTCGCTGCGGCTGCTCGAAAGCGTCAAGCGGCTCGATCCGACGATCTTTACCAAGTCGGGGATCATGGTCGGGCTCGGCGAGGAGCGGCTCGAGGTCCATCAGGTGATGGACGACATGCGCAGCGCCAACATCGATTTCCTGACGATGGGCCAATATCTCCAGCCGACCCCCAAACATGCCAAGGTCGCCGAGTTCGTGCCCCCCAAGAGCTTCGAGGCTTATGGCGCGATCGCCCGGGCCAAGGGTTTCCTGCTGGTCGCGGCGACCCCGCTGACCCGTTCGAGCTATCATGCCGGCGCGGATTTCGCGAAACTGCGCGATGCGCGCAACGCCCAGCTCGCCAGGGCCGCCGCCGCGACCGCCTGACATGCCCCGGCACAGCGAGACCCGGGCATTGCCCTATAGCCCCGAGCAGATGTTCGATCTGGTCGCGGATGTTTCGTCCTATGCGCAGTTCCTGCCCTGGGTGTCGGCGGTGCGGATCACCTCGGACAGCGAAACCGAGATGACCGCCGACCTGATGGTCGGGTTCAAGGCGCTGCGCGAGAAATTCACCTCGCGGGTGGCCAAGCAGCGGCCGTCGAGCATCCATGTCGACTATGTCGACGGGCCGCTTAAATATCTGCGCAACGACTGGAGCTTCCGGCCCGACGGCAAGGGCGGCACGCTGGTCGATTTCGCGATCGACTTCGAATTCAAGTCGCGGCTGTTCGAGATGGTCGCGGGCCAGGTGTTCGCCCAGGCGCTGCGGATGATGATCGGCGCGTTCGAGGAACGCGCCCGCAAGCTCTACGCGTCCTCGGCCACCGATGCGCCCGGCATCAGCAGTTCGAGCGCGCACAGCGCCGCCTGAAGTCTGATCCCGCCACGGCCGAGATCGCCGAAATGGCGTTTGTCGGCGACGATATCCTCGGGCTCGGCACCCTTGCGGGCGACCGCGAACACCACCGTGCCGACCGGCTTCTTCTCGGTGCCGCCGCCGGGGCCGGCGACGCCGGTGATCGCCACCGCGACATCGGCGCCGCTGCGCTCGAGCGCACCGCGCGCCATCGCCCAGGCGACCGCGATCGAGACCGCGCCGAACGTGTCGATCAGGTCGGCGGAAACCCCGACCAGCCGGGTCTTGGCGTCGTTCGAATAGGTGACGAACGCCGCGTCGAGCACGTCCGACGATCCGGGAATCTCGGTCAGCGCGGCCGATACCAGCCCGCCGGTGCAGCTTTCGGCGACCGCGACCCGCAGCCCGGCGGCGCGGTTGGCATCGATCACCTGGCGTGCCGCCGCGACGAGCTCGGCGGGAAGGGCGGTCTCACTATGATCGGGCATCGATGCCTGGTCCCATATGATCCGACGGCGCGATAGCCGAACGACGTTACCGCCTTCGCGGCTGCAGCGATAAAGTCAACCGGCGCGCGGCACGCGAACGGTTGCGGCGGCCTGCGCGGCGATGCCTTCGCTGCGTCCGGTGAAGCCCAGCCGCTCGGTGGTGGTCGCCTTGACGCTCACCTGGGCCGGCGCGAGGCCGAGCAGTTCGGCGATTCGGGCGCGAATCGCGTCGCGGTGGCGACCGACCTTGGGCGCCTCGCAGATGATCGTCAGGTCGACATGGTCGATGATTCCGCCTGCCTGCTCGACCAGATAGCGGGCATGTTCGACGAACATCGACGAGGCGGCCCCCTTCCATTGCGGGTCGCTCGGCGGAAAATGGCTGCCGATATCGCCGGCCGAAATCGTCCCGAGCAGCGCATCGACCAGTGCGTGGAGCGCGACATCGGCGTCGCTGTGACCGGCGAGGCCCTGATCGTGTGCGATCGGCACCCCGCCGAGCCAGACGCGATCGCCCTCGGCAAAGGCATGGACGTCGAATCCGGTCGCGGTGCGGCTGATCATCCGGGCCTCCAGGGCGTTATCGGCGGCCGCGAAGTCGGCGGCATGGGTGAGCTTGTCGAGCGAGGCCGCGCCGGCGACGATCGCGACCCCGAGCCCGGCGGCGCGAGCGACCTGGGCGTCGTCGGTGGCTTCGCTACCCGAATCCCAGCCGAGATGGGCGGCGAGGATCGCCTCGCGGGCAAAGACCTGGGGAGTCTGGATCCGGAAAAGCCCGTCGCGCGCGACGGGCGTGCCGTCGGCACGGGTCAGCGTGTCGGCGACCGGTAATCCCGGCACCGCGCCGTCATGGCCGTCGAGCGCGGCCAGCAGCCGGTCGATCACTGCGGGCGGCAGGAAGGGGCGGGCGGCGTCGTGGATCAGCACGATATCGGCGTCGACTGCCTGCAGGCCGGCGATCACCGATTCGCGCCGTGTCGCGCCGCCGATCAGCGGCGGCGGCAGGTCGCGCGCGCCGACCGCATCGGCATAGAGCGCCTGCTGGCCGGCGCCGATCACCACCTGGATCCGGTCGATCGCGGGATGGGCGGCGAGCGCGTCGATCGCATGGGCCAGCACCGGCCGACCGCCGACCGCGACATATTGCTTGGGGATGGCCTGGCCCGATCGGGTGCCGGTGCCGGCGGCGACGATCAGCGCGGCGATGCTTCGGTTGCGGTGCATCGGCTTCGGTTAGAGCATTCTCAAGTCAGGTGGAATCACCTGACGACCCGGAGAATGCGGAAAACGAAGAAAATCTGGAGCGGGAGCGATTTCGTCGAGAGCTTGCCCGCCGGTGGCTTTGCGGTTAAGAGGGTGCCGCTTTTTTAGGCAATTTGGCTTTCATGACACCCCGGCTCAAACCCATCGAGATCGGTCCGGTCCGGATCGAGACGCCCGTGATTCTCGCCCCCATGACGGGGGTGAGCGACCTGCCGTTCCGCAAGGTCGTGCGACGCTATGGATCGGGGCTCAACGTCACCGAGATGATCGCCAGCCAGGCGGCGATCCGCGAGACCCGTCAGTCGGTCCAGAAGGCGATGTGGGACGCGATCGAGGAGCCGGTGTCGATGCAGCTGGTCGGCTGCACCCCGCATGAAATGGGCGAGGCGGCCAAGCTGGTCGCCGATCGCGGCGCGGCGATCGTCGACATCAACATGGGCTGCCCGGTGCGCAAGGTCGTCAACGGCGATGCCGGGTCGGCATTGATGCGCACCCCCGAGCTTGCGGTCGCGATCATCAAGGCGACGGTCGAGGCGGTCGACGTTCCGGTCACGCTCAAGATGCGGATGGGCTGGGACCATGCCAGCCTCAACGCCCCCGAGCTGGCGCGCATCGCCCAGGATATCGGCGTGCAGATGATCACCGTCCATGGCCGTACCCGCTGCCAGATGTACAAGGGCGAGGCCGACTGGGCGTTCGTCCGCAAGGTCAAGGATGCGGTGACGATCCCGGTCATCGTCAATGGCGACATCTGCACGATCGACGATGCGGTGACCGCACTCGACCAGTCGGGCGCCGACGGTCTGATGATCGGTCGCGGCTCCTATGGCCGGCCCTGGGTGCTCAACCAGGTGATGCGCTATCTGCAGACCGGCGAGCGGCTGCCAGATCCGTCGATCGACGAACAATATCGCGTGATCGCAGCGCATTATGACGCGATGCTCGAACATTATGGCGCCGAGACCGGGGTCAATATGGCCCGCAAGCATATCGGCTGGTACACCAAGGGCCTCCATGGTTCGGCCGATTTCCGGTTCAAGGTGAACCAGGAGCCCGATGCCCGGCGGGTGGTGGCGATGCTCGCAGAATTTTATAGTCCATGGCTCTCCCGGGCAGCGGCCTGATCCGTTTCGGGCGCCGCTCGGCCGCCGACCGGGCGGCCGAGCGGCCGTCGGCTGCCGACGTGCTCGCGGCGATGGCGACCGCGGTGCTGACGATCGATCCCGACGGCATGGTGATGGACATCAATGCCGCGTGCGAATCGCTGTTCAACATCAGCCGCAATCTGGTGATCGGCCGCGGGATCGAGGAGGCGATCGGCCATCCGCTGAACTCGATGCCGAACGACACCCCGTTCGCGGCCTATGATCTCGACATCGTCCTGCCCGGCCCGCGCCGGGTGAAGGTCGATCTGGCGATCGGCCCTGTCCCCGACCGGATCGGCTGGCGGATCGTCAGCGTCCACCACCATGCCCGCGGACCGTTCCTGTCGCGATCGAGCGAGCGCGAGAGCGGTACCCGGACCGCGGTCGCGGCGGCGGCAATGCTCGCGCACGAGATCAAGAATCCGCTGTCGGCGGTCCGCGGCGCCGCGCAACTGCTCGAACAGAGTTGCGACGAGGATTCGAAGGGGCTCACCCGGCTGATCCGCGAGGAGGTCGACCGCGTCGCCGCACTGATCGACCGGATGCAGGGCTTCACCGACACGCGGCCGATGGAGATGGAGCCGCAGAATATCCATGCGATCCTCGGCCACGCCCGCGACGTCGCCCTCGCCGGTTTCGCGGCGGGACGGACGATCCGCGAGGTCTACGATCCATCGTTGCCGGCGGTGCTCGGCCATCGCGACTCGCTGATCCAGATCCTCATCAATCTGCTCAAGAACGCCGCCGAGGCGATCGGCGACGGCCCCGGGGTGATCACGCTGACCACCGCCTATCGCCACGGCGTATCGATGCGGCGCGCCGGCGACGATTCGCGCCAGCCGCTGCCGATCGAGCTGTGCGTGATCGACGACGGTCCCGGCGCGTCGCGCGATATCGAGGGCCATTTGTTCGACCCGTTCGTCACCACCAAAAGGACGGGGAGTGGGCTCGGCCTCGCGCTCGTCGAGAAACTCGTATCCGATCAGGGAGGCATCATCGAATATGCGCGCGAAGGTCAACCGGAGCGGACCGTGTTCCGCCTGCTGCTGCCGCGTGCCCGGGTGACGGCATGAACGATAGCGCGATCGTCGCCGGCGGCGGGCGGGTGCTCGTCGTCGATGATGACGGCGCGATCCGCACCGTCGTGCGCGAGGCGCTGCGCCGCGCCGGCCATATCGTCGAGACCGCGGCCTCGGTCGCCGAGCAGCGCCGGCTGTTCGCCAGCTTCAATCCGCAGGTGCTGGTCACCGACGTGATGCTGCCCGACGGCAACGGCCTCGACATGATCCCCGAGATGCTCGCCGGCAATCCCGGGCTGCCGGTGATCGTGCTGTCGGCGCAGAACACCTTCACCACTGCACTGCGCGCCACCGAACAGGGGGCGTTCGACTATCTGCCCAAGCCGTTCGATCTGGGCGAACTGACCCGGGCGGTCGCCGACGCGCTCGCCACCCGCGCGGCGGCGGGGCAGGCGGGGCCGGTCGGCGACGCCGGCGAGGATTTGCCGCTGATCGGCCGTTCGCCGCCGATGCAGGAGGTCTATCGCACGATCGCCCGCGTCGTCGCCAATGACCTCACCGTGCTGGTGCTCGGCGAATCGGGCACCGGCAAGGAACTGGTCGCACGCGCGATCCATGATTTCGGCCCGCGCGCGGCGGCGCCGTTCGTCGCGGTCAACATGGCGGCGATCCCGCGCGAACTGATCGAGAGCGAATTGTTCGGGCATGAGCGCGGCGCCTTCACCGGCGCCCAGAGCCGCACCGCGGGGCGGTTCGAACAGGCGCAGGGCGGCACCCTGTTCCTCGACGAGATCGGCGACATGCCGATGGAGGCACAGACCCGGCTGCTGCGCGTCCTCCAGGCCGGCGAGTTCACCACCGTCGGCGGATCGCGTTCGATCCGCGCCGATGTCCGGATCATCGCCGCCACCCACAAGGATCTCCAGCGGCTGATCGCCGAAGGCGGCTTCCGCGAGGATCTCTATTATCGGCTGAACGTCGTGCCGATCCGGCTGCCGGCGCTGCGCCAGCGCGGCGACGATATCGGCGAACTGGCGCGCTTCTTCCTCGATCGCGCCGCGGCCGACGGGCTGCCGCGCAAGACGCTCGACGCCGGCGCGATCGACCGGCTGGTTCATTATGCCTGGCCGGGCAATGTCCGCGAACTCGAAAATCTGATGCGCCGCCTCGCCGCGCTCGCCCGCGAGGATGTGATCAGCGCCGCGCTGGTCGAGCAGCAGTTCGAATTGTCGGGGGGCAGCGGCGACCTGCCGTCGGCGACGATGGCCCATGCCGGCGGCCTCGCCGACGCGGTCGAGATGCATCTGGCGCGCTATTTCGCCACCTTCGGCCGCGATCTGCCCCCCGACGGACTCTACGACCGCATCCTGCAGGAGATCGAACGTCCGCTGATGCGGCTGAGCATGGCCGCCGCCAAGGGCAACCAACTGCGCGCCGCGCGACTGCTCGGCATCAACCGCAACACGTTGCGCAAGAAGCTGACCGAACTGGGGGTCGAGACCGGCATCGGGCGGCGTACCGACTGAACCGCGCGCCGGACCGTGCCGGCCGTGACGTGAAGCGCGATCCACTGTGCTTGTCGTGCAACAGCAATGTGGTATCAGTGCCACGATGACGGCGATGGCGCGGAGAATGTTACGATTGCGCAGGCGGCTTGCCGCCAGCCTGCCGCTTCGCCGCATCATTCCCTGGCTCGAGGTCGTGACCCCGCTGCTGGTCGTGGTGATCGCGATCAGCAGCTATTTGTTCATTACCGGCGCGGGCACCCCCGAGCGGCTGATGAACCCACCGACCGTGGCGCTGCTCCTCGTCGTCAACCTCGTCCCGCTGATGGGGCTGATGGTGCTGGTCGCGCAGCGGATCGCCCAGGGCCGCGCGGCGCGGTCCGAACTCGGCGGCAAGGCCCGGCTGCACGTCCGGCTGGTCGCTCTGTTCTCGGTGATCGCGACGGTGCCGACGCTGCTCGTGGTGATCTTCGCCTCGCTGCTGTTCCAGTTCGGCATCGAATTCTGGTTTTCGAACAATGCCCGGGTGGTGCTGGCGAGCGCCGAGCGCGTCGCCCAGGCCTATGTTACCGAGTCGAAGGACCGGCTGCGCGGCGAACTCGAGGCGATGTCGGGCGACACCCGCGAGGTGCTGACCAACACGACGATGGACGATCCGCGCTTCGCCCCGTTCTTCGCGCGCCAGATCGCCTATCGCAACCTGTCCGAGGCGGCGATCATCCAGGTCGATCGCGACGGATCGCTGCAGCTGATCGCGCTCGGCAATCTCGACAAGCGGCCGCTCGAAAAGCGGCTCCCGCTCGCCACGCTGCAGTTCATGCAGACCGGCAATTCGCTGATCACCGCCGAGGCCGGCGATCGGATCGAGGGGACGATCCTGCTCGACCGCGCCAGCCAGACCTATCTCTACGTGTCGCGGGCGTCGGACAAGGTCGTGCTCAACCAGGCGGCGCGCGCGCGTTCGGCGCTGAGCGACTATGTCAGCCTGCTCGACCGGTCCCGCGCGCTCCAGATCCGCTTCAACATCACCCTGATGATCGTCTCGCTGATGATTCTCGGCATCGCGATCTGGGTGGCGATGACGGTGGCCGACCGGCTGGTGCGGCCGGTCAACGATCTGGTCGCCGCCGCGCGCCGGGTCGCCGACGGCGATCTGTCGGCGCGGGTCCAGGCGGGGCAGGGGCAGGACGAGATCGGCTCGCTCGCCAGTGCCTTCAATCGGATGACCCGCAAGCTGGGCGAACAGACCGGCGCGCTGGTCTCGGCCAACAGCCAGCTTGAAAGCCGTCGCTCGTTCATCGAGGCGGTGCTGTCGGGGGTCACCGCGGGGATCGTCTCGGTCGACCAGAACCGGCGGGTGACGCTGGTCAACCCGTCGGCGATCACGATGCTCGACCTGCCCGAGGCGATCGAGGGCGTCGCGCTGGCCGACGTTTCGGCCGAGCTCGACCATATGCTCGCGGCCGGCGATCGCGAGGCGGTGCTCCAGCTCGTCGTCGCCGGCGAGCCCAAGACGCTGGCGGTGCGGGCGGTGGAGGACGAGGCCGGCCATATTCTGACCTTCGACGACATCACCCAGCAGCTTGCCGACCAGCGTCGCGCCGCCTGGGCCGATGTCGCCCGCCGCATCGCCCACGAGATCAAGAACCCGCTGACCCCGATCCAGCTCGCCGCCGAGCGTCTCCAGCGTCGCTATGGCAAGGAGGTCACCTCCGATCCGGCGGTGTTCGAGCGGCTGACCGCGACGATCGTCCGCCAGGTCGGCGACATGCGCCGGATCGTCGACGAATTCTCGTCCTTCGCCCGGATGCCGCGCCCCAATTTCGGCGAGGAGGCGATCGTCGATATCGGTCGCCAGGCGCTGTTCCTCCACGAGGTCGCGCATCCCGCGATCAGCTTCAGCCTCGAAGGCGATGTCGCGCAGATGATGGTCTGCGACCGCCGGCTGCTCGGCCAGGCGCTCACCAATCTTGTCAAGAATGCGGTCGAAGCCATTGAAGAAAATAAGGATCAGCATGCGCCGGGGGTGATCGCGATGAAGATCGCATCCGATGGCGGCCGGCTGCGGATCCTGCTCGCGGACAATGGCCCCGGCCTGCCGGCCGAGCGCGACCGGCTGACCGAGCCCTATATGACCACCCGGACCAAGGGCACCGGCCTGGGGCTCGCGATCGTTCGCAAGATCGTCGAGGATCATTTCGGAACGATCGCCTTCCGCGACCGTCCCGGCGGCGGCACGATGGTCGAACTCGACTTCAGCCTCACCACCCTGGCGGGCATCGCCCAGGGCGAAACCACCTACGACGAGGCGGATGAGCCGCGCTTGCCGGCACTGACCAGAAGCGGAAACGGATGATATGGCGCTTGAGATTCTGATCGTCGACGACGAGGCCGATATCCGCGAACTCGTGGCGGGCGTGCTCGAGGACGAAGGCTATGCCGCGCGCACCGCGGCCGACAGCGATGCGGCGCTCGCCGCGATCGCCGAACGCCGGCCATCGCTGGTGCTGCTCGATGTCTGGCTGCAGGGATCGAAGCTCGACGGGCTCGACCTGCTCGACGAGATCAAGCGCCGGGATTCCAGCCTGCCGGTGCTGATGATCTCGGGGCATGGCAATCTCGACACCGCGGTCACCGCGATCCGCCGCGGTGCGGTCGACTTCATCGAGAAGCCGTTCGAGGCCGAGCGGCTGCTGCTGCTGGTCGGCCGTGCGACCGAAACCGACCGGCTGCGCCGCGAAAATGCCAGCCTCAAGGCGCAGATCGGCCAGGAAGAGGAACTCACCGGCAATTCCGCGGCGATCAATGGCGTGCGCGCGACCCTCAAGCGCGTCGCTTCGACCGGCAGCCGGGTGCTGATCACCGGACCAGCCGGGGTCGGCAAGGAGGTCGCGGCACGGTTGCTCCATGCCTGGAGCCCGCGCGCGCAGGCGCCGTTCATCGTCGTCAGCGCGGCGCGGATGGAGCCCGAGCGGGTCGAGGAGGAATTGTTCGGAGTCGAGGATGGCGGCGGCGAGGTGCTGCGCCATGGCCTGCTCGAACAGGCGCATGGCGGGACATTGTTCCTCGACGAGATCGCCGACATGCCGGTGACCGCGCAGGCCAAGATATTGCGGGTGCTCACCGAACAGGCGTTCAACCGGGTCGGCGGGCAGCGGATCGTCAAGGTCGACGTCCGTGTCGTCTCGGCGACCGCGCGCAGCCTCACCGCCGAGATCGAGGCGGGGCGCTTCCGTGAGGATCTCTACTACCGGCTCAACGTCGTGCCGGTGCATATCCCGGCGCTCAACGAGCGGCGCGAGGACATTCCCGCGCTGGTCGACCATTATGTCGCGCGCTTCGCCTCCGAACGGCGGGTGGGGACGCCGCTGGTCACCGAGGACGCGGTTGGCGTCCTCCAGGCGTTCGACTGGCCGGGCAATGTCCGCCAGCTGCGCAACATCGTCGAGCGCACGATCATCCTGGCGCCGGGCGAACGGATCGGCCGGATCGAGATCGACATGCTCCCGCCCGAAATCCTCAACGATCAGGCGCGGCTGGCGCCGGGCGAGGCGGCACGGTCGATCATGGGCACCCCGCTGCGCGAAGCGCGCGAGACCTTCGAGCGCGAATATCTGCGTGTCCAGATCCGCCGCTTCTCGGGCAATATCTCGCGCACCGCGACATTCATCGGGATGGAACGCTCGGCGCTGCACCGCAAGCTCAAGACGCTCGGGCTGGTCGATCCGCGCGACGAAGAGGGCGAATGATTTATAGGATATGCTGCGACTGCGAGATGGACGCGCTGGACTTGCTACGCTAATATCCCCCGGTGCCCGCAATCGGCGGGTCACGCAAAACGCCATGCAACGGCGTCACAGCGGGCAATGATCCGCCAAGACCGGAGACCGGCAATGGCCGATAAGGTCAACAATCTTCAGGATATTTTCCTGAACTCGGTGCGCAAGACCAAGACCCCCGTCACCATGTTCCTGGTGAAGGGCGTCAAGCTCCAGGGGATCATCACCTGGTTCGACAATTTCTCGGTGCTGCTCCGCCGCGACGGCCAGTCGCAGCTGATCTACAAACATGCGATCTCGACGGTGATGCCCGCGCATCCGGTCGACCTGACCGACATCGACAAGAATTTCGAGGAGCGCAAATCGCATCTGCTCCAGGAAGTCTTCCTGTCGGCGGTGCGCAAGGCGCGCGAGCCGGTGACGATGTTCCTGGTCAATGGCGTGATGCTCCAGGGCGAAATCGCCGCCTACGACCTGTTCTGCATGTTGCTGCGGCGCGACGGCCTCAGCCAGCTCGTCTACAAGCATGCGATCTCGACAGTTCAGCCGGCTCACCCGCTGAACCTCGCCGAGGTCGATGATTCGGACGACGATTGAGCGTTTTCAACCGTGAGGACGACGATGGGCTGAGCCGCGGCGCGCGTGCGCTCGTGGCTCTTCCCGAACGCGCCGGCGACAGCCAGCGCAGCGCGGACTCGCGCCTCGACGAGGCCGCGGGCCTCGCCGCGGCGATCGGCGTCGAGGTCGTCGAGAAGCTCGCCTTCCGGCTGCGCGATCCCAAGCCCGCGACCCTGTTCGGGTCGGGACAGGTCGAACAGATCGCGCTCGCCGCGCGCCAGGCCGAGGCACATCTGATCATCGTCGATGGCGCGCTGTCGCCGATCCAGCAGCGCAATCTCGAAAAGGCGATCGATGCCAAGGTGATCGACCGCACCGGGCTGATCCTCGAGATTTTCGGCGAGCGTGCCGCGACCGCCGAAGGGCGGCTGCAGGTCGAACTCGCCCATCTCGACTATCAAGCGGGCCGGCTGGTGCGCAGTTGGACCCATCTCGAGCGCCAGCGCGGCGGCTTCGGCTTTCTCGGCGGTCCCGGCGAAACCCAGATCGAGGCCGACCGCCGGCTGATCCGCGACCGGATGGCGAAATTGCGCCGCGAGCTCGAACAGGTCCGCCGCACCCGCGGCCTCCACCGCGCCCGGCGCCAGCGCGCACCCTGGCCGGTGATCGCGCTGGTCGGCTATACCAATGCCGGCAAGTCGACCCTGTTCAACCGGATCACCGGGGCGACGGTGATGGCCGAGGATCTGTTGTTCGCGACGCTCGATCCGACGATGCGGCAGATTTCACTGCCCGGCATCGACAAGGCGATCCTGTCCGATACGGTGGGCTTCGTTTCCGATCTGCCGACCCAGCTCGTCGCCGCCTTCCGCGCGACCCTCGAGGAGGTGACCGGGGCGGACCTTATCGTCCATGTCCGCGACATCGCCCATCCCGACAGCGACGCCCAGGCCGCGGACGTGCTTGGCGTTCTCGGCGAAATCGGGGTCGGTCCCAAGGCACCGGAAAGCAAGGAGTCGGGCGAAGCCGGGGCGCCTATCCTCGAGGTCTGGAACAAGATCGACCTGCTCGATCCCGAGACCCGCGATGCCACCGAGGCCGAAGCCGCGCGGCGCGAGGATGTGGTCACGCTGTCCGCGCTGTCGGGCGAGGGGATGGACGCCTTTCGCCGCACCGTCTCCGACCGGCTGAGCGGCGGCAAGCGCGTCCGCACGCTGACCCTGGCGCTCGCCGACGGCGCGGGTGCTGCCTGGCTCCACCAGCATGGCGAGGTGCTGGGGCAGGAGGTCGATGGCGATCGGCTGGTGGTCGAGGTCCGGCTCGCCGACGAGGATCTCGCGCGCTTCGAATCGCGCTGAGCCGGGGCCCTTCGCCATTTACCACGCCGTCATGCTGAACTTGTTTCAGCATCCACTCTTCCACTCGGGAACGGCCCCTTGTCGCACGGTGGATGCTGAAACAAGTTCAGCATGACGGTATAAAATCAATATCTTGTAGCGATAATCTCGCTCATGTTCTCCGCTTTGCTTGGACCCACAACTCTTCCTTCGCGTCAAGGTCGAGCCCGGCAAACGCCTCGCCGGCGATCTCTTCCATCGCCCGGAAGCGGGTCTCGAACTTGGCATTGGCCTGGCGCAGTGCCGCTTCGGGATCGATGCCGAACTTGCGCGCCCAGTTGACCACCGCGAACAGCAGGTCGCCGATTTCCTCGGCCCGGTGATCGGGCGAAGTGGCGGTGTCGACCTCGAGGATTTCCTCCTCGACCTTGGCGCGCGCGCCGGTGGCGTCGGGCCAGTCGAAGCCGGTGCGCGCCGCGCGTTTCTGGAGCTTCTCGGCGCGCAGCAGCGCGGGCAGGGTGATCGCTACCCCGGCCAGCGCGCTGCGATCGGTTTCCTTCGCGCCACGCTCGACCGCCTTGATTTCCTCCCAGCCGGGGTTGGTCCCGTCGCCGAAGACATGCGGGTGGCGGCGGATCATTTTTTCCGAGATCGAATCGAGCACGTCGCCGAGCGCGAAGGCGCCGGCCTCCTCGGCGATGCGGGCATGGAACACCACCTGGAGCTGGAGATCGCCGAGTTCGTCGCGCAGCGCCGCCATGTCGTCGCGCTCGATCGCGTCGGCGACTTCATAGGCTTCCTCGATCGTATAGGGGGCGATCGTCCGGAAATCCTGCTGGACGTCCCAGGGACAGCCGGTTTCGGGGTCGCGCAGCCGCGCCATGATATCGCGCAGTCTTTCGATCATCGCCGCCGTGTCTCCTCATACCAGGTCTCGGTGAGCCTGACTCGCCGAGACCTGGTATCAGCCCGTGCGGCGCTTGAGCAAATCGATCGAGGATGCGTCAGCATCTTCGAGATCGCGTATCAGTCATCATCCCTGCCTAGTCCTCACCGGGAGGCCCATCAATCGCAGCTTGCTTTTGGACGCGGCAATATCGAAGGTGATCGCGCTGGGGGGCAGAATTTGTTGATATTGCGCGGGGTAATGAAAGGCGTGGCTCTGCCGAGTCCCTCCCAGGATCGTGAGCCGCTGCGCCGGGCGATCGATGTCGCCGCGCGTCTGTTGTTCCACCTCGCCTGTGTCGCGGCCTTGTGCTGGCCGGCGCTGCTCAACCGCCAGCCCTTCTATTTTCCCGACACGACCTCCTATGTCCGGGCGGCGGACAGCGCGGTCTATCTCTTCTCGGGCAAGACCGTCACGACGGTGTGGAGCGACCGTTATCGCCACAGCCTGCCGCAGCGGTCAGTCGCGGCAAGCGCGCCGGCGCCGGTCCGGCTCGGGGCCAATGGCAACGACATCAGCCATGGCAGCGTGATGGCGGGGCGATCGCCCTATTTCGGGATGCTGCTCTGGCTCAGCTATGTGCTCAGCAGCTTCTGGCTGTTCGTGCTCGCGCAGGCCGCGGTCGCCTATGCGCTGATCCGGATCGGCCTGCGGCTGTTCGGGATCGTCGCGCGGCCGGCGGTCGCGGCGGTGATCGGCGGGCTGTCGCTGCTCAGCACATTGCCTCTGGTGGTCGGGCTGCTGCTGCCCGATCTTCTCGCCGCGCTCGGACTGCTCGCGATGCTGATCCTGCTGATCGATCGCGGGCGGCTGAGCCGCGGCGAACGGCTGCTCGTCGTCGCGACGATGCTGGCATCGGTCGTTTCGCACCTCACCCATATCTTCATCCTGCTCGCGGTGGCGTTGGCCGGGCTCGCGCTTGCGATGCTCCATCGGCCGCGCTTCGCCCGGCTGATCCGGCCTTCGTTTGCGGGTCTGGTCGTCGTCGCGATCGGCATGGCGTCGGTTCTGGTCACCGACATCGTCGTCCAGCAGCAGTTCGGCAAGAAGCCGCTGCTGGTGCCGCTGCTGACCGCGCGTTTCATCGCCGACGGGCCGGGGGCGCGCTTCATTGCCGAGCATTGCCCGCAATCGGGCTTCGCGATCTGCGCCTATAAGGGGCGTCCGCCGGTCGATGCCACCAGCTTCCTGTGGTCACGCGATCCCAGGGTCGGGGTGTTCCTGATCGCCGATCCGGTCACCCGCGAACGGATATCCGAGCAGGACAAGGCGTTCGGCCTCGCGGTGCTCGGCGCCTATCCGCTCGACCAGTCGGCGGCGATCCTGCGCAACGGCGCCAGCCAGATCGCGCGGTTCGAGGTCGACCTGCTCAACGCCAATTGCTTCCGGCGCTTCGATTGCTGGGCGGCTTTGCCCGACCGCGAATATCGTCGGATGCAGGCGAGCATGGGCGGTCGCGGCCTGTGGCCCCAGATGCTGATGACGATCGTCTATTACGCCACCGTCTTCGCTGCGATCGCTGCGATCGGCCTGTGGGCGACGGCGCGGCGGCGATGGAGCGACCGCGATCGCGATCTCGCCTTGTGGATCGGGCTGCTCGCGACCGCGATGATCGTCAACGCGCTGCTCGGGGGCGGGATTTCCGAACCCCAGTCGCGCTACCAGGCGCGGTTGATCTGGCTGCTGCCCTTCTTCGGTGCGATCGCGCTGCTGGCGTGGCAGACGCGGCGGGATGACAGCGCCGGTCGGCGGGGCTAGAGCGGCGCCATGCAAGCTTCGATCGCGGTCATCCTTCCCTGCTATAATGAAGAGGCGGCGATCGCCGCCACCGTCGCAGGTTTTCGCGCGGCGCTCCCCGATGCGCGCATCTATGTGTTCGACAACAACAGCAGCGACCGCACGGTCGAGGTCGCGCGAGCGGCGGGCGCGATCGTCCGCACCGAGCGCATGCAGGGCAAGGGCAATGTCGTGCGCCGGATGTTCTCCGACGTCGAGGCCGACATCTATGTGATGGCCGACGGCGATGCGACCTATGACGCCGCCGCGGCGCCCGAGATGATCCGGATGATGCTCGACGAGCGGCTCGACATGGTCGTCGGCGCCCGCAAGTCGGAGGTCGAGGAAGCCTATCGGCGCGGCCATCGGCTCGGCAACCGGGTGCTGACCGGGCTGCTCGCCCAGCTGTTCGGCCGCAGCTTCTCCGACATATTGTCGGGATACCGGATATTCTCGCGGCGCTTCGTCAAGAGCTTCCCGGTGCTGTCGGCGGGTTTCGAGATCGAGACCGAGATCAGCGTCCACGCGCTCGAACTGCAGATGCCGGTCGGCGAGCTGGTCACCGCTTATGGCGCGCGGCCCGAGGGATCGACCTCGAAATTGTCGACCTATCGCGACGGCTGGCGGATCCTGCGGACGATCGGCACGCTGTTCCGGGTCGAAAAGCCGGTGCTGTTCTTCGGTGCGATCGGGCTGCTGCTCGCGCTGGCGGCGATCCTCCTCGCGATCCCGCTGGTCGTCACCTACGCCCAGACCGGGCTGGTGCCGCGCTTCCCGACCGCGATCCTGGTCACCGGCATGGTGATCCTGGCGGTGTTCAACCTGTTCTGCGGGCTGATCCTCGACACCGTCGTGCGCGGCCGGCGCGAAGTCCGCCGGCTCGCCTATCTCGGCTTTGCGGCCCCCGGCGACCCCGATCGCTGAAATGCTTGTTATTCCGAGGCGATGCCTGTACAGGCGCCGCTTCGCGTCCCCGGGCTGGTCGGAAACCAGCCATGATACCGGAGCCAGGTAATGAAAAAAGACATCCATCCCGACTATCACATGATCACCGTCCAGCTGACCGACGGCACCACCTACAAGACCCGTTCGACCTATGGTTCGGAAGGCGACACGCTGCAGCTCGATATCGATCCCTCGGTGCACCCGGCCTGGACCGGCGGCCGCGGCTCGATGCTCGACACGGCGGGCCAGGTGGCCAAGTTCAACAAGCGCTTCGGCGGGCTCTCGCTCACCAAGAAGTGATCGCATCGCCCTTGGCGATATGGGATGGCCGGGATTTCCCGGCCATTTTCATGTCTGCCCCCTATCGATGCTCCTGATCGGATCGGCCGATGACACGCTTCCGCCTTGCCAAGATCGCCCTGTTCTGGGCGGCGCTGCTCTTCTCCTATGGCGCCGCGATCATGCCGGGCGAGGAGGCGCCGAGCTTCCAGGCCGGCGACAAGACCGACCATATGCTCGCCTTCCTGACGCTGACCCTGCTCGCGCGCGCCGCCTGGCCCGCGCGGCGCTGGTGGACGACCGGGCTGTGGCTGTCGGCTTACGGTATCTGGATCGAGCTCAGCCAGGCGATGCCGTTCATCGGCCGCGACGCGAGCGTGTGGGACTGGATCGCCGACAGCGCGGCGATCCTGGTCGGCCTCATGGTTGCGGTGGTGCTGAAGCGGATGATGCCGCGGCTGTTCGAGAACTGAAGCTTCTCACCTAGAGCATGTCCTGATCAGATTGATCAGGACATGCTCTAGATTGTCTTTGTTTTCCGTATTTTCCGAGCCGTCAGCTGATTCCACCGGACTTGAAAATACTCTAGCCTGACTGGCCAAGGGCCAGATCGGCATGTCGTCTGCGCGAAATTTCGCACGCCCCTTGGCGGGTTTGCGATTGTCGAACGTCTTACTCTCGACAGGTCCAATTTTGCACGAACCGGATCACGGCAGTCTTGTCGTCTGGCGATAAGTAATAGATTTGCATGAAAATGCATTAAGCGCGTTGCCAGTACGTAACATTCGGTTAATCTAAATTCATAATGACGACCTGAGTGTGATTCGATTGTAAATATCGGATGCTAGGCGCTGATGTGCGAGAATTATACTTGTGCAAGTGTGATCTATTTTGGTGTCTGGTCGATATTTATTTTCGGTAATGGTTTTGTCAGCCGAGAGCGATGATCCTGAAGGATAATGATCTTTTAGGGGGCGCAAATGAGGAATGTCCGGATAGTTTCGCTGACGGCGATCGCGGTCGCCTGTCTCTCGGCAACGGCAGCGCTGGCGCAAAATGCACCTGCGGCGGCGGAAGAAGCCGACAATTCGACGATCATCGTCACGGGCACCCGAACGACGGGCATGAAGGCCGCCGACAGCCCGGCGCCGATCCAGTTGCTCGGTAACGATGCGCTGCAACGCACCGGCTCTCCCGATCTTCTCACCAGTCTCGCGCAGAATCTCCCTTCGATTCAGGCCCAATCCTTTGGCAGCGATCTCCAGGCGCATAATCTCCAATTGAAGCTGCGCGGTCTCAGCCCCAACCACACGCTGATCCTCGTCAATGGCAAGCGCCGGCACGGCACCGCCAACGTCTCGGTTGCCGGCGGGCCCTATGGCGGCAGTGCCGCACCCGATATCAGCTTCATCGTCCCGGACTCGATCGACCATGTCGAAGTTCTGCAGGACGGTGCCGCCGCGCAGTATGGCACCGATGCGATCGCCGGGGTGATCAACTTCATCCAGAAGAAGGCCGATCATGGCGGTACGTTCAACGTCACCGGTGGCCAATATTATGATCAGGGCGGCAAGACCTATGCCGTAGGCGGCAATATCGGCATCGCGCCGTTCGAGGGCGCCTATCTCAATCTGTCGGCGCAGAAGAAGCACAAGGGCTTCAGCTTCCGCGGCGACATCAATCCCCAGGCCGTGACCCTCTCGACGACCTATCCGGCGATCAAGAACCTGCCGGGCTATCCCTACACCAACCGGATCATCGGCGATCCCAAGATCGACCAGACCGTCGCGAATTTCGCCTCGGGCTATGAGTTCGGCGATTTCGAGCTTTATGGCTTCGGCAGCTATGGCCATAAGAAGGCCACCGCTTACGAGAATACCCGCCCGCCGACGACGGTGGTCAGCGCCGCGGGGGTGCCTTTCTATCCCGGCGGCTTCGCGCCGCAGGAGAGCATCGACGAAACCGATTATGCGTTCACCGGCGGTCTGAAAGGCAATGTGGGAGAGACCAGCTTCGACCTGGCTTCGACCTATGGCAAGGACTTCATCAAGGTCTATGTCCTGCAGTCTGCCAATGCCCAGCTTTATCGCGACACCGGCTTCACCCCGACGACCTTCCATGACGGCGATTTCTTCGCGACCCAGTGGAGCAATACGCTCGACCTTACCCATCAGTTCGACATCGGGCTCGCCGAGCCGCTGAACGTTGCCGGCGGCATTGAATTCCGCCACGAAAGCTATGGCATCAAGGCCGGCGATCCGGCGTCCTATTATGGTGGCGGCGCGCAGTCCTTCTTCGGCTACAGCCCCAATGACGCCGGCACCTACAAGCGCGACAACTTCTCGCAATATCTCGACGTCAGCCTGCGCCCGGTCGAGCATCTGCTGGTCGATGGCGCGGTGCGCCACGAGCATTATAGCGACTTCGGCGACACCACCGTGTTCAAGCTGACGAGCCGCTATGACTTCTCCGACGCGTTCGCACTGCGCGGCACCGTCAGCACGGGCTTCCGCGCGCCTACCCTGGCCGAAGGCGGCTATTCGGGGATCAATGTGGGCCCGAGTTCGGTCAGCGGCGTGCTGCCACCGGCCTCGGCTGCGGCAGGCGCGCTCGGTTTCGGTGGCCTCAAGCCGGAGAAATCGACCAACTTCAGCCTTGGCCTCGTGCTCAATCCGGCGCCGAACTTCACCATCACGCTCGATGCCTATCAGATCACGATCCGCAATCGCATCATGATCTCGTCCGGCTTCAATGGCTTCACCGGCAATCGTTGCCCCGCAGGCTATTCGGGGAGCAACGCCGGCGCCTGCCTTCCCTATAATGACGACCTCTACAAGATCTATAACCAGTTGGCGGTGCTCGGCGCCGTCAACGGCGCCCTTGGCGGAAACACCACCATTCGTTCGCTGGCGGAGGCGACCGCCATTCCGGGCTATGTGCTGTTCGATGGCACCAACCGTGCGACCGACGGCAGCGTCGCGGTGCAGAGCTTCGTCAACGGGGTGAAGATGCGGACCCGTGGGGTCGACCTGATGGCCACATACGCGGCCGATCTCGGCGGTATGGGCAAGCTCGACCTGACCTTCACCGGCAACTACAATGCGAACAAGGTGCTCGACATCAACGCACTGCCGTCGGCGCTCTACTCGAGCACGATCAATCCCGGCCTGACCTCGCTGATTGATACGGGCAGCGTCGTCGAACTCGAACATAGCACGCCGCGCTTCCGGGCGACGCTGAACGCACTGTGGAACTGGGGCAAGTTCAGCGTGAACGCGCGCGAAAGCTTCTATTCCGAGGTTTACGGCTTCGAAACCGCCCGCAGCGGTCCCGATGCCGGCAACCTGATCAAGGTCCCGGTGAAAAGTTCGTTCATCACCGATCTCGAGGTCGGATATCAGGTGGCCGAACCGATCAAGATCTCGTTGGGCGCGAACAACCTGTTCAACAAATATCCGACCGAGCGCTCGAAGGCGTTCATCCGCAACGCCGAACTGGCGAACAACGAGCGGGGATATTCGACGAGCAAATATCCGACCATCTCGCCCTTCGGCATCAATGGCGGCTATTATTACGCGCGCATCAATTTCAAGTTCTGACGGCTCGCGGGGCATCCGGGGCGACCTGATCGGTCCGGATGCCCGTTCGAAAACGAGCCGGCCAGCCATCATCACGCCGGGAGCGAACGAAGACCTCGGGCTTGCCTTGACCGGCTTCGCTCCGATAAGGGCTGCCTTCCGCCGGGGATGCGGAGAGGTGGCCGAGTGGTTTAAGGCAGCGGTCTTGAAAACCGCCGATGGTGCAAGCTATCCGTGGGTTCGAATCCCACCCTCTCCGCCACTGCCGCTCTCGAAATCCACCGATTGTCGTGGCGGCGGACACATGCGACATCGCGGGTGTGAGCAGATCCGACCAGCCACCCGGCCTTCCGCCGATCGATCCGGGATCGCCAGCGCAGAAGGTCTTCGAGGATGCGGCGCGGTCCGCTGGCCATGATCCGGCCGATCGCTGGGTCGGCGGCTATGCCGACTATGAATGGCGCCATCTGCGCAGGCTGCTTGAAGTCTATGCGATAAGCGTGTCGGGATGCGACATGTTCGAGCTCGGTTTCAATGTCGGTGGCTCGGCCGTGGTGCTGGCGGCACTTGGCGCGCGCGTGCAGGGTGCCGATATCGATCCGGCCATGCCGCCGATCGCCGCCGCCAATCTCGCGCGCTACGGTCTTGACGGCAGCGGGCTCCACCATGTCGCCGACACCCGCGCGCTGCCGTTCGAAGCGCAATCCTTCGACATCGTCCTCGCCAACAGCGTCCTTGAATATGTCGATGCGGCGCAGCTCGACGGGGTAATCGCCGAACTTCACCGGGTATTGCGGCCTGGCGGGCGCATGCTCATCTGTGGCACCGCGAGCCGGCTGTCGCCGCGCGAGGGCCATTCGGGGCGCTGGTTCGTCAATTACTGGCCGCGTGGTTTCGACCGCCTGACCGGTCGCGACGTGCAGCGCGGCCTGAGCCCGCTGAGTCTGGCCAAGGCATTGCGCGGTCGGTTTGAAGTCGTTGGGCAGGGCGGCTGGAAGCAGGCCCGGCGCGCGATCCACGGCCGGTTGTCGCCCGCCGCACGGCTCGTCTCCGCTGCCGGCAGACTGACCGGAATCGGTCCCGGCTGGATCGCGCCCTATATCGAACTGTCGCTGATCCGCCGGTGAAGTCTGCCGATGAAGCGTCACGACGTGCCGCCGCCGCGATCAATCCCCTTCGTTACGTGAGCGCGCTGTGGCAAGCAGACGGCAGGAACGAAGGGGACGACATGGTATCCGGTGTGCGTGGTTTGATGATGGGAAGCGCGATACTGCTCGCTATGGTGGGCCTGCCGGCTGCCGCTGCGCAGGAAACACCGGCGGCGACGGCCGAAGCCCCGGTCGAGAGCACCGACGATGCCGCGCGCCTGACCGACCAGGTGGCGCCGGTGGTGCCGGCGGAGGATCTCGCGATGCGCGCCTATCTCCAGACGCTGCGGCCGCGCGCGGTGTCGATGGGGATCGCCGGCAATCTGTTCGACAGCGTCGTCGGCGATCTGAGCTTCAATCCACGGGTGATCCGGCTCGATCGCGCCCAGCCCGGCGGCAATCCCACCGTCGCCAGCGCTTCGATGGCCGACTTCGCGCCTTATGCCGCGACCCATGTCGATGCGACCCGGATCAATATGGGCCGGTCGCGCTATGGTTCGTTGCGGCCGCTGCTGATCAAGATCGAGCAGCGCATGGGGGTGCCCGAGCAGATCATGCTCGCCATCTACGGCCATGAGACCGGCTATGGCACCTTCACCGGCAATTTCGACCTGCTGCGCTCGCTCGGCACGCTTGCTTATGAAGGGCGCCGCCGCGAGCTGTTCGCGGATGAATTCCTCAACACGCTGCTGCTGCTCCAGCGCGGCATTCCGCGCGGCACCCTCAAGGGCAGCTGGGCGGGGGCGAGCGGCTATCCGCAGTTCCTGCCCTCGGCCTATCTGCGGCTCGGCACCGACGGCAATGGTGATGGCCGGGTCGACATCTGGACCAGCGAGCCCGACGCGCTTGCCTCGATCGGCAATTATCTGCGCGATGCCGGTTGGAAACCCAATGTTCCCTGGGGGATCGCGGTGCGGGTGCCCGATGGCTTCGATCGCGCCGCGATCGCGCCGGTGATCGTGTCGCCGCGCTGCCCGCGGGTGTTCGCGCGCCAGAGCCGCTGGCTGACGATCGCCGAGTGGCGCCAGAAGGGGATGATGATGCTCGGCGCCCGCGTTCCCGCCGACGACGAACTGGCGGTGCTGATCGAACCCGACGGGCCGGGACGAACCGGCTATCTGCTGACCACCAATTACCGCTCGATCCTCGATTATAACTGCTCGAATTTCTATGCGCTGTCGGTGGGACTGCTTGCCGATGCGATCCTCAACTAGGGCCTTTGCCCTCCTGCTGACGCTGTTCCTCGCCGCCTGCGTCGGCCGCGAGGGGCCGCAGCGGCCGCGCCCGTCGGGCCAGCATCCGTCGCGACCCGAGCCGAACCGGCCGAAGCCGCGGCCTTCGGGGCCGGTGTCGGACAGCCCGGTCAAGGTCGGCAAGCCCTATCAGGTCGCGGGCATCTGGTATTATCCGTCCGACGAGGCCGGCTATGACGAGGTCGGGCTCGCCTCCTGGTATGGCGCGCAATTCCATGGCGGGCAGACCGCCAATGGCGAGCAGTTCGACATGGATCGGGTCGGCGCCGCCCACAAGACGCTGCCTTTGCCCTCCTATGTCGAGGTGACCGCGCTCGATACCGGGCGGACCGTGCTGGTGCGGATCAACGATCGCGGGCCGTTCGTCACCAACCGGATCATCGACCTGTCGAAACGCACCGCGACCTTGCTGGGGATCGAGCGTGCCGGCGTGTCGCGGGTGCGGGTGCGCCGGGTCTTCCCGTCGGATGCCGACCGGCTCGCGCTGCGCTCGGGCCGGCCCGCGTCCGAACGGCCTTATGCGAGCCGCAGCGAACTCGCCCAACTCGCCAATCGCTTTGCCAGCCGCACCCCCGATCGCCCGGCGCCGCCGCGGATCGCCGCCGCGGTGCCTGACACGGCGGTGCCGGTCGGCGGCTTCTTCATCCAGGTCGCGGCGGTGGCCGATCGTGCCCGCGCCGAGGATATCGCCGAGCTGCTCGCGGCACGGGTCGAGCCGGCCGGTTCGTTGTGGCGGGTGCGGATGGGACCTTATCGTAGCGAGACCGAAGCGACGACCGCGCTGGCGCAGGTGCGGACCCGCGGCTATCAGGATGCCAGGCTGGTACGCATCCCCAGCGCTTCTGATCGACCCTCGGAGGGGAACCCGACGCAATGACGCGTAAGACTATTGCCCTGTTTTCGGCGCTTGCCGCGCTCGCCATGCCCGTCGAGGCGGCGGCGCCACCATTCGACACGCCCGCGCCGACCGCCTTCATGAAGGATCTGTCGTCGGGCGCGATTCTCTATGCGAAAAATCCCGACCAGCGGATGCCGCCGGCGTCGATGGCCAAGATGATGACCGTCTATGTCGCCTTCGATCTGATCCGGAAGGGCGAGCTCAAGCTCGATTCGATGGCGACGGTGCGTCCCGAGACCTGGAAGCAATGGCATGGTCCGGCCGCCGGATCGACGATGTTCCTGTCGCCGGGCGAGCAGGTCAGCGTCGCCAATCTTCTGTTCGGCATCGTCACTCTGTCGGGCAACGACGCCTGCGTCGTGCTCGCCGAGCATATTTCGGGGACCGAACCCGCCTTTGTCGAGCTGATGAACCGGCGCGCCAAGGAGATCGGGCTCGCCAACAGCCATTTCGGCACCTCGAACGGCTGGCCCGACGGCGGCGTCACCTATGTCACCGCGCGCGACCTCGCGACGTTGGCCCAGCGCACGATCGAGGAGCATCCCAAGCTCTACAAGACCTTCTACAGCCGGCCCAGCTTCACCTGGGGCAAGACGCTGGGATCGGGCGCCGACATCACCCAGGCGAATCGCGATCCGTTGCTCGGCCGGGTCGCCGGCGCCGACGGGCTCAAGACCGGCCACACCGAGGAAGCCGGCTATGGCTTCACCGGATCGGCCGAGCAGAATGGCCGTCGGCTGATCATGGTGCTGTCGGGGCTGACCTCGTCTAACCAGCGGATCGACCAGTCGGTGTCGTTCATGAACTGGGGCTTCCGCGCCTGGCAGGCCAAGCCGCTGGTCAAGAAGGGCACCAAGGTCCAGACCGCCGAGGTCCAGCAGGGCGACACCACCGAGGTGGCGCTGGTCGCGCCGAAGGATCTGTCGGTGACGGTGCCCGCCGGGCTCGGCAGCGACCTCAAGACCAAGGTCGTCTACAACGGCCCGATCAAGGCGCCGTTCAAGGCCGGCGACCATATCGCCGATCTGGTCGTGACCGGTCCCAACATGGCGCCGCAGGCGCTGCCGCTGGTCGCGGCGGCCGATGTCGGTCCGGCCGGCTTCTTCGACCGGATCATCGCCGCGATCCGCCATATTTTCGGCCTATCCTGAGGCGGTCATGCGCCTGATCGGCCATGACGAGCAGACCGCCGCCTTTCGCGAGGCGGCGGACTCGGGCCGGCTCCACCATGCCTGGCTGCTGACCGGTCCGCAGGGCGTCGGCAAGGCGAGCTTCGCGATGCAGGCGGCGACCCGGCTGCTGTCCGACGCGGCCGGGCCTGCGGTGCATCTGCCCGGGCTCGACGTCCCCGACGATCATCCGATCGCCAAGTTCATCGCCCAGGGCAGCCATCCCGACATACGGGTGCTGACCCGGCTCGCGCGCGAGAAGACCGACGATCTGGCGCGGTCGATCAGCATCGACCAGGTGCGCTCGCTCCAGGGGCTGTTCTCGACCACGCCGAGCTTCTCG
Source organism: Rhizorhabdus sp. GW822-FHT03C02 (assembly GCF_058801765.1). Lineage (NCBI taxonomy): Bacteria > Pseudomonadati > Pseudomonadota > Alphaproteobacteria > Sphingomonadales > Rhizorhabdaceae > Rhizorhabdus > Rhizorhabdus sp. GW822-FHT03C02. The sequence continues at coordinate 1,397,443 of NZ_JBXANN010000001.1, forward strand.
CCGCGGCGGGCGGTGATCATCGACGCGATCGACGATCTCGAACGCCCCGCCGCCAATGCGCTGCTCAAGAATCTCGAGGAACCGCCCGCCGGCACCACTTTCTTCCTGATCAGCCAGGCCCCGGGCCGGCTGCTGCCGACGATCCGGTCGCGCTGCCGGCAGTTGCGGTTCAACCGGCTCGACGACAGCCAGATGATGACCGCGCTCAACCGGCAGTTGCCCGACGAGCCCGCGGCCGAGATCGTCGCTTTGATCGGGGTCGGCCAGGGTTCGCCGGGCCGCGCATTGCGCTTCGCCGGGCTCGATGTCGCCGGGCTCGACGCGGCGATGGAGCGGCTGGTCGGGGAGGGGGATCCGACCAACGCGCTGCGATCGGCGCTGGCCAAGCAACTCGCGCTCAAGGCCGCGCAGCCGCGCTACGAGGCGTTTCTCGAGCGCGTGCCGGCGCGCATCGCGGTCGAGGCGAAACGTCGCCGCGGCGCGCCGATGCGCCAGGCGGTCGACCTGTGGGAACAGGCGCGCGCGATCGGCGAAAGCGCGGTCCAGCTCTCGCTCGACCAGCAGACCACCGTTTTCGAACTGGCATCGATGCTCGCGAGGCTTGCCCCGGAGGATCGCGGCGCTAAAGCCTGACTCATGTCAGAGCCATATTATATCACGACCGCGATCAGCTACCCGAACGGGCGCCCGCATATCGGCCATGCCTATGAGGCGATCGCCGCCGATGCGATCGCGCGCTTCCAGCGCCAGATGGGCAAGCAGGTCCGCTTCCAGACCGGCACCGACGAACATGGGCTGAAGATGGCGCAGGCGGCGCGTGCCCGCGGGATCGAACCGCGCGCGCTTGCCGACGAGATGTCGGGCTATTTCAAGGCGATGGATGACGCCCTGAACATCTCCTATGATCGCTTCATCCGCACCAGCGACGCCGATCATTATGCCGCCAGCCAGGCGATCTGGAAGGCGATGGAGGCCAGCGGCGATCTCTATCTCGATCGCTACGAAGGCTGGTATTCGGTCCGCGACGAGGCCTTTTACGATGAGAAGGAACTGATCGACGGGGAAGGGGGCACCCGCCTCTCGCCGCAGGGCACCCCGGTCGAATGGACCGTCGAGGAAAGCTGGTTCTTCCGGCTGTCCAAATATCAGGAGCCGCTGCTCGCGCTTTACCGCGACCAGCCCGATTTCCTGCGCCCCGAAAGCCGCCGCAACGAGATCGTCAGCTTCGTTTCGGGCGGATTGAACGATCTGTCGGTGTCGCGCACCAGCTTCGACTGGGGTGTCCCGGTGCCCGGCAGCCCCGGCCATGTGATGTATGTCTGGGTCGATGCGCTCACCAACTATCTCACCGGGGTCGGCTATCCCGACGGCGGCGCGATGTTCGACACATTCTGGCCCGCCGATGTCCACATCATCGGCAAGGACATCGTCCGCTTCCACAGCGTCTACTGGCCGGCCTTCCTGATGTCGGCGGGGATCGCGCTGCCGAAGCAGGTGTTCGGGCATGGCTTCCTGCTCAACCGCGGCGAGAAAATGTCGAAGTCGGTCGGCAATGTCGTCGACCCGCTGGTGATGGCCGAGCGCTACGGCGTCGACCAGCTCCGCTATTTCCTGCTGCGTGAGGTCAGCTTCGGCCAGGATGGCAGCTATGGCCATGAAGCGATTGTAAATCGGGCCAATTCCGAACTCGCCAACAGTTTCGGTAATCTCGCCCAGCGCACATTATCGATGATCTTCAAGAATCTCGGCGGCGAACTGCCGGCGCTCGATCGCAACGATGAGGACGCTGCACTGGTGCGCGCGGTGGCCGCCGCCTGCCTCGACGAGACGCCGCGCGCGTTCGAGCAGTTCGCCTTCTCGGTCGGGATCGAGGCGTGGATGAAGGCGGTGTTCGCCTGCAACCAATATGTCGACGCGCAGGCGCCCTGGGCGCTGCGCAAGACCGATCCCGATCGGATGAAGACCGTGCTCGGGACCTTGTTCATGGCGATCCGCGACCTCGCGATCGCGATCCTGCCGATCATCCCGGACTCGGCGGGCAAGCTGCTCGACCAGATGGGGATCGCCGCCGATGCCCGCGACTTCGCCGCGCTCGAAAGCCAGCTCTGGTATGACGCGCTACGCGCCTCGGGCTTCGTCCTCGGTCAGCCGGCGCCGCTGTTCCCGCGGCTCGAGCTCGAGCTGGCCGAGGCAGACAATTCCGGCGAAAGCGCCGCCTGATGTTCGTCGACAGCCATTGCCACCTCAATTACGCCAAGCTCGTCGAGCGGCAGGACGAGGTGCTGGCGGCGGCGCGTGCGGCCGGCGTGTCGACGATGCTCAACATCTCGACCCGCGCCGCCGAATGGGATGCGGTGATCGGCACCGCCGAGCGCGAGCCCGACGTCTGGGCGAGCGTCGGCATCCATCCGCACGATGCCGACAGCCATGAGGAGATCGAGACCTCGCTGCTCGTCGAGAAGGCCGCGCATCCGCGGGTGATCGGGATCGGCGAGACTGGGCTCGATTTCTTCTACGACAAGTCCGATCGCGACCGGCAGCGCGCCAGCTTCCGCCGCCACATCGCCGCCGCGCGCGAGACCGGGCTGCCGCTGATCGTCCATACCCGTGAGGCCGAGGCCGACACGGTCGCGATCATCGAGGAGGAAATGGGGAAGGGGGCCTTCACCGGGGTGATCCACTGCTTCACCGCCAGCGCCGATCTCGCCCGGGCGATGCTCGCGCAGGGCTTCTATATCTCGCTGTCGGGGATCGTCACCTTCAAGAATGCCGCCGATCTGCGGGCGACCGCGCATGCGATCCCGCGCGACCGGCTGCTGATCGAAACCGACTCGCCGTTCCTCGCGCCGGTGCCGCATCGCGGCAAGCCGTGCGAGCCGGCCTTCGTCACCGACACCGCGCGCTTTCTCGCTGTCGAGCTCGACTGGCCGATCGACGATCTGGCGCGAACAACATCGCACAACTTCTTCGAACTGTTCAGGAAAGCCGCCGCGTGAAGCTGCGTATTCTCGGCTGCGGCACCTCGTCGGGCGTGCCCCGGATCGGGAATGACTGGGGCGATTGCGATCCCGCCGATCCGCGCAACCGGCGGACCCGCGCGGCGATCATCGTCGAGAGCCCGGACTGCCGGATCCTCGTCGACACCGCGCCCGACATGCGCGAACAGTTGCTCGCCGCCGATGTCGCGCATCTCGATGCGGTGATCTGGACCCATGATCATGCCGACCATTGTCACGGCATCGACGATCTGCGCCAGGTCTTCCACGCCCGCGGAACCCCGGTGCCGGGCTATGCCCAGCCGCCGGCGCTGGCGGCGATCCAGCAGCGCTTCGCCTATGCCTTTTTCGGCCGCGACGGCTATCCGCCGACGATCGATGCGATGGCGCTCGACGACGACATGATGATCGGCGACATCCGGGTGCGCAGCACCGCGCAGCCGCACGGCAATATCTTCAGCGCCGGACTGCGCTTCGATCATGACGGCCGCTCGATCGGCTATTCGACCGATTTCCACATCGTCACCGACGCGATGCTCGATCTGTTCGCCGGGGTCGACATCTGGGTGGTCGACGCGCTGCGCGAGCGACCGCATCCGACCCATCCGCATCTGGCGCTGACGCTCGAGGCGATCGCGCATTGCCATCCCAAGCGGGCGATCCTGACCCATATGGATCAGTCGATGGATTATGCGGCGCTCGCCGCGCGGCTGCCGGCCGGGGTCGAGCCCGGGCATGACCGGCTGGAGATCGATCTGTGAGCATCGACGGATGAATGGCGATCAGATCGTCGGGACCTTCGCGATCGCGCTGATGATGGTGCTGGTCGTCAGCAGCCTGATCGCGCGGCGGCTCTCGGCGGCGCATTATGTCCGTATGGGCGCGACGTGGGTGCTGATCTGGGCGAGCGCGATCGCGCTGGTTCTGCTGTTGCAGCGCGCGGGCGTGCCATTGCCGGGGCTTCGCTGATGTCGGATTCGATGCGCCAATATATATCGTGATTTAACATAATATATATTATCGCACTTAGATATTGAAGGCGAGATGTGACGACGGGGCCCTTTCGTCAAATCATCGGGAATATCCGATCGATCTTGCTTTGCGCTGAAGCATCGGTATTTACCGATCCATGGAGACCGAAGACGCCCTGGCCGCGCTCGCCGCGCTGGCCCACCCAACCCGCCTCGAAGCGTTTCGGCTGCTCGTCCGCCACGAACCCGATGGTTTGCCGACCGGTGCGCTCGTCGCCGCAAGCGGCCTGACCCAGAGCACATTCTCCACCCATCTCGCGGTGCTGGCCAAGGCCGGCCTCGTCACGGCCGAAAAATGTGGCCGCCGGCAGATCCAGCGGGCCGGTATCGCCAAGCTGGTTGCGCTGATGACCTTCCTCGCCCGCGATTGCTGCGATGGCCGCGCCGATCTTTGCGCGCCGCTGCTCGCCGAATTGACCTGCTGCTGAAGGCCAGTGAAATGAAGGGCGTGGAATGACCGACATCGTCATCTATCATAATCCGGCGTGCGGTACGTCGCGCAACACGCTCGCGATGATCCGCAATGCCGGCATCGAGCCGCATGTGATCGAATATCTCAAGACGCCGCCGTCGCGCGCCTTGCTGCTCCAGCTGATCGCGCGGGCCGGCATCGGCCCGCGCCAGCTGCTGCGCGAGAAAGACACGCCCTACGCCGACCTTGGTCTCGGCGATCAGGGATTGAGCGACGATGCTCTCGTCGACGCGATGATGGCGCATCCCGTCCTCATCAACCGCCCCTTGGTCGTCACCCCGCTCGGCGTCCGGCTGTGCCGCCCGTCCGAGGCCGTTCTCGACATCCTGCCCGCGCCGCAGCGCGCCGCCTTCGCCAAGGAAGATGGCGAGCAGGTCGTCGATGCCGCCGGGCGCCGCATCCTGTCGGCATGAACGGGCGCGCCGTCGCCGCCGAGGCATTGGGCAGCCTCATGCTGTTCGCGACCGTGATCGGCTCGGGCGTCATGGCCGAGCGGCTTGCCGGCGGAAATGTCGCGATCGCCCTGCTCGGCAATATGCTGGCGACTGCGGCGATGCTGTTCGTCCTCGTCACGATGCTGGCGCCGCTGTCGGGCGCCCATTTCAATCCGGCGGTCACCTTCGTGATGCGCCTGCGCGGCCATATCGGTACCGAGACCGCCCTCGCCTTCGTCGCGGTCCAACTCGCGGGCGGAATCGTCGGCGTCTGGCTCGCCCATCTGATGTTCGACCTTCCGATCCTCCAGCTCTCCGCGAAGCTCCGCACGGGACCCGGCCAGCTTGCCGGCGAAGCGGTCGCCACCTTCGGTCTGCTGCTGACGATCCTCGGAACAATGAAGATGCGGCCCGGCGCCGTTCCGGCGAGCGTCGCCCTCTATATCGGCGCCGCCTACTGGTTCACCTCGTCGACGAGCTTCGCCAATCCCGCGATCACCGTCGCCCGGTCGATGAGCGACAGTTTCGCCGGCATCGCGCCGGCCAGCGTCCCCGCTTTCGTCGCCGCGCAGTTCGCCGGTGCGATGGCCGCCCATCTGGTCGGCGCGATCCTCTTTCCCGATAATGCGCCGGAAATCTCCTGAACGATATTGTTCGAAGATCGAACCAAGTATGCCGTTAGAGGTTTGACACGCATCCTAAGGGGAGATATCCCGATCATGCCTCCATGACGAGGCGCGCGGCCGGACGCTCCGCCCTTCGCCTCGCGCCGGGCCGCTATTGCAAAAGGACTGCCGCCGAATGCACCGCCGCGCATTTCTCAAATCCGCTTCGATCACCACGCTGGCGGCCGCGCTGCCGGCCGTCGCCATGGCGGCCCAGCCCGGCGCCTGGCCGCTGTTCGACAAGCCGCCGCGGGTCGCCTTCGGGGGGATCCGGATCGAATGCAGCACCTATAGCCGCATCCTGACCCGGCTCGACGAGTTCGACATATTGCGCGGGCAGGAAGCCGCCGACAACGACCAGTTCGCGATGCTCAAACGGTTCGCCTTCCCGTTCATGCCGATCATGACCGCCAATGCGGTGCCCGGCGGTCCGGTAGAACGGAAGGCCTATGAGACGATCAAGGCTGAATTTCTCGAACGGCTCAAGGCGATGCTGCCGCTCGACGGCGTCTATCTGTGGATGCATGGCGCGATGGTTGTCGAGGGCATGTTCGATGCCGAAGGCGACTGGTATCAGGCGATCCGCGAGGTCGTCGGCCCCGACTGCCTGCTAGCTGCCAGCTATGATCTCCACGGCAATATCAGCCAGCGGATCATCGACAATCTCGACATCCTCTCCGCCTATCGCACCGCGCCGCATGTCGACCGGATCGAAACGACGATGCGCGCGGTCGACATGCTCCAGCATTGCCTGCTCAACAAGATCCGGCCGATCCTCACCTGGGTTCCGGTGCCCGTGCTGATGCCCGGCGAGCGCAGCAGTACCGAATGGGATCCCGGCCGCCGGCTATGGTCGCCGCTGTGGGAGCTGAACCATGAGCCGGGCATCCTCGATGTCTCGATGCTGGTCGGCTATGTCTGGGCGGACGAGCCGCGATCGACCGCCTCGGTGGTGGTCACCGGCACGTCGCTCGACGCCGAGAAGAAGGTCGCGACCTATCTTGCCCGCAAATATTGGGATGCGCGCAAGGAGTTCGACTTCGGCACCGAGACCGGGACGATCGACTATTGCGTGAAGCGCGCGATGGAGGCGAAGACCCAGCCCGCGATCATCGCCGATTCGGGCGACAATCCCACCGGCGGCGGCAATGGCGACCAGGCGACCGTGCTCAAGGCCCTGCTCGAGGCGAAGGCGCAGGGCGTGGTGTTCGCGGGGATCACCGACAAGCCGGCGACCGACGCCTGCTACACCGCCGGGGTCGGCAAGACGATCGCGCTGTCGATCGGCGGCACCCTCGATCCGCTGGCCAGCAAGCCGGTCAAGGCCAGCGCGACCGTACTGTTCCTGCTCGACGCGCCCAATCCCGCCAAGCGCGAGGCGGTGGTGCGGATCGACGGGGTGACGCTGGTGCTGGCCGCGTGGCGCCGGCCCTATCACGACCTGATCGATTTCCGGCGGCTCGGCCTCGAACCGAAGAGCTTCAAGATCATCGTCGTGAAATCGGGCTATCTCTCGCCCGAGCTCAAGCCGATCGCCAATCCCAGCCTGATGGCGCTGTCCGACGGCGCGATCAACCAGGACATCGTCAACCTGCCGAAGAACCGCTACCGCAGGCCGACCTATCCGTTCGTGCCCGATCTGACCTTCACCCCGGAGGTCTACGTCTCCGCGCGCAGCCGGACCTGACGCCCCGGACCTGACGACGGTCCGGTCAACGGGCGGCGCGGCGCTTATGGCAAAGGCCGCGGATTTCGATCAGAAAGGCAGATGATGACGCCCTCCCCTCCTCCGCCGGCACTCGGACCGCGCGACCAGATCATGGTCACCGGACTGATCGGGATGCTGTTCTTCATCTTCGGCTTCGTCACATGGCTGAACGGCCCGCTGATCACCTTCGTGCGGCTCGCCTTCACCCTCGACGACGTCTCGGCCTTCCTGGTGCCGATGGTCTTCTACATGTCCTATTTCTTCCTGGCGCTGCCGTCGGCGGCGATCCTGCGGCGGACGGGGATGAAGAAGGGCATGGCGGTCGGCCTGCTGGTGATGGCGATCGGTGCGGTCATGTTCGGCGAATTCGCGACGATGCGCCTGTTCGCGGGCGCGCTGACCGGGCTGTTCGTGATCGGCGCGGGGCTCGCGCTGCTGCAGACCGCGGTCAATCCCTATATCTCGATCGTCGGACCGATCGAAAGCGCCGCGCAGCGGATCGCGGCGATGGGGATATGCAACAAGGCGGCGGGCATGCTGGCGCCGATCGTCATCGGCACCCTCGTCCTGCACGGCGTCGGCGAGATCGACGCGCAGGTCACCGCCGCGCCGACCGCGCTCGCCCGCGCGGCGATCCTCGACGATTTCGCCGCCAAGATCCATCTGCCCTATATGGTGATGGCCGGGCTGCTCGGGCTGCTCGCTTGGGTGGTGATGCGCTCGCCGCTGCCCGAAATCAGCGGATCGGCGACCGAAACGCCCAGCACCAAGGGAGACGGCCGCGCCGACCGCACGATCTTCAGCTTCCCGCATCTCTGGCTCGGGGTGGTCTGCCTGTTCGTCTATGTCGGCGTCGAAGTGATGGCGAGCGATGCGATCGGGCCCTATGGTCGCGCGTTCGGGCTGCCGCTCGACGAGACCGCCTTCTTCACCTCCTTCACCCTGTTCGGCATGCTGGTCGGCTATGTCGGCGGGCTGGTCTTCATTCCGCGCTTCATCTCGCAGGAACGCTATCTCGCACTGTCGGCGATCCTCGGCCTCGTCCTCGTCGTCGGGGCCTATCTGACCAGCGGTTATATGTCGGTCGCCTTCGTGGCGGCGCTGGGTGTCGCCAACGCGATGATGTGGCCCGCCATCTTCCCGTTGGGCATCCAGGGACTCGGCCGCCACACCGAGACCGGATCGGCGATCATGATCATGGGGATTTGCGGCGGCGCGATCCTGCCGCAGCTGTTCGCAGTGATGAAGGAATATTACGCCTTCCAGCTCGTCTTCCTGGTCGTGATGGCGCCGGCCTATGCCTATATCCTGTTCTTCTCGGTCGTCGGCCCGCGCCTCGCGCGATCGGCGGCGCACCGCGATGCGACCGGTCCCCATCATGGGCTGGAGGATGTCGCGATATGACGTCGGCTCCCCTGCCCGATCGCCCCGCGCCGGTCCTGCTCGAGGTCTGCGTCGATTCCGAACATGGCCTGCGCGCGGCGATCGAAGGCGGCGCCGACCGGATCGAGCTGTGCGCCGCGCTCGAGGTCGGCGGCCTCACCCCCTCGCCCGGGCTGATGCATCTGGCGGCGGACTGCGGCGTCCCGACCAGGGCGATAATCCGGCCGCGATCGGGGGCGTTCCTGTTCAGCGCCGGCGAAGCCGAGATGATGTTGCGCGACATCGACGCCGCGCGCGCCGCCGGGCTGGCCGGCATCGTGGTCGGCGCGTCCGGCAAAGATGGCAGGCTCGATATCGCCCTGCTCGACCGGCTCGTCCGCCATGGCGCGGGGCTTGGCATCACCCTGCACCGCGCGATCGACCTCACCCCCGATCCGGTGGCCGCTGTCGATATCGCCATCGATCTGGGCATCGATACGATCCTGACCTCGGGCGGTGTCGCCACCGCGCCCGCGGGCGCGGATATGATCCGCGCGATGAACGATCGCGCCGGCGGACGGATCGCGATCATGGCCGGCAGTGGCGTCACCGCCGACAATGCCGGCGAGATCGTCGAGCTGACCGGGGTCCGCGCCGTCCATGGATCCTTCGCCCGGGCGCATCCGGCCGACGATCCGCGCGCGGTCGAACTCGGCTTCGCCCCGCCATCGGTCAAGATTGCCGACGCCCGGGCGATCGCCGCTGCCCGCCTCACCCTTTCGCAGCGCCCGTCGATGGCGGGCGCCGCATGATCATCATGGACCCCGTCATGCCCGAACCGACCAAAGCCGGCGCGGCCGTGCCGCCGCTTAGGCCCGAGGCGACGCTGATGTATGCCGAGGCCGGCGAAGCCGGCGACGCCGTCGCGCGCCTGCTCGCGGCCAATGCCGATACGATCGCGCGGATCGCCCGCCGGTTGCGCGATCATCCGCCGCGGTCGGTCGTCACCTGCGCGCGCGGATCGTCGGACCATGCCGCGACCTATGCCAAATATCTTATCGAGACGCTGATCGGGGTGCCGACATCGTCAGCGGCGCTGTCGGTCGCTTCGGTGTTCGCCGCGCCGATGCAGGCGACCGACAGCCTGTGCATCGCCATCTCCCAATCGGGCCGGAGCCCCGACCTGCTGCGCTCGGTCGAGGCGAGCAAGGCCGCCGGCGCCTATGTGGTCGCGCTGGTCAACGACGCGACATCGCCGCTCGCGGATCTCGCCGACGATCTGCTGCCGCTCCACGCCGGCCCCGAACGGTCGATCGCGGCCACCAAATCCTATATTGCGTCGCTGGCCGGACTGGCGGCGCTGGTCGCGGCCTGGGCCGGCGATGTCGAGCTGCAGGATGGCCTGCACGCGCTGCCGGACCGGCTTCGCACCGCCTTCCGCTGCGAATGGCTTGCGGCGCTGGCGATGCTGCAGCCCGCGAACAATCTGTTCGTGCTCGGGCGCGGCTATGGCTTCGCGGTCGCGCAGGAAGCGGCGCTGAAGCTGAAGGAGACCTGCGGGCTCCATGCCGAGGCCTTTTCTGCCGCCGAAGTGCGCCACGGCCCGATGGCGATCGTCGGGCCCGGCTTTCCGGTGCTGGCCTTCGCGACGTCGGATGCCGCCGGCGACGATGTCCGCGCGGTCGCCCGCGAGTTCGAGGCACGCGGCGCGATGGTCGCGGTCGCCGATCCGGCCGGTGGGGCAGCGGCGCTGCCGACCATCCGCGCCGAGCCGGCGCTCGAACCGATCCTCCAGATCCAGAGCTTCTACCGGCTCGCCAATGCGCTGTCGGTCGCCCGTGGCTTCGACCCCGATACGCCGCCGCATCTCAACAAGGTGACACGGACGCTATGACCGCGCTGCGCTTCGTCAATGGCGAGATAGCGGGCCATGACGGCGTTCTGTCGGTTGTCGCCGGCACGATCGCTGCCGCCGATGTTGTGGCTGGCGCGATCGAAATCGATCTCGACGGCGGTATCCTGCTGCCGGGCTTCATCGACACCCAGGTCAATGGCGGCGGCGGCGTCCTGTTCAACGACACTCCCACCGTCGAGGCGATCGCCGCGATCGGTGCCGCGCATCGCCAATTCGGCACCACCGGTTTCCTGCCGACCCTGATCTCCGACGATCTCGACAAGGTCGATGCCGCGATGCGCGCGGTCGAAGCGGCGATCGCGGCGGGCGTGCCCGGCGTGCTCGGCATCCATCTCGAAGGCCCGTTCCTCAGCAGCGCGCGCAAGGGCACCCATGACCCGGCCAAGTTCCGGCGGCTCGATGCCGACAGCATCGCGCTGCTGTCGGGCCTGCAGGCCGGCCGGACCCTGGTCACGCTGGCCCCCGAGCAATGCGCCCCCGGCGATATCGCCGCGCTGGTCGCGGCCGGGGTGATCGTCGCGGCCGGCCATACCGATGCCAGCTATGCGCAGATGACGGCGGCCTTCGCGGCGGGCGTCACCGGCGTCACCCACCTCTACAACGCGATGTCGCCTTTCACCCACCGCGCGCCCGGTGCGGTCGGCGCCGCGCTCGAGAACCAGTCGGCCTATTGCGGCCTGATCGTCGACGGCCGCCATGTCGACCCGGCGGCGATCCGGATCGCGCTGAACGCCCGCCCGCACGACCGCTTCATGCTGGTCACCGACGCGATGCCGACGGTCGGCGCGGTCGAGAAGAGCTTCATGCTCCAGGGCAAGCCGATCCATGTCGTCGACGGCGTCTGCGTCGAGGAGAACGGCACCCTCGCCGGCTCCGACCTCGATATGGCGACCGCGCTTCGCAACATGGTGGCGATGGTCGGCAGCCCGTTCGCCGAGGCCTCGGCGATGGCGTCGGCAGTGCCGGCGGCGTTTCTGGGGCTGTCCGACCGTGGCCGGCTGGCCCCGGGCGCGCGCGCCGACCTCGTCTGGCTCGACCGCGATCTTGGCGTGCGCGGCGTGTGGATCGCGGGCGAGCGCTGCGTCTAGAGCATTTTCAAGTCAGGTGGAATCACCTGACGGCTCGGAAAATGCGGAAAACAAAGACAATTTAGAGCATGTCCTGATCAATTTGATCAGGACATGCTCTAAACGCGGCGCTACCTGCTCACGCCTTGAAGAACAGATGCGCTGCGGCCACGCTCGCCGCGCCGATCGCCCAGGCCCGCTCATCGACCTCGGTGATGCTCAGATCATATTGGCGCGGCTCCTGCGGCATGACATTGGCATCGACGGTCTGGCGCATGACGCGGGCGTAGAGGCCGTCGACCGGGCCATCGCCCAGCGCGACGATGATCTTCTCGGGATCGAGCGACTGGACGATCTGGCTGACCGCGAGCCCCAGCGCGGTGCCGCCGCGGTGGAGAATGCGGATCGCGTCATGGTCGCCGCGGCTGGCGGCGCTGTCGAGTTCGGCCAGCGAGGTCGGCAGCCCGGCCTCGCGCGCCTGGCCGGCGATACTCCGCAGCGAGGCGAGCGTGTCGAGGCAGCCGCGCTTGCCGCACATGCAGGGCAGCCCGTCGGGTTCGATCGTCGCATGGGCGATCTCGCCCGATCCTCCGCGATGGCCGCGGTGCAGCGCGCCGCACAGCACATGGCCGCAGCCGATGCCGGCGCCGATCGAGATCAACGTGCAGCTGCTCGTGCCGCGCAGGCTGCCGAACAGATGCTGACCCACCGTCATCGCATTGGCGTCATTCTCGATGAACGTCGGCAGACCGGTCGCCTCGGCCACCATCGCGCCGATCGGCACGTCGCGCCAGTCGAGCAGGGTCGATCGCACGCAGATCGATTCCGCGGCGTCGACCAGCCCGGGGATCGCCAGGCCGATCCCGCAGATCCGCGCCGGATCGATCGTGCCGGCCCCGGCCATGTCGATCACCGCCGCGGCGATGCGGGCGACGATCTCGGCGGGTTCGGTGGTCGCCTCGAAGCTGCGGGTCTCGACGACCCCGCCGTGCAGGTCGGTGGCCAGCGCGATGAACGGGCTGCTGACCAGCGAGACGCCGATGAAGAAGGCCGATCCCGCCACCAGCCCGAGCCGCACCGACGGCCGCCCCGATCCATAGACGATCTCGCCTTCCTGCAGATATCCCAGCGCGATCAGCTCCGCGGTCAGCGCGGAGATCGTCGCCTTGCTGATTCCCGACAGCGATACGATCTCGGTCCGGCTCAGCGGACCGGACTGATTCAGCAGGCGCAATATGTTGATATGGGCGGCGCTCAGCATCGATCGGGACGTCCTCTCATTCCTATTCGCTCGCTGGTGGCATATCTCGTTATTCGATCTAAGATCGCCACATAAGGGATAATATCGAACAAAGTCCTTTCATAGCCTACCCGGCGGTGATAACAACCCTCCCGGAAACGCCATGTCGAGGGTTGGATATCCGCCGCCCGTCGCCAAACGGATGAAGGCAATGAACTAAGGAATCCAGCCCTTTTTGCCGCGGCCTGCGAAGTTTCGGGGCGTGTCGGCGCGATGGCGGCGCCGATATCGACATTTCCGTCCACCGGCCGCTGCGCAGGCGGTGGACTTCGGCGCGGCCATCCTGTGAATTCGGCGGTATCAAATCCCGGGGGATAGCATTTGAAAATCTGTGCCGACGTCGGCGGGTCCTTCGTGGATCTCGCGATCATCTCGGAGGACGCCGACGTCCTTCACCGCGCGAAATCGCCGACGCCCCTCGATGACTGGGCGGCTTTTCTCGCCATCTTCCGCGACGCGCAGGAGCGCCATCAGACGATCCTCGATCCGGACGACCCGGTCTCGATCGCGCTGGCCGGCCTGACCGACGGCGCGACCGGCACGATCCTCAGCGCCAACATCCCAAGCATCCACGGCCGCACCCTCGCGCACGACCTCGCGGCGGAACTCGGCCGGCCGGTCATCATCAACAACGACGCCGACTGTTTCGCGCTCGCCGAAAGCCGGCTCGGGGCCGCGCGCGGCCATGACCGGGTGTTCGGCATCGTGCTCGGCACCGGGGTCGGCGGCGGCCTGATCCACGAAGGCCGGCTGGTCACCAGCGTCGAGGGGGTCGGCGGCGAATGGGGCCATGGCCAGGTGGTGACCAAGGCGCGCACCAACCCGGCCGAAACCCCCTGTTTCCAGTGCGGTTGCGGGCAATGGGGGTGCCTCGATACGGTAGGCGGCGCCCGCGGCCTCGAGCGGTTGCACCGCTATCTTCACGGGTTCGACGCTTCCAGTTCGAGCATCACCGCGGCGTGGGAGCAGGGCGACGCCGTGGCCGGCGCGACGGTCGAACTCTATCTCGATCTCGTCTCGGGCGCGCTCGCCGCGATCCTCAACAGCTATCGGGCCAGCATCGTGCCGGTCGGCGGCGGCCTCGCCAATTCGCGGGCGCTCGTCGCGGCGCTCGACGCCGCGGTGCGGCGGCGCATGCTCAAGCCGCCGACGGCGCCGGTGCTGGTGGCGACCATGTTGGGGGGGGATGCCGGCCTGCTCGGGGCGATGCTCGCGGCAAGTGGCTGATCTGCCACACGTAAAACAAAGATTGGCATACTTAGGATAGATTTCGAACCATATATTGCCACTGTGTTCGAATCATGATCTAACCTTGCGCATGGCAACACGGCCCCGCGTCGACGATCAGCGCAACGCATCTTTCCTTCATCGGGCGCACCCGCCCGGATAGCGCGCGCCCGCTGGCGCCGCGGCGGCCGACCGCATGCCGACCATCTCTCTCGAGAACATAAGATCCGCTGGAGAGCGCAGGACGAGAACACTGGTTCCTAAAAGGGGAATGACAATGGACTGCCTTAAACTATCGACATTGCTGACCGGCTCGGCGCTGGCCACGCTCCTGATCGCTTATCCCGCTACGGCCCAGACGGCGCCGGCCCCGGCGCCCGCCGATGCCGCGACCGCCGAGGGCGACACCCGCTTCAACGGCACCGCCGACCAGGGATCGCAGGACATCGTCGTCACCGGCGGCCGGCTGTCCGCCAACGGCGTCACCGGCAACACCCCGGGCGGCGGCCTGATGGCGGTGCAGACCGGCACCAAGCTGCGCAGCACCGTCACCCGGGACTATATCGACAAGCAGCTCGCCACCGCGAACGTCTTCACCGTTGTCAAGAGCCTGCCGGGCGTGGTGCTCGCCAACCAGGATCCGTTCGGCCATTCGTCGGCGCTGTCGATCCGCGGCCTGAGCCAGACCTCGCTGGGCTTCAACTTCGAAGGCATGCCCGCCGGTGACCAGCTGTCCTACAGCGCCTTCCCCGAGGAATGGGGCGACACCGAGAATATCGGCCGCGTCAACCTGACCCGTGGCTCGACCGACATCACCGCCCCCGTCTATAATTCGGTCGGCGCGCTGCTCCAGGAAGAGCTGATCATGCCGTCGCGCGAGATGGGCGGCTATGCCAGCGCCAGCATCGGCAATCATGGCCTGCACCGCGAATTCCTGCGTCTCGAGACCGGTGACATCGGCAACACCGGCATCCGCGGTTTCGTGTCGGGTTCGGAATCCTACCAGCATAACTGGCGCGGTCCGGGCCGCAGCGAGCGCCATCATGTCGACAGCAAGTTCGTCAAGGAATGGGACGATGGCAGCAAGGTGACGCTGGTCGCTACCTATAATGAGGAAAGCTTCGACCGCTATCGCAACCCGACGCTGGCCCAGTGGAACCTGTCCAAGACCAGCTTCAACTTCAACCCGGGCTACACCGCGGGCGACGCCAATTCGATCAAGCTGCGCATCGGCGACCGCCAGAGCGTCTACGCCAGCGCGCCGTCGGAATTCCATCTGACCGACAGCCTGACACTGAACGTCACGCCTTATTTCCTCTACACCCACGGCATCATCAACGGCGCCAGCAACCTCAACACCGCCACCGCCTTCTATGGCACGCAGGCCGCCGGTCCGCTCGGCGTGCCCGCCGGCACGACCAACCCGGTCACGGTCATGAATGTCGACCAATATGACCAGAAGACCTTCGGCCAGAACAGCTTCCTGGCGTGGAACACCGGCAACAGCCAGATCCGCCTCGGCTATTGGTATTCGCACTTCAAGCATCGCGAAAAGGCGGCGTTCGAGATCGCCGACGCCAACGGCCATGTCGCGGATCCCTATGGCCGCGACAATCCGGTGCTGACCAGCAGCGGCGGGGTGCTGCGCAACTTCGATGCGACGATCAACCAGAATGTCCACGGCGTCTATATCGACGACACCATCAAGCTGCTCGACGACAAGCTGCTGATCAATGTCGGCTTCAAGCAGGTGTGGATCGACCGCGTCGCCACCAGCCCGCTGCCCGGCACCAACCAGCGCACCCACAGCAGCAACAGCAAGCCGCTGCCGCAGGCGTCGATCCGCTATAATTTCGACGATCGCAACCAGGTCTTCGCCGATGCGACGACCGCGTTCCGGGCGCCGTCGGCGGTGTCGTCCTACGTCAACATCTACAATGTCGCGACCGGCGCGCCGTCGAGCGTCGCGCTCGACAAGTTCAAGGCCGAATATGCGTTCAGCCAGGAAATCGGCTATCGCTACCACGGCCTCGTCAACTTCCAGGTCGCTGGCTTCAACTACAAGATCAAGGATCGGCTGGTCCAGGGCAGCCAGATCGTCAACGGCACCAGCGTTGGCTTCGCGGTCAATGTCGGGACCCAGACCGCGCGCGGCGTCGAAGCCGAGCTCGGCCTCAACCCGATCCACGGCTTCAGCCCCTATGTCTCCGGCCAATATCTCGACAGCGCCAAGGTGAAGGACGATTATCCGGTCCGCGGCACCTTCCTGCCGACGACCGGCAATCGCGCCGTGCTCAGCCCGAAATGGGTGTCGGCGGCCGGCATCTCCTATGACGACGGCCATCTGTTCGGCAGCGTCGAAGGCAATTATGTCAGCAGCCAATATTCGACCTTCATGAACGACGAGCGGCTGCCGTCCTTCGAATATGCCAATGTGTCGTTGGGGTATCGGTTCGGGACGATCGGCTTCGCCTACAAGCCGCAGATCCAGTTCAACGTCATGAACGTCACCAATAAGAAATATCTGTCGGGGATCCAGGGCGTGTCGTCCAACGCGCTGGCGACCACCGCCCGCAACGGCACCGTGATCGCAGGCACCTCGCCGACCTACAATGTCGGCGGCGGGCGCGGGTTCAGCTTCACGCTGAGCTCGGGCTTCTGATCGAACGAGGGCCGGCGGGGGAAACCTCGCCGGCACCTTGCCAGAACCTACCCCAGATCGAGCGACCAGGTCTGCCCGACCAGGTCATGCCCGAACGAGCGGTGCGGCGCTTCGTCGACCAGCACGAACCCCGCGCGCTCATAGATCCGCCGCGCCGCCGTCAGCACGCTGTTGGTCCACAGATCGAGCCGCCTGTAGCCGACCGCGCGGGCCCGCTCGACGCAGGCCGCGACCAGCATCGCGCCAACCCCCGATCCCCGTGCATCGGGCTCGACATAGAGCAGCCGCAGCTTGCCGAGATCGGGTTCGGTGCCATGGACCAGGAAGATCGATCCGACGATCCGGCCGTCCTGCTCGGCGATCCAGGCGGCTTCGCCCGCCGGATCGAACCCGTCGACGAAATCGGCGAGGATGCGCGCGGCCAGCGCCTCATATTCGCTGTTCCAGCCATATTCCTCGGCATAGAGTAGTGTCTGGCGGTGGACGATCCAGCCGAGATCACCCGGCTTCGGGTCGCGCAGGGTCACCGTCGCGGGGGTATCGGCGAAAACCTGCTCGATCGCCCCTGCCGCCGCGAGCAGCCGTGTCCGCCGCGCCGGCGACAGCCCGTCGAGCAGCGCCCCGACCGCGCCTCTGGTGTTGCCCTCCAACTCGGCATAGGCCGCCTGCCCCGCCGCGGTCAGCGCCAGCAGCCGGTGGCGGGCGTCGCCGGCCCCGGCCCGCATCTCGACCAGCCCGCGATCGGCGAAGCGCTTGAGCGTCCGGCTGAGCTGGGCGCGGTCCAGATCGAGCGCGCGCATGATCTCGGCCGAGGTCGGATCGCTCCGGTGCGCCAGCTCGTAGAGCACCCGCGCCTCGCTCAGCGAGAAGGGGCTGCGGTCATAATGCGCGTTCAGCAGGCCGAGCCGGCGGGTGTAGGCGCGGTTGAAGGCACGCAGCGCGGCGACATCGTCGTCATGACGGGCGGAATGAGGAGCGTTCATGCCCCCTTGTCTATATCATGTTGACTGAGTCAACAATATCCCGTTTGGCCATGGATCGGCCGATACATCACTTCCGCCCGAACAGTTTCTCGATGTCGTTATGGCCGAGCTTGATCCAGGTCGGTCGGCCATGGTTGCACTGCCCCGAATGCGGGGTGACCTCCATCTCGCGCAGCAGCGCGTTCATCTCGGCGACCGACAATATCCGCCCGGCCCGCACCGATCCGTGGCACGCCATCGTTGCCGCGACATGGTCGAGCCGTTCCTTGAGCGACAGTGCCGAGTCATAGGCCGCCAGCTCGTCGGCAAGGTCGACCACCAGCCCGCGGACATCGCCCTGGCCGAGCAGCGCCGGGGTTGCCCGCACCAGCATCGCTTTCGGGCCGAAGCGTTCGAGTTCGAGCCCCATTTCGGACAGTTCGTCGAGCCGCGCCTCGAGCCGGTCGCAGCCGACCTCGTCGAGTTCGACCACCTCGGGCAGCAGCAGCGCCTGGCGCGCGACCCCGCCGTCGGCGAGTGCCCGGCGCATCCGTTCGAGCACCAGCCGCTCATGCGCGGCATGCTGGTCGACGATCACCAGCCCGTCGCTCGCCTCGGCGACGATATAGGTCGCCGCGACCTGGCCGCGTGCGACCCCCATCGGGAAGCTCGCCGGTTCGGGCGGGGCCGCGAAGGCGGGTTCGGCGCGGCCCATCGGCGCCGGTGTGAAGCCGGGGATGCTTTCCCAGACGCTCGCCTGGGCGTTGCCGCTGGTTGGGGCCGGATAATGGAAGTTCGATGATGACGGCGTCCCCGGAAAGGACGGCAGGCTTCCCGGCTGCCAGTTGCCGAGCGAGGCCGCCGACGGCCGCTGCGCGCTGCGATGGCCGGCGGCGTCGAGCGCGGCGCGCAGGCCGCCGACGATCATCCCGCGGATCAGCCCGGGATCGCGGAAGCGCACCTCGGTCTTGGCGGGGTGGACATTGACGTCGACCAGGTCGCCCGGCAGCTCGACGAACAGCGCCACCACCGGATGGCGGTCGCGCGCGAGCATGTCCTGATAGGCCGCGCGCACCGCGCCGATCAGCAGCCGGTCCTTCACCGGCCGGTTGTTGACGAACAGGAACTGGTGGTCGGCGACCCCGCGGTTGAAGGTCGGCAGCCCGGCGACCCCGACCAAGCTCACCGCCTCGCGGCGATAATCGACCGCGACGCTGTTGTCGGCGAGGTCGCGGTCGGTGAGCGCCGCGACCCGATCGACCTGTTCCTCGCCGGGCGAGACCGAGATCGACCGGCGCCCGTCATGTTCGAGCGCGAAGCCGATATCGGGGCGCGCCATCGCCAGCCTTTTGACGACATCGACGCAGGCGGCATATTCGGCGCGCGCCGATCGCAGGAACTTGCGCCGCGCCGGCACCTTGGCGAACAGGTCGGACACGCGGATGCGGGTGCCGGGCGGCAGTGCAGCCGGCCCCTCCCCCGCCAGCACGCCATGATCGATCCGCCGCGACCAGCCGTCGGCGCCGCGCACCCGGCTCTCGATCGTGACGTCGGCGACGCTGGCGATCGACGGCAGCGCCTCGCCGCGGAAACCCAGCGTGGTGACCGCCTCGATCGCGTCGTCGGGCAGTTTCGAGGTGGCGTGGCGCTCGAGCGCCAGGGCGATCTCCTGCGGCACCATGCCGCACCCGTCATCGGTCACTTCGATCGCGGAAAGTCCGCCTTCCCTGAGGCTTATCGCGATCCGGCCGGCACCGGCATCGATCGCATTCTCGACCAGTTCCTTCAGCGCGCTGGCGGGTCTTTCGACCACTTCACCGGCGGCGATGCGATTCACCAGATGCTCTGGCAGGCGGCGTATTGACATGGGGGTTGCTCTAGCCCAAGCGGCGGGCTTCCGCATCCCTTCATCATTGGCTTTTTGTCCACCGGGTGAAGGGGCGTAGCATGATATCTGAGCACCGGCCCGGAGGCGGGCCACAATAGACGGATCAACGGATTGGCGATGTTCTTTCAGCGACTGTTCAAGGCCATCTCGCATGACATGGCGATCGACCTCGGAACCGCGAACACCGTGGTCTATGTCCGTGGGCGCGGCATCGTCCTGAACGAGCCGTCGGTGGTGGCGATCGAGACGATCGACGGGGTCAAGCGGGTGAAGGCGGTCGGCGACGACGCCAAGCTGATGATGGGCAAGACCCCGCACCAGATCGAGGCGATCCGCCCGCTTCGCGACGGCGTGATCGCCGACATCGACGTCGCCGAGCAGATGATCAAGCATTTCATCCAGAAGGTCCACGGCCAGCGCCGCTTCCCGCGCTGGCCCGAGATCGTGATCTGCGTGCCGTCGGGATCGACCAAGGTCGAGCGCCGCGCGATCCGCGACGCCGCCTCGAACGCCGGCGCGTCGCAGGTCTGGCTGATCGAGGAGCCGATGGCGGCGGCGATCGGCGCGGGCATGCCGGTGACCGAGCCGATCGGATCGATGGTCGTCGACATCGGCGGCGGCACCACCGAAGTCGCGGTGCTCTCGCTGCGCGGCCTCGCCTACACCACCTCGGTGCGCGTCGGCGGCGACAAGATGGACGAGGCGATCGGCTCCTATGTCCGCCGCAACCATAATCTGCTGATCGGCGACGCCACCGCCGAGCGGATCAAGAAGGAAGTCGGCGTCGCCAAGATGCCGGCCGACGGCAAGGGCGAGACGATCCACATCAAGGGCCGCGATCTCGTCAACGGCGTGCCCAAGGAAATCACCATCACCCAGGCGCAGATCGCCGAGGCGCTGACCGAGCCGGTCTCGGCGATCGTCGAGGGGGTGCGCATCGCGCTCGAGAACACCCAGCCCGAACTCGCCGCCGACATCGTCGACCAGGGCATCGTCCTGACCGGCGGCGGCGCGCTGCTCCAGGGCATCGACGAGGTGCTGCGCGAGGCGACGGGCCTGCCGGTGTCGATCGCCGACGATCCGCTGACCTGTGTGGCGCTCGGTACGGGGCGCGCGCTGGAGGAGCAGATCTTCCGCGGCGTGCTCCAGACCGCCTGACCGGGATTTGACCCGCGATGGCGGCGCCCCGGCACCGGCGTCGAGGCTTTTCGCGCCGTATCCAATATAGCCTGTTCGCGGGCTATGTCGTCGCGGTGGTCGGCGTCGTCGTCGCGGTCGCGCTGCTGCTGATCGCGCATCTCGATCCGCGCGCCTTCGCGACGATCCGCGGCGCCGCGGTCGATCTCGGCAGCGCATTGACCGGGGTCGAGCGCGCCGGGGTGCGCACCGCCGCCGACGCCAGCGCCAATATCGACGCCTATTTCGATGCCGCCGCCCAGAATCGCGGTCTGCGGCTCGAACTCGCGCGCCAGCAGCGCGCGCTGATCGCCGCCAAGGCGATCGCGCTGGAGAATGCGCGGCTGAAGGCGCTGGCCCGGCTGGTCGAGCATATTCCCGCCCCGCTGATCTCGGCACGGTTGATCGGGTCGACCCCGTCGGGCGCGCGCCGCTTCGCGACCCTGTCGGCGGGCAGCGGCGACGGCGTTCGGCCGGGCATGCCGGTCCGCGCCGCCGAGGGGCTGGTCGGCCGCGTCTATGAAAGCGGGCTGATCGCCTCGCGGGTGCTGTTGCTGACCGACGGCGAGAGCGCGGTGCCGGTCAAGCTGGTGCGCACCGGCCTGCCCGCCCTGGTCACCGGCCTGGGCGACGGCAGCCTCGAGATTCGCGGGCTGGTCGCCGGCGGCCGCCCGTTTCGCCGCGGCGACCTGGCGGTGACCTCGGGCACCGGCGGGGTCTATCTCCCCAACATCCCGGTCGCGGTGGTGGTCGTCGTCCATGGCGACCGCGCGATCGCCATGCCGCTCGCCGATCCGGCGCGGGTCGACATGGCGCTGGTCTATCCGATCTACGAGGCGCCGACCGAGGCGCCGCCGGCCCAGCCCAAACCGTGATGGCGCCTGTGAGGATCATAGGCGCATGATCGCCAGCCGCCCTGCTCGCCGGCCGCTGCCCAGCGTGCTGCGCACCCGCACCGTGCCGGTGGTCTCGACGATGGCGGGATCGGCGGTGGTGCTGGTGCCGATGGTCGCCACCGGCCAGTCGATGCCCTCGTTCGGGCTGTTGATGCTGTTGTCGTGGCGGCTGCTGCGGCCGGAGATGTGGGCGGCCTGGGCGGCGCTGCCGCTCGGCCTGTTCGACGATCTGATGACCGGGCAGATGCTCGGCACCTCGATGGCGCTGTGGACGATCAGCTTCCTCGTCTTCGACTGGATCGACCATCATGTCGTGTGGCGCGATTTCTGGACCGAATGGGGCATGGCCGCGCTCACCATCGCCGGGATCGGCGCGGCGAGCTGGGTGGTGTCGCGCAGCTATATGGACCATGGCTCGATCCTGTCGGCGGTGCCGCAGGCGGTGCTGTCGATCCTGATCTTCCCGTCGATGGTGCGACTGACCGAAACCCTCGATCGCTGGAGGCTGGGCCGGTGAGCTTTCGCGGCAACCGGATCATGACCGAACAGGCGCAGAATTTCTCGTTCACGCGCCGCGCCTTCGTGCTGGGCGGGGCGCAGGCGGCGTTCGGGGTGGTGCTGGCGGGGCGGATGGCGTGGCTCGCGATCGCCGAGAATGAACGCTATTCGACGCTGGCCGAAAGCAATCGCGTCCAGATGACGCTGGTGCCGCCGCGGCGCGGCTGGATCATCGACCGCGCCGGCAAACCGATCGCGATCAACCGCACCACCTTTCGCGTCGACATCATCCCCGACCAGCTCCACGACAAGGACCGGGTGCTCGGCGAACTGGGCCAGCTGCTCGCGCTCACCGCCGACGATCTCGACCGCATCCGCGAGGATCTGGGCAAGGCGCGCGGCTATCAGCCGGTACCGGTCGCCGAGAATGTCCCTTATGAGCGCTTCGCGGCGGTATCGGTGCGCCAGCCCACCCTGCCCGGGGTCGCGCCAAGCAGTGGCTATGGCCGCTTCTATCCGGCGGGGGCCGCGGTCGCGCATCTGACCGGCTATGTCGGTAGCCCGTCGGCGACCGACTATGACCGTACCAGGGATCCGCTCCTGCTGACGCCGGGTTTCAAGGTCGGCAAGGAAGGTCTTGAAAAGGTGATGGAACCTTGGTTGCGGGGCAAGCCCGGCGCCAAGCGTTCGGAGGTGACCGCGCACGGCAAGATCGTCCGCGAGCTGACCACCCGGCCCGAGGTCGTCGGCAACGCGCTCCAACTGACGATCGATGCCGGGCTGCAGCGCTATGCCGCACGCCGGCTGGGGCCCGAGAGCGCGGCCGCGGTGGTGATCGACACCCAGACCGGCGGCATCCTCGCGATGGTGTCGATGCCGGCCTATGACCCCAATGGCTTCTCCGACGGCATCAGCCATGCCGAATGGGGGATGATGTCGGGCAACGACCATCTTCCGCTCACCAACAAGGTGATGCAGGGCCTCTATCCGCCGGGGTCGACCGTCAAGCCGATGGTCGCGCTCGGCCTGCTCGAGGCCGGGGTCGATCCCGACCAGACCGTCAATTGCACCGGCCGCTACCGGCTCGGAAACAGCTTCTTCCATTGCTGGCGGCACAGCGGCCATGGCCCGGTCAACATGGCGCATGCGATCGCGGCGAGCTGCGACATCTATTTCTACACCATGGCGCGGCTGGTCGGGATCGAGCGGATCGCCGCGACCGCGCGGATGCTCGGGCTCGGCCAGGAATATGAGCTGCCGATGCCGTCGCAGCGCTACGGCACCGTGCCCGATGCCGAATGGAAGGCGCGCAAATACAAGGGCGCGCGCTGGGGTGTGGCCGACACGCTCAATTCGACGATCGGCCAGGGCTATATGCTCGCCAACCCGCTCCAGCTGGCGATGATGGCGGCGCGGATCGCCTCGGGCCGCGATCTCCAGCCGCGGCTGATCGTCAACCGGCGCTACGGCGCGCAGGGCGGCCCGCTGGCGGCCAGCGCCGACCATCTCCAGTTCATCCGCGAGGCGATGAGCGGGGTGGTCAACGGCCCTTATGGCACCGGCGGATCGGCGCGGCTCAACCTGCCGGGCGGCGAACTGATGGGCGGCAAGACCGGCACCGCCCAGGTTCGCCGCATCTCGATGGCGATGCGCGCGGCGGGGATGACCGGCACCGAAGGCATGCCGTGGAAATATCGCGAACATGGCCTGTTCATCGGCTTCGCGCCGGTAGCCGACCCGCGTTACGCGGTGTCGGTGGTGGTCGAACATGGCCTGCACGGCGCCGCCGGCGCGGTGATCGCCCGCGATCTGATCACCTGGCTCTACGACCGCAAGCGCGCCGAGGAGCGGGTCGCGGCGATGGAACAGGGCTGGGGCGGCACCATCGAGCAGCGCATGGCCGCCGACGCCATGCGCTGGCAGCATCGCGACGACCCGGTCGCCCCGCCGCCGGCTCCCGCTTCTCCGCCGCCGCCCGCGACCGACGCGCCGGCCAACAGCACGGAGCCGCTCGAATGAGCCGCTATTCGCTCGTCCCCTCCCCGCTGCTCCAGCTCCCCTGGGGGATATTGCTGCTGGTGGCGTCGATCGCCGGCTTCGGGCTGGTGGTGCTCTATTCGGCCGCGGGCGGCAGCGTCACCCCCTGGGCGCTCAACCAGGGCATGCGCTTCTGCATGTTCCTCGGCCTTGCGGTGCTGCTGTCGCGGCTCGGCGAGCATCGGCTCAAGGCGGCGGCCTTTCCGATCTACGGCATATTGGTGATGCTGCTGGTGCTGGTCGAGGCGTTCGGCTTCGTCGGTGGCGGCAGCCGGCGCTGGCTCGATCTCGGCATCATCCGGCTCCAGCCCTCCGAACTGATGAAACCGGCGATCGTGCTCGCGGTCGCGCGCTATTACGACATGCTGCCGGCGGCTGAGATCCGCCGCTGGATCGCGATCTGGCCGGCGGCGGCGCTGATCGGGGTGCCGTTCGCGCTGGTGATGGTCCAGCCCGACCTCGGCACCGCGCTGATGATCTTCGCCGGCGGGGTGGTCGTCGCCTTCCTCGCCGGGCTGCCGAAGCGGTTGTTCATCGGCAGCGCGCTGCTGGCGGCGGCGGCGCTGCCGATCGCGCTGTCGCTGATGCACGATTATCAGCGCGAGCGGGTCGAGATCTTCCTCAACCCCGAAAGCGATCCGCTGGGATCGGGCTATCATATCATCCAGTCGAAGATCGCGATCGGATCGGGCGGGATCACCGGCAAGGGTTTCCTCGCCGGCACCCAGAGCCATCTCGATTATCTGCCCGAACGCCATACCGACTTCGTCTTCGCGACGATGGCCGAGGAATGGGGGCTGATGGGCGGCTTCTTCATCATCCTGGCCTATTCGCTGGTGATCCGCTGGGGGATGGGCGTGGCGGGCCGCGCGCGCACCCGCTTTGCCCGGCTGACCGCCGCCGGGCTCGCCACCACCATCTTCTTCTATTTCGCGATCAACCTGTCGATGGTGATGGGTCTGGCGCCGGTGGTCGGCATTCCGCTGCCGATGGTGTCGTTCGGCGGATCGGCGATGATGACGGTGCTGATCTGCCTCGGACTGCTGATGGCGATCGACCGTTCGAGCCGTCATATGGGCAGAATCTGACCGCGACAGAAAATTTCTTTCAAAGGCGGTTTACATCCGCGCGAATCCCCTGCTAAAGGCGCGCCTCACCACGACGGGCGGCACCAACCGCCCCTACGCAGGTAGTGTGGACGCATAGCTCAGTTGGTAGAGCAGCTGACTCTTAATCAGCGGGTCCTTGGTTCGAGCCCAAGTGCGTCCACCAAACCTTTCAATGGCTTAGCGCCGTTATCTGACATTTTGATCGGAAAAGCCGCTGTCAGGCGGCAGCTTTCGATGGTGGCGATGTGCGCGGACGCCGCATTCGCCCCGGCCGATATAGCCGGCAGCTTGCCCCCTTCGCGATCGCCATTCTCCAAAAAAGAAAGGGCGGATGATCGGATGATCACCCGCCCAGTTTATGCAGTCAGGGAACCACTTCGCCTGGACTACCTCGGAAATCGGATCAGAAGCTGACGGTCGCCTCGGCGCCGAAGGTGCGCGGCGGGTTGAGATTGCCATAGTCGCCGAGAATGCCGGCATAGCTCGTCGAGACCAGCGTGCTGCCGTTATAGTTGAAGGTCGGCGACGAATTGGCGGCCGAGCGGCGATAGATATAGGTCCGGTTGAACAGGTTCCGGCTCCACAGCGCCACCGTGAGCTTGGCGCGGCTCTGCAGGTCGATATCGGCGAGCGCGATGCGGCCGTTCACGACGAAGCTGGAGTCGGTCTTGGTCGGCTCGAGCTGGAAGCTGTACTGGCTGCTCGCATAGTTGGCATCGAGGTGCAGGCGGATATTCGCCTTGGCGTCGAACACCGGCAGCACATAGTCGATCGCGCCCGACGCGGCGTGCTTCGGCGTGTAGACGATATAGAGCTGCTGCGGCGCGCCGCCGGTGATCGGGTTCACTGCCGCCGGCGCCTTCCAATAGGTATAGGCATAGGATCCGGAGAGCGTCAGCCCGTCGGTCGGCTTCACCGTCAGATCGGCCTCGATGCCGCGGATCTTGGTGTTTCCGGCATTCTGGGTCTGCTCGATATGGCTGCCGTTGGTCGGGCTGGTCGCGCTGGTATCGTACAGGTCGAAATCGAACTGGGTGTTCGATCGGTCCATGATGTAGCCGGCGACGTTCAGCCGGGCATGATGGTCGAGGAAATCCATCTTCGCGCCAGCCTCATAGGACTTCACCGTTTCCGGACCAAAGGCGTTGAAGCTCTGCGAACGGTCGTTGGCGCCGCCGGCGCGGAAGCCGGTCGCATATTTGGCGTAGAGATGGACGTCGGGGGTCGCGTCGAACGCGATGTTCACCATCGGATCGAAGCGGCTGATGCTGTTGCTGAAGGTGAAGCCCTGCGCCGCATTGTTGACGACATAGAGACGGCCATGGCGATCGTCCTTGGTCCAGCGGCCGCCGGCGGTGATGTGGAGCATGTCCATGCCCGCCGGGGTGAAGGTCAGGTTGCCGAACAGCGAATAATTATGATCCCAGGCCTCGCTGGCACGGGCGATGAACTGGCAGCTGTTGGCGAACTGCGGCACGGTGGCGGCCAGGCTGTTGTTGCACGACGCGGCATAAGGCTGATAGCCCGAGTTGGCACTGGTGATCACGCCGGTCGGGATCGGGCTGCGGATCGTGTAGGCGGTGCCGTCGGCGTTCCACAGATTGCTGAGCGGCGTCGCGGCATATTCGCTGGCATGCTCGGTATAATAATAGCCGCCGACGACATAATCGAACTGGTTGACGCTGCCGACCGCCTGCAATTCCTGGCTGAACTGGTGCTGGTCGAGGAAGGATAGGCTGTAGCGGCTGAAATTGGTGTTCGGGGCATAGGTCTGCCGTTCGGGGCCGCCCGAATTGTCCCACTGGTCGGTGCTGACCCCGCGCCATGCGGTGATCGAACGCAGCTCGATCCAGTCGGCGGCCTTGTAGCTCAGGTGCGACGAGAAGCCGTGGGTGATGTCGACGCTCGGCTGCTGCGGCACCCCGACATCGGCGACCTTCTGCCGGTCCGAATGGACGCCGACGATCGGCGCCTTGGGAGCGATGCAAGGATTGTTGAGGCCGCCTGCGCCGTTGGAGGTGTTGCACTGGGCGCCGTTGAAGAACAGGGTCGTGCCGTTCGTGCCGCCATAGGTGCCGACATTATAGCCATTGGGGTTGTAGCTGAGCAGCTGGCTGTACTGCGGCGTGTTCTCGTCCTTCGCATAGTCATAGGCGAAGTCGGCGGTCAGCCCTTCGATCGGGGTCCAGCGCGCGGCGACGCGGCCACCCTTGCGATCATAATAGTTCCAGCCGGTCGATCCTTCGAGCGGATCCTTCACGGTCGGATCCTGGTGCTGATAGACGCCGTCGAGCTTGATCGCGATATTGTTCCAGGCCGGCAGGTCGAGATGCATCTCGCCATTATGGCTGCCATAATTGCCGATGCCGGCAACGATACGGCCGTCGAACTCGCCGGTGGGCGCCTTGGTGACGATCGAGAGCGCGCCGCCTTCGGTGTTGCGACCGAACAGCGTGCCTTGCGGGCCCTTGAGGACCTCGATCCGCTCGACATCGAACAGCGCGGCATTGAGGCCCTGGGTCTTACCCAGCGCCACGCCGTCGATATAAACGCCGACGCCTGCGTCGCGTGCGGTCTGGTTCTGGTCATAGGGGACGATGCCGCGGATACCGATCGTCAGCGCCGACTGGCGCGCTTCGAAGGTCGCGACGCGCAGCGAGGGAATCGCGCCGTCGGCGAGGTTGAACAAGCTCTGGACATGGCGGTCGGCGATCGCGGTGTTGCTGAGCACGTTGATCGACATCGGGGTCTTCTGAAGATCGGTCTCGCGCCGCGTCGCGGTCACGACGATCTCGCCGAGGCCCGAGCTGTCATCAGCCGCGGCAGTGGCCGGCGACACCGCCGGCACGGCATCCTGCGCACAGGCCATGCGCGCATCCATCATCGCCAGCGCCACCAGCGGCAGCGCGACCAAAACCCTTTTATACGTCATGTCCAATTGTCTCCCCCAAGGCCGTGTTGGGGCACGCCCTGGTATCCAGTAACTTTAGTTACGAGCGCCGATTATCCATCGTTGATTTCAGTTTTGTGACGGGTGCTGCGACTTTGTGCGGCAGCGCAAAAATCATGGTGCGAGGTCGAACAACGGGCTCTGCCCGGCGATTGTGATCGCCTCGCGATTCGTGGCATGGACGACCCACCGAGATGACAGTGATCCGTGCCTGGATGAGCAGCCCGCTTATGCGCCGATCGCGATCGGGTCTGGTGCTGGCCGCGATGCGCCTCGCGATGGCGGTGATATTCGGGTTCATGGCCGCGATCGATCCGCATCATCCGTTCCGAACCATCTCGGCGGCGTGGATCGTCTATGGCGCCTATCTGTTGTTTGCGGGCGCGATGCTCGCGGTGGCGTTGCGCAGCTGGTGGTTCGACTATCGGCTGGCCCGAATCGGCTTCGTCATCGATGCCGCGACGTTTCTGATCGGGCTCTTCGTCACCGAGGCGGTGACCCTCGACTTCTTCAGCCCGTTCGTGACCTTCTTCGTCTTTCTGATCCTGACCTCGGCGACCCGATGGCCGCCGCGTACCATCCTGATCGTGGCGGTTGCGCTGGCGTTGTGTTTCCTGGCGGCCGGGATGCTGGCAAATTGGGACGGCCTGCGGCCCGACACGCCAAGGTTCATCCGCCGCTTCATCTATCTGATCACATTGTCGCTGATGCTCAGCTGGTTCGCCTTCAGCCGGAACATGTATCAGGTACCGCGCCATGTCCGCGGGGCGGCCGGCAATGGCAACCCGCCGCCGGAAGAGGCGATCGACTATGCCGTCGCGGCCTATGGCGCGGCGCGGGGATGGATCGCCTGGATCGGCGAGGGGGAAGCGCGGCCGCAAATATATGGGGCGCAAGCCCCCCTTCCCGCCCTTTCGCGCGCTTCGATCGACGATGCGGGCATCGATCCGATGCTGTTCGACACGCTTCGCCACAGAACGCTGGCGATCGATGCGGACCGGCGCCTGTCCGCCCATGGCGACACCCGGCCCGGCGGGCTGATCGCGATGCTGGGCATCGGTGAAGGGCTTTCGATCCCGGTCAGGGGGCGTAGTGGGCATGGGCTCGTGGTGCTGACCGGCATAGTCGGGATATGCTCCGACGACCTGCTGGGTGCATCCGGCGTCGCACGAGAGATTGCCGCGGCGATCGACGAAGAGGAGACCGAGGCGCTGCAGCGCGAGGTCGCAATGTCGCGGCTACGGTCGCAAATCGCGACCGACCTGCACGACAGCGTCGTCCAGACCCTCGCCGGCACCCGCTTCCGGATCGAGGCGCTGCGGCGACGTATCCCGGACCAGCACGATGTCACGGCCGAAATGCAGAGGATGGTCGCGGGGCTGTCCGCCGAGCAGGACCATGTCCGCGCGATCATCGATCGGTTGCGGCGCGGGGAGGTGCAGCCGGGAAAGCGCGACCTGCATCAGGAGGTCATGGAAATCACCGGCCGGCTGGCCGAGCTCTGGTTGATCACCGTCATAGTCGATATGGGTCCCGGCCACCTGACCCTGCCCACCGGGATCATCTTCAACGTGCAACAGATCATACGCGAAGCCATCGCCAACGCGGTACGCCACGGCAAGGCAGGCACCGTCCGTATCGGCGTGGCCCTGCCGGACCCGACGCATTTGACCTTGTCGATCGAGGATGACGGATCGGGCAATGAAGCCATCGAACCGCGGTCGATCGCGGATCGGGTCAAGGCGCTTGGCGGCACGCTGAGGCTGCGGTCGGACGCGGCCGGTACTCGGCTCGACATCGATCTGCCGATGGCGGAACCGGCATGACCCGGCTGTTGATCGCCGACGATCACGAATTTCTTCGCGCCGGGCTCGAGGCCGTGCTCGGCAGTCTCGGCTATGCGATCGTCGCCTCGGTCGGCGACGGCGACGCGGCGCTGGCGGCGATCCGGCGCGACGATCCCGATGTCGCGATCCTCGATATCCGCATGCCCGGTCGGAGCGGTGTCGCGGTCCTCGAACAGCTGCGCGCCGATGGCGACGAGCGCCCGGTGCTGCTGCTGACCGCCGAACTCGACGACCCAAGCCTGTTGCGGGCGATCAAGGCGCGCGTCGACGGCATCGTCTTCAAGGACACGGCGGCGGCGATGCTGCAGATCGCGATCGAGAAGGTGCGCGCGGGCGAACGCTTCATCGATCTGGCGTTGATGGACAAGGCCTTCCGGCTGGTCGCGCAGCCTGCGTCCGCCGATCCGCTGGCCATGCTGTCCGACCGCGACCGCAAGATCGTCGAGGGCGTCGCCGCCGGCCTGCGCAACAAGGACATCGCCGGCGAACTGAACATCACCGAGGGGGCGGTGAAGGTCTATCTCCACCGCATTTTCGACAGGCTCGGGGTCAGCAATCGCACCGAACTGGCGTTGGCGGTACGCGAACGGGACGGCCGTTCCTAGACCCAAACCCGACCAACTTTGCACGTCGTGATTGCGCCAGCGCAACCCCGCAGAGGCGGGCCGATTTTGGCCCAGCGCAGCGTCGGACGGGCTTGAAATAGCCCCGCTATTCCTGCGCCCCTCCTTCTCGTGCCGAGCCAAAATCGACTCCGTCATGACGTGCAAAGTTGGTCGGGTTTGGGTCTGATGTCGTCCGGGGCTGGCCGGGTGTTTCGCTTCGCTGCCCCCGTCACCGCCGGGCCGTCGCCGCAACTCTACGCCAACATGTTCGATATGCCAGCATGACATATGTCCATCCGTCGCCGGGAATTGCGAATATTCGGGCAAAATACATCACCCGATCGGGTAATTTCCTGACATCCGTCCATCTTGTACAGTGGGGCGAGGCAATGCTTGTTGCGCGATGGGGAGGTTCGACGGATGCCATCGAAATCGGATCCCGCTCTTCCAATACGAATAGTGATCGCCGACGATCATCCATTGGTACGCGACGGCATATCCGGGCTGATCAACCTCCAGCCGGACATGACGGTCGTGGCCGAGGCGGGCGACGGCGCCGAAGCGATAAGGCGGTTCGAGGAATTCCAGCCGGACCTCGTCCTGATGGACATCCAGATGCCCGGAATGGGGGGGCTCGAAGCGATCGAGGCGATCCGGCGGCGGTCGTCGCACGTCAGGATCATCGTCCTGACCACCTATCCCGGCGACGCCCAGGTGGTGCGCGCCATCCAAGCCGGCGCCGCCGGCTACCTGCTCAAGAATTGCATCCGCAAGGAGCTTCTCGAAGCGATCCGCCGGGTCATGGCGGGCCGTTCGGCGATGAGCCCGGAAATCGCGCATGAACTCGCGTCGCACGCGCTCGACGAGCATCTCACCGGCCGCGAGGTGGAGATATTGGGGTTGGTGGCGGACGGCCATGCCAACAAGATGATCGCGCGGCGGCTGGACCTGTCGATCGATACCATCAAGGCGCATCTCAAGCATATCTTCGAGAAGCTCGGCGTCGACGATCGCACGCACGCGGTCACCGTCGCCAGCCGGCGGGGATTCATGCTGCGCTAGAGTCTGGCTGGTCGGGTCAGGTTTAGCGTTCGCCCATCGCGCGGCGACGCCAGGCCGTACCGAGGCGGTTCCATGACGGTCGCCGCTGGTCCTGATAGGCGATCTTCGCGGGAACGCTCAGGCGTATGTCGGTCCCCCTCCCCGGTTCGGTCGCGATCTCGAGCCGACCGTTCATCTGCTCGGCGCGCTCGCGCATGCCGACCAGCCCATAATGGCCCAGGCGCCCCCTCTCCAGGATCTGCGGCGCGATCCCCGTCCCGTCGTCGCGCACGGTCAGCGCGAGTTCCTGCCGGGAAAAATGCAGCCATATCGTGATCCGGCTCGCCGATGCGTGACGGACCGCGTTGCGCAGCGATTCTTCCGCGATCCGCAACAGTTCGCGGCTGACCTCGGGCCTCACCGCCTGCGCTATTCCTTCGACCGAGAGCTGGCAGCTTGGGATCGGGCCTGGCGCGATCGATCGCGCCGCCTGCCGCAGCGCCTCCGCCAGGCCGTCGGGCGCCGCATCGCTGCGCAGCGCCAACACCTGGTCGCGGCCGTCGCCGATGATCGCGTCGGCGCGGTCGAGCGCCTGCTCGATCGTCTCACGCGACCGGTTTCCGGCCGGAAGGCCCTCGATCGCGGTCTGGACCACCAGGGTCAGCCCCTGGACGCCCTGCAGCAGCGTGTCGTGGAGTTCGCGGGCGATGCGCTCGCGTTCGGCCGTCTGTACGTCGAAGCGCGCCTGCATACGGGCCCGGACCGATCGCGTCCTCAGGCGGAGCAATAGCCATATCAGCAGCGCCGACAGAGCGAGGCACAGCAGCTTGAACCAGATCGACTGCACCAACGTCGGCGGGATGGTGAACGTCACCGTCGCACCTTCGCGGTTCCATACCCCGTCATTGTTCGCCGCCATCACCCGGAAGCGGTAGGTGCCGGCGCCGAGATTGGTATAGAACGCCTCGCGCCGCTCGCCCGCGTCCACCCAGTCCTGATCGACACCCTCGAGCTGATAGCGGAAATGCACCCGCCGCGGGACGGTGAAGCTCAGGCCGGCATAGCTGATGGCGATGCTCGTCGTTCCCCGGGCCAGTTCGACCGCCGGCGGCGGATCGCGATATTGCACCGACCCCGCCAGGAGCCCGCGAATATGCACGGGCGGCGGAATATTGTTGCGGATCAGCTTCGCCGGATCGATCCAGACCACGCCTCCGACGAGGTTGAACCAGATCCGGCCGTCGCCGCCGCGGACCGCGCCGTTCTGGCTGCTGAGATTGCGGACCTCGGGCAGCCCGTCCTCGAAATCGAAGATCGTCGGGGTGATCATGGTGTGGGTGGGGGCAAAGGCACGGCCGAGTTCGGCCGTATCCACGCGGACGATGCCGACCTGCCCGAGCATCCAGGTCTGGCCTTCCGGGGTTTCGACCAGATCGGTCAATCCGGACAGCCATGGGAAGCGTCCCAGATCCGCGACCTGCAGCGACCGGTCATGGACCCGTGCCAGGCCGAATGGTCCGCCGATGACGATGCCCTGGCTGGTGCTCCGGATCAGCCGATCGATGATCGCGATGCGGAGCGGCTTGCCCCCGATCCGGGCGTGCGTGACGAGGGGAGCTATGATCCGCCCCTGGGAATCGAGCGGGCCGATATCGCCCGCGCCGAGCAACGCGATCGTCTTGCCATCGCTGGTCGAGGTAAGCGCCGCCGGCGACAGCCTGCCGGGGGGCGAGGCCAGACGCCACCGCCCGTCGCGATATCCGTAAAGCGACATCGCCGCGTCCGAAATCGGGGATCGCGTGACCCAGAGGATTCCGCGCGCCTTATCCAGAGCACATCCGCCGATATTGTCGGAACCGAGATGCCTCGAAAATATGGCCGGAGGAGATCGTTTTGTCAGGGCACCATTTTTTATGTAGATGAAGACATTGCTCGCCATCACGACGACCTCGCCATGGGCTGCCTCGCAGATGAAGCGCGGAGCGGCCAGCGATGTGGCGAGGAGCTTCGGTCGGCCGTGCGGCGGCACCTGGTACAGCGCATCGGTGGTTCCGATATAGACCGAGCCGTCGGATGCGGCGAGCAGCCCGGCGCCATTTGCCGACGCCACGGTCAGTCGCGGCTCGTTGATGATGCTGACCTTGCGGAATTCGTCGAGACCGCGGGTCGTGCCCACCCAGATATTCCCCTCGCGATCCTCGAACAGCGGCGTCGTGGTGTCGGCGGTCAATCCGTCCTTCGATGACAATCCTTCGACTGCCGCCTTCAGGTCGCTGGCCGTCCGGGACGCGTCCGCCCGTGGCTCCTGCACCCGAAACAGGCCATCTCCGTTCGCGATCCACAGATTGCCATCCCGGTCGAAATGGGTGACCGCCGTCCAGCGACGAAATGGCGGCGTCGGGTAGACGTTGCCTTCGGTGGTCGTCGGTCGCAGCAGGCGGGTGCCGCGGTCGTCCGAAATCCAGAGATGTCCCTCGATGTCCTCGCTGAGCTTGGTCCGGCCGAAGGTCTTCGCGACGCGAATGAATCGCGCCTCATTCTCGCGGCGCCTGTAAAGTGTTTCATAGGATTCCAGCCAGATCGTTCCGTCCCGGGAAACGAAAATGCCGCGAAACGACGTTCCGTCATTGACGTCGAACGCGCCGTCGACCCTCGCCCACCTCCCGTTCCGGCGAACCAGAAAGGGGCGATCGGTGCCCTGCTGAAGCACCCAGATCGTGCCGTCGCGGCTCTGGGCCACGCCACTGGGTTCCGGTGCGGTGCTCGGGACCGAACGATCCATCCGCAATATGCCGGCGCGATAGGTCGCGATCATGCCATGGTCGTAGAAGACCCAGATCGTGCCGTCCTGCGCTTTCAGGAGAAACAGGATCCGACCGTGCACCAATTCCCGATCGCGCGATATGATCTCCTCGAAACTGATGCCGTCGAACCGATAGAGGCCGATCGAACTTCCCAGGATCAGATAACCGCGTTGGTCCTGGGTGATCGCGTAGATGATCGGCGGAACATGTTCGGCGGCGGTCCAGCGCGAATGCTTGTAGTCGATCAGTTTGCGCGGCGGGTCGCGCACCTCGGCGCCGGCGGCCAATGGCGCGGCGACGATCAGGAGGACGGCAAGCAGGACCGCGCGGACCCATCGATCGAGCGCGGTAGCGCGCCGCGCGCTCATGCGAGGTCGGGCCGGCGAATGGCTCATCATTGCCCCCTTCTCGCGGCGCCGATCCACTCCGGCCGGGGCGGGTTCGTTCCGCCGGATGGGGTCGGTCGGACTGTGATCGCCGATGCGGCAGGCGGCATCACCCCAACGGGTGATCGCGCGGTGTCATATGGGTGATGTGCCGGTCGGCGGCGGGTGCGAGACCTGTCCGGCACGCCGCGCGAACGAAAGGGGCCTGGGGGAACGTCATCGCCATGGCCGTCATATCCGCAACCCCGGCCGAGGAGCGCCGCTGCCCCGCGCGTCATGACTGCGCACGCCTGCGCTATGCCGCGATCCGGCGCGGGCCGGCCTGATGGCCGAAACCGACACGCCACCGGAGGGGGCCTTGCTCACCACCATCACCACGCTGATCGCGCGGGGCGGGCATGAACGCTTCATCGCCGATGAATTCGAGCGGGTGTTCGGGGCGGCCGGCGAGCCGACCCACCATCTCGCCACCCTGCTGATCCAGCAGGAAGGCGGTCTCAGCTTCCTCGTCTCGCAGTTCCGCGACGAGCGCGCGCTCGCGGCATGGCATGCATCGCCGCTTCACCGGCAGATGATCGACGGGTTCGAAAGCCATTCGCTGCGGGAATTGTGCCGGATCGAACGGCCGGTCGTGCGCATCGCGGTCCCGAGCGGCGCCTCAGGACCGAAATGGAAGGCGCTGCTCGCGAGCTGGCTGGTCACCTTCCCTTTGCTGCTGGCGATCGTCCGGCTGCTCGAGATCGTCGCGTCGGGCGTCCCCTTCGTCGTCCGCATCGCGATGACCTCGATCATGATGTCGGCGCTGATCACCTGGGTGATCTCGCCGGTGGTCCTGCGCGTCACCCGCACCTGGCGGCTCCGGAACCAGCAGATGAAGATCGTGGTGATCGAGCCGCCGACGGCCTCCTGACGGGCGGCCCGCCTGCAGGCGGGTGGCGACGGCCCAGTCGGCAGGGTCCTATCGTTTGAACAGGATCATCTTCTCGGCGGTCATCTCATGCATCGTATAGGGGATTCCGCCCACCCCATGTCCCGACACATGACGCCCGGCGAACGGCATCCAGTCGGTCCGGAACGCGCTATGATCGTTGATCATCACCGCCGAGGCGTCGAGCCGTTCGGCGGCGTCGAGCGCGTTCGGCAGGTCGCGGGTGAAGATGCTCGACTGGAAGGCGACCGGCAGCGCGTTCGCCGCGGCGATCGCCTGGTCGAGATGGTCATAGCCATAGACGCAGGTCAAAGGCCCGAACACCTCGAGCGTCGATACCTTGGCGTCGACCGGCGGCTCGACCAGGATCGCGGGTTTGAGGGTCGTCTCGCTCAACCGCCCGCCGCCGATCAGGCGGGCGCCGGCGGCCACCGCTTCGCCGATCCAGCTTTCGACGCGGTCGGCCTCGGCCGGGTTGATCAGCGGTCCCACCTCGGTGTCGGGCAGGGTCGGATCCCCGACCCGCAGCCGGTCGACCCGCGCGGCGAAGCGTTCGAGGAAGGCGTCGCGTATGTCGGAATGGACATAGATGCGCTGCACCGAAACGCACACCTGCCCGGCATGATAATAGCCGCCCTTGGCGATCGGTTCGATGATCGCGTCGAGGTCGACGTCGCGATCGATGATCAGCGGCGCGACGCCACCATGCTCCAGCGCGCATCGCGCGCCGGGGGCGAGAATCGAGTGCAGATGCCAGCCGACCCGCGCCGATCCGATGAAGCTCAGAAAGGCGACGCGCGGATCCGTCGCGAACTTCTCCGCCAGGCCGCGTTCCTCGGGGAGGAAGGTCTGGACCCAGCCTTCGGGCATCCCCGCTTCGTGGATCAGCCTGACCAGCTCGAAGCAGCACATAGGCGTCGCGCCGGCCGGCTTGACGATCACCGGGCATCCGGTGGCGATGGCGGGCACGACCTGGTGGACGATCAGGTTGAGCGGGTGGTTGAACGCCGAGATCGCCGCGACCACGCCGATCGGCTCATGGATCGTCCAGGCGCGCCGGCCGTCGCTGGCCGGGGTCAGCCCCATCGGGATTTCGACCCCGCCGCGGGTGCGCAACAGCTCGGCAGCGCTGCGTATGCCGTCGATCGCACGATCGGTTTCGACCAGCGCATCGGCATAGGGCTTGCCGCCCTCGCGCGCGATCAGCATGGCGAAGGTTTCGCGTTGCCCGGCGACACGCTCGGCCAGCTTGTGGAGGATGGCGATCCGCTCATGCGGCTTGAGCCACGCCTGCCGATCGAGGAACAGCCGGCGTGCGGTCGCGAGCTTCGACTCGAGCGCGGCGGCGTCGTCGCCGGGAAGTTCGGCGATCGGTGCGCGATCATAGGCCTGTACGACTTCGATCATTCTTGCCTCCACAATCGCCGCAACCGGCGCGAAATTGTCGTTCAGCTCTCGGCCGAAGCCGAAAACGCATCCATCGCGCGGGCCGAGTAGACCAGCGCGGCACCCGCGTTCAGCGCGATCCCGATCCCGAGCGCCTCGGCGACCTCCTCCTGGGTGGCGCCGGCATCCCGGGCAGCCTTGGTGTGGACGGTGATGCAACCGTCGCACCGCAATGTGATAGCGCAGGCTACCGCGATCAACTCCCGGGTTTTGGCATCGATATGCCCGGTCCTGGCGCTCGCCCCGCTCAGCGCCGCATAGCCCCGCGTCGTTTCGGGCGACAGCTTGCCGAGCCCGGCTACGCCGGCGAAAATCTGATCGCGATATTGGTTCCAGTCTATCATCGACATGGCGCATGCCCCTTCATTCGAGCCGTTCGACCGCCGGTGTCGACGGGCCGCGGAAGACGGATCGATCATATCGGGTGCCATCGCCCGCCACCCGTAAAACGTCGTAAAGCGAATGAAATCGACATGGCTGCAGCGGATGGCGATATCGAGCGGCGCAGCGGGCTGTGATGCACCGACGCCGTCGGCTATTGCCTTGCGCCCGCCGACCGACAATCAACGGGCATGGAATTTTCCGATCTTCAGGCCTTCGTCCACGCCGCCGGCCTCGGCGGGCTGACCCGGGCGGGCGATCGGCTGGGCGTGTCGAAGTCGATCGTCAGCCGGCGGCTCGCCAGGCTCGAGGCCGAACTCGGCGCCCGGCTGCTGACCCGCACCACCCGTGGCATCTCGCTGACCGAGGCGGGGCAGACGTTCCTCGTCCACGCCCAGCGTATCCTCGCCGAGGCGGAGGAGGCGCGCGCGGCGCTGGCCGGGCGCGACGGCGAACTGGCGGGGCAGTTGCGCCTCGCAGTCCCCCTCTCCTTCGGCGTCGAGCATCTCGCGCCGGTGCTCGCCGCCTTCGCCGGACGCCATCCCCGGCTCGCGCTCGATGTCAGCTATGGCGATCATGTCCATGATATCGTTAGCGAAGGATATGATGCGGCGCTGCGGATCGGCGCGCTCGGCAATTCGAGCCTCGTCGCGCGCAAGATCGCGCCGATGCGCGCGATCGTCGCCGCGTCGCCCGGCTATCTGGAGGGCCACAGCACCCCGAAGCTGCCGCAGGACCTCGCCGACCATGATGTGCTGATCTACGCCGGCACCCGCGACCCCGGCCTGTGGATGTTCGACGCCAGGCCGCGTCCGGTCGGCATCCGCGTCCAGGGGCGGATCCGTGCCGACAGCGGCGAGGCATTGCGCGCGGCGGCGGTCGCCGGGCTCGGCATCGGCATCTTCCCGGCATTCATGATCTATCGCCAACTCGAGGCCGGAACGCTGGTACCGGTCCTCGCCGACCATCCACTGCCGGTGATGGGGCTTCATCTCGTCCGTCCGGCGGGGCCGTTGCCGGCCAAGCTGGCGATGCTCGCCGATTTCCTGGTCGCGCATTTCGGCGGCGAGCAGCCCTGGGACGTCGCCTGCCGCACGGCGCTGCGTTCCGATTGAGGCAACATAATGTCGCATCGCACGGCTATTCCGTGCGAATGGCGCAACGCCTATTTCCTGTGGGTCATCATCACGGGGTCCGATCCATGAAGTATATCGCAACGTCCGCCGCCGCCCTGCTGCTCGCCACCGTCGGCGCCGCAGCCATTGCCCAGTCCGGCCCGGCCAACACCAGTCCCAAGGCGGTGCAGGCCGGCGACTATGCCGTCGAGCCCGCGCACACCCGGGTGCAATTCACCGTATCGCATATGGGTTTCTCCGACTGGTATGGCGACCTGACCTCGGTGTCGGGCAGCCTATCGATCGATCCCGCCAAGGTCGCGGCCGCGAAAGTCGACATCAGCATCCCGGTCGGGTCGGTGTCGACCACCAACGCCAAGCTCGACGAGGAGCTCAAGAGCGCCGACTGGCTCGACGCCGCCGCGCACCCGACGATCCGTTTCGTGTCGACCAAGGTCGTGCCGGTCGGCGCCAACAAGGCGGCGATCACCGGCAATCTCACCTTCCACGGCGTGACCCGCCCGGTGGTGCTTGCCGCGACCTTCAACGGCGCCGGGACCAATCCGCTGAGCAAGGCCTATACCGTCGGCTTCAACGCGACGACGACGATCAAGCGCAGCGATTATGGCGTGAAGACCTATGTGCCGCTGATCGGTGACAGCACCGAACTGCGGATCAGTGCAGCCTTCGAGAAGAAGGCGGGTTAAGTTCGAGCGGACGGCGGGCATCTGCGCCGCCGTCCGCCCGGCCCGATCGAGGAAATAGCCATGCGTCAGCCCAGCCTGTTCATCCCCCATGGTGGCGGCCCCTGCTTCTTCATGCCCGACCCCGCGGGCAACTGGACCGGCATGGAGGCGTTCCTGCGCGCCCTTCCCGCCAGCCTGCCCGAGCGGCCCAAGGCGATCCTGGTCGTGTCGGGCCATTGGGAGACACGCGGCTTCGCCTTCACCGGCGCCGTCCAGCCGCCGTTGATCTACGATTATGGCGGCTTTCCCGCGCACACCTATGAGTTGCGCTACGATGCGCCGGGCGATCCCGGCCTCGCCGCGCGCGCCGCGGCGCTGCTGGCGGAGGCGGGCATGACCGCCTGGGTCGACCCGGCCCGCGGGCTCGACCATGGCGTGTTCGTGCCGCTCAAGGTCGCCTTCCCCGATGCCGATATTCCGGTCGTCGAGATGTCGGTCGATCGCGATCTCGACCCCGCGCAGCATATCGCCGCGGGTCGGGCGCTCGCGGCGCTGCGCGACGAGGGCGTGCTGATCGTCGCGTCGGGGATGAGCTTCCACAATATGCGCGGCTATGGCGACCCGCGCTTCACCGATCCGTCGGACCAGTTCGATGCCTGGCTGACCGCTACGGTCGAGGCCCAGCCGGCCCAGCGCGCCGCCGCGCTCGTCCACTGGGCCGATGCGCCCGCCGGTCGCCTGTCGCACCCGCGCGAGGAGCATCTGCTGCCGCTGATGGTCGCGGCGGGGGCCTCCGAAGCGCCGGGCAGCCGCATCTATGCCGAACATGTGCTCAAGACGGCGATTTCGGGGTATAGCTTCGCATGATCCGCGAGGTTCTGCGCCAGCATGCCGCCCTGCGCGACGATATCGGCGATCTCTCGACCCGGCGGCCGCTGCCGGGCCCCGGCTTGCCGCAGGTCGATCCGTTCCTGTTCCTCAACCATCATGGGCCGCAGACCTATCGTCCGGGCAATGGGGGCCTGCCGTTCGGCCCGCATCCGCATCGCGGCTTCGAGACGGTCAGCTTCATCCTGGCCGGCGAAATGGCGCATCTCGACAGCGGCGGCCATGAAAGCGTGATCCGCGCCGGTGGCGTCCAGTGGATGACCGCGGGCTCCGGGCTGGTCCATGCCGAGATTTCGCCGGCCTCGTTCAAGCGCGACGGCGGCCCGCTCGAGATATTGCAGCTCTGGGTCAACCTGCCCGGCCGGCTCAAAATGGCCCCGCCGGCCTATGTCGGTCTCCAGCGCGAGGATATTCCGGCGATCTCGGTCGAGCGCGGCAAGGTCAATCTGATCGCCGGCCATTTCGCCGGACGCGAGGGACCGGTCGCGACGCTGACCGGGGTCGCGATGATGACCGTCGAACTGGAGGCCGGCGGCCAGGTCACCCTGCCCGCGCCCGACGGCCGCAACATCTTCTTCTATGTCGTCGCCGGGCGTCCCGAAGCCGGCGGGGTTCCGCTCGAACCCGCCCATCTGATCGAGTTCGGCCGGACCGGCGACCATGTCGACGTGACGGCGACCCAGCCCGCGACGATCCTCTATGGCCATGCCGAGCCGATCGGCGAGCCGATGGTGGCGCATGGTCCGTTCGTGATGAACACGCGCGAACAGATCGGCGAGGCGATCCGCGACTATCAGGCCGGGCTGTTCGGGGCGATTCCCGAAATCAGGTAAAGCCGGCATCGCCGCGATGATGATCGGGCCGATCGCGCAATGGCGGGTGCCAGCCGCGCGAGCCTCGGCTATATGGCCTGCCTACGACAAGGCATGCGAGACGAGAGAGACCGATGCAGGGAATGGGTGAGGATTGTCCGTTCGAATTCAATTTCGATCCGGCGACGTTCAAGGTCGGTGATACGGTCAGCTACCGGGTGACCGGCAGCCTCGCCGACTGGCCGTTCGCCGGCACCCTGGTCGAGGTCCATGACGACCATGTCGTCATCGCCGCCGATATCAACGATCCCACCAGCTATATGCGCGGTACCCGCGAGAGCCGCCCGGTCGTCGACGAGGCCGATATCTGATCGCGGCTCAGATCGCGATCTCGCGCCGTTCGCGTACGCTGGCGAGGCCGGCTTCGAAGATCGTCATGGCCGCCAGCGCGGCATCGGCCCCGACCGGATTCTCATCCACGCCAAGGATCGCATCGCGCACCCCGGCATAATAAGACGGATAGTCGCCGTGCTCGGTCGCGACGGCCTCGGTCCGCGCCACGCCGTCGCCGTCCACCGCGGTCAGTTCGCCGGCGATCGGATCGACGCCCCAGCCGGGCGCGTCCGGCATCAGCCCCGCGGTCGCCTGCCCCTCCTGCGGGTCGGTCCCATGCTTGATATAGCTGCCCGCGGTGCCGTGGATCGCGAAGCGCAGCCCGCTGGCCTGGGTGCTCTGTGATGCGTGGAGGATCACCCGCAGATCGGGATAGCGCAGCAGGACATGGGCATAATCGGGCGCCGCGGCCCCGGGGCGCTGGATCGCGAGATCGGCGAACACCGCCTGCGGCATCCCGAACAGATGCAGCGCCTGGTCGACCAGATGCGGCCCGAGATCCTGCCAGATGCCGCCGTCGCGGCGATCCTTCCAGCGATCGAGTATTTGCGGGCGATAACGGTCGAAATGGCTTTCAAACTGGACGATCCGGCCGAGCCGCCCCGAACCGATCAGCTTGCGCACCGTCAGATAGTCGGCATCCCAGCGGCGATTGTGGAAGACCGACACCAGCAGGTCGCGCTCGGTGCCCAGTGCCGCGATCCGGCACGCCTGGTCGAGGTCGGTCGCAAACGGCTTGTCGACGACGACGGGCTTGCCCGCCTTGAGCGCCGCCACCGCATGGTCGGCATGGAGATGATCGGGGCTGGCGATCACCACCAGGTCGATCGGCCGCTCGGCCAGCGCGGTCTGAAGATCGGCGACGACGACCGCATCGGGCCAGTCGGCATGGACCTTGGCGGGATCGCTCGAAATTACCGTGGTCAGCGCCAGCCCCGACGTGGCCGCGATCAGCGGCGCGTGGAAGACCTTGCCCGCCATCCCATAACCGACCAGCGCGACCTCGAGCGGCTTCGACATGCGATCTCCTCATGCCGGCCGATCCGGCGCGAAGCGGCTTAACAGCCCGGCAAGCGCTTGGGGAGCCTCACACGAAGTGCAGCGGCACCTTGAGCGCGCCGATCTCGGGGAAACGGGTCGGCACCACCTCGCCCGCCAGGTCGAAGGTCGGCAGCACCGCGAGCATCCGGTCGAGCGCGACCACCATTTCAAGCCGGGCAAGCGCCGCGCCGACGCACATATGGGTGCCGCGGCCGAAATGGAGCGAATCCTTCATGTTCGGCCGGTCGAGCTTGAAGGTCTCGGGGTCCTCGAACACATCGGCATCGCGGTTGGCCGAGGCATAGACCAGCGCGATCGGCTCGCCCATCGGGATCGTCCGCCCGTGCAGGGTGACATCGCGGGTCGCGGTGCGCGCGAAGCCGCGATAGGGCGTATAGAGCCGCATGAACTCGTCGACCGCCGCCGGCACCAGCGTGCGGTCGGCGCGCAGCCGCGCCTGCAGCGCCTGGTCGCGCGACAGATGGACCGCGATCGATCCGATCAGCACCGTCGGCGCGATGATCCCGACCACCAGCACCTGGCGGATCGTCCCGACGATCATCTCGTCGGGCAAGGGCTCGCCGTCGACCCGCGTCGCCAGCAGCGCGCTGGTCGCATCGGTTGCGGGATCGAGCGGATCGGCCTTGCGGGCGGCGACGAGGTCGCGCGCCATCGCATAGAGCAGCAGGCTGGTTTCCTTGGTCGATTCCATGTCGGCCGACTGGACCGCGATATTGTAGCGGCGACCGACCTCGCTCAGCGACATGATCTGGTCCTGCGGCAGATTCATCCAGTGCGCGAACACCTGGATCGGCATCCGCGCCGAGAAATCCTCACAAATGTCGCCGCCGCCCTTGGCGACCATCTCGCCCAGCATCTCGTCGC
This sequence comes from Rhizorhabdus sp. GW822-FHT03C02, assembly GCF_058801765.1. Lineage (NCBI taxonomy): Bacteria > Pseudomonadati > Pseudomonadota > Alphaproteobacteria > Sphingomonadales > Rhizorhabdaceae > Rhizorhabdus > Rhizorhabdus sp. GW822-FHT03C02. Next base: position 1,441,056 of record NZ_JBXANN010000001.1, read on the forward strand.
AGATCGCGGCGATGATCGGCTCGAACCGTGCCACCCGGCGTTCGGTTAGCAGCGGCGCCAGCGCGCGCCGATAGGGCGTATGCTCGGGCGGATCGAGATGGAGCGGCGGGCGCCGCCCGGTGAAGGCGACCGCGGGCACGACATTCTGCTTCGAGGTGATGAAGGTCGCGCTGTCGGCGGCGGCCGCGGCGACGTCGGCATGTTTCATCAGCGCCCAGAACCCGCCCCAGGCATCGCTGTGCGCGACCGGGCATTTTGCCCGAAGCGCCTTGTAGTCGGCGTTCGCGCTGTCGAATGTTTCCGGCAGAAGCGGATCGAAGTCTTGCATTGGGCCTCCCTGATGACCGAACCCTTAGGCAATAATGAAAGCGCTTGCAATGGCTTTGGGTTTTCGACGATGATCGTCGGGTGACGTTCGCTCATCATGGTGCCGAGCGCGAGAGGATGATCGATGCCCCTGATCCTGGCCACCGGCGATATCGCGCCCGACCGTGACGATCCCGATGCCTGTTTCGCCGGCTGTGCCGAGGCGCTGCGCGCCGCCGACCTGGTGTTCGGCCAGCTCGAGACCAGCTTCGCCGAACGCGGCACCCGGCTGCCCCAGGCCCGCCATGCGGTGCTGGCGGTGCCCGAGGGCGCCGCGGCGCTCGGCCGCGCCGGCTATGACGTGATCTCCTTCGCCGGCAATCATTGCCTCGACTGGGGCAATGACGCCTTTTTCGAGACCATCGCCAATCTGGAGGCGGCCGACATCCAGGTGGTCGGGGTCGGCGCGAACATCGCCAAGGCGCGGGAACCGGTGCTCTCGACCCTGCCCGACGGCACAACGGTCGCGATCCTCGCTTATAGTTCGATCCTGCCGATGAGCTATTGGGCCGACGAGCGCCGCCCGGGCTGCGCGCCGATGCGTGCGCACACCATCTACGAGCAGATCGAGCACGACCAGCCCGGCACCCCGCCCCGCATCCACAGCTTCCCGCACCGCGAGGATCTCGCGGCGATGGAGGCGGATATCCGTGCGGCCAGGGCGCAGGCCGACATCGTCCTGGTCTCGCACCATTGGGGCATTCATTTCGTCCGCGCCGAGATCGCCGACTATCAGCGCGACGTCGCCCGCGCGGCGATCGCCGCCGGGGCCGACGCGATCCTCGGTCATCACGCCCATATCCTCAAGGGCATCGAACTGATCGACGGCAAGCCGGTCTTCTACAGCCTGTGCAATTTCGCGACCGACCTGCGGATGGATCCGGTCCATGCCGCGAGCAAGAGCTTCCGCGAGATCCAGGCGCTGGCCGAGGATTGGGTGCCCGATTTCGACAGCCTCTATAATTTCCCCGCGGCCGCGCGCATGTCGATGATCGCGCGGATCGAAGTCGCCGGGGGCAAAGTGACGAGTGCCGGGCTGCTGCCGCTGTGGATCGATCGCGACGCGGTGCCGCGGATATTGCCGCCCGACGATCCGCGCTTCGACGAGGTCGTCGCCTATCTGCGCGCGGTCGGCGCCGAGGCCGGGCTCAACGCCGGCTTCCGCACCGTCGGCGACCATGTCGTGCTGGAACAGGCCGCATGAGCCTGCGCACCAGGACGCCGCTCGCGATCGAGCTGATCACCTTCCTCTATTTCCTCAGCTATCTGCCCAACATCATCGTCACCAAGCTGGTGACGAGTCAGCCGCATCCGGGGCTCGGCCGCGCGCTGACCGGGCTCGAGACACTGCCAGCCTCGCTGATCCTCAACCTCATCCTCACCTATGCCTTCATCTGGGCCTCGGGCTGGCACCGCGACGCGCATGGCGTCCGCATCGCCGGGCACCGGCTGCCGGTGCCGACCATGGCAACCTTCGTCTCGGGGATCGGGACCGCGCTGGTGCTGTTCACCGTGCCCTTGTCGTTCACCTTCGAGGGGGTGAGCATCCCGTTCATCCAGCTGCTGATGCGCGGCGACATCCTGATCGTCGCGCCGCTGGTCGACCTGATCTTCGGCCGGCGGGTGCGCTGGTGGAGCTGGACCGCGCTCGGCATCGTCGCGCTGGCGCTCGCCTTCGTCGTCCGCCAGCGCGGCGGCTTCAACCTGCCCCCGCTCGCGATCGCGACGGTGATCCTCTACACGATCGGCTATTTCATCCGCCTTGCGGTGATGACGCGGATATCGAAGAGCGGCGACCCGGCGGCGACGCGGCGCTATTTCGTCGAGGAGAAGATGATCGCGCTGCCGCTGTCGGTCGCCGCCCTCGCCGCGCTGTCGGCGAGCGGCCTCGGCAGTCAGGCGGGCGAACTCGGCTGGGGCTTTCTCGCGGTCTGGACCGATCCGGTGATCTGGCCGCTCGCAGGGATCGCGGTCACCCTGACGATCATCTCGATCTTCGCCGCGCTGATCCTGCTCGACCCGCGCGAGAACAGCTATTGCGTGCCCCTCGAACGCTCGTCGAGCCTGCTCGCGGGGATCGTCGCCGCATACATCCTCGCGGCCTTCTGGGGGCTGAAGGCGCCGACCCTGCCCGAGACGATCGGCGCCGGTCTGCTGATCGTCGCGATCGTGCTGCTGTCGCTCGCACCGCGCTTCGATCGTGCGAAGCGGGAAGCGCGGGCGGAAGCCGGCTGACCTGCTCCTCGTCATCCCGGACTTGATCCGGGATCTCTTTGCCTTTTCTGACGGAAAGGAAAGAAGTGAGATCCCGGATCAAGTCCGGGATACTGACGTTCGCGGATACGGGCGAACGGTCGCCTCAGGCGCTCTCGCGTACCACCAGCCGGAACCCCACGTCGATATGGTTCGACGGTATATCCTCGCCCGCGGCACGGCGGCGCAGGACGTTGACCGCCTCGCGGCCGATGCGGGCGCCGTCGATGTCGACCGTGGTGATCGTCGGGCGCATCTCGGCGGCGATGGTGAGATTGCCGAAGCCGATCACCGCCAGTTCGTCGGGCACCCGCACCCCGGCGGCGAGCGCCTCGACGAGCACCCCCTGCGCGAGCCAGTCCGAGCTGCACACGACCAGGTCGGGGCGCGGGTCGAGGTCGCGCAGCGACCGGAAGGCGGCGCGGCCCTGGCCGAAGCGGGTCTGGCTTTCGAACGCCTGTTCGGTCGGCGCGTCGCCGCCTGCGGCGATCCAATCGTCGACGAAGCCCTGGCGGCGCTCCATCGCGCGGGTCCCCGATGCCGCCAGCAGATGCGGCCGGCGATAGCCGCGGCTGCGCGCGAAGCGGGCGATGTCCTGCCCGACCGCATAATGCGAAAATCCGACCGCGATATCAATCGGGTCGTCGGGCAGCCCCCAGGTCTCGATGACGGTTGTACGCCGATTGCGCATAAGCTCGCGGCTCGCCCGGTCGGTGAGGATGCCGGTCAGGATGATCGCGTCGGCGCGGCGGGCGAGCGCGGCCGAGATCAGGCTCGGCATGCGGGCATTGTCGATCCCGGTCAGCCCGAGCATGACGATATGGCCGTCGACCGACAATTCGTCGACCATCGCCTCGATCGTCGCGTTGAAGATCGACTGGGCGACGTCGGGCACCAGCGCCGCGACCAGCCCGCTGCGGTTCGAGGCGAGGCTGCCCGCCATCAGATTGGGGACATAGCCGATGTCGCTGACCGCCTGGCGAACCCGCTCGGCGGTCGCCGGCGACAGCATCGCCGGCCGGCTGAAGAAGCGCGATACGGTCGCCGAAGATACGCCGGCCAGTTTGGCCACTTCTTCCAGTCTCGGGTCGCGTTCGCGCTGCATAGGCTCATCTAACAGGAAGTTGCGGTGCCGGAAGAGGCTTTACACAAACGATTGGATAAAGGGTCGGCGGGTCAGGCGGGCCGCAGGATCAGGGCATCGCCATCGACCGCGATCGCCGTCGCCAGCCCTTCGCGCGCGCACAGTGACAGCAGATGCTCGTGCACCCGGACGAACAGTCCATCGCCGGCGGCCAGGCGGCGCGGCGCCGAATCGTCGCCGACCCAGCACGGCAGAAACCGGACCTCGGCGACCGCGCGGTCGCGGATCACCAGATCGACGATGCCGGTGATCCGGGTCTCCTCGGGCAGCATATAGCTGGCCTCCATCTGCCAGCTCGGATTGAGGCTGACGAGGTGGCGGAACGAGGCGGTCTTCACGATCGCCGGATCCCACACATGCGGTTGTTCGATCGCGAAATTGCCGAGGCTGTAGAAGATCGGGCAGCCGCGGTGGAAGCCGATCCCCTTCATCAGATGCGGATGATGGCCGAGGATCGCGCTCGCCCCCGCCTCGATCGCCGCCGCGGCGACCTCGACCTGATATTCGGCGAGCGTGCCCGACACCATGTGGATGCCCCAGTGGAGCGACAGCAGCACGATATCGGCCTCGGCCCGCGCGGTGCGGACCGCCGCGATCAGGCTGGCGAGATCGCCGCGATGGGCATGGCTGCGGATCCGCGCCGGAGTGCCCGGCTGGTCATGTTCGATCTGCTCGTAGAGGGTATGCGCGCGCAGCGGCGCGCAGCCGGGCTTGTCGGCATCGGCGGCATAGCCTTCGGGCAGGATCGCATTGGCGGCAACCAGCGCGATCCGGGTGTCCCCGACGTCGGCGTAGACCGGCTGCCACGCCTCGGCGACATCGGCCCCTGCCCCGGCCAGCCCGATCCCGGCCGCCGCCATGTGCGCACGGGTGTCGTGGAACGCCTCATAGCCCCAATCGAGGCAATGGTTGCCGGCGAACGACATCATCGTGAACCCGGCCTCGGCGAGCGCCGGCGCCAGCGCCGCGGGCGCGCGCATCGCCAGCCGGGCATTGGGGACGATCGCGCCGCGGTCCGAGACCGTCGTCTCGAGCTGCCCGAACACCGCGGCGCCGCGGCGCAGGTCGTCGCGGACATGCGTGAACATCGACCCGATATCGGCACGCTTGGCGCCGACGTCGCCGACCCCGAGGATCGAGAAGCTTTCGCTCACGATCGCACGGGCGCCGGCTTGCCGCTCTGGCTGGCGCGGATCGCCAGCACCAGCACCGCCGCCAGTACCAGGATTCCGGCGATCAGCAGGGTCGGCCCGCCGAAGCCGCCGCTCGCCTCGCGCAGGAAACCGACGAGGTGCGGCATGACCAGCCCGCCCGAGCTGCCGGCGATGTTGATCGCGACCGCGCCGACCGCGAAGGTCGCCGGGGTGAACATCGCGGTCGGCAACGCCCAGAACGCGCCCTGTGCGGCGCCGAGGCCGATGCCGGCGGCGAACAGCGCGACCAGCCCAAGGATGCTCGCGCCGGCCGCGGCCGCGGTGAGGATCGCGACCGCGGTGATCAGCGCCGGCACCGCGATATGCCAGAAGCGCTCGCCGGTGCGGTCCGAATGGGTGGCGTTGAAATAGATGCCGAAGACATTGCCGATCCACGGCAGCGCATTGACCAGCCCGATCTCGACCGGGGTCAGGCTGGTCATCTGCTTCACCATCTGCGGCAACCAGAACATGATGCCGTAGGCCCCCGACAACAGGCAGAACCACAGCAGCGCCGACGCCCAGACGATCGGCTGCTTGAGCACGCTCCAGTCATTGCCGCGCGCGGTCTCGGGCCGGTTGGCGGCGTTGGCGGCGAGCCACGCCTTCTCCCGGGGATCGAGCCATTTGGTGTCGGCGGGGCCGTTGGGAAAATAGAACCAGGCGGCGATGCCGACCAGGATCGTCGGGATCGCCTCGCCGAGGAACATCCAGCGCCAGCCCGCCATCCCCATCGGGCTCATGCTCATCAGCCAGCCCGAGATCGGCCCGCCGATCACGATCGAGATCGGGATGGCGAGCATAGGCATCGCGAAGGTCGTCGCCCGCTCGCGTTCGGTCGCATATTGGCTGAGATAGAGCACCAGCCCCGGCGCCAGCCCGCCCTCGGCGAACCCCAGCAGCACCCGCAGCACATAGAATTGCCAATGATTGTCGATGAACGCCATCGCCCCCGCGCAGGCGCCCCACAGGATCGTGCAGGCGGGCAGCCAGATCCGCATGCCGACCCGCTGCAGGATCAGGATGCTGGGATATTGGCCCGACAGGAAACCGAGAAACAATATGCCCGCGCCGAAGCCATATTGGCTCGGCGAAAAGCCCAGTTCGGCGTTCATCTGCAGCGCCGCGAAGCTGACATTGACCCGGTCGAGCGAGCTGATCAGCATCAGCAAGATCGTCGGTATGATCAGCCGATAGCGTATCTTCGCGCTCATGCTCGCCATCGGCACGCTCATCCATCTTCTCCGCTTTTGGGTGATTAATCCTCGACAGCATCATCGCCGATGCGGCACAGCTGCGCAATAGCAAGCGCTTACAATCGAGAGGATCGTCGATGGAATCGAGTGAGGGACTGAGCGCAAGGATCGCCGATCATGTCGCCTGTTGCCCGGTCGAGGCCCTGTCCGCGGCGACGATCCACGCCGCCAAGCGCGCGCTGCTCGACGGGGTCGGGGTGATGCTGGCGGCGAGCGGGCTGAGCCCCGATGTCGTGCCGTTCGTCGAGCAGGCGCGGGGCGGCGCCGGCCCCGCGACGGTGCTCGGCCATGGCTTCACCACCACGCCGATGCTCGCAGCGCTCGCCAATGGCGCGATGGCGCATGCGCTCGATTATGAGGATGCGTTCGACGCCGCGCCCAGCCATCCCAATGCCTCGCTGCTGCCCGCGGTGCTGGCGACCGCGCAGGCGGTTGGCGGGGTGTCGGGGCGCGAACTGCTCGCCGCGATCGCGATTGGCTGCGACCTCGTCTGCCGGCTCGGGCTCAGCCTGCGCCGGCCGATGGAGGATGGCGGCTGGTATCCGCCGCCGATGCTCGGCGCCTTCGGCGCTGTCGCCGCGGCGGGGCGGCTGCAACGGCTTTCAGCCGAACAGATGCTCGACGCCTTCTCGCTGATGCTGTGCCAGATGGGTGGCCCCGGCGAGATCAAATATAGCCGCGACACCGTGATCCGCGCGATCCGCGAGGCCTTTCCCGCCCAGTCGGCGGTGCAGCTCGCGGCGCTGGCGAAGGCCGGCATCCGCGGCTTCGACGCGCCGTTCGAGGGACGCGCGGGCTTCTTCCGGCTCTATGCGCAGAACGAATATGATCCCGGCGCCATCCTCGATGGCCTCGGCACGCATTTCTGGATCGAGCAGCTCAGCTTCAAGCAATGGCCCGCCTGTCGCGGCACCCATGCCTATATCGAGGCGGTCCAGACGCTGCGGCGGCGCCACGCGATCGATCCCGACGCGATCGTCGGCATCGTCGCGGTCGGCGGCGCGGTCCAGCGGATGCTGGTCGAGCCGGCCGATCGCAAGAGCGCGCCGTCGGTCGCGATCGACGCCAAATTCTCGATCCCCTTCACGATCGCAGCGGCGCTGACCGAGGATGAGGTGACCCTCGACAGCTTCGCCCCCGCGCGGCTCGCCGATCCGCGCACCCGCGCGCTGGCGGCGCGGGTCGCGTTCGAGCAGCATCCCGACTGGGGCCATGCCCAGGCCGCCTCGGGGGTGCTGACGATCCGCACCGCCGATGGCGGCCGCTTCAGCGAGTCGGTCGAGGTCGCGCTTGGCCATCCCGACCGGCCGCTTTCGGACGCCGCGCTCAGGGCGAAGTTCATCGCCTGCGCCGCCCAGGCAAATCAATCGATTTCATTGAAAAATGGCGGAAAATTGGCGGATTCGATCCTTGCGATCGACGGCTTGGCTGATAGCATGACCCTGTTCGAGAAACTGTAATGTGACATATCGGAATGTACGCGCTTGCATATGGCTGGAGGCAGGATTAAGCGGTTCCTGTCTGAAGGCGACGTGAGTGCGCCGATTTCCAAAAGGGGAGCCATTTCCATGTCGTCTCATTCCAGCATCCGCCGTCACCTGCTGGTCAGCGTCGCCGGCCTGTCGATCGCAACGCTTGCCGGTCCGGCCCTCGCCCAGAGCGCCGCGCCGGCCGAAGCCGCGCCCGCCGCCGCCGACCAGGCCGCCGATGGCGCGCTCGAGGAGATCGTCGTCACCGCCGAGCGCCGCACCCAGAGCCTCCAGGACGTGCCGATCTCGGCCACCGTGCTCAACGCCGCCGACCTGTCGCGCAAGGGCGTCAACAATCTCGCCGACATCCAGCAGGTCGCACCCTCGGTCGCGATCAACACCTTCAACCGCTCGACCTTCATCAACATCCGCGGGGTCGGCATCGCTCAGTCGGCGCCGACCTCGAACCCCGGCGTCGCCTTCTACATCGACGGCCAGTTGATCCCGCACGAGCAGTTCATCGGCCAGAGCTTCTACGATATCGGCTCGATCGAGGTGCTGCGCGGCCCGCAGGGCACGCTGACCGGCCAGAATTCGACCGGCGGCGCGATCTATGTCCGCACCCCGAACCCCGAATATGACCATATCTCGGGCTATATCGACCAGACCGCGGGCAATTACGACGCCTACAAGACCGTTGCCGCGCTCAACCTGCCGTTCAGCGACAATGTCGCGATCCGCGTCGCGGGCACCCGCGACGTCCGCGGCAGCTTCACCAAGAATATCGGCCCGTCGCCGAGCGATCCCGGCAACGTCCATCTCTATGCCGGCCGCTTCAACCTGGCGGCGCGCTCGAACGACGAGGTCGTCCGGCTCAATCTGCGCTTCGACTATTTCGACAGCAAGTCGGACAACAATGCGGTCAAGCGCCGCGGCGACACCGTCTCGACCGATCCGTTCGTGATCGAGGAGGATGCGCGCTCGTTCCAGAACCAGGACGGCTACCGCCTGTCGGGCGAGAGCAAGATCGCGGTCACCCCGGGCATCGATTTCCGCGCGCTCTTCTCCTACCAGGATCTCAAGACGATCGACCAGACCGACGGCGATCGCACCGCGACCGCGCTGCCGCGCCCGCCCGCGACCGCGGTCGGCCGGGTCAGCCTGGTCAGCACCAAGTTCGACACCGCGATCGGCGAGATCAACCTGCTGTCGACCGGCAAGGGGCCGTTCAACTGGGTGGTCGGCGCCTTCTATCTCGACGAGTTCGTCGACACCTTCTCGCAGCGCGACAACAACCACACCACCGACTTCGTCTCGTCGACCTCGACCTTCAAGACGCGCGCGCACAATGTCTCGAAATCGGTGTTCGGCCAGGCCAACTGGTTCGTCACCGAGCCGCTCGAACTGATCGCGGGCGTACGCTATTCGAGCGACAAGCAGGTCTATAACCGGCTGATCCCCGCGGGGGCGGTGCCCGCCGGCGCCAGCCTGATCGCGACCCAGAAGTCGAACAAGGTCACCGGCAAGGTCGGCATCAACTATCATCTCGACCAGACCCTGCTCTATGTGACGGCATCGCAGGGTTACAAGGCGGGTGGCGTCAACCTGACGATCAACACCCCCAATTTCGGGCCCGAGACCAACCGCGTCTACGAAGCCGGCGTGAAGACCACCCTGCTCGACCGCCATCTGCGGGTGAACGGCGACGTTTTCTATTCGGATTACAAGGACATCCAGTTTTCAAGCCTGCTCGCCGGCCTGCCGCTGACCCAGAATGCGGCATCGGGACACAGCTATGGCGGCGAGCTCGAGGTCACCGGCCAGTTCGGCGGTTTCTCGGTCAATGCCGGCGCCGGCTATCTCCATGCCCGCTTCGCCGACAGCACCTGCATCACCGACACCAACTCGGCGGGTACTGATGCCGGCTGCCCGACCAACCTGCGCTTCGTCCCCAAGGGCCGGGTGCTGCCCTTCTCGCCGAAATGGACGATCAACGCCGGCGTCCAATATGCGGTGCCGCTGGGCGAGACGATGTCGCTCACCCCGCGCGTGCAATGGTCGCATCTGTCGATGCAGGTCGCGACCCCCTTCCCCAGCGTCAACACGATCGTGCCGAGCCGCGACGTGTTCGATGCCCGGCTGACGCTCGACATCAACGACAAGTACAAGCTCGAGGGCTATGTCTCGAACTTCACCGACAAGACCTATATCGCGTCGCAGATCCAGAATTCGTCGAGCGCCGACGGCGGCAGCATCTATGGTGCCCCGCGCACCTATGGTGTCCGCGCGGTCGCGAAATTCTGATCGCCTGACGGGCGGATGCGGGTGAGAATGAGGTCCATGCGTCTATCCTCGATCCTGCTCGCGTCCGCGGCGCTCGCGGCCGGCGGCGCGGTCGTCGCGCGCGCCGGCCATGCCGAAGACTGGTGGGCGCCGAACAGCGGCCGCGTCTTCCCGGCGCAGGCCGACTATGGCGACGGGTCGGGCACGCTCCGGGTGCTGCTGACCGGCGGCCCGCTCAAGACCAGGGGCCACCCTTTCTTCACCTCGAGCGGCCCCAATGGCCGCGCCTGCATCACCTGCCACCAGCCTGCCGACGCGATGTCGCTGTCGGCGCAGAGCGCGCGCGAGCGCTGGGACGCGACCGGCGGCAAGGATCCGCTGTTCGCCGCCTATGACGGGTCGAACTGCCCCACTTTGCCCCAGGCCGATCGCGCCTCGCACTCGTTGCTGCTCGACCATGGCCTGCTGCGCATCCAGCGCGCCTGGCCGCCGCGCGACCTGAACGGCGGGGCGATCAAGCCCGATTTCGATATCGAGGTCGTCCGCGATCCCTGGGGCTGCAACAGCGGCGCCTTCGGCCCGAAGGCCGACAAGCCGACCATCTCGGTCTATCGTCGCGTGCGGCCGGCGGCGAACCTCAAATATCTGCTCGCGATCGGCTTCGCCTATGATCCCAAGCAGGGCATGCCGCTGCCGATCGATCCCGAGAGCGGCAAGCCGATGTCGGGCAATCTGATGGCCGACGGCCGCGCGGGCACGCTCAACCTGCAGATGCGCGACGCCGCCGCGACCCATCTCGAGCTGATCAAGCATCTGAGCCCCGCGCAGATGCGCCAGATCACCGATTTCGAAAGCCGGGTATTCGCCGCCCAGCAGGTCGACCGCAGCGGCGCCCCGCTCGACGCCGACGGCGCCCAGGGCGGCGCCGAACAGCTCGCCACCTCCGAGCCGGGCCAGCTCGGCAGCATCGGCCGTGCGGTGTGGAGCGAGTTCGCGGCCTGGGAAAAGCCAAAACAAGGGCTGGCCGCCGAACAGGCGGCGTTCCGGGCATCGGTCGCGCGCGGCGCGAAGATCTTCCGCGAGAAGACCTTCCTGATCAGCGACAGCGCCGGCATCAATTCGCCGATCGGCTTCGGCAATCCGGTGCGCAACGCCTGCGTCTTCTGCCACAACATGACCCAGATGGGGAACGACGTCGCCCCGGGCCAGGTCGATCTCGGCACCACCAACCAGCCCTTCGCCGACCCGGCGCCGCATCTGCCCCTGTTCCGGATCACCTGCAAAGGCGCGCCCCACCCGCATTATGGCAAGGTGATCTACACCAGCGATCCCGGCTATGCGCTGACCACCGGGCGCTGCGCCGATGTCGGCAAGATCACCCTCCAGTCTATGCGCGGCCTTTCGGCGCGCGCGCCCTATTTCTCGAACGGATCGGCGAAGGACCTGCGCGGGATCGTCGACTTTTACGAGCGGCGCTATCGGATCGGTTACACCGAGCAGGAAAAGCAGGATCTCGTGAACCTGATGAGCGCGCTGTGAGGAAGCTTATCGCCTTGTTCGCGCTAGTCGCGGCGGCGTCGCACGCCCAGGCAGAGACGGTGCGCTTCATCACCTGCCCGATCTACCGCGATGCCGATGCCGGCAAGAAGTCGGGATGCTGGCTCGCCGACGATCGCGCGACCGGCGCCCGCTACGATGTCAGCCTCGCGCCGTCGAAGCCCGACTGGAACCATGAGGTGCTGGTCGAGGGGATCGTGACGCATGGTTCGGCCGATCCGTGCGGCGGCGTCGTGCTCGACGCGGTGCGGACCTCGATCCTGCCCGGCGCCTGCACCCGACAGATGCTGCCGGCCGAAAGCTATACCGGCCGCAAGTTCGTGCTCCCCAAGCGCAACGTCGCGCCGCTGTCGGTCGCGCGGACCGCCCCGCCGCCGCCCTTCGCCGATCGCAGCTTCCACCTCTTCTATGATTTCGACGCCGCCTTCCTGATCTACCAATATGACGATTATCTGCTCGACGAGGCGATCGGCTGGATCCGGGCGGCGAAGCCGAAGGCGATCCGGATCACCGGCCATGGCGCGACCGTACCGACGCTGGTTTCGGGTCGGATGATCGCCGAGGAGGAAGGCATCGCCCGCACCCGCGCCGAACGCGTCGCCGAGGCGCTGGTCCGGCTCGGCGTCGACCGCAAGATGCTGACCGTGCGCTGGGAGAATGGCGCGGAGCCGATCGACGTCGAGACCGCCGACGGACTTGCCGAGGCGTCGCGGCGGCGCGTCGATATCGACGTCAGCTTCTAGCGACGAGCTTGCGCCGGCTGGTCTTCATCGCCGCGACCACCGCGCTGGGCTCGCTGGCGATCCACATGTTCGTGCCGGCGATGCCGAGCGCCGCGCGCGATCTCGGCGCACCGCCGGGCGAGCTCCAGCTCGCGCTCAGCCTCTATCTGGTCGGGCTCGGCGCCAGCCAGCTCGCCGCCGGGCCGCTCGCCGACCGCCATGGCCGGCGCTTGATGCTGCTCGCCGGCACCTGGCTGTTCGCGGCCGGGTCGGCTTTGTGCTGGGCGGCGCCGTCGGTCGAGATGCTGCTGGTCGGCCGGGTCGTCCAGGCGATCGGCGCATCGGGCGGGCTGGTCGCCGGCCGGGCGATGGTCGGCGACCGCGGCGATGCCGGGCGCGGCGACATGGCGATCCTCACCGGCCTCACCCTGTTCTCGCCGATGATCGCGCCGGTGCTCGGCAGCCTGATCACCGCGACGCTCGGCTGGCGGGCGATCTTCGCGCTGCTGGCGACCGTCAGCCTCGCATCGGCGATCGGCATCGGCCTCTGGCTGCCCCGCACGACCGCGCCCGCGCGGCCACCGATGACCGGACTGCTCGGCCAGTGGGGCGCGGTGCTCGCCGATCGCGGCTTCCGCGCCAATCTCGCGGTCGCGACGCTGCTCACCGCCGGGCTCTATATCTTCCTCGCGGTATCGCCCTTCCTGCTGGTCGGCCGCTACCATGCCGATCCGGCGCGGATCGGTCTGTTCTACGGGATGATCGCGGTCGGCGCCTCGGCCGGGGCGTTCACCGCGGGCAGGCTTGCCCGGCGCTGGTCGGCGGCGGCGACGATCCGGATCGGCAGCGCGATCTCGGCGGCGGGGGCGCTCGCGGGGTTAGTCGGCACGCTCGCGCGGATCGACAGCCCCTGGGCGCTGATCCTGCCGATGATCGCTTATACGATCGGCGGCGGGCTGATCGGCCCCAATGCGATGATGCTGGCGATCGGCCGGTCCCAAGGCCGGGTCGGCACCGCGGTCAGCCTGTACGGCGCGCTGCAGATGGGGGGCAATGCGCTCGCCACCCTCGCGATCGCGCTGGTGGCGATCCATGATCCGCGCATCTCGGCGGCGATCATCGCGATGCTGGCCTGCGCCGCGCTCGCGGTCGGCTTCGGCCGCGCGATCCGGTGCTGAGGTCAGTCGGCCCAGACCGACCGCAGCAGCGCGACCAGCCGGTCGCGGTCGGCGCCCTTGACCGATTTGAGGAAGCGCGCCTCGTGCGCGATCACCCGCGCCTCGGCCGCGGCGACCAGCGCTTCGCCGGCCTCGGTCAGCGCCAGCTCCTGCGAACGGCCGTCGAGCGCCGCGCGCACCACCAGCCCGCGCTCGCCGAGCTGGGAGGCGATCGGCGCCATGTTGGCGCGCTGCAGCCCGAGCATCCGGGCGATCTCGCTCTGGGTGCCGCCCTGCAGTTCGGCGATCTTGAACAGCACCGACATCTGGGTCGGGGTCAGATCGATTTCGGCCAGCGATGCGGAAAGGTCGGCCATCATCGCCGCGGACGCGCGCCGCATCTGATAGCCGAGCAGGGTTTCGAGCCTGATCATCGAACTGATGTGCATTACGCTATGGACGATAGCAATAGGTACCGCTATATCACATAACATAATAGGCTGAGGAGCTGATGATGGCCGATACCCATATGCTGATCGGTGGAAGCGCCCGTCCCGCGGCGTCGGGCAAGAGTTTCGAGCGGCTCGATCCGGTCACGGGCGCGGTCGCGACTCGCGCCGCCGCCGCCGGCGTCGAGGACGCGATGGCCGCCGCCGATGCCGCCGCCGCGGCGGCCCCGGCCTGGGCGGCGATCGGCCCGACCGCACGCCGCGGGCTGCTGACCAGGGCCGCCGACGCGCTCGAGGCGAAGGCCGCCGACTTCGTCGACGCGATGATGGGCGAGATCGGCGCGACCGAAGGCTGGGCGCGGTTCAACCTGATGCTCGCCGCCGGCATGGTCCGCGAGGCCGCCGCCCTCACCACCCAGATCGGCGGCGAGGTCATCCCTTCGGACAAGCCCGGCTGCATCGCGATGGCGCTGCGCGAGCCTGCAGGGGTGATCCTCGGCATCGCCCCGTGGAATGCGCCGATCATCCTCGGCGTCCGCGCGATCGCGGTGCCGCTCGCCTGCGGCAATACGGTGATCCTGAAGGCGTCGGAACAGTGCCCGCGCACCCATGCGCTGATCGTCGAGGCGTTCGCCGATGCCGGCTTCCCCGCCGGCGTGGTCAACAGTGTCACCAACGCCCCGGCCGACGCCCCCGCGATCGTCGGTGCGCTGATCGATCATCCGGCGGTGCGCCGGATCAACTTCACCGGATCGACGGCGGTCGGCAAGATCATCGCCAGGCGCGCCGCCGAGCATCTGAAACCCGTGCTGCTCGAACTCGGCGGCAAGGCGCCGCTGATCGTCCTCGACGACGCCGACCTCGACGAAGCGGTCAAGGCGGCGGCGTTCGGCGCCTTCATGAACCAGGGCCAGATATGCATGTCGACCGAGCGGATCATCGTCGTCGACGCCATCGCCGACGATTTCGTCGCCCGCTTCCAGGCGAAGGTCGCGACGATGCCGGTCGGTGACCCGCGCGCGGGCAAGACCCCGCTCGGCGCGGTGGTCGATCGCAAGACGGTGGCGCATGTCCAGGGTCTGATCGACGATGCGCTGGCGGCCGGCGCGGTCCAGGCCAATGGCGGCGCGTCGGATGGCGTGCTGATGCCCGCGCATGTCATCGACAAGGTCACCCCGGACATGAAGCTGTTCCGCGACGAGAGCTTCGGCCCGGTGGTCGCGGTGATCCGCGCCCGTGACGAAGCGCATGCGGTCGAGCTGGCCAACGACACCGAATATGGCCTGTCGGCGGCGGTGTTCACCCGCGACACGGCGCGCGGCCTGCGCGTCGCCCGCCAGATCAAGTCGGGCATCTGCCATGTCAACGGACCGACCGTCCATGACGAGGCGCAGATGCCGTTCGGCGGCACCAAGGCCTCGGGCTATGGCCGCTTCGGCGGCAAGGCCGGCATCGACGCGTTCACCGAACTGCGCTGGATCACGATGGAAACCCAGCCCGGCCATTTCCCGATCTGACCTCGGTCGATCGGCCCCTTCCCTTCCTTTGCCTATCCGGCCGCATCGGCCACGGAGATTTGACATGACCACCGAACGTTCCGAACAGGACACCGTCGCCTTCACCGTCGAGGGCGGCATCGCCTGGGTGAGCTTCAACCGCCCCGAAAAGCGCAACTGCATGAGCCCCAAGCTCAACCGGCGGATGGGCGAAGTGCTCGACGAGCTCGAATTTCGCGACGATGTCGGGGTGCTCGTCCTGACCGGCGAAGGCACTTCGTGGACCGCGGGCATGGATCTCAAGGAATATTTCCGCGACACCGAGGCCGACGGCCTGCGCGGCACCCGCAAGGCGCAGCGCGAAAGCTATGGCTGGTGGGCGCGGCTGCGCTGGTATCAGAAGCCGACGATCGCGATGGTCAATGGCTGGTGCTTCGGCGGCGGCTATGGCCCGCTGTTCGCCTGCGACCTCGCCTTCGCCGCGGAGGATGCCCAGTTCGGCCTGTCCGAGATCAACTGGGGCATCCTGCCCGGCGGCGGCGCCGCCAAGGTCGCCACCGAGCTGACCTCGTTCCGCCGGGCGATGTACCATGCGCTGATGGGCGAGAATGTCGACGGCAAGACCGCCGCCGAATGGGGCTTCGTCAACGAGGCGCTGCCCGCCGACGCGCTGAAGGACCGGGTCACCGCGGTCGCCAACGTCCTGCTGCAGAAGAACCCGGTCGCGCTCAAGGCGACCAAGGACGCGATCCGCCGGGTCCGCGAGATGAGCTACGACAATGCCCAGGATTATCTGATCCGCGCGCAGGAAGCCGCCAACAGCTACGACAATGACGGCCGCAAGGAAGGCATCAAGCAGTTCATCGACGACAAGACGTACAAGCCCGGGCTCGGCGCCTATGACAAGAGCAAGCAGGGCGCCTGACGTCAGGGAAAGGCGATCGCATCTGGAATATCGTCGAGAGTCGAGAGCGCCTTTCCCAAGAAAATCGTCATCCCGGACTTGATCCGGGATCCAGAGACGCAGCGCTGAAGCAAGAGGCACGACGTTGCGGATCTGGATGCTGAATCAAGTTCAGCATGACGAAAATCAAATGCGATCGCCCTGCCTGAACGGGAGGGCTCAAGCTTCGAAGCTGTTACGAGGTCATATGAAGGTCGAGACCATGAGCGCGCTGTTTCCCGGATCGGCCCGTCCGATCGCCCCCGCCTCGATCGGGCGCCTGCTGCGCCCGAAATCGGTGGCGATCGTCGGCGCCTCGCCGACCCCGGGGGCGCTCGGCGCCTCGGTGCTCGCCAATCTCGACCGCAACGGCTTTGCCGGCGAGATCCATCTGATCAACCCGAAGCGCGCCGAGATCGGCGGGCGCCCGTGCCTCGCCTCGGTCGATCAATTGCCCGAGGGAGTCGATGTCGCGGTGCTCGCGATCCCGCGGGTCGCGGTGCTCGACACCGTCCGCGCGCTCGCCGCGCGCAAGGTCGGCGCCGCGATCATCTTCTCGGCGGGCTTCGCCGAGGGCGGCGAGGAAGGCCTCGCCGAACAGCATGAAATCGGGCGGATCGCCCGCGAGGCCGGGATGGTCGTCGAGGGTCCGAATTGCCTCGGCCTCGTCAATTATGTCGACCGCATCCCGCTGACCTTCGTCGAGACCGACGCCAAGGCGCTCGGCGACCGCAGCGGCATCGGCATCGTCTCGCAGAGCGGGGCGATGGCCTGCGTGCTCGGGGTCACCCTCGCCAGCCGCGATCTCGGCCTGTCCTATTCGGTGTCGACCGGCAACGAGGCCGCCAGCGGGGTCGAGGATTATGTCGACTATCTGATCGAGGATCCCGCGACCCGGGTGATCGCGATGATCGTCGAGCAGTTCCGCCAGCCGCAGCGCTTCCTCGCGGCGGCGAAGCGCGCCCGCGCGGCGGGCAAGCTGATCGTCCTGCTCCATCCGGGCAAGAGCAGCGCCGCGCGCGAATCCGCCGCCACCCATACCGGGGCGATGGCGGGCGACTATCAGGTGATGCGCGCCAAGGTGCAGCGCGCCGGGGTGGTGTTCGCCGAGACCCTCGAGGAACTGGGCGACATCGCCGAGATCGCGCTGCGCTGCCCGGCTCTGCCCGGCGGCGGCACCGCGGTGCTGGGCGAGTCCGGCGCGTTCAAGGCGCTGACCCTCGATCTGTGCGAGGGGCTCGGACTCGCGCTGCCCGCGATCGACGATGCCAGCGCCCCGGCGCTGCGCGCCGCGCTGCCGCCCTTCGTCGGGGTCAGCAACCCGCTCGACCTCACCGCGCAGGGGCTGACCGCCCCCGATCTCTATTATCACACGCTCGCGGCGCTGTTCGGCGACGACCGCTTCGGAACGATCGTCGCGGGGATCATCCAGACCGATCCGGTGACCGCCGGCATCAAGGTGCCGCCGATCCTGCGCGCGGTGCGCGAACTCCGGCCGGCCAAGGCGGTGATCTTCGCCGGGCTCGACGACGGCGCGCCGATGCCGGCGGAGCATATCGCCGATCTGCGCGCGCTCGGCATTCCCTATTTCCCGTCGACCGAACGCGCCTTCCGCGCGGTCAAGCGGCTCGCCGATTTCGCCGCGCGCGATTTCGCGATCGCCGATCCCGCGCCGCTCGCCGCCGACCTGCCGCCCGCAGGCGGGGTGGTCCCCGAATATCGCTCGAAGGCGATCCTCGCGCCGCTCGGCATCCCCTTCCCCGCCGGCCGCTTCGCGACCACGGTCGAGGAGGCGATCGCCGCCGCGCAGGCGATCGGCTATCCGGTGGTGATCAAGGCGCAGTCGGCCGATCTCAGCCACAAGAGCGACGCCGGCGGCGTCGTGCTCGGCCTTGCCGACGATGTGGCGCTCGCCGCGGGCTGGCAGCAATTGGCCGACAATATCGCCCGCCACCGCCCCGGGCTGATCCTCGACGGGGTGCTGGTCGAGGGGATGGGCAAGCGCGGGGTCGAACTGATCGTCGGCGCGCGCAACGATCCCGACTGGGGGCCGGTGATCCTCGCCGGCTTCGGCGGGGTGACCGCCGAGATCCTCCAGGACGTCCGGCTGCTGACCCCCGACCTCACCGTCGCCGGGATCATGGCCGAACTCGACAAGCTCAAGAGCGCGGCACTGCTGCGCGGCTTCCGCGGATCGCCGGCGCTCGACGTCGCCGCGGTCGCCGAACTGATCGCGACCCTCGGCCGGCTGCTCGTCGCCGAACCGTCGATCCGCGAGATCGACCTCAACCCGGTGCTAGTCTATCCTGCCGGCGAAGGGGTGATCGCGCTCGACGCGCTGATGCTCACCGACGCCGAATAAGCCTGCGATAGGAGGGGATGGCCATGGATCTCGCCCGGCTCAAGGCCATCGACATCCATGTCCATGCCGAAATCTCGTGCCACGACCCCGAGGACCCGATCCTCGGAGAGTTTTTCGACGCGAGCACCGCCTATTTCAAGGCCGACCGGCGCCGGCCGACGATCCCCGAGACGATCGCTTATTATCGCGAACGCGACATCGGCTTCGTCATGTTCACCGTCGACATGGAGGCCGGCACCGGCATCAAGCGGATCCGCAACGAGGAGATCGCCGAGGCCGCCGCCGCCAACAGCGACATCATGCTCGCCTTCGCCTCGATCGATCCGCACAAGGGCAAATATGGCGCGCTCGAGGCGCGGCGGCTGATCGAGGACCATGGTGTCCGCGGTTTCAAATTCCACCCGCCGCTCCAGGATTTCGATCCCGGCGACCGGATGGCCTGGCCGATCTACGAGGTCATCAACCACTACAAGCTGCCGGCGATCTTCCACACCGGGCATAGCGGGATGGGCACAGGCATGCCGGCGGGCGGCGGCATCCGCCTGAAATATGGCCAGCCGATCCTGGTCGACGATGTCGCGGTCGACTTCCCCGACATCAAGATCATCCTCGCCCATCCGGGTTGGCCGTGGACCGATGAATCGCTGTCGATGGCGCTGCACAAGCCGAACATCTTCATCGACCTGTCGGGCTGGAGCCCCAAATATTTCCCGCCGCAGATCGCGCGCTATGCCAATGGCCAACTGGGCCACAAATTCCTGTTCGGGTCGGATTTCCCGCTGATTCCGCCCGACAAGTGGATCGCCGCGTTCGACGCGGCGGGATTCAAACCCGACGTGCGCGAGCCGATCCTCAAGGGCAATGCCGCGCGCCTGCTGTTCGGCGACGAGGAGAGACGAGGATGAGTGACAAGGATCATGACGCTGGCCATGACGCGGACAGGCGCAGCCTGCTGATCGCGGGCTCGGGCGCGCTCGCGCTCTCGGGCATGGCGTCGTCGGCGATCGCGGCGCCCGCGGCCGCCCTGCCCGCCCCGGGCCTCACCCATGCGCTGACCCTCCGGGTGCTGATCGACGCCCCGCTCGATCTCGGCGCGTTCGACGGCGCGCACAAACGGGTGATCCCGATCACCGGCGGCAGCTTCGAGGGCCCCCGGCTCAAGGGCGTGGTGCTGCCGGGCGGCGCCGACTGGCAGACGATCCGCGCCGACGGCACCGCGGTGGTCGAGGCGCGCTACACGCTGCGCGCCGACGACGGCACGCTGATCTCGATCGTCAATCCGGGCCTGCGCCACGGCCCGGCGGCGGTGCTCCAGCGGATCGCCGCGGGCGAGGTCGTCGACCCCGCCCTCTATTATTTCCGCACCACTCCGCGTTTCGAGGTCGCCGCCGACACCCCGCATGGCTGGCTCGCGAAGATGATCTTCGTCGCCAACGCCGCGCGCTACCGCGACCATGTCGAGGTGAGCGTGTTCGCGGTGGGGTGAAACAGAAAAAGCCCCTCCCTTTCAAGGGAGGGGCTCAGAACTTTAGAAGAGGACAGCACCGCCAATGCCCGAGGATCCCCGCAGCCTGCTGGCGAATGCGACGATGCGACCGCTCCAGATCGCCGCGATCGCGCTGTGCGTCGCGCTCAACGCGCTCGACGGCTTCGACGTGCTGGCGATCAGCTTCGCCTCGCCCGGCATCGCCTCCGAATGGGGGATCGATCGCGCCGCGCTCGGGCTCGTCCTGTCGATGGAGCTGATCGGCATGGCCGCCGGATCGATCATCCTCGGCAATGTCGCCGACCGCATCGGCCGCCGCCCGACGATCCTCGGCTGCATCGTCGTGATGGCGTCGGGCATGTATCTGGCGACCCACGCTCATGACGTGCGGACGCTGTCGGCGTTCCGGCTCTACACCGGCCTCGGCATCGGCGGGATGCTCGCCTGCACCAATGCGATGGTCGCCGAACTGTCGAGCAGCCGCGCGCGAAGCCTGGCGGTCGCGGTGATGGCGGCGGGCTATCCGATGGGTGCGATCGTCGGCGGGGCGATCGCCTCGGCGCTGCTCGCGACCGGTGGCTGGCGCGACATCTTCCTGCTCGGCGCGGTGATGACGGTGATCTTCCTGCCGATCGCCTGGGCGCTGCTGCCCGAATCGGTCGGCTATCTGATGCAGAAGCGCCCCGATCGCGTGCTCGACCGGGTCAACGCCAGCCTGCGCCGGATCGGTCATGCCCCGGTCGCCGCCCTGCCCGCCCCCGACCTTGCGCTGGCAAAGCCTTCGCTCGGCCAGCTCTTCGCCCCCGGCCTCGCGCGCACGACGACGCTGCTGATCGCCGCCTATTTCGCGCATATCATGACCTTCTATTTCATCCTGAAATGGATCCCGAAGATCGTCGTCGACATGGGCAACGCGCCGTCGGCGGCGGGCGGCGTGCTGGTCTGGGCCAATGTCGGCGGGCTGGCCGGCGCGCTGCTGCTCAGCGTGCTGAGCTGGCGGATCGCGATCAAGGCGCTGGTGATCGTCGCGATGCTGCTGTCGACCGCGATGGTCACCCTGTTCGGCCAGGGCCAGGCCGATCTCCACCAGCTCGCGCTGGTCGCCGCGATCGCCGGCTTCTGCACCAATGCCGGGGTGGTCGGCCTCTACGCGATCATCGCCCAGGCCTTCCCGACCGAACTGCGCGGCAGCGGCAGCGGCTTGGTGATCGGCATCGGCCGTGGCGGCGCCGCGCTCGGCCCGATCGTCGCGGGGCTGTTGTTCAGCCTCGACTTCGGCTTGCCGGTGGTGGCCTTCGCGATGGCGTGCGGATCGCTGGTCGCGGCGGTGGCGCTGCTGGGGTTGCGGCCGGCGCGGGGTTAGGGCGCTTAAGCCTTTCCCTTTCAAGGGAGGGGCTTTTCATCACAGCCCTTCGACCACCAACCGCTTGCCAGCGGCGTCGAAACATGACCATGTGCGCCCGGTCGGCGCATATCGCTTGCCAGCCGGGCATCGCGACGCCAAATCCCAGGCCGGACAGGATTTTTCATGAGCGAAGCGCAGGTTGCTGCGACGTCGAACCGCGTTCACGTCGTCGATATCGCCGATATTCCCGGCGGCGGCTATCTGACCCTCCTCCAGTGCGGCGACCGTTACCGGATCGAGTTCGACACCGACGAGCTGATGGGCAACAGCGTCCGCCATTCGGAGGAAGCGCTGGCGACGCTGGCGTGCGAGCGGCTCGACAATCCGCAGGCGCATGTCCTGATCGGCGGCCTCGGCATGGGCTTCACCCTCGGCGCGGCGCTGGCGGCGCTGCCCGCGACCGCCAGCGTCACCGTCGCCGAACTGGTCCCGCAGGTCGCCGAATGGGCGCGGGGTCCGCTCGCGCACATCTTCGGCAATTCGCTGAGCGATCCGCGCCTCACCCTCGAGATCGTCGACGTCCATGACGTGATCGACCGCTCGACCGCCCTGTTCGACGCGATCCTGCTCGACGTCGACAACGGGCCCGACGCGCTGGTCCAGCTCGCCAACGACCGGCTCTATTGCAACTGGGGGCTGCGCGCCGCTTATGCCGCGCTCCGGCCCGGCGGAATCCTCGCCATCTGGTCGGCTTATGCCGACCAGGCCTTCACCGAACGGCTCGAGGCCGCCGGCTTCGCGGTCGATCAGGTCGACATACCGACCAATTACGACAATGAGCATGAGCGCAACGTCATCTGGTTCGCGACGCGTCCCGACTGACCGGCGGGCTCGCCGCGCGCGTCCTGAGACAGGCCGTTCGCGTCGAGCGTAGTCGAGACGCCTCGCGGGGCGCCTCGACTACGCTCGACGCGAACGGTTGAGATAGTGTTCGCGATTGTCAGTCGCGCGCCCAGCCCTCACCCCCGCAACCGCATCGCATAGGACGGATCGCTGCGGTCGCGCGCCCCGCCCCCGCCGCCCAGGCCGGCGGGCTGCGGTCCCACCGGATCGGTGCGGGTGAAGTCGAGCAGCATGATCCGCCGCGCGATCCGCCATTCGCCGTCACGGCATTCCATCCGGTCGACATAGCGGCCCGACGCGACGAAATCGCGCTCGGGGCCGCTGTCGTCGGCAGCGATGCGGTGCGATGAGGTGGTGTAATGCTCGGCCCAGGCGGCGTCGCCGTCGACCTCGACGAGCTGGTTGCCGGTATTGTGCCAGGTCTGCACATATTGGCTCAGCACCATGCGCCCGAGCGCGATGAAGCCGTCGACGTCGAACGGCTGATGCAGGTCGATCACCGCGTCGGGGTGGAAGCAGCTGCGCATCAGATCCTCGTCGCGGCGGTCGTTTGCGCGACAATAGCGGATATGGACGTCCTTGATCGCGGCCTCGGCCAACAGTTCGTCGATCGTCTTGGTCATGGGGCCTCCCCGGCTGTGTTGTGCGCGCAATGTGGCGATAGCGGCCGGGCATGGCAAAAGAAATGATACAGGATGGATCATGGACAAATCGCGGCCGTGCGATAGTCTGATGCCGGATAATGGATTCGCTCAGGCCCATGCCTCGGATCCTCCCCAGCTTTGCTGGGGAGAATTTGAAGACCAATGCCCCGAAGCGGACCGCATCGAGGAGACGGACCATGGCATCGCAGACGCTCGACGAGCCCGATTTCTTCACCGATCGGGTCGCGCTGGTCGATCCCTATCCCTTTCTCGACGGCATCCGCGCGCGGGGCGGTGCGGTCTGCCCGATGCGCAGCGTCGATGCGCTGATCGTCACCGGCTTCGCCGAGGCGCGCGACGTGCTGCTCGATGCCGATCATTTCTCGTCGGCGATCTCGACCGGCGGGCCGACCGCACCGCTGCCGTTCGCGCCCGAGGGCGCCGACATCACCGCGCAGATCGCCGAGCATCATCCCGCTTTCACCGGATCGGAGCTGTTCATCACCTATGACGGCGCGCGCCATTCGGCCTCGCGCTCGCTGCTCAACCGGTTGTTCGTGCCGTCGCGGCTGCGCGCCAACGAGGATTATATGGTCGCGCTCGCCGACAGGATGATCGAAGCGGCGGTCGCCAAAGGCGGCTGCGAGTTCATCAACGAGATCGCGACCTCCTATGTGACGCTGGTGATCGCCGATCTGCTCGGCGTCCCCGAGGACGACCGCCGGATCATCGAGGACGCGATCACCAACGGCCCACTGCCCGGCAGCGTCGACAATGCCGATGCCGGTGCCTCGCTCGCCTGGCTCGCCGAGGCGACCGGGCGGCTGTTCGTCGGCTATATCGCCGATCGCCGCGCCAACCCGCGCGAGGATGTGCTGACCGATCTGGCGACCGCGACCTATCCCGACGGCTCGGTCCCGGCGGTCGGCGAACTGGTCAATCTGGCGGTGTTCCTGTTCGCCGCCGGCCAGGACACCAGCGCCAAGCTGCTCGGCAACGCCGTGCTCCATCTCGCCGAGCATCTCGACCTGCAGCAGCGGCTGCGCGACGACCGCGCGCTGATCGCGCCGTTCATCGAGGAGATGCTGCGGATGGAGGGATCGAGCAAGGTCACCTTCCGCCTCGCCCGCAAGGATACGCGGATCGGCGATGTCGACGTGCCCGCGGGCACGAAGGTCGTGCTCTCGCTCGCCGGTGCCGACCGCGACCCCGAACGCTGGACGGATCCGCACAGCTTCGATCTCGACCGGCCGCGGCTCAAGGAGCATCTCGCCTTCGGACGCGGCGCGCACACCTGTATCGGCGCCCCGCTCGCCCGCGCCGAGATACGGGTGATGCTCGACCGGCTGCTCGATCGGACCGCACGCTTCACGCTCTCCGAGGCGCACCATGGCGCGCCGGGCAGCCGGACGCTTGACTATGAACCGAGCTACATCATCCGGGGACTCGAGCATCTCCATGTCGATCTGGTGCCGCGCTGAGCGGTCTCGTTTACTGCCGCTGATATTCGCCCGATGTCATGCTAGGTAGAATCACGGAACGTAACAAAACATATATCGATCGAACAACAGCTAAAGTCGTCGTCATCCAATGATAGATGGGCATGTGCATAATTGTTCGACATCTTAGACGGAAGGATAAGTGACCGGTAAAATTTACGTGCCGGTAATTTTCGGGGCATAACCCCGGCAGCATGAAACGGCCAGGATCATGTTCGGAAAGGCGCGATGGCGCCTTCGTCCCGCAATGCCCGACCTTTGCAATCGCGCCGATGTCCGCCCGGTGCGTGGTGAGGCGATAGCCATGCTCTCGGTGCTCAGCCACACCTGGCAACATCACGATCATCGCCTGTTGCTGCTCGCCGCGGCGATCTGGATCGGCGGCAGCCTGTCGCTGTTCATGTTGCTCCAGCGCTCGCTCGAATTCGGGATACGTCGCCGTCGGCAATGGCTGACGATCGGCGCGATGACCGGCGGGCTCGGGGTGTGGGCGACCCATTTCGTGGCGATGCTCGCGCATCAGGACGGCAAGGCGATCTCCTATGATCCCGGTCTGACGATCCTGTCGATCGTCGCGGTGATCGGCTGCTTCTGGGTGGCGCTGCGGATCTTCGCGCCGGCGGCCGGGCCGCTGCGCCATGCGCTCGCCGGGGTGGTCGCGGTCGCCGGGGTCGCGCTGATGCACTTCGCCGGCATGGCGGCGATGGAATCCGGGGTGCGGATCCATTACAGCGCCGCGCCGATCGCCTGGGCGGCCTTGCTGTCGTCGGCCTGTTTCGCCGCGGCGTTCATGGTGTTCGCGCGGACCCGCGGCACCCTCCAGATCGTCGTCCCGGCGCTGTTCGCGATCGTCGCGGTCTGCGCGATCCACTTCACCGCGATGTCGGCGACGGTGATGACGATGCCGTGCAACGGTGCCGCCGCGGCGGGTGACCGCGGATGGCTGATCACCGCGATCGTCGCCGCGACCGGGCTGCTGGTGACCGCGACGGTGGTGGCGATGCTCGTCGACCGCTATCTGACCGACATGCGCGGCCTCGCCGAGGCGACGCTCGAAGGACTGGTGATCGTCCATGGCGAGCGGATCGTCGAGGCCAATCTCCGCTTCGCCCAGATGCTCGGCATCGAGGCGCGCGGGCTGCGCGGCGAAACCCCGGCACGCTGGCTGCAGGCCGCCGACGGCCAGGCGCTGCTCGAGACCCGCGAGGCGCCGGTCGAGGCGATGCTGGCGGCCCCCGGCGAGGAGGAGCGCAGCTTCGAGATCGCGACCCGCAAGGTCGAATATCGCGGGCGCGACTGCCTGGTGCTCGCCTTGCGCGACCTCACCGAGAAGAAGGCCGCGCAGCGCCAGATCGAACATATGGCGCGCCACGATACGCTCACCGATCTGCCCAACCGGCTGATGCTCGACGAGCGGATCGCCTATGGGCTGGCGCTCGCCCGGCGCGAGGAGCAGCAACTCGCGCTGATCGCGATCGATCTCGACCGGTTCAAGGCGGTCAACGATATTTTCGGCCATGCCGCGGGCGACGAGACATTGCGCCGGGTCGCGCACATTCTCGCCGGCGCGGTGCGATCGACCGACACCGTCGCGCGGATCGGCGGCGACGAATTCGTCATCCTGCAGGTCGGCGCCGCCCAGCCCGAGGGGGCCCAGGCGCTGATCGGCCGGATCTTCGAAGGCTTCGCACGCGAGATGGACAGCGCCCGCGATCCGACCGCGGTCGGGCTCAGCGTCGGCGTCGCGCTCTATCCGAACGACGCGACCGATGCCGACGGGCTGCGCCATGGCGCCGACATCGCGCTCTACCGCGCCAAGCAGTCGGGCCGTGGGGTCGCCTGCTTCTTCGACCAGGACATGGACGCCGCGGTCCGCGCCCGCCGCGCGATCGAACATGACCTGCGCCATGCGATCCTGCGCCGCCAGCTCCATGTCGCCTTCCAGCCGCTGGTGCGCACCGACGACCGGCGGGTGACCGGCTATGAGGCGCTGATGCGCTGGGACCATCCCGAACGCGGCGAGATCCCGCCCGATATCTTCGTGCCGATCGCCGAGGAGACCGGCGCGATCGTCCAACTCGGCGAATGGATATTGCGCGAAGCATGCCGGACCGCCGCCGGATGGGACGACGGCCTGTTCCTCGCGGTCAACGTCTCGCCGGTCCAGTTTCAGCTCCCCAACCTCGCCGAGGTGGTGCGCGCGATCCTCGACGAGACCGGCTTCCCGGCGCACCGCCTCGAACTCGAGATCACCGAGACCGTGCTGATGAAGGACCGCGAGGCCGTGCTGGCTACGCTCGGCCGGCTCAAGGCGCAGGGCGTGCGGATCGTCATGGACGATTTCGGCACCGGCTATTCGTCGCTCAGCAATTTGCAGAGCTTCCCGTTCGACAAGATCAAGATCGACCGCAGCTTCATCGGCGCGATGGAAGACGACGCCGCCGCCCGCTCGATCATCCGCGCGATCGTCGGCATCGGCCGCAGCCTGTCGCTGCCGGTCGTCGCCGAAGGGGTCGAGACCGAGGCCCAGCACCGGATGGTGATCGAGGAAGGCTGCCCCGAGGCCCAGGGCTATTTGTTCGGTCGGCCGCAGCGGGTGACGGTCGAAGAGGACCGGCCGAGGGCAGCGGGCTCGCGGCTTTAGATCCTCCCTAAAGCGCAGCTTTGGGGAGGGGGACCGCTCGCAGAGCGGTGGAGGGGGTTCTTTGGTCCGCGGGCGCAACGTTTGGGGAACGAAGAAACCCCTCCACCGCTACGCGGTCCCCCTCCCCGCGCTACGCGCAGGGAGGACCTAAGCCTCCCCGACACCACCTCGGCCGGCGACCGCAACCGGCTCAAGCACGAGGGCGCTCCGTTCCGCAAGCTGCTCGATCTTCGAGAGATAGTCCTGGAAATGGGGCGTCGCGCGGTGCGCCGTCACCGCAGCCATGTCGACATAGAGTTCGTCGAGCACGAAGCGCGCCGGATCGGCCGGATCGCGCCACAGATCATAGCGCAGATTGCCGGGTTCGGCCCGGCTCGGCGCGAGCATCGTATCGAGCAGCGCCCGCAGCGCATCGCCCTGCCCCGGCCGCGCGGCGAGGATCGCCACGATCTTCACATTGTCGTTCATCATGGTCTTCCCTGTTCTGGACAAGCCGGCGGGGCGCAGCCGAAGCGCCCCGCCGGTCTTGCGCGACCTCATGCCGTAACGTGGTCGAGCGCGTCGATGAAGGCTTTCGCGATCGGATGATCCGATGCCGGGTTCTGGCCGGTGATCAACTCGCGGTCGACGACGACATGAGGGGCGAAGTCGGTTGCATTGCTGCTGACTTTGCCGCCTGCGACCTGCAGCGCGTCGGCGACGTTGAAATAGAGCTTCGCCTTGAGGATGACGTCCTCGACGATCTTCTCCTCGCTGTTCGAAAACACCGTAATCCGGTAGCCTTCATATTGCCAGCCCTTCGCCCACGCGGCCGCCTTGTCCGCGTCGCCGGCGATCAGCGCCGCGCGGAACTCGCGGGCATGCGGCATCGCCGCGGTCACTGCGATCGGGCCGTGGCAGAGCAAGGCGGTCGGCTTGGCGCGGTCGTGGAAATGGCGGAGGATCTCGCCGAGTTCGGCATCCTGCATCAGGTCGACGCCCGGCGCCTGTCCGCCCGGCACAAACACTCCGGCATAGCCATCGAGCCCTTCGTCGATCACCGACCGCAGCGTGCGCACCCGGTTCATCGCCGGGTCCTCGGCGTAGAAGGCGGTCGCGCGGGCATGGGCAGCCTCGTCGCCGCCAAAATGTTTCGCCGAGTCCGACGCCGGGTCGATATGCGGCCGGGTGCCGTCGGGGGTGGCGAGCACGACGTCGTAACCGGCGGCGATCACCGCCATCGCGGGCACGACGGTCTCGTTGAGATATTGCCCGGTGGCGGCCCAGCCGCCGCCCTGGATCTCGATCCGGGTCGCATTGGAACCGATCACAAGCACTACACCCTTGGTCATATTGGCCTCCATCGCGTGGTCGGCATCGCATGATGCGGTGCCGCTTCGATGGCCCTGATGTGCGCCCATCAGACATATTCCAGAACTTTATTTGTTGGATTTCAGATATAGTGATGGCAGCATATCTGGATGCGCTACGACCTCAATCTGCTGCCGGTCTTCGTCACGTTGATGGAGGAGCGCAGCGTCACCCGCGCCGCCGAGCGGCTCGGCATCACCCAGCCCGCGCTGTCGAACGCGTTGAAGCGGCTGCGCGAGACGCTGCAGGACCAGCTCTTCATCCGCGAGCGCTACGGCATCCAGCCGACCCCGATCGCGCTCGAACTGGCGCCGGTGATCGCCGAGGCGCTGGCGCGGATCGACGATGCAGTGCTCGGCCAGCAGGATTTCGACCCGGCCAGCGCCGAGCGACTGCTGACGATCGCCCCCAATGGCTATGTCGAATATGTCCTCGTCCCGGCGATCGTCGCGCGGCTGCGCGCGGTGGCGCCCGGGATCAGGCTGCGCCTCACCCCTTATGGCAACGATCTGGTCGAAACCGGGGTGGTCTCGGGCACCACCGCGCTGGTGCTCGGCCGGATCGTCGACCCGCCCGACAATCTGGTGGTCCAGCATCTGATGGACGAGGGCCTTGCCTGCGTGGTGCGCGCCGGCCATCCCGACATCGGCGACAGCCTCTCGCGCGACCAGTTCGAGGCGCTCAGACATGTCAACGTCCTGCCCCCCGGCCGGCTGCGCGCAGGGTTGTTCCAGGCGCTAGACCAGCGCGGGCTCAGGCGCGAGGTCGCGGTCTCGGTCACCCATTTCCTGGCGGTGCCCGAGATGATCGCGGTCACCGACTATTGCGCCACCCTGCCCCGGCTGATCTGCCGCCGCCTCACCCACGATCCGCGGTTGAAGATCCTGCCGGCGCCGGTCGACCTGGGCACCTTCCCGGTCGAGATGGCCTGGCATGTGCGCTACCGGCACGATCCCGCGCATCGCTGGCTGCGCGGGGTGATCGAGGCGGTGACGCGCGAGGTGGCTGGGCCTGGCGGGGAGATCGGAGCAGGCGGAGGCGGTCAGTAAAACACCGGCCTTTTGACATTCCATCCGACCTCGCCGCATCGATGCTGCCTGCAAAGGCCGCCGTCGATGATATGCTGACGGACCAAATCGGCACGCGCCTGCGACACGCCGGGTTCGAACTCGACCCAGAGGTTGGGGCCGTGCGGGAGCTTCGCAAGGTCATCGACGAATTGCGCGAGCTTGGCTTCGCTTATCGGTATCCCGCTCCAGGTAAAGTCGCCGTCGCGGGGTACACGCAGGCGGTAACCATCGAGGAACCCCTCGCTGTGGTTGAACGGCAGCAGCGCCACGGCTTCGCGCTTCGGAGGGTTTGCGGGGGCGTCGGCCTTTGGCTGACCACATCCTGGCAGGATGAGAACCGCAAACAGAAAGGCGCGTCTCATAGCCGCAATATCCGATCATCGGCGGCTATGACAGCATGCGCTCGCACGCGGTGCGCGGCGAGGTCCGGCTTGGCGTCGGGTTCGAGATCCATGGCGGCAGGCCATGTCAGAGACAGCGGGTCAAAACCCTTTGCGTCAATCCGCGGGCGTAGCATCAAGGGATGTCGGATCCTGCGCCGGAAGCTGATGACGCAACGGAAGGTCGATGCCCGGTTCGTCAAAAAAGTCGCCCCATGCCACGTCGGCCGGTAGGATCAGGCGCCCCTTCCCTTCCTTCACCACGCGGATGTCGCGCACGTTGTCCGGGAAGGCGACTTCCTTGGGCAGGCGCAAGGCCTGAGAGCGGTTCGACTTGAACAGCACGGTGTGGCCGGTCTGCTTGTTCATCTCTTGGCTTTCCGAGGATCGATATTCCTTAGGTATATCCTATTTCAGCACGCGATCGGCAAGGTGGCACTGGCGGTACGCCTCTGAGATCAAGTTAGTGGAGGTGTGCGCCTTCTTGAAGCCACAGCAGTCATTGAGGTTCTGCATCGCCCCTCCACCATCCTGCGGATGGTTCCCCTCCCCGCGCTACGCGCAGGGAGGATCAAGGGAGCGGCACCGCGCTCGAAAGACTGCGGGGCGAGTAGGCAGGGACGATCCCCTCGCTTCTCCCCTATAGCGGCAACCCCGTATAATTCTCCGCGATCGCCGTCTGCATCGCCACCGACGATCCGACATAGTCGAGCTCGGCCGACTGCATCCGCCGGTCGAACGAACCATCCTCGGGGAAGCGGTGCATCAGCTTGGTCAGGTACCAGCTGAAGCGTTCGGCCTTCCAGATCCGCGACAGCGCGCGCGCCTGGTAGCCGTTCAGGCCGCTCTCGTCGGCGCGGGCATAATGCGCGATCAGCGCGTCGGAGAGATAGGCGACGTCGGAGGCGGCGAGGTTGAGGCCCTTGGCGCCGGTCGGCGGGACGATATGGGCGGCGTCGCCGGCGAGGAACAGCCGGCCGTGCTGCATCGTCTCGAACACGTATGAGCGCAGCGGCGCGATCGACATCTCCAGCGCGGGGCCGCGGGTGACGCCGTGCTTCGACAGCGGGTCGAAGCGCAGCGCGAGTTCGTCCCAAAGGCGCTCCTCGGGCCAGTCCTCGATCCGGTCGCTCATCGGCACCTGGATATAATAGCGGCTGCGGGTCGGCGAGCGCATCGAGGCGAGCGCGAAGCCGCGCGGGCCGTTGGCGTAGATCAACTCGTCATGGCAGGGCGGCACGTCGGCGAGGATGCCGAGCCAGCCGAATGGATATTCGCGCTCATATTCGCTGACCCGCGCCTGCGGGATCGCCTTGCGCGACGGCCCGTGAAAGCCGTCGCAGCCGGCGATGAAATCGGCCTCGATCCGCTGTGCGACCCCGTCCTTGACATAGGTCACCGACGGCCGCTCGCTCTCGATGTCGTGGACCGCGAGGTCCTTCGCCTCGAACACGATGTCGAGGTCGCGCTCGGGGGCGGCGGCGATCAGGTCGCGGGTCAGCTCGGTCTGGCCATAGACGGTGACATGGCGGCCGGTGAGCCTGGCGATGTCGATCCGGATCAGATGATCGCCATCGGCGAGGTTGAACCCCTCCTCGATCAGCCCCTCGGCCTTCAGCCGCGTGTCGATGCCGAGCCGCGTCAGCAGGTCGGTGGTGACCGTCTCGAGCACGCCGGCGCGGATCCGGCTCTCGACATAGGTCCGCTCCTGCCGTTCGAGCAGGATGCAGTCGATCCCCTCGGCGCGCAGCAGATGGCCGAGCAGCAGCCCGGCCGGGCCGGAGCCGATGATCGCGACCTGGGTCCGTCGCACGCCCCCCGACGCGCTCATGCGCCCGCGAGCTGCTTTTCGAGGTCGCCGAGCACGCGGTAACAGTCGAGCACCTGGCCGACCGAGCTGTTCGGCTCGCGGCCCTCGCGGATCGCGGCGATGAACTCGCGGTCCTGCAGCTCGATGCCGTTCATCGACACGTCGACATGGCTGACGTCGATCGGCTCTTCCTTGCCGTTCACCAGATCGTCGTAGCGGGCGATATAGGTGCCGTTGTCGCAGATATAGCGGAAGAAGGTGCCGAGCGGCCCGTCATTGTTGAACGACAGCGACAAGGTGCAGATCGCGCCGCTCTCGCTCTTGAGCTGGATCGACATGTCCATCGCGATGCCGAGTTCGGGGTGGATCGGCCCCTCGATCGCATTGGCCTGGACGATCTTCCCGGCCTGATAGGCGAACAGATCGACGGTGTGCGCGGCGTGATGCCACAGCAGATGGTCGGTCCAGCTGCGCGGCTGCCCCTTGGCGTTGATGTTCTTGCGCCGGAAGAAATAGGTCTGCACGTCCATCTGCTGGACCGCGATCTCGCCCGCGACGATCCGGTTGTGGACGAACTGGTGGCTGGGATTGAAGCGGCGGGTGTGGCCGACCATGCAGGTGAGCCCGGTCTCGCGCTGCTTGGCGACCACTGCCTCGGCATCGGCCCAGCTGTCGGCGAGCGGGATCTCGACCTGGACATGCTTGCCGGCGTTCATGCAGGCGATCGCCTGTTCGGCGTGCATCTGGGTCGGGGTGCACAGGATCACCGCGTCGACATCGTCGCGCGCGAGCGCCTCGTCGAGTTCGGTGGTGGCGTGGACCGCGCCATATTTGTCGGCGACCGCCTGGGCCTGTTCGATGCCGCGGCTGATGATCGAGGTGATCGACACGCCCGGGATGTTCTTCAGGCCGTCGAGATGCTTTTCACCGAAGGCGCCGGCGCCGGCGAGGGCAATTCTCATGCGATGTCTTCCTGTTCGGGTTGAAGGACGATGTGTCCGACCGCGGTGTTGCTCGCGGGGACATGATAATGGCGGTGGAGTTCGCGGATATCGGGGCCGAGCGCGCCGCGCATGATCAGCCACATCACCAGCTCGATCCCCTCCGATCCCGCCTCGCGCAGATAGTCGATGTGCGGCATCCGCCGCAGCCGGTCGGGATCGGCGGTGAGATCGTCGAGGAAGGCGGTGTCGAACGCCTTGTTGATCAGGCCCGCGCGCGGCCCCTGGAGCTGGTGGCTCATGCCGCCGGTGCCCCAGATCTGGACGTTGAGGTCCTGCGGATAGCTCGCCACCGCGCGGGCGATCGCCTCGCCGAGCAGCCAGCAGCGATTGCCGGTCGGCGGCGGATAGGTGACGACGTTGACCGCGATCGGCACCACCTTGCACGGCCAGGCATCGGGCTGGCCGAACATCATCGACAGCGGCACCGTCAGGCCATGGTCGACATCCATCTTGTTGACGATCGTCATGTCGAATTCGTCGAGGATGCAGCTCTGGGCGATATGCCAGGCGAGGTCGGCGTCGCCGATCACGTCGGGCACCGGCCGCGGCCCCCAGCCCTCGTCGGCCGACTTGTAGCGGTCGGCGCAGCCGATCGCGAAGGTCGGGATGAAGTCCATGTCGAAGGCGGTGGCATGGTCGTTATAGACCAGGATGACGACGTCGGGTTTCTCCGCCGCCTCCCAGGCGCGGGTCCAGTCGTAGCCGGCGAAGCAGTTCACCCAATAGGGTTCGCCGGTCCGGCCATGGTCGAGGGTGGCGCCGAGCGCGGGAATATGGCTGCTGGCGACGCCTGCGGTGATCCGGGCCATCAGCGGGGTTCCTCGGTGGGTTTCGGTTGAGCCGCCGCTTGTTCGGCAGCGAGATTGGCCTTCTTCGAGCGCATGCCGTCGGCCGAACGGCCGCCGGCGATCATCATCGCCTGATAATCCTCGCTGGTCATGCCGGTCATCGTGCCGACCGCCTGGAGGAAGCTGATCTCGTCGGTGAAGAAGACCTTGGCGAGGAAATAGATGTTGCCGCCCTCGTCGA
Source organism: Rhizorhabdus sp. GW822-FHT03C02 (assembly GCF_058801765.1). NCBI lineage: Bacteria > Pseudomonadati > Pseudomonadota > Alphaproteobacteria > Sphingomonadales > Rhizorhabdaceae > Rhizorhabdus > Rhizorhabdus sp. GW822-FHT03C02. Next base: position 1,474,870 of record NZ_JBXANN010000001.1, read on the forward strand.
GCGCGGCGTTGTAATCGCGCTTGAGCACCGCCTGCTTCTGCGCTTCGGTCATCGGCCATTCGTCGAGATAGGCGCGTTCGTCGGCCTTGAAGCGGGCACGGTTCTCGGCCTTCATCAAGGTCATGCAGAACTGGTTGAGCCAATAGCCCTTGCGCGCGCGCGCGGTGGTGAACACCCGGGTCCCGGGAATGTCCTCCAGCTCCTCCAGATAGGCGTGGATATCGATCGTCATGCCAGTTCCATTCCCGCGTCTTCCCTGTCGGCCTTGCGCGCGCGCTCGATGATCCGGCGGGCGCGCACCCCGCCCTCGTCGATGCCATAGGCGCGCAGCTTGAGGTCGGGATTGGCGTCGATCGAGCGCTGTTGCGCCTCGAGCACGACGACATCCTCGTCGAACACCCCACCCTGCTGTGCCTTGAAGCGCGCGGTGAAGCCGGGGTCGTCGATCGCGAAATTGCGCGCCATCCCCCAGAAATAATGGGTCCGCCCCTCGCTTTCGGGGGTCATGAAGTCGATCACGAAACCGCGCACGCCCTGGTCATGATCCTCGATCGTCGCCCCGGCCCCGACCGGGGCGACGCCGACATCGATCATCACCGCCGACGGCAGCAGGAAATGGCAGATCTGCCAGCGATCGACCGCGCCGTCCTTCTTGAGCGCGCCGCGCCAGAACGGCGGCGCGTCGACGCCCGGCATCCAGCGGCTGACGAGCACGCGGTCGCCCTCGACCCGGGTCTCGATCGGCACCTCCATCAGCTCGGGCTGGCCGATCGATCCGCTATGGACATGGGTCTCGTGGGTGAGGTCCATCAGATTGTCGATCATCAGCCGATAATCGCAGGCCACCATGTTGTAGCCGCCGTCGAACACCCAGCCCGCGGTCGAACAGGGCCACAGATCGGGGATCGTCGCCGGGTCGGCCGCCGCCTTGTCGCCGATCCAGATCCAGACGAAGCGGTGCCTTTCGGCCACGACGAAGGTCTCGACGCAGATCCGGTCGTTCACCCGTTCGGATTTGAGCGGCATTTCCTGGGCGATGCCGTCGGGGCCGATCTTGAGGCCGTGATAGCGGCAGCGCAGCGCGTCGCCCTCCTTGATCCCGAGCGACAGCGGCAACAGCCGGTGTGGGCACGCATCGCGCATCGCGACGACCTGGCCGTCGAGCTTGCGGTAGAGCGCGACCGTGGTGCCGCAGATCGTGCGGGCCAGGGGGGTACGATCGACCTCCATGTCCCACGCCGCGACATACCAGGCATTGCGCAGCCAGGTCACCGGCCGGCGGCCCGCAGGATCGCGTCGAGCCGGGGGAACACCCGGCGGGCATTGCCCTCGAAGATCGCGTGGCGTTCGGCGTCGGCGATGTCGAGCGCATCGACATAGCGCTTGGTGTCGTCGAAATAATGGCCGGTCTGCGGATCGATCCCGCGCACCGCGCCGACCATCTCCGACCCGAACAAGATATTCTTGTTGGCGATCACGTCGGCGAGCAGGTCGATCCCCGGCTGATGATAGACGCAGGTGTCGAAGAAGATGTTGTTCATCAAGTGGCTGTCGAGCGCCGGCTTCTTGAGCATGTCGGCAAGGCCGCGATAGCGCCCCCAATGATAGGGCACCGCGCCGCCGCCATGCGGGATGATGAAGCGCAGCGTCGGGAAATCGGCGAACAGATCGCCTTCGAGCAGTTGCATGAACGCGATCGTGTCGGCGGCGATATAATAGCCCCCGGTCGCGTGCATCGCCGGATTGCAGCTTCCCGAGACATGGATCATCGCCGGCACGTCGAGCTCGACCATCTTCTCGTAGAAGGGATACCAGTAACGGTCGGTCAGCGGCGGATGGGTGAAATGGCCGCCGCCGGGATCGGGGTTGAGGTTGCAGCCGATGAAGCCGAGTTCGGTGACGCAGCGCTCGAGCTCTGCGATCGAATTGGCCATGTCGGCCTCGGGCGACTGCGGCAGCATGCACACGCCGGCGAATATGTCGGGATAGAGGCCGACCACCCGCGCGATCAGGTCGTTGCAGCGGCGCGCCCATTCCTTGGCCATCGCGGCGTCGCCGACATGCGGCGCCATCGCCGAGGCGCGCGGCGAGAAGATCGTCATGTCGGCGCCACGCTCGCGGATCAGCCGGAGCTGGTTCGCCTCGATCGTCTCGCGGATCTCGTCGTCGCTGATGTCGGGATAGGGCGGAACAGGGGCACCCGCCTTGTAAGCGGCCTTCTGTTCTTCGCGCCACGCGTCATGGCCCTTGGGCAGCACGGTATAATGGCCGTGGCAATCGATCACGAGCGTCATGCTGGCTTCACCCTCTTGTCCTCGATCTGTCGGAGCTTGTCGGTCAGCCCCGCGGGCGGCGTGCCCAGTGCGAGCGCGCCGATCGCGCGCTGGCGCTCGACGGTGCCGCGGGTCATCGCGCTGCCGGTGCCGAGCCCGTCGAGGGTCTTCACGACCTCCTCCATCTCGGCGGCGCGGCGCAGCCCGTGCACCATCATCCGGTCGAGATTATAGTCGGCGCGCGCGCCCCAGGGCTTCGGCTTGTCGCTGGCGTCGAGCGACGCCAATATCTCTTCGCGCACCCCGGCGGCCTCGGCGGCGAGCATGCATTCGGCGGTGAGCGCCTCGATCCCCTTGACCATCACCGACCGGATCATCTTGATCGACGAGGCGCGGCCGACCGTATCGCCGACCACGCGCAGGTTGGTGAAACCGAGCGCGGCGAGCGCGGCCAGCGCATCGTCGGCACGCGGGCCGCTCAGCAGCAGCGGCACCGCCATCCGCGCCGGATCGACCGGCGCCATCACCGCGACGTCGACATAGTCGCCGCCGGCGGCGGTGACGGCCGCGGCCGCCGCCTGCTTGGTCTGGGGGGCGATGCTGTTGAGGTCGCAATAAAGCGTGCCGGGCTCGATCGTCGCGGCGGCGGCCTCGGCGACCGCGAGCGCCTGGTCGGCGGTGACCAGCGACAGGATCAGCGCCCCGCCCTGCACCGCCTTGGCCAGCGACGCGCAGCCGGCGATCCCGGCGGCGTCATATTCGCCGAGCTTGGCCGCGCGATCGGCGGCGATGTCGGTCTTGAGGTCGTAGACATGGACGTCATGGCCCGAGGACGCGACCCAGTCGCCGGCGGTGGCGAAGGTGCGTCCGGCCTCTCCAAAGCCGATCAGGGCGATTTTCTCGTTCCTCATGGCGCCCGTGGTGGGACAGCCCGGCGGCGGCGGCCAATCGAATCCGCGCGCCTGCCATTAGAAATTACGAAGTCTGATGCCCCGCCACCATTTTCGCCTGCTCCCACAGCTCGTCGAGGAAGCGGTCCTGCATCGGCGTCGGTCGCCAGTCGGCGCGGGTGGTGACCCCGATCATCCGGCTGAGTTCGCCCGGGGCGTCGGCGATTTTCACCAGCCAGCCGGCGCGCAGCTCCATCGCCACCTGGTCGGGCGAGAGCAGGGTCAGGAAATCACTGCCGATCAGCAATTGGCGGACGGTCATCACCGACCCCGATTCGATCGGGACATGCGGGGCGTCGACCCCGGCGGCGGCGAACATCCGCCGCCACAGGTCGCGCAACGGGGTCCCCTCGCCCGGCACGATCCAGGGGAAGCCGGTCAGGTCGGCGGGGCCGAGCGGGTCGCGCCCGACCAGCGGATGATCGGGCCGGGCGATGATCACCGGGCGATCGGCGAACAGCGGCATCTGTCGCAGGTCGTCGCCCGGCGACGGATCGCGCAGCGCGCCGACCATCATGTCGATCTCGCCGTCGCGCAACGGACCGACCAGCTCGACATGCGATCCTTCGGCGATCGCGATGTCGACCTGGGGATGCGCGCCGTGGAACGCGGCGACCGCATTGGGCAGCAGCCGCGCGCGCGACAGCGGCATCGCCCCGATCATGATCCGGTCGACCTCGCGCCCTTGCAGCGCGGCCAGCTCGGCGATCCCCGATCGCAGCTCGGTCAGCGCGAGGCTGAAATGGCGGGCGACGACGATCCCGCGCCGGGTGAGCGCGACGCCGCGGCCGCGCCGGTCGACCAGCCGGTTGCCCATCACCAGCGACAGGTCGGCGACCGCGCGGTGGAGCGAGGCCTCGGCCAGCCCGGTCTCGGCGGCGGCCGCGGCATAGCTGCCGCCGCGGGCGAGCGCGACGAAGGCACGGATCTGTGCGGCGGTGGCATGGGCATTGCCGATCAGCCGCAGCGCGGCCTCGGCGCGCGCCGCCAGCAGCATCGCCGCCTCGGTCGGCAGCATCCCGCCGGGGCGCCGTTCGAACAGGGGCAGGCCCAGTTGGCGTTCGAGCTTGGCGATGCCCTGGGTGATCGCGGGCTGGGTCAGGTTGACCGCACGCGCGGCCTTGCTGATGCTGCCGCCCTTCACGATCGCGGCGACCGCGCCCAGATGGCGGATATTCAGCGCGATCGGATCCATGTCACGCACTTAGCAAAATCTTATGACCGGTGACCAGATCGGATTTCCTCTTGGCGTGCGCATTGGGGCATGTCCCTTCCCCTAAAAGGAGTGGGTCATGGCAGGCATAGTCGTCCAGAACATCGAACGCGCCGATCCGGCGGTCATCGACGGGCTCGCCGCCTGCGGGGTGGCGACGGTGCACGAGGCGCAGGGCCGCACCGGCCTGCTCGCGCCCTATATGCGGCCGATCTACGCCGGCGCGCGGATCGCGGGCTCGGCGGTGACGATCTCGGCGCCTCCCGGCGACAACTGGATGGTCCATGTCGCGATCGAGCAGCTTCAGGCCGGCGACATCCTGCTGCTCGCCCCGACCAGCCCGTGCAGCGACGGCTATTTCGGCGATCTGCTCGCGACCTCGGCGCAGGCGCGCGGCTGTCGCGGGCTGATCATCGACGCCGGGGTGCGCGACGTCCGCGATCTCACCGAGATGAATTTCCCGGTCTGGTCGAAGGCGGTCCACGCCCAGGGCACGATCAAGGCGACGCTCGGATCGGTCAATGTGCCGGTGGTGTGCGCCAATGCGCTGGTCAACCCGGGCGACGTGATCATCGCCGACGATGACGGGGTCTGCATCGTCCCCCGCGCGAATGCCGCGGAGGTGCTCAAGGCGGCGCAGGCGCGCGAGGCCAATGAGGGATCGAAGCGCGAGCGGCTCGCCGGCGGCGAACTCGGCCTCGACATGTACGACATGCGCGGCAAGCTCGCGGCGATGGGCCTCAAATATGTCTGACGCTTCTGTCAGCGATCGGGCGATCCGCACGATGTGGATGCGCGGCGGCACCTCGAAGGGCGGCTATTTCCTCAAGGCCGACCTGCCCGCCGACACCGCCGCCCGCGACGCCTTCCTGCTGCGCGCGATGGGATCGCCCGACCCGCGCCAGATCGACGGCATGGGCGGCGCCGATCCGCTGACCAGCAAGGTCGCGGTGGTGAACGCTTCGACCCGCGACGGCATCGACGTCGATTATCTGTTCCTCCAGGTCTTCGTGGACAAGGCGCTCGTCTCCGACCAGCAGAATTGCGGCAATATCCTCGCCGGGATCGGTCCGTTCGCGATCGAGCGCGGGCTGGTGGCGGCGCAGGACGGCGAGACCCGCGTGGCGATCTTCATGGAGAATACCGGCCAGGTCGCGGTCGCGACCGTCCAGACCCCGGGCGGCAAGGTCCGCTATGACGGCGACGCGAAGATCGATGGGGTGCCGGGCAGCGCCGCGCCGATCCCGCTCGAATTCCGCGACACCGCGGGCTCGTCGTGCGGGGCACTGCTGCCGACCGGCAATCCGGCCGACATCGTCAATGGCGTGGCGGTGACGCTGATCGACAATGGCATGCCCTGCGTCGTCATGAAGGCCGCGGATGTCGGCGCGACCGGCTATGAGAGCCGCGAGGAACTCGACGCCGCGACCGACCTCAAGGCACGGATCGAGGCGATCCGGCTCGCCGTCGGCGAGCGGATGAACCTCGGCGACGTCACCGACAAGTCGGTGCCCAAGATGATGCTGGTCGCCCCGCCCCAGGGCGGCGGCGCGGTCACCGTGCGCAGCTTCATCCCGCACCGCGCCCATGCCTCGATCGGGGTGCTCGGCGCGGTCAGCGTCGCCACCGCCTGCCTGATCGCCGGATCGCCCGCGGCGGAGGTCGCGACGATCCCCGAAGGGCGCCGCAAGACGCTGTCGGTCGAGCATCCGACCGGCGAGACCACCTGCGTGATCGAACTCGACGACGACGGCGCGGTCACCAGCGCCGCGATGCTGCGCACCGCGCGCAAGCTGATGGATGGAGAGATTTTCGCATGACCGACCTGGACCCCGCGCGCATCGTCAGCTGGCACGCCGATCCGTCGACGCCGCGCTTCGTCCCGCCCGCCGGCGCGGTCGACGCCCATTGCCATGTGTTCGGGCCGATGGCGCAGTTCCCGTTCAGCGCGAAGGCCAAATATCTGCCCGAGGATGCCGGCCCCGACATGCTGTTCGCGCTGCGCGACCGTCTCGGCTTTTCGCGCAACGTCATCGTCCAGGCGAGCTGCCACGGCACCGACAACGCCGCGACGCTCGATGCGATCGCGAAGTCGCAGGGCAAGGCGCGCGGGGTCGCGGTGGTCGATCCGGCGATTTCGGATGGCGAACTCGAACGGCTCCACGCCGGCGGCATTCGCGGGGTGCGCTTCAACTTCCTCAAGCGCCTCGTCGACGATGCGCCCAAGGACAAGTTCATCGAGATCGCCCACCGCATCAAGCCGCTGGGCTGGCATGTCGTCGTCTATTTCGAGGCCGACATCCTCGAGGAGATGCGCCCCTTCCTCGCCGCGATCCCGACGACGATCGTCATCGACCATATGGGCCGCCCCGACGTCGCCCAGGGCCCCGACGGGGTCGACATGCGCGCCTTCCGCAGCCTGCTCGACGGCCGCGACGACATCTGGACCAAGGTCACCTGCCCCGACCGGCTCGACGCCAAGGGCCCGCCCTGGGACGATTTCGCCACCGCGGTCCGCCCGCTGGTCGAGGATTATCCCGACCGGGTGCTGTGGGGCACCGACTGGCCGCACCCCAATATGCAGGACGCCATCCCCGACGATGGCGCGCTGGTCGACATGATCCCCCGCATCGCCCCGACCGCCGAACTCCAGCGCAAGCTGCTCGTCGACAATCCCGACCGCCTCTACTGGGCCGATTGACCTTCAGATCCTCCCCAAAGCGCAGCTTTGGGGAGGGGGACCAGCGAAGCTGGTGGAGGGGTTTATTCGTTCGCCAGGCGCGGCGCTCGATGAAACAAGAAAGCCCTCCACCACGCCTGCGGCGCGGTCCCCCTCCCCATCTGCGATGGGGAGGATCTAGGGGCGCCGCTGCTTCGCCAGCAGGAACAACACGAACCCGAGCAGCAACAGCGCAGCCACCGCCAGTGACGCGTGGACGCCCATCAGCGCGCCTGAAATGCCGACGGTGATCCCGGCGAAGGCGCGGCAGCCCGAGGCGGCCATGTTGAATAGTCCGAGCACCCGGCCGCGAATGTCGGCGGGGGCATTCAGCTGGACGACGGTCTGCGCCATGCTGCTGAACGACAGCTCGAAGAAGCCCGCGACGAACAGGCAGGCGAGCGCGAGCGGATAGTTGCGGGTCAGCGCGAACGCCGCGAGCGCAAGGCACCACAGGCTCGCCAGCGTCAGCGCGGTGCGCGGGCTGGTCTTCAGCCGGCCGACCGTTTCGAGCAGGAAGCCCGCCGCGAGCGCGCCGGCGGCATCGGCGGCCAGCAGCATGCTATAGGCGGTGCCCGGATCGCCATGGCCCAGATCATGGGCGAAATTGGGCATCTGCGCCTGATAGCTGTTGCCGACGAAGAAGGACGCCGCCCCCGCCAGCAGCGTCATCGAGACGATCGCGGGCATGCCGGCGACCTCGCGGATCGTCAGCGCGACGTCGGCGAAGCCGCGCACCGCCGCCCGGTTCGGCCGGCCGTCGGCGGTGACCCGGCGCGGGAACGGCGCGCGGAACAGCCACAGGATCACCGGCACATAGAAGCAGGCATTGGCGAGGATTCCCCAGGACGGCCCGAGCCCGAGCAGCAGCGCGCCGCCGACCGCGGGACCGACCATCGTGCCGAGATAGCGCGCGGTCGCGTTGAGCCGCACCCCGCTTTGCAGGTCCTGTGCCGGCACCACCTCGTGGAGCAGCAACTGGCTCGACGTCTGCCAGAACACCCCGGCGCAGCCATGGAGGATCAGCAGCAGCATCGCCCCGCCCATCGTCAGCGTGTCGGTGACGAAAAAATATCCCCAGCCGAGCGAGGCGAGGATGAACAGCCCCATGCCGGTCTGGATCAGCCGGCGCGGATCGACCCGGTCGGCGAGCGCTCCCATCGGCACCGAGAAGAACAGATAGGGCAGCCAGTGCGACAGCACCGCGAAGCCGCCGAGCGCGGGCGAATGGAATTTCTGGAACATCACCCAGTAGCTGATGACGTGCTCGATATTGTCGGCCATCATCGCCAGGAAATAGGTGGCGAAGAACCAGCGGAAGCGCGGGTGGCGCATCGCGGCGAAGGACAGGCTGGTGGCGGGTTTGGCTGCGGTCATGACCGGGCGCCCGTGGCACGGCGGCGAGCGTCCGGCAATGGAGAGGGTGATGGATTTCAGCGACGCCCATGTGATCATCGTCGGCGCGTCGAGCGGGATCGGCCGCGCCACCGCCGCCCGGATCGCCGCCGCCGGCGGCCGGACGACGCTGATCGCGCGCCGCGCCGACACGCTCGAGGCGGCTTGCGCCCAACTCGGCGAGCGCGCGACGTGGATCGCCGCCGATGCCGGCGACAAGGCGCAGTTGCTCGCCGCACTCGACGGCGCGATCGCGCGCAGCGGCCCGATCGACGGGCTGTTCCTCAATGCCGCGAGCACCGGCGCCTTCGCGTCGCTGTGGGACTATGGCGACGATCCGTTCGAGGAGGCGCTGCGGGTCAACCTCCGGGCGCCGTTCTGGGCGATCCGCCATGTCCTGCCGGCGATGATGGCGCGGCGGCGCGGGGCGATACTGCTCACCGGCAGCCTCGCCTCGGAACGCGGCATGGCCGGCAATGTCGGCTATCTGGTGAGCAAACATGCGGTGCTCGGGCTGGCCCGCGCGACCGCGATCGAGGCGGCGCCCGGCGGCGTGCGCTGCAACTGCATCGTCCCGGGCTTCATCGAGACCGCGATGCTCGACGCGGTGCCGCCCGCGGCGATCGCCAACATCGCCTCGCGCATCCCGCTCGGCCAGGTCGGCACCCCGGACGAGGTCGCCGAAGTCGCCGCCTTCCTGCTGTCCGACGCGGCGAGCCACGTCACCGGGCAGAGCTGGGCGGTCGATGGCGGGCTTCTGGGGAGCCTGACCCCGTAGGTCCATCCTGCAGCGCAGCATTTTCAGACGAAGCAGCGATCGTCGCGCATCGGTGCTGCGATGGATTCCCATCCCGTCGGTGAAGAAGTGAGACAGTGTGATTCGTTTTTCCGGACTGGCCGTCGCACGGATGCGACCCGATCCGGCGGCGTTTCACTGTCGAACGGTCAGCGACGCCGGCCTTCCCGCAAACGGAAAACGCCCGACCTGGCAGGTCGCGAAACCTGCCCGGTCGGGCGCTTTCATGAAGGCGTCGGGCCCGCGGGCCCGAAGCGTCTTAGCGCAGGCCGATGACCGCGTTCTTGGTCAGCGTGGTGGTCGCCTTGCCGTCGACGATCTTGATCGTATCGGCAGGAATCGTGACCATACGGCCGTCGAGGATGATCTGCGGGCCGGCTTCGGTGACGCGATAGACGGCGGCGAGGCGGGCGCCGTCGGCGGCCAGCAGCATCTTGCCCTTCTGGAGCGTGACCGGGGCGGCAGGCGCGTCGGCGTCGGCAGCCAGCACCGGCGAGGCAACGACCGCCAGGGTCAGAGCAACGGCGAACAGCGACTTCTTCATGGGAGACCTTTCACAAGATTGCGTCGGTTTCCAAAAGACCGACCTAGCTAACGATAAGCATGATTAGTATTTCGCCCGGCCGCCGTCAAGACGGATGCTGCGCATGCGAGCGAATTTTCTCTTCCAATATGGTAAGCATCGCTATGGCGGCGGCGCCGATGCGTCACCTGAGACTGTGGAGAGGGGCGGCCCACATGGGGGGCGCGCGATTGCCAAGCCCCCCGCCCCATGCCTAATCAGGCGCCATGCCGACTCAGATCCGACCCCGCCGCTCGATGCTCTATGTCCCCGGCGACAAGGCGCGCGCGCTCGACAAGGTCCGCACCCTGCCCGTCGACGGCATCATCATCGACCTTGAGGATGCGGTCGCGCCCGAGGCCAAGGCGGCGGCGCGCGACATCGTCGCCGAGGCGGTCAAGGCGGGCGGCTATGGCGGCCGCGAGCTGATCCTGCGGGTGAGCGGCCTCGACGTCGCCGCGGATTTCGCGCTCGCCAACGATCTGCCGATCGACGGGGTGCTGCTGCCCAAGGTCGAAAGCGCGCTGACCGTCCAGGCCGCCGCCGATCGCACCGCCCATCCGATCTGGTGCATGATCGAGACCCCGCTCGGGGTGCTCAACGCCGCGCAGATCGCCGGCGCCTCGAACCGGCTCGCCGGCTTCGTCGCCGGCACCAACGATCTGTCGAAGGATCTGCGCGCGCGCCAGACCGCGGCGCGTACCCCGCTGCTCGCCTCGCTGTCGCTGCTGCTGCTCGCCGCGCGGGCTTATGGGCTCGCCGCGATCGACGGCGTCCATATCGCACTCGACGATCTCGAGGGCTTCGAGGCGAGCTGCCGCCAGGGCGTCGAGCTCGGCTTCGACGGCAAGTCGCTGATCCACCCCAATTCGATCGAACCCGCCAACCGGATCTTCGGCCCCGCCGCCGAGGACATCGAACGCGCCCGCCGGATCGTCACGGGCTGGGCCGAGGCCCGCGCCGCCGGCCTCGGCGTCGCCCGCATCGATGGCGCGCTGGTCGAACAGCTCCATGTCGACGAGGCCGAACGCTTGCTGGCGCTTGCCGACGCAATCGCGGGGCGCTGACCCCGCCTTCTATGGCGTATAGATCCCGATCGTGTCGTTGCGCGGATCGGGGGTGTCCGCCTGCGGGCGCACCGATCCGAGCGGCCGTTCGAGCCGGCGGCGCACCCTATTGCCGCGCTCGATGCTGTTGAAGGCCTCGGCCGCCGCCTGCAGCTCCATGTCCGACTGGGTGAAGCGGGTGCGCTGGCGCAAATAATCCTGCCAGGTCGGGTAATGGAAACGCTCGGTCCACATCGCCGCGTCGGCGAGGTCGCGGGCGATCGACCAGTCGAACGCGCCGTTGCGCAGCCGCGCATATTGGAGCTCGAGCATCTTGCCGTAGAATCGCCGCGCGTCCTCGGGATCGACCTGATAGTCGATCTCGACGACGATCGGCCCGCTGCGGTGCGTGATCGCCAGCGCGACGTCGGGATCGTCGGACAGCTCGACGATCTCGACCCCGACCTCCTCGGTCCCCGGCAGCGGCAGCAGCAGGCCGAGCAACGGCAGCAGGATCAGCCCGACCGCCGATATGATCAGCGCGACCGCGACGCCGTGCCCCGAGGTGATGTCGCCCCACATCCACGATCCGAACGCCAGCCCGCCGGTCAGCGACGACTGGTACCAGGCGAGCGCCCGCGCGCCCACCCAGCGCGGCACCGACAGCTGGACCGCGACGTTGAGCATCGAGATGATCAGCATGTTGAACGCGCCGATCACCGCCAGCGCCAGCGCGGTGAGGATCAGCGAATGGCTGAACCCGACCACCAGCACCATCAGCCCGACGATCACCGTGCCCAGCCGCACCGCGGCCTCGGGGCTGAAGCGGTCGCGCACGTCGCTGACCATCAGCGCGCCGACCACCGCACCGACCCCGCTCGCGCCGAGCAGCAGGCCGTAGGTGCCGGCATCGCCGCCGAGCAGGTCCTTGGCGACCAGCGGGGTCAGCGCGGCGGTCGCGGCGCTCATCAGCCCGAACGACACCGCGCGCACCATCACCGTGCGCACCGACGAGGCGTGGAGCGAATAGCGCCAGCCCGAGATGATCGCCCGGACCAGCCGCTCGGGCGGCAGCCGCGGCGGAACATGGCGGCGCTTCCACAGGAAGAAGGCGCCGATCAGCGGCAGGTAGAACAGCGCGTTGGTCGCGAACGCCGCCTTGGCGCCGAAGGCGAGCACGATCGCGCCGCCGATCGCCGGGCCGAAGCTGCGCGCGATATTATAGCTGACCGCGCCGAGCGAGACCGCGGCGGGCAGATGCTCGGGGGGCACCTGCTCGCTGATCGAGGATTGCCAGGCCGGGCTGTAGAAGGCGACGCCGCCGCCGATCAGGAAGCAGAACAGCAGCAGCACCCACGGCCCGGCCAGCCCCGCGGCCGCGAGCAGGGTGAGCGTCGCCGCGCAGATCGACGAGAAGCTCAGCCCGATCAGTGCGATCTTGCGCCGGTCGAACATGTCCGCAATCGCGCCCGCCGGCACCGCGACCAGCATCAGCGGCAGCATCAGCGCGGTCTGGACCAGCGCGACCATCTCGGGCGAATGCGCCAGCCGGGTCATCTCCCAGGCGGCGGCGACGCCGAGCACGAGCTGGCCGAAATTCGACAACAGGCTCGCCGACCAGATGTTGCGGAAGGTGCGGTCGCGTAGGGGTTCGAGCGCTTTCCAGCCGCCTCTGGGACCGGCCGGAGCCTCGGCTTCGATGTCTTCGCTCAACCCCGACTCCCCCGACCATTATCGTCTTAGGCGTCGAAGCCTAGCCAAGTGCGGCGACCACCGCCAGTTGAGCCCGACCTTTACGCCCGGGCGAAGATACGTGTCGGGCGGCGCCAGGTTCCGGGACGATGTCCGGGGCAGGTTCCGGTGCGCGTGCTGCCGCCTCCTTGATCCGCCGCAGACCGATCTGCAGCTCGATCGCCGCCTTGCGCGCGCAATCGAGCAGCATCTCGCCCTCGCGGGTCAGCTCGACCTTGCGGGTGGTGCGGTGAAACAATGCCACGCCGAGCTGGAGCTCGAGCTGGCGGACCTGCATGCTCACCGCCGACTGCGAGCGGTTCGCTTCCTCGGCGGCGCGCCGGAAGCTGCCATGGTCGGCGACCAGCAGGAAGCTGTGGAGCAACTTGAGGTTGACGTTCATGGCCCATTCCTTCCCGGAGGCGCCTTTTTTTTAAGGCTTGCCCATGTCTTGCGATGCTCAGGGTTAGGACTTCATCCCGACAGCGCAATGTCGCCAGCGACCGATCGGGCTCGGTTGACCGCGATTGGGGGTGGGAAACGCCATTTAACGCCATGGCGATGCGCGCGGCGTGGTTCGCGACCATGGGCGCGCCACTGCACAATGCGTCGTCCCGGACTCCATAGCTTCTTCTGAAGCCTTCTCCCGCTCTTTGCGGGAGAAGGTTTGGATGAGGGTCTTCTTCTGTTTCTTCTTCACCGCACAGGCAGAAGAAGAAGACCCTCACCCCGTGAGCGGTAAGTTATGCCCCCGGCATAACTTAGGTTCTGCCGGGGGCAGAACCGACCGCCTCACGCTCCCGCGAAGAGCGGGAGAGGGGCAGAAGAAGCACCCCCGCGGCTAAGTTCGCGCTTATCGGGGCTTGATCCGAGAGGACGGCAATTCAGCCGGCGATCACCGCGGCTGCATGCGGATCGCGCCGTCGAGCCGCACCGTCTCGCCGTTGAAATAGCCGTTGCGGATCATCTCGAGCGCGAGGCTGGCATATTCGTCGGCATGGCCCAGCCGCGGCGGGAACGGCACCATCGCGCCGAGCGCCTGGAGCATCTCGGGGGTCGCGCGCGCCATGGCGGGCGTGTTGAAGATGCCGGGCTGGATCGTGTTGAGGCGGATGCCCTCGCGTGACAGGTCGCGTGCGATCGGCAGGGTCATGCCGACGATCGCCGCCTTGGCCGCCGCATAGGCAGCCTGCCCCATCTGGCCGTCGGTCGCCGCCGCCGAGGCGGTGTTGACCATCACCCCGCGCTCGCCGTCGATCGGGTCGAGCGTCATCATCCCCGCCGCCGACCGGGTGATGCAGCGGAAAGTGCCGACGGTGTTGAGCTTGAGCACCCATTCGAACTGGTCGGCGGGGAAGAACTTGATCTCGCCGGTCTTCTTGTCGCGCCGGGCGGTCGGGATCGCGTTGCCGCCGCCCGCGCAGCTGACCAGCGCCCGCTCCTGCCCCTGCGCCGCGCGGGCCTGGGCGAAGGCGGCGTCGACGCTGTCATCCGACAGCACGTCGCACACGCAGAAGGTCGCGCCGGTCTCGGCGGCGGCGGCCTCGCCGGTTTCGGGGTTGAGGTCGAAGATCGCGACCGAGGCGCCCGCCGCGCGCAACGCCTTGACGGTCGCGAGCCCGAGCCCCGATGCGCCGCCGGTCACGATCGCGGCGAGCGAACTGTCAATCTTCATGTCTTTGGCCTTCCTGATGACGTCGTCGGTGCGACCGCCAGGCTCCGGCAACACCGCGCCGTCGGGCGTTTGCGGGTGCCGTTCCAGTCAAACGGTCTCGCGCTTAGCGTTTGCAAGCCGGTCGCCGATCCCGCAAGACTCGATGCCGCGACCCCGCCCGAATATCGCGGTGGCGCAAAGCCGTGCGGTCAAGCAAAGCGATGATGCCTTTTCATTCGGCCCACGCTAGGCTTGCCCATCGGTTATGAGAGGGTGTGTTTCGTATGACGCAGGTGATGAAGGGGGTCAGGGTATTGGAGGTGGCGCAGTTCACCTTCGTTCCGGCCGCCGGGGCAATTCTCGCCGATTGGGGCGCCGACGTCATCAAGATCGAGCATCCGGTGCGCGGCGACACCCAGCGCGGCTTCATCAACCTGGGCGGCATGAAGCTCGACCCCCAGCGCAACACGATGATCGAACACCCCAATCGCGGCAAGCGCAGCGTCGGCATCGACGTCTCGACCCCCGAGGGGCAGGCGCTGATCTATGAGATCGCCAAGACCGCCGATGTCTTCCTGACCAACTATCTGCCCGCCCAGCGGCAGAAGCTGAACATCGACATCGAACATATCCGCGCCGCCAACCCGAACATCATCTACGCCCGCGGCAGCGCCTATGGCGACAAGGGGCCCGAGCGCGACGTCGGCGGCTTCGACGGCACCGCCTTCTGGTCGCGCAGCGGCGTCGGCTATGCGATGACCCCCGCCGAACTCGACGGCCCGCTGATGCAGGGCATCGCCGCGTTCGGGGATTCGATCGGCGGCATGAACATCGCCGGCGGCATCTCGGCGGCGCTGTTCCACCGCGAGCGCACCGGCGAGGCGAGCGAGATCGACGTTTCGCTGCTCAGCACCGCCTGGTGGGCGGCGGGCACCGCGGTCGACATGGGGATCGAAAGCGGCGAGACGATGCGCAACCGCATGCCCTATTCGGGCGGCGCGCCGGGCAATCCGTTCATGGGTAATTTCACCACCTCCGATGGCGGCACGATCAACCTGTGCGTGCTGACCCCGGGCCCGGTGATCCGCGACACGTTCGCGCATCTCGGCATTCCCGAGGCCGCCGACGATCCGCGCTTCTCCGAGGTGCGCGCGCTGATGGAGAATTGGAAGGCCGCGAGCGACCTGATCGTCGAGGCGATCGGCAAGCAGCCTTTCCAATATTGGCGCCAGCATCTCAAGACGATGAAGGGCCAGTGGGCGCCGATCCAGAGCCTCGTCGATCTCGCCACCGACGAACAGGCGCTCGCCAACGACATGATCTTCGAGGTCGAGGCGATCGACGGCGGCAAGCCGCTGAAGCTGGTGCGCGGCCCGGTCCAGTTCGATCACAAGCCCGTCGAGACCACCCGCGCGCCGCAGGCGTCGGAACATACAGAGCTGTTCCTGATGGAGCTCGGCGTCGAGTGGGATCGTATCGAAAATCTCAAATCGATCGGCGCGATCGCCTGACCACATGGTTCGAGACCATTTACCTCGAGGGATATGATGAAAGCTGGAACGAAACTGAAAAGCACGGTGTGCGACACCGAAGTGATGGTGATCCGCGGCGCCGCCGATGCGACCGTCGATTGCGGCGGCGCGCCGATGGCCGACGACAAGCCGGCGACGCTGGGCGAGATCGACCCGGCCTTTGCCGAAGGCAGCAAGATCGGCAAGCGCTATGTCGATGCCGACGGCACCGTCGAGCTGCTGTGCGTCAAGGCGGGCAAGGGCTCGCTGTCGCTCGGCGGCGTCGCGCTGCAGATCAAGGACGCCAAGCCGCTGCCGTCGTCGGACTGACGCACCCATGAACATCTCGCTCATCCTGCAGATGGCCGCCGACGCCGACGGCGATCGCATCGGCCTGGTCTGTGACGGCCGTCGCTGGTCCTATGCCGCGCTGTTCCGCGCCGCGCGCGGCGCCGCCGTCGCGATCCTCGAAAGCGGCTGCGCCCATGTCGCGCTGCTCGACGAGAGCAGCGAGGCCGCGGCGATCGCGCTGTTCGGGTCGGCGCTCGCCGGCGTCCCCTATGTGCCGCTCAACTACCGGCTCGCCGATGCCGATCTCGCCGCGCTGCTCGGCCGGATCGCGCCGGCCTATATCGTCGGCGACGTCGCCCGCGTCGAACGGCTGAGCCCCGGCGTCGGCCATGTCGTCCACAGCCGCGCCGATTTCGTGGCGCTGGCCGAGGCCGCCGCCGATCGCGCCACCGACGACGAGATCGAGGGCGAAGGCATCGCCGTCCAGCTGTTCACCAGCGGCACCACCGCGGCGCCCAAGGCGGCGCTGCTGCGCCACGGCAACCTGTTGTCCTACATCCTCGGCACCGTCGAATTCATGTCGGCGGACGAGAGCGAAGCCGCGCTGGTCAGCGTCCCGCCTTATCATATCGCCGGTATCGCCGCGCTGCTCAGCTCGATCTACGCGATGCGCCGCATCCTGCTGCTGCCGGCGTTCGACCCCGATGGCTGGCTGACGCTGGCGGCGACCGAGGCCGCGACCAACGCCTTCGTCGTGCCGACGATGCTCGGCCGGATCATCGACCGGATCGACGCGGACAAGGCCGCCGGGCTCGCGTCGCTCCAGGCGATCGCTTATGGCGGCGGCCGCATGCCGGTCGAACTGATCGACAAGGCGCTGTCGCTGTTCCCGACCACCAATTTCACCAACGCTTACGGCCTGACCGAGACCAGCTCGACCGTCGCCCTGCTCGGCCCCGACGAGCATCGCGCCGCGCACGGCTCGACCGATCCCGAGATCCGCGCCCGGCTCGGCTCGGTCGGCAAGCCGCTGCCGACGGTCGAGATCGAGATCCGCGACGAGGAAGGCGGGCTGCTGCCGGTCGGCGAGCGCGGCGAGATCTATGTCCGCGGCGACCAGGTGTCGGGCGAATATAAGGAACGCAGCGCGCTCGACGCGCAGGGCTGGTTCCCGACCCGCGACGCGGGCTGGCTCGACGCCGAGGGCTATCTGTTCCTCGCCGGCCGCGCCGACGACGTCATCGTGCGCGGCGGCGAGAATATCTCGCCCGGCGAGATCGAGGACGTGCTGCTCACCCATCCGGCGATCGCCGATGCCTGCGCGGTCGGCGTGCCTTCGCTCGAATGGGGCGAAGCGGTCGGCATCGCCGTCGTCGCCCGCCCGGGCCATGACGTGCCGAGCGAGACCGAACTGAGCGCGCTGATCAAGGACCGCCTGCGCTCGTCGCGGGTCCCCGAGCGCTTCGCGGTGCTCGAGACGCTGCCCTATAACGAGATGGGCAAGCTGCTGCGGCGCGAGATCCGGACGCTGTTCAACGGGTAGCCAACTTTTAGCCCCTCCCTTTTAAGGGAGGGTTCGTCCGGTCGGGCGTGCCCCCGGCACGCCCTCAACCATGCCGGGGGCATGGTTTACCTGACGAAGGGTGGGTCGCGAGCGAAGCGAGCGTCTGCGCTGGAACCAAGAGCGCCTTCAGCGGCATCGAGCCGCTTCAGCCGCACCCCACCCCCAAACCCCTCCCCGTTGGGGAGGGGCTTAAGTTGAGGCACCCCCACCCACCGCGATTTGCCCAATCCCCGCACGCGCTGTTATCCACCGTCAATGCCCGGCATCCCCCTCACCGCCTGTGCCGACCGCATCCTCGCCCGCCTCGCGCAGGCGACCGGCGCGCCCGCGATCGCCGCGCTCGACGGCGCCACCCTGCTCGGCGAGCGCGCGATGCTGGCGGGCTTCGCGATCCCCGGCACGACCTCCGCGGGCGGCGGCTGCCGTTTGTTTCCCGCCGCTGATGACGGAGATGGGGGCGCGGTCGCGCTCAACCTCGCCCGCGACGACGATCGCGATCTGCTTCCGGCGCTGTTCGAGGACGGCGCGCTCGATCCGCGGAACGACGCCGCGATCGCCGCGCGGATCGCCCGGGCCGACGCCACGGCGCTGGTCGCGCGCGGGCGGATGATGGGGCTCGCCATAGCCGCCACCGACGAACCGGAGCCCGCGCCGGCCGCCCCAGTGACCTTGCTGACCGCGGGACGACCCGCCGGCCCCCGTACCCGCGCTGCGCCGCGCGTTCTCGATCTGTCCGCGCTGTGGGCCGGGCCGCTCGCTGGGCATCTCCTCTGGCTGGCCGGCGCCGAGGTGATCAAGGTCGAAAGCCGCACCCGCCCCGACGCGATGCGCGACGATCCGTCGGGATTTTTCGGCCTGATCAACCAGGGCAAGGCCAGCGTCGCGCTCGACCTCGCCGATCGCGCCGACCGTGCCGCGCTGCTCGCCCTGATCGCCGCCAGCGATATCGTCATCGAGGCCGCCCGGCCGCGCGCCTTGCGGCAGCTCGGCATCGACGCCGACGCGATCGTCGCCGCCACCCCGGGGCTCGTCTGGCTGACGATCACCGCGCATGGCGCGACCGGCGAGCCGGCGGGCTGGGTCGGGTTCGGCGACGATGTCGCGGTCGCCGCGGGCCTCAGCCGCACGCTGCACGCCGCGACCGGCCGCGCTGGCTTCGTCGGCGACGCGATCGCCGATCCGCTCACCGGCCTCCAAGCCGCGCTGGCGGGGTGGGAGGCGTGGCAGTCGGGGCATGGCGGGCGCCATGGCATCGCGATGCGCGACGTCGTCGCTCATGGCATGGCCGAAGACCGGGCGCGCGACGCCGCCGGCTTCGACGCGGCGCTGCGGGCATGGGCGCAGGCGGCCGGCGCCCCCTTCCCGCGGGTCGTCCGCCGCGCGATCGGTCCGGTCGCGGCGCTCGGCGCCGACACCGGCGCGACGATCGAACGCCTCTCGCGCTGATCCGCCGCGCCGCCTGGGCGTCAGCCGATATCCGCGTCGCCCACCGGCGCATCGACGATCGCATCGACCAGCCCCCAGTCGAGCGCGGTCCTCGCCCCGATCCGCCGGCCCGACAGCAGCATCAGCGCGGTCCGCTGCCGCCCGATCCGGCGCGGCAGCGACACGCAGCCGCCGGCGCCCGGGATGATCCCCATCGCCAGTTCGGGAAGCTGGAACCAGGCGCGCGGCGTCGCGACGACATGCCGCGCGAACGCCGCCATTTCGAGCCCCGATCCGATGCAGGCCCCCTGGACATGCGCCTTGATCCGGTCGCCGAGCCCGGCGAGCAGCGCGGCCGGCAGGCTGCGCGCGCGGATCAGATGCGCGGTGGCCGGGTCGTTCGTGGTGCCGAACTCGGCCAGATCGGCGCCGATGCTGAAGCTCGGCCCGCGCGCGCGCAGCATGATCGTGCCGATGTCGGGATCGAGCATCGCCACCATCAGCGCGTCGTGGATCCCGTCGCGCAGCGCCACGTCGATCGCATTATGCGCCTGCGGCCGGTCGAGGATGATCGTCAGCACCCGGTCGTCTCGCGCGACGATCGCCCGCCCCTCGGCCGTGCGATCGCCATGCGGCCCCGCGGCGATCCAGGCGCGATGCTCGGCGCTCCCCTGCAGCATCGCGAGACAGATCGACTCGAGCGGCAGCGCGCGGTCGGGATCGAGCCCGTCGATGCTCCGCAGCAGCTGGACCGCGGCGGCCGCGGCGCTCGGCGCACACAACACCTGCGCGACGATCGCATCGGCCGAAACCGGCGGTTCGACCAGCGCGTCGAGCCGCGCCGCTAGCGGATGGCCGCGATCGCCGATCCCGATCAACGGAAAGGGCGTCAGCGTCGCGATCGGCACGTCACGCGGCCAGCGATCGAGATCGACGAAGCCGAGCGGCTGTCCCATATCGGCGATGCGGGCGGCGCTTTCGGGGCTTAGCAGCCAGTCTTGATACGCCATGACCCTTGCCGATCCCGATGCACGCCGATCTGCCCCCCGATCGAGGGGCTGCGCGGTGGCTGGACCATGCCGTCCGCTGCGCCGTTCGCCAAGGCCCTTCATGGCAGGCAAATTGTCATCATTGCCCGGCAACATGACGTGCGAACCAGTTCAAAAAATGCACTGACGCGACAGCCACGCCGGGCGCCGATCGCAGTTTCGGCCCGTCATATCTCGCAAGCGACAGCATCTCATTTGTTTTGGATTGACTCCATTTCGACATTGCTTAGCATGCTTACAAAATAGGAGAGAGCTATGGCGACAATCAACGAGCCGGCGAAAGCCAAGGGCGCGCAACGTGTCATCGAGGTGCTGGATTTCTTCGACGACCAGCATCACCGCGCGACGGTGATGGACATTGCCCGCCGCTATAACCGCCCGCAGTCGAGCACGTCCGAACTGCTTGCCAGCCTCGTCGACCTCGGCCTGCTCTACAAGGATCCGGGCTCGCGCTATTATACGCTGACCCCGCGCGCCGCGATCATCGGCTCGCTGTCGCAACCGCGCCTTGTGCGCGATGGCCGCCTCGCCGAGCTGATCGACACGCTGCGCGCGCATACCGGTCTCGGCGTCGTCCTGATCGGCATGGTCGGCGCCAAGGCCCAGATCTTCCGCTGGAAGCCCGGCCTCCACCGCGTCGAGTCCGCCGGCCGCGATCTGACCGGCGGCCAGTGCGAGGATCTCTGCTCGACCGCCGCGGGCTGGCTGCTGCTGTCGACGCTGCCGCCGCAGCGCCGCGAGGGGCTGATCCGCCGCCTGAATGCCGAGGCGCCCGACGACCGCAAATTCCTGCCATCCGAAATGAGCGCGCGGATCCAGGACGCCGGACGGCGCGGCTATGCGATCGGCCCGGCCGGCTTCGGCATCGAGGCGTCGCTGGTGTCGATCCTGCTGCCGACCGAGGCCGACGACCGGTCGATGGCGATCGGCTTCGTCCATGACGCCTCCGACGAGCGCGACCCGGTCGCGCTCGCCTCGATCCTCCAGAAGACCGCGCGCCGCTGCATCGGCTCGATCGAGGATTATGACAGCATGTCGGCGATCGCCGTCGCCGGCTGACCCCTCCCCTTCCTTCTCCCATTGAAAAGGCCGCTCCGGATATCCGAAGCGGCCTCTTTTTTGGGGGCGATGGCGGTGCGGTTCTGGTTCGCCACGCACCGGGGAGGCGTGAACCCGGTGCGTGACGTCGATGGTAACGGCGGATCGCGGTGCAAGCTGTGCCATCCCGGCCGAAAGTCTAAGGTCCGGGCGTTAAACCCGTTACCGGCCAGTGTGCGGATCGAGCCCATCCGGCATGCGACAACATCTTCGGTATCACCTATAAGGCGGTATGACGTCAGCAGATTTTGGCCGCAACATCCTCCATGTCGATGCGTCGGGCGACGGCGACGAACTGTTCGAGGACCTCGCCCGCAGGCCCGGCGTGCGCATCGAGCGGATCGTGTCGCGCGGCCATGTCACCCCGCCCGACCAGCCCTATGTCCAGGCGTGGGACGAATGGGTTCTGATCGTCCAGGGGGCGGCGCGCCTCTGGTGCGAAGGCACGGGCGAGCATGATCTGGCGGCCGGCGATCATCTGATGATCCCGGCAGGCGTGGCGCATCGGGTGACCTACACCGCCGATCCGACGATCTGGCTCGCGGTCCATATCGGCGAAGCCTGAGGGGCCGCGATCGCGCCCCTTATGCACGCGCCGATCGCCGTCACAATCGGCGCAGTTGCTCGATCAGATGATCGACGAAGGCGCGGGCGGCGGGCTTGCCGTTCTGGCCGTTGGCGAACAGCGCGTGCGCCTCGATGTCGCCGAGCGTCCAGTCGGGCAGCAGCCGCACCAGATTGCCGGTGTCGAGATCCTCGCTGAACGCGACGAGGCTGGCGACCGCGATGCCGAGGCCGGCCCGCGCCGCGCTGAGCGCGACTTCGGCGCCGTTGATCGCGACCTGGCCGCTGGGCTGTATCTTCGCTTCGCGGTCGGCCTGGCGGAACAGCAGTTCCCGCCCCGCGA
This sequence comes from Rhizorhabdus sp. GW822-FHT03C02, assembly GCF_058801765.1. NCBI lineage: Bacteria > Pseudomonadati > Pseudomonadota > Alphaproteobacteria > Sphingomonadales > Rhizorhabdaceae > Rhizorhabdus > Rhizorhabdus sp. GW822-FHT03C02. Next base: position 1,497,054 of record NZ_JBXANN010000001.1, read on the forward strand.
CCGGGCCGGCGATCACGAACATATGGCCGGCAAGGTCTTCGGGGGCCGCGGGGGTGCCATGGATCGCGAGATAGGCGGGCGCCGCCGCGGCGATCAGCGGCCAACGCCCGATCAGCCGCGCCACCGCGCTGGAATCGGCGAGCTTGCCGAAGCGGATCGCGACGTCGATCCCCTCCTGGATCAGGTCCTGCCGCCGGTCGTCGACCGCCAGTTCGACCTGCAGATGCGGATGGCGGGCGATGAACGCGCCGAGCCGCGGCACGATCGTCCGCGAGGCGAGCACCGACGTCACCCCGACCCGCAATGTGCCGCGCAGGTCGTCGCCGCCGCGGATCGCATTGTCGGCCTCTTCGAGCGAGTCGAGGATCGGCCGGACCCGCGCCAGATAGGCCGCCCCCGCATCGGTCAGCGTCAGCGCCCGGGTCGATCGCGCGAACAGCGACGTGCCGAGCTGTTCCTCGAGCAGCGCGATGATCCGCGACGCGGTCGGCTGCGACAGCTTCATCTCGCGCGCGCCTTTGGAAAAGCTGCCGGTGCGCGCGACCTGCACGAACAGCCGAAGGGCCTGGAACTGATCGCTCAAACCGGGGACCCCGCTGGCCATGTCGATCCCCCCTTGCTAGCCGGTATCGCGCCGCGCGGCCATCCGCGCTGTGGCGCGCGCCTGAGCCCTTCTCCTTCGTCACCCCGGACCTGTTCCCATAGGCGCCAACATAATCGCACTGTGGGGGAGTGGAGGCGCCCTCCTCCGTCATCCTGATGGAAATCAGGATCCAGACACGCAGCGCTGCGCGTCCAGCCTCAGCGCTGCGCATGGATTCTCACGGTTGCGCGTCTGGATGCTGACTTCCGTCAGGATGACGAAGAAGAAGCAGGCATAAGATACAGGGCTTCAGCCGGGGCTATGATGCTCACACCTGCGCATAGCCGCCGTCGACATGCAGCTCGACCCCGGCGATATAGCTGCTCTCCGACGACGCCAGGAAGGTCGCGACCGACGCGATCTCGTCGACGGTGCCGGTCCGCCCCAGCGGGGTCTCGGTGGCGAGCCGTGCGTAGAAGGCCGCCGCCTCTTCCTCGCTGAACCCCGCCTGCTCGGTCATGATCGGGGTGACGATCGTGCCCGGCGCCAGCGTGTTGACGCGGATGCGCCGCGCGGCGAGATCGGTCGTCCAGGTGCGGGCGAACGACCGGATCGCCGCCTTGGCCGCCGAATAGACGGTGAAGCCCGGCAATCCCTTGCTCGCCGCGATCGATCCGTTGAGGATGATCGAACCGCCGTCGGGGATCAGCGGCAACAGCGTCTGCACCGAGAAGAAGGCTCCCTTCAGGTTGGCCGCCATGATGCGATCATATTCGGCCTCGGTGACCGTGCCGAACGCGCCCAGCGTCCCGCCGCCGGCATTGGCGAACAGCACGTCGAGCCGGCCATATGTGTCGGCGATATACGCCCGCAGCCGATCGAGATCGCCCAGATCGGCGATGTCGCCCTGGAAACCCTCGATCGCCCCACCCGTCTCGGCCCGGATTTCGGCGACCGCCTCGTCGAGCCGGTCCTGCCGGCGGCCGGTGATGATCACGGTGGCGCCTTCGGCGACATATTGCTTCGCCGTCGCCCGGCCCATGCCGCTGCTGCCGCCGGTCACCAGCGCGATCTGGCCGATAAGTCTGTTCATGTCACGGTCCTCCTCGGAAGCGCCAAATGCCTTCCGTCGGGGACAAAGATGGCGCGCCCAGCGCCGGCGATAAGCGGCGGATTTCGAATAACAGTCATTCGCAGCGCCGCTCTTGCTTGTTCATCGCCTCACACCGACGGGCGCAATCCCTTACTCCCCTTCTTCGCTCGACACGAACGGGTTAAAAGTTTCGGCTATTGGTACCACAGCTGTTACGGGGGCCATGGCTCTCGCCGCACGGGCCGGCACCGACCATCGAACGCGGGATCCATTCGCCCGTCGCATCTTACTTATCCGAAATCTCGCACTCCCCGCAGGCGCTCAAAGCGCCGACATGCCGTGGCACAGGGCAACGGCAGCCGCCGCCGCCGAACTCCCGCAGGAGACGTTCCGATGATCGACGAAAATGGCCCCCATTATTTCGTGGCCTTCCAGAGCCCGGGCCCGAACTGGGTGCAGGGCGTCAAATATAACGAACAGCCCGGCTTCTTCGACCATGTCGGCTATATGACCGAGATGGCCGAGCGGGGCCTGACCGTGATGAGCGGCCCGTTCATGGAGAAGGCCGGCGGGCTGAACGGCGTGCTCGCCGACGGCGGCATGACGATCTTCAAGGCCGCGGACATCGACGAAGCCAACCGGATCGCCACCGACGATCCGACGGTGAAGTCGGGGCTGCTCGATGTCGAGGTCAGGATGTTCTGGGTGCCGTTCCACGGCTGATCGCGGCCGATGCCCCGCCGGCACCGGACCGGCGGCATCGGCGGGTCATCTGAGCGCTTCGAGCTGGTCGAGTTTCGAGACCGGCTTGATCAATCCGAGCGCGCGTTCCGGAACGACGATTTCCGACCCGCCGGACATGACATAATAGCACATCTTGGATCCGTGCAGCGCATCGAGCTGGGCGACGTGGTTCTTGTCGTCGCTGGGCGAGACGATCTTCTCGAGGGTCTCCGGCGCATAGATCGCGACGAAGGCATGCGCATAGGTCACGTCCTTGACCGCAGAATAGAGCGTCTTGTTACCGACATGGGTCACGTAGAAACCGCGGCCTTTGCCCAGCCCGCTGCCGGTGTCGAAACGGTCGGCCGCCGGGCCGGTCGTCGTCAGGCTGAGAACCCTGTCGGGATGGGTCTCATGAACACCGATCTTCACATATTCGCCGACCTTTGCCGGATAATGTTCCCAGCCGAACGCATCGGCGGTGCGCTTGCGCTCTTCGGCCGCTTCGACGAGCGGATCGACAAAAGGCTCGCTATCAGCCCCGCCATCCTCGGAATCGCTCCCCTCTTCCTCTTCGGGATTTTCGAGGTCCTCGATCTTGTCATCCACACATTCGAGAATATCGCCGCAACCTCCCTTTGCCTCGAGGATCTCCTTGACCTCCCGCCATGCGTCCAGCCCGAGATGGACTCCCAGGCCGAGCAGGCTCGTCCATTGCAGCGCGGCGATGATCGCCTCCCGGGAGGTGGCCGCGCTGACGTCGGTCTCGCCGATCATGACCCGCTGAACCGGCGCGCCGACCGTGCCGCTGCCCGGGCGTGCGTTGATCGCGGCCCCCAGCGCCTGCAGCCGGCGGACCGCGGGGCCTGCGTTCACGAGCTGGGCGGTCGGACCCGATTGGCGGCCTGCGGGCTCGGGCGACCGCTGGACGCCTTGCCCCGTTTTCGAAACGAGCATCGCATGGTCCATGGCAGTCCTCCCCCGAATGGCGATCGGCGTCACTATCCGCGATCGAGGATAGCGCTCGCGTCGGCGAACGCAATGACCCGCCGGTCCGGGCCACAGGCCGGCTTCGCGTGATCCATCGCGCCGCGTCATCGCCATGCGCGCAACGGGCGTGTGCATCGATGATCCTTTCATCGCCGATGCCATCTGGTACATCGACAGGCTGACCGGAAAGCGCGTCGCGGGCGTCGGACCGGTCGGTCGTCGGGTGGGGACAGATCATGACGCGTTCGAACATCCCGCCGGTGCCGGCGGCCTTTTTCGGGATGGTGCTCGGGCTGGCCGGGCTCGGCGGCGCCTGGCGGGGCGCGCACGCCGCCTGGGCGCTGCCCGCCCTGGTCGGCGAGGCGATCATGGCGGTCGCGGCGCTGGTCTGGCTGATCGTCCTGATCGGCTATGGCCTCAAATGGATCGTCGCGCGCGAGGCCGCGCTCGCCGAACTCGCGCATCCGGTCCAATGCTGCTTCATCGGTCTCGCCGGGGTGTCGACGATGCTGATCGCCGGAGCCGCCGCGCCTTATGCGCACCCGCTCGCGCTGGCGCTCTATGGCCTGGGCCTGCTGTTCACGATCGGCTTCGCGGTCTGGCGGACCGGCGGGCTCTGGCTGGGCGGGCGCGACCCCGGTCACAGCACCCCGATCCTCTATCTGCCGAGCGTCGCCGGCAGCTTCGTCGCCGCGATCGTCGGCAGCGGCCTTGGTCTTGCCGACGGCGCCAGCTTCTTCTTCGGCATGGGACTGTTCGGCTGGCTCGCCATCGAGTCCGTCCTGCTCCACCGGCTGCTCACCGCCCCCGCCATGCCGAGCGCATTGCGGCCCACCCTCGGCGTCCAGCTCGCGCCGCCGGTGGTCGGCGCGGTCGCGCTGATGGCGGCGGTGCCGCAGGCGCCGACCTGGGTCGTGCATGCGATGATCGGCTACGGCCTGTTCCAGGCGCTGATCCTGCTGCGGCTGCTGCCCTGGATCCTCGAAGAGCCCTTCTCGGCCGGCTATTGGGCCTTCACCTTCGGCGCGACCGCACTCGCGACCGCGCCGATCCGGTTGGTGGTGCGCGGCGACCAGGGCGTCATAACCTGGCTCGCACCGCTGCTGTTCGGCTTCGCCAACCTCGTCGTGCTGCTCGTCGCGGCGGGGACGGTCCGGCGCCTCGCCCAGGGCCGGCTGCTGCCGCGGCCGGTGACGCCTGCGACCTGACCGGGACACGACCGGAACGGCGTCTTGGCGGACCAATCGATCGGGAATGTGTCGGCGTCTTCGAGATCGCATATGAGCCGCTGCGAAATGCGCGCGACGTGGAGTGGGGCATCCGGTTTCAGGCGGATTTGAGCGGTTTTATGCGATTTCGGCATGGAATTGCGGGCGTTCCGGCCTTCGCCATTGACGCGGTGCAGCATCGCACCTAACAGGCCGCGCTCTCAATCAAGCTAAGCCCAATCAGGCGCAGCCTTGCCCGCGCTGGAGGCGCCGCGTGACCATGACCATGACGTTCGACGATCTCGCTTTGGCGCCGTTCCTGCTGCAGGCGCTGGCCGAGCAGGGCTATGCCAGCCCGACCCCGATCCAGGCCCAGTCGATCCCGCTGCTGCTCCAGGGCCGCGACATGCTCGGCATGGCGCAGACCGGCACCGGCAAGACCGCCGCCTTCGCACTGCCGCTGCTGCATCGCCTCGCCGCCGATCCCCGCCCGGCGCCCAAAGGCGGCGCCCGCGTGCTGGTGCTCGCGCCCACCCGCGAACTGGTGTCGCAGATCGCCGCCGGCTTCGAAAGCTTCGGCCGCCATCTGCCGCTGCGCGTGACGACGATCTTCGGTGGCGTCAGCCCATTCCATCAGGCCAATGCGCTCAAGGCCGGCGTCGACATCATCGTCGCGGCGCCGGGCCGCTTGCTGGACCTGATCGAACAGGGCGTCTGCGACCTGTCCGCCCTCGAGGCGCTCGTGCTCGACGAGGCCGACCAGATGCTCGACATGGGCTTCGCGAAGCCGATCGAGCGCATCGTCGCGACGCTGCCGCGGGATCGCCATACCCTGCTGTTTTCGGCGACGATGCCGAAATCGATCGCCGCGCTGGCCGAAAGCCTGTTGCGCGATCCGGCCAAGGTCGAGATCGCTCCGCCGTCGACCACCGTCGACCGGATCGAGCAGTCGGTGATGTTCCTCGACGCGGCCGACAAGAAGGCGGCGCTGCTGGCGCTGCTGCAGACCCCGGAGATCGGCCAGGCGGTCGTCTTCACGCTGCAGAAGAACATCGCCAACGAAGTCTGCGCGTTCATCAGCGAGGGCGGCATCACCGCCGAGGCGCTCCACGGCAACAAGTCGCAGGGCCAGCGCGAGCGCGCGCTGGACGCGTTCCGGGCCGGGACCGTGCAGGTGCTCGTCGCGACCGACATCGCCGCGCGCGGCATCGATGTCGACACGGTGACCCATGTCTTCAACCACGATCTGCCGAGCCTGCCCGAAAGCTATGTCCACCGCATCGGCCGCACCGGCCGCGCCGGGCGCAGCGGCTTCGCGATCACGCTGTGCGACGCCGATCAGCGCGCCTGGCTGCGCGACGTCGAGCGGGAAATCGGCCGCACCCTGACGGTGCAGGCCGATCACCCCTGGCATTGCGAAGTCGCGCGCCATTCGACCCGCCGCGCCCCCGTGCTCGGCGGCGGCCCGGCCAAGCAGGTCAAGCCGCCGAAAGAGCGGGTTCGCAAGGTCTGGACCGAGGAAGAGAAGCTCGCCGCGCGGGAAGCGGCAAGGGCTGGCTGACAAGGCGGCGGATTGGGCATTCCGGAGCATGTCCTGATCAGATTGATCAGGACATGCTCTAAACTTCCTTTATTTTCCGTATTTTACGAGCCGCCAGGTGATTCCGCCTGACTTGAAAATGCTCTAATCGCCCAACCAATCGGCTGCGATCTCGCCCCTATGCCCTTCGAGCGCCAGTGCGGCGCGCAGGGCTTCCAGCAGAGGCGGCAACGCCTGCGTGAAGGCGTAGGGCGGGTTGACGATATATAGGCCCGCGCCGTTATAGATGCCGGACTGATCGTCATCGTACAACCAATGCTCCAGCCACAGAAATTTCGGGATGCCGAGCTTGCGTAACTGCGCCTTCCACCGCAAATGCGTGGCGCGGTCTTTCAGCGGATACCAGATCACCGTCACGCCATGCGCCCATTTGCGGTAAGCTGCGGCGAGAGTGGCTGTGATGCGAGCGCGTTCGTCCGGCTGCTCGTAAGGCGGGTCGACCACCACCACGCCGCGCGCGGTGCGGGGCGGCAGCATCGCCAGCCAAAGCTCGTAGGCGTCGCGCTCATGGATGGCAGAGGATGTGTCGCGCATCACGCCGCGCAGGGTATAGACGTCCTCGGGATGTTTTTCGTTCAGGATCAGGAAATCCTGCGGGCGCAGAAGCTGCGCCAGAATCTGCGGCGAGCCGGGGTAGAGATGCGGCTCGGCCCCGACATTCACCGCCTGTACGGCGGCGCGATAGTCGTTCAGCAAGGGGTTCGGGTCGGCAAAGGCCCGCAGAACGCCCTGCGTGGACTCGCCGGTGCGCTGGGCCGCCTCGCCTTCAAGGTCGTACAGCCCGCAGCCGGCATGGGTGTCGATCAGGGTCAGCGCGCTCTGTTTGTGCTGCAAGGCCCGTACCAGCGCGATCAGCAGGCTGTGCTTCACGACATCGGCGCTATTACCAGCATGGAAGGAATGGCGATAATTCATTGTTATTCGGAATCCTGTCGATCTGCCTTTTTCGAGCTGCTGGGCGCGGAAGCCGAGCGCGGGGCGATTGAAGTAACCAATTCGGTGCTCGTATAGAGTCGGGCGGAAGCCTTCAAAGCAGTTTTGCGCGATGCCTCAAACCCGCGTTAGCGAGCGTCACCAGAGGCGGAGACGGAAGGCGCCGGGCGCATGGGAATGTTCGATCATCGAGGAGCCGGATGCGACTTGCATTACCGCAAATCGCCCCATCGCCGACATTGGCCCCAACTTGTTCCGTCTCTGCTTGCGGACATTCGATGCGGCGATACGATGATCCCGTGGGGGGCCGGCCAAGCACCCTCAACCGAACTGAAGGAGCATCGATGTCCTGTCGTCGCCATGCCTTTATGATGTTCCTCCCGTTGCTCGCTATATCGGTGCCGCTAACTGCCAATGCTCAAACGCCTCCACCGGCCTCGACTCTCGACGCAGCCGCACGTCGTGAGATCGTAGAAGCATTCGCCCGCGCGATGCGCGAGCACTATGTCTTTCCGGAACGAGGCGAGCAGGTGGCCGCACAGGTAGCGGCGGCGCTGGCGTCGGGCAAATATGACGATGCCACGACGACGACAGAACTCGCGCACAGATTGTCTGCCGACGCGTCGGCTATCACCCACGACATGCACCTGGAAATTCTTGGCCCACGAGGAGCGCCGCCGGCGCCGCCCGCTGCACAGGCCAAGGGGCCGCCACCCCCGATGGAAGCTGCCGAGGCAGGGATAACTCGGGCGGACAAGCTGGCAGGCGGCGTGGGCTATATCGAAGTGAGGAGCTTCCCATCGTTGAGCAGTTTCAAGCGCGTGATCGATGCTGCGATGTCCGGCCTTTCCGGCAGCCGTGCGCTCATCATCGACGTTCGGCGGAATATTGGCGGTGATCCGGAATCGGTCACCTACCTGGTGAGCTTCCTGGTTCCGCCTGATCGACCAATCAACGACTTTCTCATGCGAACCGCGAAAACGAACGATATAACCCGGCGGAGCTTCCGAAGCGTTCACACGCCGGTGTCCTTCCTTGAGGTGCCTGTCTACGTCCTCACCAGCAAAGACACTTTTTCGGGCGGCGAGGAGTTCGCCTACGACATTCAAGCGCTCAAGCGGGGAACCCTGATTGGCGAAACAACCGGGGGTGGCGCCAATCCCGCGGGCACGAGCGACCTCGGTCATGGTGTCATCGCCTTCATCCCGTTCGGCCGACCGGAAAATCCGATAACCAGGACCAACTGGGACGGCGTTGGTGTTCGACCCGACATGGCCGTTCCCACCGGTTCAGCCCTGAGCGTAGCGCTATCGACAGCAGGGTCGAAACCCGCCATGGACATCGCCACCGCGTCTACACAGCGGGTTTTTACGCCGCGAACGATTGCTCTGCCCGGAACGGAGGCGGCGGTGCGCAAGTTGCTCGGCGCGATCACCAGCGGAACCACGGTCAAGGCCATCCTGGCACCGGAACTTGATCCCCATTTTGAGCAGATGCTTCCTCAGCTCCGCGCCGAACTCGCCGAACTCGGAGAGTTGCGTTCGGTGAATTTCTACCGAGTGGCCCGATTTCAGGGCGGCGACGTGTATAAACTGGCGTTCGCTTATGGTCAGAGAAACATTCAGATTGCGATAGGGGATGAAGGTATAATCGAAGAGGCGTCAGCGTTGTTACCGCTCGAGCCTGGCCAGTAATTTCTCTTCCGGGACGGCAGCTATCGCCATCTGCCTCCCAAAAGCTGCCACATTGCACGCCACCGACAATGGCGATGTCGCCCGAGTATCGGACGTGGGGCCTCGCTGGCGGCGAGCGCGGGCGCGCCGTCGAACGGCTTCGGGCTGACGTCGACATGGCCGGGCTGGCCGCGCAGCGCGTTGCGATCGGATCGCGTTCGATCCGATCGCATGCCCCATGTTCCCGACGGTGGAAACGCCGTGCTGGTCAGTCGAACGCGACCAGGTCCTTGAAGATCAGGCGGCCCCATTCATTCCCGTGCGCCTGCACAAGCAGGCCACCTGCCGCAAGCCCGCCAAGCTTGATCGGCGCGAAGCCGAGATCTTCCGAGAGCACGGCGATCTCGTCAGCGGCACCCTCATCGTCGCTCGTCAGGAACACGACCCGCCTGCCCCCCTGGACGGCCGGATCCTGGTCGAGGACCGCCGCGACCAGATGGTTGAAGCCCTTGACCAGCCTGCCGCCGGTAAAGGCCTGCGCGACGACCTTGGCGGAAGGCAGCCCGCCCAGGTCTTCTTCGGGCACGCCATAGGCGTTGGTCACATCGACGATGATCTTCCCTTGCCAGTTGGCCAGCGCGTTCGCGACATCCGCATGCGCCCCGAAACGAACGGCCAGGAAGATGATGTCCGCCTCGACGGCGTCGGCCAGCGTTTTGGGAATGACCGTGGGGCCGATCGCGGCCGCGTCAGCGGCAAAGCTTTCCGGGTCGCGCGTGGTCGCGACGGATATTTCGATGCCCTTGCGGGCGAAGGCCCTGGCCAAGGTTCGGCCGATATCGCCGAAGCCGATAATTGCGTAGCTCATATTATTTCTCCGATCATGTGTGATGCCAGGGGTCAGACTTGCGCGAGCCCTCCGTCGACCGCGAGATCGACGCCGGTGACGTAGGAACTTTCATCGGAGGCGAGGAACGCGACGGCCGCCGCGACCTCCTCTGGCTGGCCCCTGCGGCCCATCGGGACCTGCGAGGCGAATTGGGCGGCCGCCTGCTCGGCCTGCTCGGGGGTAAGGCCCGTCGTTGCCGCCAGAGCGGGGGTCTCGATCGGTCCCGGGCTCATCGTGTTCACCCGGATCCTGCGGTCCTTCAACTCCAGCGTCCAGGCGCGCGCAAAGTTGCGCACGGCGGCCTTGCTCGCGGCATAAGCGCTGAACCCGGGCAGCCCCATCACATTCGAGACCGAAGAGGTCAGGATGATCGAACCGCCGTCCCGGAACAGCGGAAGGGCCCTCTGCACCGTGAAGAAAAGCCCCTTCACGTTCACGTCGAAGGTCTGGTCGAAATGCGCCTCCGTCGCCGCCGCGAGCGGAGCGATGGTCCCCGCCCCCGCGTTCGCGAAGAGAATGTCGATATGACCATGTTTCGCTTTCACGACGGCGTAGAGCCGGTCCAGATCGTCCAGGCGCGCCACATCGCCGACGACTGTCGTGACGTTGTTCGCGATGACGGCAGCGGCCTCTTCCAGCTCTTTCGCGCGTCGCCCGGTGATCACGACGTGCGCGCCTTCGTCCACGAAGCGCCTGGCCGTGGCCAAGCCGATCCCGCTGCTGCCGCCGGTGATGACGGCGACCTTGCCTTCGAGTTTTTTCATGATGTTATCCTTGGCTATGCGGGGGCCAGGCATGGTCCCACGTTGGGATCAGAGCTGCGCGAGGCCGCCGTCGACCGCGACTTCGCTGGCGGTCATGAAGCTGCTGTCCGGGGACGCGAGAAAGGCGGCCGCCGCGCCGACCTCGGCCGGATCGCCCATATGCTGGAGCGCCGTCATCGCGCCGTAGGCCGCAAGCCCCTCCTGGCCGAGCGCTTCCTTTGCGAGTTCGGTTGCGACCGCCCCGGGCGACAGCACATTCACCCGGATGCCGGTGCCCTTCAGCTCCTCCGCCCAGGTCCGCGCGAGGTTGCGTACCGCCGCCTTGCTGGCGCTGTAGGCGGTGAACGCCGGAGCGCCCGTGGTGCCGGCGCTCGACCCGGTCAGGATGATCGAACCCCCTTCGCCCATCAGCGGGAGCGCCTTCTGGACCGTGAAGATCGTCCCCTTCACATTGACGTCGAAGGTTTCGTCGATGTGCTCGACGGTGATCTCGCCGAGCTTGAGCTGGCTTCCCACCCCGGCATTGGCGAAGACGATGTCGAGGGTTCCGCGTTCGGCCCTCACCGCGGCGTAGAGCCGGTCGAGGTCGGCCTCGTCCGAGACCGAGCCCTTGACCGCGCGGGCATTCGACCCGAGCGCGGCCACGGCAGCGTCGAGCGCGTCTTGCCGACGGCCGAAGAGGAAGACGAAGGCGCCCTCCTCGATGAAACGCTTCGCCGCGGCCAGGCCGATGCCGGTCGCGCCGCCGGTGATCACGGCGGTCTTTCCATTCAATCTGGTCATGTCGTGCATCCTTGGTTTCGGATATCTGGCTGTGCGGGGAGTTCCGCGAACAGCCTCAACATGGGTCCGCCGAAGGCGCGCGGTGAGTGCGGAATCACGCACATCGGTGGTGCGAAATCGATCCGGCCCGGCGATTGAGAGCTGTGACAATGGCGCACATGGCCGCTCGATATGCTAGAGCGCGGTTTCGGAAGGCACGGCTGGCGGCGCGGGAATGCACCATGATCGACTGGGATGACGTTCGCTACTTCCTCGCCACCGCGCGCGAAGGCTCGGTGCGGGCCGCCGCCAAGCACCTCGGCGTCAATCACGCGACCGTGCTGCGCCGCATCGCCCAGCTCGAGGAGCGCCTCGCGGCGCGGATGTTCGAAAAGCTGCCTTCGGGCTACCGCCTGACCGAAGCCGGCGAGGAGGTCCTCGAACTCGCGAAACAGATGGAAGCGTCATCGCACCAGTTGGAGACGCGCGTGTTCGGGCGCGACCAGAGCGTGCGCGGGCTTCTGCGGGTCACACTGACACCGATCCTCGCGACACATCTGCTCATCCCGGACTTCGCCGATTTCGCGCGGCTGCATCCGGACATCGAGATGGACATCCTGACGTCCGGCGAACTGGCCAACCTGACCAACCGGGAGGCCGACGTGGCGATCCGCGTCGTCTATGATCGCAAGACCCTGCCGCTCAATCTCCACGGCATGAAGGGACCGGAGCTGTTCGGCGGCGTCTACATGTCCCGCGATCGACGGGAGTCGTGGCGCGCGGGCGCGCCCGATCCGATGCGGTGGATCGTCATCAGCATGCACGGCATCCCGGATTGGGCGGTCGAGGGGGAGGTTCGCACCACGGCGGTTCCCTTCAGGACCACCGACGCCGCGGCACAGATCGTGGCCGTACGGCAGGGACTCGGGATCGCGACGCTGCCGTGCTTCGTCGGAGATGCCGACCCGATGCTGGCGAGGGTGCCGGGCACCGATCTGCACCTCTATGGGACGCTCTGGCTTCTGACCCAGGGGGAGACGCGCAAGACGGCCCGCGTCCGGCTCTTCACCGAGTTCATATCCCGCAGGCTCGCCGCTTATGCTCCGCTTCTCGCGGGACTATCCATGTCGCGGGAATGATGCGCAGTTCCCCCTGAGCGAGCGGATGCGAAAGGGCACATCGGGCGGCGGGCCAGCAGTAACTGCCGTAACATGCCGCTGGTTCTAGAGCATTCTCAAGTCGGGTGGAATCACCTGGCGGGTCGGAAAATGCGGAAAACAAAGACAATTTAGAGCATATCCCGATCAATCCGATCAGGACATGCTCCAGGAGCAGCAACAGCACTTGGCAGTATCTCCAAGTTGAGAATGACCAGCTTGCTGCCTCCTCGCTTTTATAACAAGTTGCGGCGCGAAGTCTGTTGTGGAGGTGTCGCGTGCCGGGACGTTTGCCTTTTTGCTTAGCGGTGGTCCTGCTGCTGACCGGTGCGAGCAACGTGCCGAGTCCCCTTTCGACCGGCTCTCACAGCTTCGCCTCTGGCACGGTGACGCTGCGCTACCGTGCAGCCGGCAAAGCCGGAGGTGATCCGGTCATCTTGCTTCACGGTGGCCCGGCCGAGGGAAGCCAGGGCTTTGCGCGCACCATTGGGCCGTCGCTCGAACGACAACTGCGCATGGTTTATCTCGACCAGCGGGGCGCGGGTCATTCCGATCGCCCGGCTGATATGTCGGCCTACTCGATGGCAATCCTCGTTTCCGATATCGAGAAGTTGCGCCAGCATCTGGGCGTTCTCAAGATGGCTTTTATCGGTCATTCCTACGGGGCAACGCTCGCGCTCGAATATGCGGCGAAATACCCGACACATGTGTCCCGCATCGTCCTGGTCAGCGCGATGCCGGATGTCGAAGCGGCGCTTGATCTGATGTGCAGTAAGCTTGAGCAGAACGATGCTGCAGCTTATTCGAAGGCCAAGGCCGCGACCGAGGGCATGCCCGGTCCGAACTGCTTTCCCATGATGGGCTATGAAGGTCCGGCCGCCATGGCCTATTTCAACGCATCGCTGGGGGACGCGCCCGGCACGCTCGATCGTCTCGAAAAAGCCGATAAGGACGAAGGCGTCAAGATTTCCGGGCCTGCCCATAACGCACTTATGGAGGAGAGTTTCGGATATCGGTTCGCGAAAGCCAACGCCCTTTCGATACCGGTCCTCGCGATTTCCGGAGCGCGCGACGGCGTAGCCTTCGCAGCACCGGTGGCTTCGCTGGTCGCCCAAATGCCGCACGGTCGAATGCTCGTCTATCCCGACGCGGGGCATTTCCTGTTCGTTGAACAGCCTGATCGCTTCACCAGGGACGTCGTGCGATTCCTCAAGCGCAAATGACGTTCGGCGGACGTGACGTCGTGTGACGATCGAGTTGACGATGATCGTCATAATCGGATGCTTGGTGGATAGGTGGAACGAACGGCAACATTCGGGATCGCCTGAACGGCGGATTTTCTCTGAACCGATCATAACCAAAACGGCCGACCCGGTCTCCCGGATCGGCCGCCCCAGTTCGTTCGATCTCAGCGCGAGACGATCAGTCGGCCGTCGCCTGCGCCATGAACATCTTGGCGATGTCGCCCGAGGTCACCGGACGCGGCGCCTCGCCGGCGGCGAGCGGGGTCGCGCCGCCGAACGACTTCGGCGTCACGTCGACATTGCCGGCCTGGGCGCGCAGCGCGCCGACGGTCAGCTCTTCCTTCTTGTGATATTTGAACGGGTCGTAGTTGAAGAAACGCATCGCGTTGAGATGCGTCACCTTGTCGATCTGGCTCTGGGTCAGATGCTTGACCGTCGGCCACAGATGCTCGGGCACCTCCGGCCACAGCGTGTCCGAATGCGGATAGTCGCATTCATAGGCGACATTGTCCTCGCCGAGATAATCGAGATTCTTCAGGCCGAACTCGTCGTCGATGAAGCAGTTCAGGAAGTGCTTCTTGAACACGTCGCTCGGCTGCGTGTCCTTGAACCGCGAATGGGTCCACGCCTTGTGGCGGGCATGGCTGAAATTCGCACGCTCGAGGAAATAAGGCACCCAGCCGATGCCGCCTTCGGACAGCGCGATCTTGAGCGGATAGCGCTCGAGCGCCTCGAGGTTGAGCCAGTCGGCCGCGCCGACGACGATCGAGATGGGCATCGTGCTGATCCACGCCTCGATCGGGGTCTCCATCGAGGCATGCGGTGCGGGGTTGCCGGCGCCGATGTGCAGGCACATCGCCATGTCCTCGTTGGATACCGCCTTCCACAGCGGCTCCCAATATTCGTTGTGGATGCTGGGCAGCTTCTGGGTGGTCGGGTTCTCGTTGATCGAGACCGCGGTCACGCCCTTGTCGGCGAGACGCTTCACCTCGGCGACCGTCGCGTCCATGTCCCAGGTCGGCAACAGGCCGCAGGGAATGAAACGGCCCGGATGCTTGCCGCACCACTCGTCGACATGCCAGTCGTTGTACGCGCGCAGATGCTTCACCGCCGAGGCCTTGTCCTCGACCTTGTGGAACACGCTGCCGTCGAAGCCGACGCAGCTGCCGAAGTTGAGCGAGGCGGCGATGCCGTTGACGTTCATGTCCTCGACGCGCTTGTCGACGTCATAGACGCCGGGGCGAAGCTGCTCGAAAGCGGTCGGCTCGACGCCATATTCCTCGGGAACACGGCCGACGACGGCGTTCAGGCCGACGGCGGGCATCCGCATGCCGTAATATTCCCAGTAGTTGGTGCCCTTGTCGGTGGTCCGCAGCTTGGGCGCGGTCTCCAGATCGGTGCCCGACAGATGCTTGTCGAACATGTCCGGCGGTTCGCTGATATGATCATCGACGCTGATGATCACCAGATCGTTCATGTCCATCCGAATTCTCCTTCAAAAACTTTATATAATTCAGTTTGCGTTCGAACGCACCGATTCTCGGGCATGTTCGCGACCATCGAGTGGAAACGCGCGACCAGTGCTGAAGTCGCGTATCACCCCGACCCTTTTCGCCCGGGCGGCGGTCTCGGGCTGGAAGGTGTAGCAGCCCGGCGGCAGCTTGCTGGCGTCGGACTGATGCTCGATCGGGATGCTGCGGCCGCTGCCGACCATGATCCCCCAGCGCAGGATCTTCGCGGCCTCCTGGCCGATCGGATCGAGGGTGGCGAGCAGCGTCTTGAACGTGCCGAAGTCGATCCCCGCCACCGCCTCGGGCGCGACGATCGTGAAGCCCTTGAGCGTCCAGTCGAAGATCGTCTCGCCGTCGCGGCGCAGTTCGGAACGGACCAGCTTGTCCGGGCCGGGATCGGACACGAGCACGTCATAGACGGTCGGCGCGCTGTCGCCGGCATGCGCCGCCGCCAGCGTCGCGAGATCGTGGAGATGGGTGCAGTTGGTCGTCTTCTCGCCGCGCGCTGCGAAATCGGCGAGCGCGACCCCGGCGAAGGTCTCGCGCAGCCGCGCCTCGGCGCCCGGGCAGGTCGTCCAGGGCGCACGGAGCATGAAGCCGTCGACCATGGTGGCGATCCCGCCCTGGTGCGCGACGGTGACGCGCATGCAATGATAATCATCCTCGAGCTCGGTGCGCACGCTGCCCTCGCTTGGAGTCACGACGAACCGCCGGCGGAAGCCGGGCAGCGTGTCGATAAGCGCGCGGGCCGAGGCCATCGTCAGTCTTTCGCGAGCAGCAGCGCGGCGGCGAGCGGGCCGCCGCCCGAGGTCGCGACCGCCACCTTGGGATCGCCCGGGATCTGGCGGGCGCCGCCATTGCCGCGCAGCTGGGTCACCGCCTCATGCGCGAAGCCGAAACCGTGGAGGCGGCCGGCGCCGATCTGGCCGCCGAAGGTGTTGAGCGGCAGCTCGCCGCCGATCGCGATGCGCTGCCCGCCCTCGACGAAGCGGCCGCCCTCGCCCACCTCGCAGAAGCCCAGCGATTCGAGCCAGGTGATCGCCTGGAAGCTGAACCCGTCATAGAATTGGACGGTGTCGACATCGGCGGCGGTGTAATCGGTGCGCTTCCACAGATCCTCGCCGGTCGGGTAGCAGGCCATCCATTCGGCCTGGTCCCAGCTGTGCCGCTCGACCGTGCCCGCCTGCGCGGCGATCCGGATCGGGGTACATTTTATCTCGTCGAGCGCATCGCCGGCCGACACGATCAGCACCGTCGAGGCGTCGGTGAAACGATCGCAGTCGTAGAGGCACAGGGGCGAGGTGATCATCCGCGCCGCCATATATTCGTCCATCGACAGCGGCTGCTGAACCAGCGCGCGCGGGTTCAAGGCGGCATGGGCGCGGTCGGTGATCGCGATCTGGGCGAGCTGCTCGCGGGTCATGCCGTAGCGCTTGACGTGGCGCATCGCATATTGCGCGGTCCAGCAGGCCGCCGAGATCGCGTTGAACGGCGCGAACCACTGCGAAAAACCGTCGACGGTCTTGCCGCGCAGCATCGGATATTCGTCGGGCCGCGCCAGCGCCGCCGCCTCATAGACGGTGCGGAAGCAGATGATGTGGCGGGCGACCCCGGCCTTGACCGCCATCGCCGCCGCGCCGATCGCGCCGAGCTGCGCGGTCAGCTCCATCCCGCCCATATGCCAGGTCGCGCGAATGCCCAGCGCATCGATCAGCTCGTCGGCGCCGATCGGCGAAAAGCCCGGCATCGCATGCGCCTTGCCCGGATAGGTGGCGACGCCGTCGATCTGGTCGATGGTCAGGCCCGCCTCGGCCAGCGCTTCCTTGACCGCGTCGAGGGTCAGCAGCAGCGGATGGCGTGTCAGGCGGACGCCGACCTCGGACTGGCCGACCCCGGAGATATAGGCTTCTTTGGCGGCCATGGTCAGGCGATCTTCTCGAAAAGGGGATAATGGATCTCGCCCTGCTGCTCGAAGGTGACCTGCACCTTGTCGCCGATGTCGACCGCGTCGACCGGGCAATTGACGATGTTGGTGGTGAGATACACACCGGGGGCGCCGTCGAGCGCGACCCGGGCGATCACGAACGGCACCTCCATCCCCGGAAACCAGGCCTGGTAGTTGACGGTGAAGGTGTCGACCACCGCGGTCGGCGCGACCGCCTCGGGCAGCACCTGGTCCGACAGGCATTTGCGGCATACCGGCTTGGGCGGGTGGATATAGGTGCCGCAATCCTGGCAGCGGTTGATCCGCAGCTCGCCATCGGCGCCGCCGGTCCAGAAGGCGCGATTGTCCGCGTCGAGGCGCGGCTGGGGTCGTGGTGTGGCCATGTCGTCCGATTACCCGATGAAGATGAAAAGGGCCGGACCGACCGCTGCGAGATCTGACATCCGAAACTCCCTGTGATGAGGTTCGACGCTGCCGCCTGTCCCCGTTCCTTGTGCGATCGCCGCCCGCCGCGCCGCCGACAGACGGGCGGGCCGAGGGCGGCTTTTCCGGCTTCAACCTTGTCGCCACGGCCTGCGAACACAATGCGAAACTGGCCGCCGCCCGGGCATTCCATTCCAATAACGCCCCGGCGATTGTGATGCGGAGGGTGCGCGGGGGCGGCCGATCGGGAGGATATTGTGGTTGCTTAGCGTTGAGCGACTCCGTTACGCCGGACGTCCGATCGCCGGGCCGGACGGGGCCTCCTTCGGGGCGCGGAACGCTGCCGCCGGCGCGAGATGATCGCTGACCCGGATCGGGAGCGAAGGCCCCCGGGGCGGTTCAGGATGGAGTGGGGCGAATGTCTGATATCTATCGCGACAAGGGCAAGCCCGAGGCCTGATCATCCGGATCCTCCAAGCGTGGCTGGGAGGGATAGAAGAAAGTTAGTGGGAGAAGAAAATGTCCGAAGCTCCGCATCTGCTGGTCGAGGAAGATGGCGCGATCCTGATCGCGACGCTCAACCGGCCCGAAAAACTCAACGCGCTGAGCGGCCAGCTGATGGGGCTGTTCGAGCAGGCGCTCCACAAATTCCGCGATACGCCCGAATTGAAGGTGATGCTGATCCGCGCGACCGGCCGCTATTTCTCGGCGGGCGCCGACCTGCGCGAAGGCAGCCCCAACCCGACCCAGACCGGCTCGGCGATCCGCGAACAGCACCGGCTCAAGCTCCACGGCATGCACCGCATCTATGACGAGATGGAGCATATCGAAAAGCCGATCGTCGTCGCCCACCAGGCGATGTGCGTCGGCGGCGGCCTCGAAATGTCGCTGTCGTGCGATTTCCGCCTCGCCGCCAAGAGCGCGGGCTATGCCTTTCCCGAGGGCAAGTTCGGCACCCTCCCCGCCTCGAACGGCGTCAGCCGGCTCGCGCGGATCATCGGCACCCACTGGTCGCGCTATCTGATCATGGCCAATCTGCCGGTCGACGCCGACCGCGCGCTGATCATGGGCCTGGTCCACGACGTCTTCCCCGACGAGAGCTTCGAGGCCGACGTCATGGCCTTCTGCCGCCATCTCGCGCAGCAGAATGGCGAACAGATGGGCACCGCCAAGATCGCGATCGAACTCGCTCATGATGTCGGCCTGGCGCAGGCGCGCAATGTCGAACGCATGGCCAACAGTGCGCTGATGCTCAACCCCGACTATCTCGCGGGCATGGAACGCTACCTCAAGAGCGGCTTCGGCAAGAAAAGCGATTGAACCGCTACTAATAGCCCCTCCCTTGAAAGGGAGGGGCTTAAAATCTCACCCTCGCCGCGTCCGGCAATCCCGGATCCCCAGCTCCAGCAACCGCGCCTGCCCGCGCAGCAGGTTGGCGACGTTCGGAACGATCTCGTCCTCCATCGCGCTGGCGAGGTCGGTGTCGGTCGCGATCGTGACGAGGCGCTCGGTGCCGGTCAGCAGCGCGGTCGCCATCGCCAGCTGGAGCGAGCCGGCCTCGGCGGGGTCGCCGTCCATCTGCGCGACCAGCAAGGCGATCAGCGGGCTCGACGAGGCGACGCGCTGGCGCACCATTCGCGGGTCGAGCCCCGCGGCATAGCTGTTGCGCAAATGGAGGATGCGGGTGTGGCGGTCCCAGAAGGCGTGGAAGGCGGTGACGAAGGCCAGGCACTCATCACCCAGCGTCTCGTCGGCCCAGTGCCGGCGCAACTGGGCGACATAGGCTTCCTCGGCCGACGCCATGATCGGATCGAGCACCGCGAGCAGCAATTCGGTGAGGTCGCCGAAATAGAGATAGAGCGTGGTCATCGCCAGCGACGCCTCGCGCGCGACCGCGCTCAGCGACAGCGGGATCCCCTGCGGATCGGCGAGCAGCCGGTCGGTCGCGGCCAGAATCCGCTCGCGGGTGTCGCGGCCCTTGCGACCGAGCCGCTGGCCGAGCAGATTGTGGCTCAGCGCCTCGTCGCCGTCGGCGGGTGCCGGCGGCGCGCTCTTGGCGACCTTCTTGGTCTGCTGTTGCCTGGTCGACATCGTCCCCCCACCGTCATTCACATATCCGGGCGGCGACTCCGCCGCTCTCCCGCCCTGTGGCCGCCTTATATCGATTGCGGCAGCCTGCGACTCCCAAAATTACCGACTCGTGACAATATCCCGTCCGCGCCCGGGACGCGGGCGCCTGACCGGCGCGATCATGACGCGCGCGCGTGCAGCGACACCGTGACCGCGTGGAGGTCGGGCGGCAGGTCGATCAGCGACCGGAAGACCTGGGTGACCGAGGTGAACTGGGTGATCGGCCGCGCGCGCAGGTTGAGCCCGTTGGCGGCGGCCGCCTGGGCGAAGCGCATCTGCGCGGCCGGGTCGGCCTGCCAGACCTTGCCCTCCTCCATCATCTGCCCGGCGCGCACGACGCTGACCCGAATCCCCGAGGCTTCGAGTTCGCGGTGCAGGCCCAGGGTGAAGCGCTCGAGCCCCGCCTTCGAGCTCTGATAGACGATCAGGTGCGGGAACGGCAGGTCGATCGACTCGCTGCTGATGTTGATGATGTAGCCGCCGCGCTCCATCATCGGGATCGCGGCGCGCGCGCACAGCATCGGCCCGATCAGATTGGTGCCGACCGCGCCGACGATCTGCTCGTCGGTGGCGTCGGCGATCTCGAACGGTTCGAAGACCGCGGCATTGTTGATCAGCACGTCGATCTTCGGATGGGTCCCGGCGATCGTCGCGAAGGCGGCGCGGACCGCATCGGGCGACGACACGTCGCAGCCGATCGCGATCGCCCGCTCGCCGATCTCGGCGGCGGCCGCCTCGACCTTCGCCGCGTTGCGGCCGAGCAGGATGACGGTCTCGCCCTCCGACGCGAAGCGGCGGGCGAGCGCCCTGCCCAGCCCGACGCCGGCACCGGTGATGACGATGGTCTTGGCCATGTGCTGGTCCCTCTCCTTTTTTCAGCTTCCTCGGGGAAAGCTTTCAAATTCGTCATCCCGGACTTGATCCGGGATCTCACTTCTTCTTCGATCGGACGGCAAAGGCAAAGAGATCCCGGATCAAGTCCGGGATGACGATTAGTTCGAAGCCTTCGCGGGATAGACCGACATATCCCCCGCATAGGCGATCCCGCCGGCCCATTGCCGGTCGCCGCTCACCCTGGTGAAATAATGGACGGTGCGCGCGGTCGATCCCGACGACGAGCGCGGCTGCATCGCGATGCCGCTCGGGCTCTTGCCGAGCGCACGGGCGCCGAAGTCCATGATCGTGAACAGCAGGTCGTCGGTCTGCTGCGCGCACAGCACGAGCTGGTCGCCCGGGCAATGTTGCTTCGGCTCGATCTGCAGGTCCGACAGCCGGCCGCGCTTCATCCCGACATGGCCGGGGACGGCGATCACCTCGCCGCTGTGCACGTCGTCATACCATGTGTGATATTCGGCTTCGCGGCCGGGAATGAAGTTGGCGAGGATGATGCTCACCCCCGACAGCGGCTCGCTCTGCTGCCAGTTGGCGCCGACCTTCCAGTCCGAATACATCGCATAGCTGTACAGCCGCTCGGTCTCGTCGGCGGCGACGAGGCCGGTGTCGCGGGCGCCGGCGATCAGCGGTCCGAGCGCCGGCAGGTCGATCTTCGGATCGGGCAGGTCGAAATCATAGACGCTCAGGAACCGCCAGGGCTGCGGGATGTCGGGCATGATCTGCAGCGGCGCGACCTCGAAGCGGTCGGCGGTGACGAAGCCGCGCAGCCGGGCGAGGTCGGCGCGGTGTGCGCCGTCGAACCAGGCCGCATAATCGGCCTCGCGGCCGGCGGCCACATTGTGCAGATGGATCGTCGTGTAGAGTGCCATGCGTCCCCTCTCCTGCCCGCTTGTCGGGTCGTTGGCCGCTCAGGCGGCGTCGAGCTTCGCCGCCGCCAGCTTGCGCAGGTCGGCGGTCTTGATCTTCGCGCTGCCGGTCTGCGCCAGATCCTGTTCGGTGAAGAACAGCACGCGGCGCGGCACCTTGTAGCTGGCGAGCTTTTCCTTGGTGAAATCGCGGATCGCGGCCTCGTCGAGCAACTCGCCCTCGAACGGGATGATGCAGGCGACGACGATCTCGCCGAGCGTTTCGTGCGGCACGCCGACGGTCTGGCTGCGCTTGACCCCCGGGAACGCCGCGAGGCACTCGTCGATCTCGAGCGGCGAGACGTTGGCGCCGCCGGTCTTGATGATGTCGTTGAGCCGGCCTTCCCAGAACAGCCGCCCCTCGGTGTCGACATAGCCGCCGTCGCCGGTGCGGAAATAGCCCTCGTCGTCGAGGGTCTCGTCGGCCGGGGTGCCGATATAGCCGAGCATCAGCGTCGGCCCCTTGACCGCGATCTCGCCGCGCTCGCCGATCGGCACGATCTGTCCGGTCAGCGGGTCGACGATCTTGATCAGATTGCCGGGCAGCGCTTCGCCATGGCTCTTGCCGACCCGTTCGGCCGGCACGTCCGAAGCGAAAATCGCGTTGATCGTGAAGGTCTCGGTATTGCCATAGGCGGCCATCGGCTCGCTCCAGCTGGTCGAGACCGTCGGATGCTTGCCGAGCGGGGTGCTGGGATCGACATAGCGCAGGCTCGACAGGTCGACCTCGCCCCAGGCGGGCGAATCCTCGAGCTGCTTCCACTGGTGCGGCCAGGCGGTCGGGAAGGTCACCTTCTCGGCCTCCATCAGCCGCAGCGCCTCGTCGGCGACGAAGGTCGGCTGCAGCACCAGGCTGCCGCCGCGCGACAAGGTGCCGCCGATCGCCATGCCGAAATTGCCCGACCAGAAGAAGCCGTTCGCCGACCAGCAGCGCACATCGTCGCCGAGCCCGAACACCCGCCCCCAGCGCCACAGCTGGATGCTGACCCCGCGATGCGCGCTGAGGATGCCCTTGGGCTTGCTGGTCGATCCCGAGGAGAAGAACAGCACGCCGGGATCGCTCGGCTTGACCGTCGTCGCGGTGGCGTCGACCAGCGCCTCGGGAATGGCGTGGCCGCGCGCGAGGAAGGTCGCCCAGTCCTCGACCGCGCCGCCGCCCTCGCCCACGCACGCGACATGGCGCAGGAACGGATAAGCGAGGCTCTCGACCTCGCCCGGCGCCGCCGAACCGATCTCGGGGATCAGATCGCCGAGGATCGCCGAGAAATCCTTCTTGAGGACCTGGCGCTCGAACAGCAGCACCGACACCCCCGACGCGCCGAGCAGATGCTCGAGCTCGGCGGGGGTAGAGAAGGTGCTGATCGTGACCGCGATGCCGCCGGCCAGGGTCGCGCCGAACGCCGCCGAGATCCACTCGGGACGGTTGGTCATCATCACCCCGACCCGGCTGCCCTTGCCCATCCCGCAGGCGAGCAGCGCCTTGGCGACCTCGACCGAGCGCTCCCACAGTTCGGCATAGCTCCAGCGGGTGGTGCCGCCGGCCTCGTGCAGGACCAGCGCCTCGCGGTCGGCGTGGCGCTCGGTCACTTCGCGCAGGAAGCCGGGCATGGTCAGTGCGCCCAGCCCCGGTTCCTCGTTCAGCGGGATGCCGCGAAGGATCGACGGCTGCGAGGTTCCGGTTCCGGACGGCACTGCGCTCTCCTGTGCTTGTCGTCTTGCCTTGGATCTTAGCGGTTGACGTCGACGACGAAGCGGCCGCGGACGGTGCCGTCCATCAGCTTCTTGGCGGCGTCGATCGCCTCGCCGAGGCCGATCTCGGTCGCGATCGTGTCGAGTGCTGCGGCGTCGAGATCCTTGGCGAGCCGCTCCCACGCCTTGAGGCGCGGGCCCTTGGGCGCCATCACGCTGTCGATGCCGAGCAGGTTGACGCCGCGCAGGATGAAGGGGGCCACCGACGACGGGAAGTCCATGCCCTGGGCGAGGCCGCAGGCGGCGACCGAGCCGCGATATTTGGTCTGGGCGCAGACATTGGCGAGGGTGAAGCTGCCGACCGAGTCGATCGCGCCGGCCCAGCGCTCCTTCTGCATCGGCTTGCCCGCCACTGACAGCTCGTTGCGGTCGATGATCGTGGTCGCGCCGAGCGCCTTGAGATAATCCGCCTCGGCGGGCTTGCCGCTCGACGCGGCGACGGTGAAGCCGGCCTTGACCAGCAGCGCGATCGCGACGCTGCCGACGCCGCCGGTGGCGCCGGTGACGAGCACCTCGCCCTGCTCGGGCGAGACGCCGTGGGCGATCAGCGCGTCGACGCACAAAGCTGCGGTGTAGCCGGCGGTGCCGATCGCCATCGCCTGGCGGCCGGTGAAGGCGGCGGGCAGCGGCACCAGCCAGTCGCCGTTGAGGCGAGCCTTCTGCGCCAGGCCGCCCCAATGGGTCTCGCCGACGCCCCAGCCGTTGAGCACGACCTTGTCGCCGGCCTTGTAGTCGGGATGGCTGCTGTCGGTGACGGTGCCGGCGAGATCGATGCCGGGGACCATCGGGAATTTGCGGACGACCGGCGACTTGCCGGTGATGGCGAGGCCGTCCTTGAAGTTGAGCGTCGAATATTCGACGTCGATCGTGACATTGCCCTCGGGGAGCTGCGCTTCGTCGAGCTGGGTCAGCCCGACCGTCTGGCCGGCGTCGTTCTTGTCGATGACAATGGCGGAAAACATGATCTTCTCTCCAGGTTCCTGAGAAACGGACGCCGTGGACCCCAAAAGGCCGGTCGCTTACCCCGGGTTGAGAGCGCATGAAGCCGATGAAGGCAAGCGCCGGACGGGCGCCGCCGCCATCTTCACGCGGGGGCGATGAAGTCTAGCCGCCCGCCCCTCCCGTCTTGCGTCCGCCGCCCTTGCCGCCGGACTTCGATGCGCCCGCGAGCCGCTCGACGATGTCGGGAAAACGCTCGCTGCGCAGCGTGCCGAACATCGACAGCCGCAGGCATTCGTTCGAGAAGCGCAGCGCCTGTTTCTGCTCGTCGCGGTCGCCGCCGCCATGCGCCTGCGCCCAGACCGGCCACAGGAAGGTGCCGGCGAGCATGATCACGGTCAGCACCTCGACATCGACCCCGGGCTGGGCGAGGTCGGTCTTCGAGAAGCGGTCGAACGAGCCCGAATATTCGCGCCAGAACGGATCGCTGCTCGGGTCGGGCGACACCAGCAGCTGGAGGAACCAGACCCGGCACAGCGTCGGATTGTCCATCGCGAACGAGGCGAGCCGGTCGGTCATCGCGGTCATGTCGACCTGCTCGACCTGGCGTTCGCCGATCGTCTCGGGATCGCCGAACGCGGCAAAGCACAATTTCTCCGAGACCCAGTCGGTGGTCGCCTTGATCAGCTTCTCGCGGGTCGCGAAATGCTGATAGGCGGTGCCGCGGTTGACCCCGGCGAGATGCGCGACCTCGGAGAGGCTGAGGCCCTCGGGACCATCCTGCGCGAGCCGGGTGCACGCCGCCTCGAGGATCGCCTCGCGGGTCGCCTTGGGGTCGCGGGCGCGGCGCTTGCGACCGGGTTCGGCGGGATCGGCGGCGGTCATCGACCTGCGGATCCGCGCACGAGGCAAATGGCGTGTTTCCGGGACTTTCGTCGGGCATCAAGTGCGAAATTCGGCATATTTTCTCGTTTTTACCCCATTGGCGCTGCGTCGTCGGTTCGTCATCAATGTTGTCTATTTCGGCGCTTCGGGACAGCGATTTCGATCATCGCCCCGGCGGCTTGACCGTCCCGATGCTTCGCGCGACTAGCCATGGCACAGAACAGGCGGCAGCGGACGGGAGAGGCGGACATGGCGCATATCGACATTGGCGGGATCGGCATCGCCTATGAGATCATCGGCGACGGGCCGCAGGCGATCGCGATCACCCCGGGCGGGCGCTTCTCGAAGGACACCACCGGGGTCAGGCCGCTCGCCGAGGCGCTGGCGGCGACGGGCAAGAAGGTGCTGATCTGGGACCGGCCCAACACCGGCGGGTCGGACATCTGCTTCGACGGCGCGACCGAGTCGGTCCAGAATGCCGACACCCTCGCCGGCCTGCTGCGCGCGCTCGGCCTCGGGCCGGCGATGCTGGTCGGCGGCTCGGGCGGCGCCCGCGATTCGATCCTGACGACGATCCGCCATCCCGATGTCGTCGAGCGGCTGTTCGTGCTGTGGATCAGCGGCGGCCCGATCGGCCTCGCCTCGGTCGCAGCCTTCTACTGCGCCGACGCCGCCACCGCCGCGGTCACTTACGGTATGGAGGCGGTCGCCGCACTGCCCGGCTGGAAGGACCTGATCGAGCGCACTCCGGCCAATCGCGAGCGGCTGCTCGCCTGGGAGGCGCCGGCGTTCGTCGCCAAGATGCAGGACTGGTGCCAGGCCTTCTTCCCGCGCGAGGGCGCGCCGATGCCGGGGCTGACCCCGGCCGAACTGGCGGGCATCGCGGTGCCGGTGACGGTGTTGCGCAGCGGCGTCTCCGACCTCCACCACAGCCGCGAAACCAGCGAGGCGGTCCACCGGCTGATCCCCGGCGCGCACATCGCCGAGCCGCCCTGGGGCGACCGCGAATGGATGGAGGCGCTCGCCGCCGCCCCCACCGGCCGCGGCCTGTTCACGAGCTGGCCGCTGCTCGCGCCGCAGATATTGGCCTTTGCCGACGGAAAGTGAATCCGCCTGTGGATATCGCGGGGCCGATGAGCGCGGCCGACCCGGAACTCGGCCTTGAGCAGGTCTGACGTTTCACCGATAGTCGAGGCTGTTTCAATTATGCCGCGCCCTGCCGGGGCGACAGGCTCCAAGAATTGATCATGCGGGAGGCGACGTTGACCACCAACACCTACACGCCCGATGCAGCGACCCAGGTGGAAATCTTCCGCCGCATGGCGCTGCTCAAGGGCAATGACGAACGCAGCCGGAAGGTGATCTCCGCCGGCCGCCTCGTGATGCCCTATTACAGCTATCGCGGCCAGGAGGTGATCCCGTCGGCGCTGTCGGTGAACCTGACCGACGACGACTATCTGTGCACCATCTATCGCGGCATCCACGACATGCTGGCCAAGGGCCTGCCGCTCAAGGATCTGTGGGCCGAGATCGCCGGCCGCGTCGACGGCACCTGCAAGGGCAAGGGCGGTCCGATGCACCTGACCTACCCGAAAAAGGGGATCATGGTCACCACCGGCGTCGTCGGATCGTCGATGCCGATCGCCAACGGCATCGCCTGGGGATCGCAGCTTTCGAAGAACGGCCGGGTCGCGGTCGCGACCTTCGGCGACGCGGCGTCGAACATCGGCGCCTTCCATGAATCGCTGAACCTCGCCGCGGTGTGGAAGCTGCCCGTCATCTTCCTGTGCCAGAACAACCGCTGGGGCGAGCATACCGCGTTCCGCAAGTCGACCAACATCGAGCGGATCGCCGACCGCGCCGCCGCTTATGGCATGGCTGGCATCCATGTCGACGGCAACGATCCGTTCGCGATGTACGCCGCCGCCCGCGAGGCGGTCGAGCGCGCCCGCGCCGGCGAAGGCCCGACCCTGATCGAGGCGATGACCTATCGCTTCCACGGTCACGTCTTCGGCGATTCCGACAGCTATATCGATCCGGCCGAAAAGGCCGCCTATGTCGCGGCCGATCCCTATCCGATCTTCCGCGCCAAGCTGATCGCCGACGGGATCTCGACCGAGGAAGAGCTCGCCGCGATCGAAGCCGATGTCGAAACCCGCCTCGACGAGGCGGTCGAATTTGCGCTGGCCTCGCCCTTCCCCGGGCTCGAGGAACTGTCCAGCGACGTCTATGGAGAAGCCGCATGAGCGACGTCATCGACAAGAAGCCCGAGGTGAAGGCCAAGCCGATCACCGTCCTCGAGGCGACCAACCGGGCAATCGCCGATGCGATGGCCGCCGACGAAAGCGTGCTGGTGCTGGGCGAGGATGTCGCCGACCCCGAGGCCGGCGGCGTCTGCGGCGTCACCAAGGGGCTGTCGACCCGGTTCGGCGAGCACCGCGTGCGCTCGACCCCGATCTCCGAACAGGCGATCATCGGCGCGGCGATCGGCGCCAGCCTGGTCGGCTACAAGCCGATCGCCGAGATCATGTTGATGAACTTCACCACGGTGGCGATGGACATGATCGTCAACCATGCCGCGAAGCTTCGCTACATGTCGGGCGGCCAGACCAATGTCCCGATCGTGATCCGGACGATGACCGGGGCGGGCTTTTCGACCGCCGGCCAGCATTCGGACTATCTCGAGGCCTGGTTCGCGCACACCGCGGGCATGAAGGTGGTCGCCGCCTCGAACGCCGCCGACGCCTATGGCCTGATGCGCAGCGCGATCGACGATCCCGATCCGGTGCTGGTGATCGAATCGATGCCCAATTACTGGACGCCGGGCACCGCCCCCGAAGAGGGCCACCGCGTCCCGATCGGCAAGGCGAGCGTCGTCGCCGAAGGCAGCGACATCACGATCATCAGCTATTCGCGGATGATCAACGAATGCGCCGGCGCGCTCAAGGCGCTCGGCGAGGCCGGGATCAGCGCCGAGATCATCGATCTGCGGACGATCTCGCCCTGGGACCAGGAGACGGTGTTCGCGTCGGTCGCAAAGACCGGTCGCGCGCTGATCGTCCATGAGGCGGTGGTGCCGTTCGGTGCCGGCGCCGAGATCGCCGCGGTGCTCTCCGAGCGCTTCTTCGGCAAGCTCAAGGCCCCGGTCGGCCGCGTCGGCGCGCCGTTCAACCCGGTGCCGTTCTCGAAGCCGCTCGAAGCCGCCCATATTCCGAACGCCGCCGGCATCGCCGACGCCGTCATCAAGATCGTCAAGGGGAACGTTTAAGTCATGGCCACCGAAATCCTGCTTCCGAAGATCGGCTTCGCAATGAACGAGGGCGTCGTCGCCGAATGGCTCGCCGCCGATGGCGACACCGTCACCGAAGGCCAGCCCCTGTTCCTGCTCGAGGCCGACAAGTCGGCCAACGAGGTCGAATCCCCCGCGAGCGGCGTGCTCCACATCACCGCCGAAGCCGGCGAGACCTATGTCGTCGGCACCGTGCTGGGCACGATCGAGTAACCTTCCCGATCCTCCCCATGCTCTTGCATGGGGAGGGGGACCACCGAAGGTGGTGGAGGGGTGGTGCAGAAGCTCGCCCGATCCACCGGCCTATAGCGTGGAGACCCCTCCACCGCTCTGTGAGCGGTCCCCCTCCCCAGCTTCGCTAGGGAGGATTAAAAAAAGAACCGCGCCCAGGAGAAGACGCCATGCCGCTCAGGGTCGGAATCATCAGTGCGAACTGGGGCACCTTCGCCCATCTGCCGGCGTGGCGCGCGGTGCCCGGGGTCGAGGTGACCGCGGTGTGCACGTCGCGCCGGGAAACCGCCGAGGCCGCCGCCGCCAAGCATGATATCGCCCGCCCCTTCTGGGATGCGCAGGCGATGGCCGCCGATCCCGATATCGACATCGTCGACTGCGGCACCCGCCCGGCGATCCGCGAGGCGATGGTGCTGGCGTGCCTGGCCAACGGCAAGCATGTCTACAACGCGATCCCGTTCGCCGCCGGGCTCGACGGCGCACGCCGGATCCACGACGCCTGGGAGGGCAGCGGGCTGGTCGGGGTGGTCGACGCCTATTCGGAATGGCTGCCCGCGCTGCAGGTCGCCAAGGCGATGCTCGACCAGAGCTATCTCGGGCGGCCGTTCGGCGGCACCTGCGTCTTCAACATGTCGCTGTTCAACCGGCTCAACCCCTATTTCCCCTATAACTGGTTCGCGCAGGCCGGCCATGGCGTGTCGGCCGTCCGCAATCTCGGCAGCCATGCGCTGCACATGCTGAGTTTCCTGCTCGGCGGGGTCGACGAGCTGGTCGCGCATGACGGCAGGCTGCTCGACGAATGGACCGGCCCCGATGCCGAACCGGTCAAGGCCGAGACCAACGACTTCGCGTCGATGATCCTGCGCTTCAGGAACGGCGCGGTGATCCAGTTCCAGGTGTCGTGGAATGCGCCGCTCGGGCCGGGCTGGTCGCTCGACCTGTTCGGATCGGACGGCCGCATCCGGATGGAGGCGCCGTCCTTCCCGACGAGCCGCGACACCCAGCTGCTGGCCGGCAAGCTCGGCGACGCCGGGCTGGCGCCGGTGGCGATTCCCGAGGATCTGCTGCGCTCGCCGGGGCTCGGCATCGACGCCGACACGCCGATCCAGGCGTCGCATGGCATGGCGATGTCGATGCAGGCGATGGTCGACGCGATCGAGGGCCGCGGCCGCGCCCATCCCGATTTCGCGCAGGCCTGGCTGGTCGAGCGGACGCAGGAGGCGATCCGGCGGTCGTCGGCCGAGCGGCGCTGGGTGAAGCTGGATGAGATTGGGTAGGCTTGCTTGCGTCATCCCGGACCTGTTCCGGGATCTCGTGCGGATAGGGCGCGCGCTTGCCGACCGAGATCCCGGCCTCCGCCGGGATGACGATGAAGCGCCCTAAGTGACAGGACAAGGAACGCACATGGCCGACACCATCTATGACCTCGTCATCGTCGGCAGCGGCGTCGGCGGGCTGACCGCGGCGATCACCGCGAAGCTGGCGGGGCTCGAGCCGCTGCTGATCGAGAAGACCGATCTGCTCGGCGGGTCGTCGGCGCTGTCGGGCGGGGTGTTGTGGCTGCCGCACAGCCCGCCGATGATCCGCGAAGGCGTCGCCGACTCGCGCGAGGCGGGCCTCATCTATCTCGCCAATTTCGTCGAGGGCGATCCGGCCTGGTCGACGGTGAAGCGCCGCGAGACCTTCGTCGATGCCGCGAAGCCGCTGATCGAGATGTACGAGGCGCAGGGCATGCGCTTCGAGCATTGCCCCGGCTATTCGGACTATTATGACGACCGCCCTGGCGGAATCGCCGCGGGCCGGTCGATCGAGGTGCCGCCCTATAATGCCAAGCGGCTCGGCAAGTGGAAGGACCGGCTGCGTCCGCCGGCGGTGCCCCTGCCCGTCCGCACCTCCGAGGGCCCGTCGATGCTGACCTTCGCCGCGACCCCGGGCGGCAAGAAGACGCTGGCGCGGGTGGTCGGCCGCTTCCTGCTGTCGAAGCTCAAGGGCCAGACGCTCTACACCGGCGGCGCCGCGCTGCAGGGCAATCTGCTCGAGATCGCGGTGCGGCTCGGGGTCGATATCCGCACCGGCACCGCCTTTGCCGGCTTCGACATGGCGGGCGGCCGGGTCGCCGGCATCCATGTGACGAGCGCGGGCCGGCAGGAGACGATCGCGGCGCGGCGCGGGGTGCTGATCGCCGCCGGCGGCTTCTCGCACAACAAGGCGATGCGCGAGCAATATCAGCGCGGGCCGATCACCGACGCCTGGACCTCGTCCAACCCCGGCGACACCGGCGAGGCGCTGGCGGCGATGGCGGCGCTCGGCGCCGACCTTGCCCAGATGCGGGAAAGCTGGTGGACGATGACCTTCGCGCCGCCGGGCAAGCCGATCGACATGATCGTCGCCGACCTCGCCAAGCCGCGCGGCATCCTGGTCGACACCGCCGGCCAGCGCTTCGTCAACGAGGCGGGGTCCTATATGGAGATCGGCCAGGCCTGTTTCGAACGCGGCGTGGTCCCCGCCTGGCTCATCCGCGACGCCGATGCCCGCAAGCGCTATTTCTTCGGCACCCGCCCGCCGGGCGGTTTCCCCAAGGATCTGGTCGCCAGCGGCGATATCAAGGTCGCCGACACGATCGCCGATCTCGCCCGCCAGTGCGGGATCGACCCGGCCGGGCTCGAGGCGACGGTCGCGCGCTTCAACGGCTTCGCCGCGGCGGGCAAGGACGATGATTTCGGGCGCGGCAACAATGTCT
The DNA here is from genome assembly GCF_058801765.1 of Rhizorhabdus sp. GW822-FHT03C02. Classification (NCBI taxonomy): domain Bacteria; kingdom Pseudomonadati; phylum Pseudomonadota; class Alphaproteobacteria; order Sphingomonadales; family Rhizorhabdaceae; genus Rhizorhabdus; species Rhizorhabdus sp. GW822-FHT03C02. The sequence goes on from NZ_JBXANN010000001.1 coordinate 1,528,314, forward strand.
ATGACCGCTATTTCGCCGATCCGACCAACAGGCCCAACCCGACCCTCGGCCCGATCGCCAAGCCGCCTTATTGGGCGGCGCCGCTGGTCCCCGGCGACGTCGGCACCTGCGGTGGCGTCGTCACCAACGACCGCGCCCAGGTGATGCGCGCCGACGGCACCGCGATCGAGGGGCTCTACGCCGCGGGCAACTGCACCGCACCGATCGCCGGTCCTTATTATATCGGTGCAGGGCTCAGCATCGCAGCGTCAGCGGTGTTCGGCTATGTCGCGGCGAAGGATGTGGCGGGCTGATCAGCTTTGCTTCGCGATCCCATAGGCCTTAACTCAGGCGCAAGAGCCCTTCTTCTGCTCCTCTTGCGCTCTTTGCGGCGCGTGCGGCGGCCGGTTCTGCCCCCGGCAGACCCCAACGAACGCAAGTCACATTCCCTGCTGCGCACGCGTTGAGAATCTGCACAGCAGGAACTAGCAGAAGAAGACCCTCATCCAAACCTTCTCCCGCAAAGAGCGGGAGAAGGCTTCAGAAGAAGCGAGGTTCTCGCCTATCGGATCACGTCCGGGACGGTCGACGAAGGGCGCGCGATGTCAGGCAGGCCAGGCCATCGTCTTGGTTTCGAGATATTCCTCGATGCCCTCGACGCCCCAGGCGCGCCCGATCCCGCTATGCTTGTAGCCGCCGAACGGCAGGTCGCCGTTGATCGGAACGCCGCCATTCACGCCGAAGGTGCCGGTGCGGATGCGCTTGCCGATCGCCAGCGCGCGATCGAAATCGGCCGAATGGATGCCGCCGGACAGGCCGTAGACGCTGTCGTTGGCGATGCGGATCGCGTCCTCGTCGTCGTCGAACGGGATCACGACCAGAACGGGGCCGAAAATCTCCTCCTGGGCGATGCGCATGTCGTTGGTGACGTCGACGAAGCAGGTCGGCTCGATGAACCAGCCGCTGCCGATGTCGGGCCGCAGATCGCCGCCGGCGAGCAATGTCGCGCCCTCGGCAACGCCGACATCGACATAGGTCTTCACGCGCTCGAGCTGCTTCTTCGACACCACCGGCCCCATCGTGCAGGCCGGATCGTCGAAATGGCCCCATTTGTCGGCGAAGGCGTCATAGGCGCCCTTGAGCGCGGCGACGGCCTCGGCATAGCGGCTGCGCGGCACCAACAACCGCGACTGGACCGCGCATCCCTGGCCCGCATGAAAAACGAGGATCGACTGCGCGACCTCCTGCGCGAAGTTCGGCGCGTCATCGAGGACGATCTTTACCGATTTGCCGCCGAGTTCGAGGAAGGCGCGCTTCATCGTCTCGGCGCCCTGGCGCACGATATGCTTGCCGATCGCGGTGGATCCGGTGAAAGTGATCAGGTCGACCCGCTGGTCGGTGACCAGCATCTCGCCGGCTTCGGCGGGATCGCTGGCGGTGACGACGTTGATCACCCCGGCGGGGAAACCGGCCTCTGCCGCAAGCTCGCCGAAAATCGCGCCGGCCAGCGGCGTGTCGGGCGCGGGCTTCAGGATCACCGTACAGCCGGCGAGCAGCGCCGAAACCACCTTCTCGGCATTGACGTAGAGCGGGAAATTCCATGGCGTGATCGCCGCGACCACGCCAATCGCCTCATAGAAGGACGTGCGCTGGCTGGTGCCGAACGCGGTCGCGCGGACGCCGTGGTCCTTCTCCCATGCGAGGCTGGGATAGACTTCCATCAGATCGCGCCAGCTGTTCAGGCAATTGGCGACCTGGGCGCGGTTGACGGCAACCATCGGCGCGCCGACCTCGTGTCGCGCGATATCGACCAGCCGCGCCTGATTGGCGACGAACAGGTCGTAGAGTTTCTGCACCAGAGCGAAGCGTTTTTCGTGATTGGTCGACCAGTCGGTCGTATCGAAGGCGCGGCGGGCGGCGGCGATCGCCTCCTCGATGTCCGCGGGCGAGGCATCCGCCGCCACGCCGACCACCTCCCCCGTCCACGGTCCGATATTGTCATAGGTTCTGTCGCCCTTGGCACGCCGCAGGCATCCGTCGATGAGCAGCATCGCTTCGGGGAGGATCATCGTCGTCGGGGCTGGTTCGGGAAGCGTGGCCATCGGTCTCTCCGTCGTTATCCAGGATTGGCTTTGCCGCGCGGTTGATTCCCGCGCCAACAAGCCGCATAGCTGGTTATGTCCTATGTCCGTTATATCCAGTAGATAGAAGATATGTCAAGCAGCCGCCTCACGCCCGAGCAATCCCGGTTCATCGATCGTCTCACCGGCTTGCTGACGACCTGGAGCCTTACGCCCAACGCCGCCCGGCTCTACGGCTATCTGCAGATCATGAACGAGCCGGTGAGCCTCGACGATATCGCGATCGATCTGGAGATCAGTCGCAGTCACGCACACACGGCAGCGCGGATGCTCGAGGCGCATGGCAACGCCAGAGGCGTTGCGACCCGGGGCAGCAAGCGCATCGTCTATGTCTGCGGCGACGATCCCGCCACGCCGTTGCGGCCGCAGGCGATCACGCTCGGCAAGATGTCCGAGCTGATCACCGCATCGGCATCGCAGGTCGCCACGGGCGAAGCCGCCGCGCGGCTCGTGCGTCTCGCGCATTTCCACGCGCGCCTGCAGCGGGCCATGCAGGACGTGATCGACCCGGAGCCGACCGACAGGCAAGGCTAAACGCCGCATCGCAGCGACGGTGCCTGGCCGCGTCGCGGCGGGATGTGGCGGGGCGATCGCCTTTCCTTTTGTCTTCCCGGACTCGATATCCAGACAGTGACACATTCCAATTTCGTTCTACGGTCGAGCCTGCCCCACCTCGTCACTCCGGACGCGTTCCCATAGACACCAGGATAAGAGCACAGGCGCCGCGGCCGAACCCGTCATGCTGACGGAGGTCGGCATCCAGACGCGCAAGTAAGGACCTGAACGCAACGCGCTGGCTGGACGCACAGCGTTGCGGATCTGGATCCTGATTTCCATCAGGATGACGGAGGAGGGATGACCACCGCAATTCCATGAGTTGCGCCGAAGTTCATGCCCATGGAAACAGGTCCGGGTGACGAAGACGGCGAGCATGCGCCTCAGGTCGATCAGGGACGATGCAACCGAATCCGCCAGACGGTACAGCCTCGCCCAGCCCCGTTCGGTATTATCGTCCCGACCGTACGAAAATTCTTTCCGCTGGTGCGGGTCCGTCATAGCATCCCGCTCAAGACGCGAACCCATCGCGCAGCACCCCAGGAGAGCGACACCATGGACCAGTACAAGTTCGTCGTGATGACCAACCCGGTCGAGGGCCGCGAGGACGAGTATAATCGCTGGTATGACGAGCAGCATCTGCACGATGTCGTCAGCGTCCCGGGGATCGTCAGCGCGCAGCGCTTCGCGCTCGACCGCGGGGTCGGCGACGGTCCCGAGCCTTATCGCTATCTGGCGATCTACGATATCGAGACCGACGATCTCGATGCGACCTTCGCGACCTTCTTCGCGAGGAGCGGGACCGAACGGATGCCGATCAGCGACGCGCTCGCCCCCAACCCCGCCGCCTATGTCTATCGGGTGCTGGGCGGGAAGGTCGAGGCGCAGCGCTGAGCCCGCCTGCCCGTCACCCGGTTAAATAGTCCATCGCCGCCAGATCGGCGAGCAGGGTCGGCCCCTGCGGATCCCAGCCCAGGCCGGCGCGGGTCTTCGCGCTCGATGCGCGCATGTCGAGGCCGGCGAACATCGCGAACCATCCGAAATGGCCGGCCGCCTCTTCGGGCGACAGCGAGACGAGCGGCAGATCGAGCCCCTTGGCGACCACTTCGGCGATCGCGCGGGCGGTGACGCCTTCCTCCGCGACCGCATGATAGCGGGCGCCGGGTTCGGCCTTGGCGAAGGCAAGCGCGTAAAGCCGGGCGACGTCGAAGACATGTGCGGCGGGCCAGCGGTTGAGCCCTTCGCCGACATAGGCGACGGCGCCTTTCGCGCGGCAGATCTCGATATAGGGGGTGATCAGCCCCTGTTTGACGGTGTCGTGGACCTGCGGGAGCCGCATCACGGAGATGTTCACGCCGGCCTCGAGCAGGGCCGCGCCGGCGAGTTCGGACGCGACGCGCGGGTTGGGATGGTGCGGGTTCATGACATCTTCGGAGGCCGGCCGGCCATCGCCGGCGTCACCCATGCCGGTGCCCGAGGTGATCAGCAGCGGCCGCGCCGAGCCCTTGAGCACCGAACCGAGCGCTTCGATCACGCGGCGGTCCTTGTCGCAATTCGCCGCGAAGTTGGAAAAATCATGGTCGAAGGCGGTGTGGATCACGCCGTCGGCATCGGCGGCGCCGGCGCGGATGCTGTCGAGATCCTCGAGCGTGCCGAGATGCGCCTCGGCCCCCGCCGCGGCGAGTGCCTGCGCACCGGCTGCGGATCGGGTCAGGCCGACCACCCGATGGCCGGCGGCGAGCAGTTCGGGCAGGATGTGCGTGCCGATGAAGCCGGTCGCACCGGTGAGGAAGATATGCATGGAAGACCCTCCGACATTGTTCGGAAAGCCGTCTCGCGCTAATGTTCTTCCTGTTAAAGTAGTGACTTCATCATGGTATGAGGATCAACAGGCTGGCGATGCTCCCCGATATCGACAATGCGCTCGGCACCTTCCTGCGCGACCGCCGCATGCGGCTCGATCCGGCGAGCTTCGGCTTTCCGGCGGGGCGCCGGCGCACCCCGGGGCTGCGCCGCGAGGAGGTGGCGCAGCGCGCGCATATCAGCCCGACCTGGTATACTTGGCTCGAACAGGGCCGCGGCGGTGCGCCGTCGGCGGACGTGATCGAGCGGATCGCGACCGGCATGATGCTGACCGAGCCCGAGCGCGAGCATCTCCATATCCTCGCCTTCGGCCATCCGCCCGAGGCACGCTATCGGGAGCCCGACGGGGTCACCCCGCGGTTGCAGCGGGTGCTCGACGCGATCCCGATCAGCCCGGCGATCATCCGGACCGCGACCTGGGACGTGATCGCCTGGAACCGGCCGGCGGCGCTGCTGCTGACCGACTATGCCCAGCTGCCCCGGCACGAGCGCAACATATTGCGGCTGATGTTTTCGAGTTCGCGGGTGCGCGCGGCGCAGGACGACTGGCTGAGCGTCGCGCGCTTCGTGGTCGGCGCGTTCCGGGCCGATGCGGCGCGCGCCGGTGCGGGGGCGGAGATCAGGCAGCTCGTCGACGAACTGTCGCGGGCGAGCCCCGAATTCGAGGCGATGTGGCGCGACAATGAGATCGCCGGCCATGGCGACGGCTTGAAGCGCCTCCACCATCCCGAGATCGGGCCGATCGAACTCGAATTTTCGACCTTCGCGGTCGAGGGGCGGTCGGACCTGAACATGATGGTCTATAATCCGGCGACGGCGGAGGTCGCGGAGCGGATCACGAGGTTCATAGGCGATCGGGACCAGGCAGCGGCGCCCGATCGCGGGGCAGGCGAAAGCTGAGGTCGCCCTGCCCCGCTTAGCAGGCCAGCCTCAGAGTTCGCTCGCCAGGCGCGTCACCATCATCGTCTCGACACCGTGCAGGGCGCCTTCGACGTCGCGTTCCCAGATCGCGGGATCGACGATGACATCATATTTGCGGGTCTTCGACATGCCGCCGCCGAGCAGCAGGCCGACGGCATTGCCCAGCGCCTCGCTGGTCTTGTCGCCGCCGGTGCGGGCGTCCTTCATCTGCTGGATGGCGGGGGTGTCGACGACGAGCGGCGCCTGCACCTCGAAGCGCATCCGGTTCATCATGTCGGTGACGCCGGGTTTGGCGTTAGGCGTCATCAGCCATAATTGGGTCGCGATCGGGCGGATCGCGATCGCGGCATCGCCGCTGGTCCGCGCGACCGAACGGAAATGGCCGAGAAAGCCGCTGTCGCTGCTCTTCAGGCTCGCGAAATCGACCACCGCGCGGAAGCCGAGCACCGCCGCGCCCGATTCCTCCATCAGCTTCTGCTCCCTGGGCGGCAGCATCGCGGTCTGGAAGCCGCCGAAGCTGCCCGCGCCGGTATAGGCGATGTCCTGGGTCGGCAGATAATAATAGGTCATGCCGGCGGGCACGAAGAATTTGGAATTGACGCCCTGATGGCCGTCGACGCTGGTGCCGCTCGGCTTGCCGCCGGCCTGCAGCGCGACATAGTTGGGAAAGGCGGCCGCCGCCTGCGGCGTCAGCACGGTGACCCCCGCCGCGGCCAGATCGGCGAGCAGCTTCGCGTAGAGCCGGTCGGTGATCGCCTGCATCTGCTCGGCTGTCGGCCCGACCAGCCGCACCATCGTCTTGCTGGTCGAACCGCCGCTGATATTGGCCGAGACGTCGCTGTCGACGACGAACTGCACCTGAAAGAACGGGATCACGACCGTCTTGACGCCCTTGGCCGCGCCGGGCCGGTTGACCCAGATCAGGCTGGCCGCGTCGGCGGCATGATCGGCGGCAGGCGCGAACGCGACCTCCTTCATCAGCTTGGGATATTTTTCCGCCTGCGCCGCGGTCGCGGCGAACAGCCCGGTCAGGGCGACGAGCCCAATGATATGCTTATGCAACGCGTACCTCCCCGTGACGGGGCGCGAGCGCCCGCCCCTGCGCTGTCGTCTAGGGTCGGAAGCGCGCACCCGCATCCCCTCGAACAGGGGGGCGGCAGGCCATGTGGGCGCCATTCCGCGCGGTCACTTCAGCGGGATGCGAAGCCGGCTCGCGGTTCCCCCCGTCTCGACGGGGGCGATCATGAAGCTGCCGCCGAGCGATTCCGCGCGTCGCCGGGCATTGGCGAGGCCGTTGCCGGGCGATATCGCGCGCTCGACGCCGCGCCCGTCGTCGCTGATGACGATGACCAGCATGTCCTCGTCGAGATCGACGCGGATCCGCGCCTGCGATGCCGCCGCATGACGGATGATGTTGGTCACGCTCTCGCGGACCACCGACAGGATGTTGCGATAGCAGCCATAGTCGAGCCGGCGCTGGTCCTCGCCCGCGGAGGTGAGCGGCCAGTCGAGCGCGATCCCGACGGCTTCGAGCCGCATCTGGGTTTCGTGCCGGAGATTGGCGAGCAGCGCGTGCAGCGATTGCCCCTCGCCCGAAAGACCGGTGACGATCGTCCGGATGTCGGCCATCGCGCCGCGCACATCCTCCTGCATCGCGCCGGTATCGGTGCGGTGCAGGCTGGTCAGCAGCCGCGCGCTGACATCGTCGTGGAGATCGCGCGCGATCCGGCTGCGTTCCTCGGACACGCCGCGCATATAGCCGTCGCGGGCCTCGATCAGCCGCCGGACCAGCTCGGCGAAGCGGATGGCGATGTCGAGATCGGGCGGCGCGAACATCCGGGCGCCGCCCCCCGGATAGCGCAGCAGCAAGGCCGCCGTCCCGATCGGCGACGGCCAATAGAGCGCGCTGCCACCGTCGCGGATCGCGGGGTGCGCGTCGCGATAGCCGACAGGATCGACCTCGAGCGGATCGAACATCGCCGCGGCCGCCGCCCGCCAGGCGTCCTGCGCGGCCGCAGCGGTGGGCGCCAGCGCCATGTCGCCGGCATGTTGCAGGAAGTCGCGGGTCTGGCCGTCGCGCAGCCGCTCGGCGCGCCGCAGCAGCGCTTCGCGCGCGGGCAGATAGAAAACGGCCCCCACCACCGCCGCGATGAAGAAGGCGAGATCGCGTTGCTGGGTCACTTTCGCGAGCAGCACCGCGTCGAGGACGACGAACAGCAGGATCGCGCAAGCCGACAGCAGCATGCCCAGCGCCCAGCGGCCGAGCGCGAACAGGCGTGCGCGGGTGATCGCGATGCCGAGCCCGAGATAGGTGAGCAGCAGCAGCGGCGCGGTCATGTCGGGCTGGACGAGCGGCCGCCCGCCGCCGACCTGCCCGATCAGGGTCAAGGCGCCGAACAGCAGCACCGAGACGCCGGTCCCGATCGCGATCGGCATCAGCCCGGCGCGGTGGACCGGATCGCCGCGCGATCGCCAGCCCTGCAAGCCGACGAACAGCAGGATCGCGACGCTTTCGAGCGACACGACGAGGATCGCGATGTCGACGGTGTTGGGCGCGGCGTCGAACAGGACGATCAGGCCGACGACGCCACTGACGATCGCCAGCAGCCACAGCCAGCGTGTCGGCAGCAATGGCAGCGGAAAGCGCGCGAACAAGGCGGTCAAGGTTCCGGCGCAGAGCAGGCCACTGAGATAATTGACGACCAGCATCGCCTGATCGACGCGGCCGCTCAGGCCGAGGCCCGGCGAGATATTGAGCGCGGTGGTGGCGCAGCCGACGAGTAGCCCGATCCCGCTTGCCGCGAACATCGCCGGCGCCCAGGCGCGCGGACGCAGCACCCAGACCCACAGGCCGACCAGCGCGGCGGCGGCGCCGGCGATCATCGACAGCCAGAAGCCGACGCTGAGATCGGACAGGCTGCGCGCCCGGGCGGTGGCGACGAACCGCGCGTCGCCCGCGACGATATCGACCGGGCCGGCGGCGATCATCGCGGCGAGCCGATCGCGATCATGCCAGTAAAGCGCGTTCTCGGCGGCGGTGCCGCGCGGTTCGGTCACGCCGGGCAACAGCGACGCCGGCAGCGCGACCTGCTCGCCGGTCCGCCGCGAACGGAAAGCGACGGTCGATGTTCCGTCGACGATCGCCTGTCGCGACCGGTCGAACAGGATGATCGCGCCATCGTCGCCCATGTCGGCATCGACCGAGGCGAGCGGAATCCGGAGCATCAGCACGACGCCGCCGAGGGTCAGGCACAGGATCGCGAAGGCGCAGGCGCGCAGCAGCAGATGCGGACGCGAGAACAGGCGGGTGCCGCCCCGAAACGCCCCGGTATCGATCGTCATGCCCCATTCCCCCCACGGAGAAGCATAGCCATCGCGTCAGCGCTGTCGATGGACCGCGATCACACCAGCCCGCGGCGCACCGCCTCGACCGCAGCCTCGGCGCGGGTGCCGATGTCGAGCTTGCGGTAGATGGTCTTGATATAGCCCGATACCGTCAGATGGCTGATCCCGAGCGAGGCGGCGGCTTCGGACACTTTCAGCCCGCGCCCGATCAGCCGCAGCACGTCGGTTTCGCGCGGGGTCAGTTCGGCGAGAGCGGACTGGCCGGTCAGCAGGCGTGCATGGTTGCGGAAATGGCCGAGGATGCGTTCGGCCATCGCCGGCGATATCGGGCTTTCGCCCTGCTCCATCGCGCGCAGCCGGCGGATCATGTCGGCGGGTTCGTGATCCTTGAGCAGATAGCCATGCGCGCCGGCCGCCATCGCCGCGAGCAGATGATCGTCGTCGTCGTACAGGGTCGTCACCACCGGGCGGGCCGCCGGCAGGCGCGCGAGCAGTTCGCGGATGAAGTCGACTCCTGAGCCATCGGGCAGGCCGAGATCGATCAGGCACAGCGGCGCCTGGCCATCCGCCACGGTGGCGAGCCAGCGCCGCGCCTCGGCGAGGCTGCCTGCGGTCGCGATGATACCGAGCGGCCAGGCGCTCTTGACGAGCGCGGTCAGCCAGTCGCGGGTGGCCGGCACATCCTCGAGGATGAAGAGTTGCCTCGTGTCAGCCAGATCCTCGATAGTCTTTCCCCATGGCGTTTCGTCCGATGGTCCGGACGGCCTGTCTTCAGCGCCGGGCGTAAGGGAATTTGCCGCGGGAGGCACTCCCCTGTTCTGGGGATGCGGTGGAAAGCGAGAGGATCAGGCGATCCGCATGGCCATGATCCGGGCGCGATCACTCCTGCAGCGCCCGCGTGACCGCGGCAAAGAAGGCGAAGTCGTCGAGTTCGAGGCGGGAGCGCTGGCTCGGCTTGGGGCGCGCGCTCAGCACGACGATCACCACCTGCTCGCGCGGATTCACATAGATGAACTGGCCGAAGATGCCGGTCGCATAATAGGCCCCGTCATGGGTGGGATCGGACTGGTCGGGAATCCACCACATATAGCCATAGTCGACCGGCTTGCCGCCGATCCGGCGCGGGCGCCCAGCCTCCTCGAACCACCCGTCGGGCACGATCCGCCTGCCCGCGACCATGCCGCCGCTGGCGGCGACGAGGCCGAAGCGCCCATAGTCGCGCAGCGTCGCGGCGAGTCCGCCGCCGGCCAGGGTCAGGCCGCCGTCATTCTCGGTCCACCAGCGGGCTTCGCGTTCCATCCCGGCCTGCGCCCAGATCTTTTCCGACAGATAGCGGGTCAGCGGCCTTTTGGTGGCGGCCTCGACGACGGCGCCGAGCACATAGGTTTCGCCGGTGCTGTAGTTCCAGACGGTGCCGGGCGCAGCAGCCCGGGGAAGCGCGCGCATATAGTCGACGATCGTGCCGGGGCGGAACAGCATCTGACGGGCGAGCAGCTTGCGGCGGTCGGACGACGGATCGGTATAGGTCTCGCTCCACTTGGCTCCGGACGACATCGTCAAAATGTCGCGGATCGAGGCCCCGTCATAGCCGCCGCCGCGAAAGGCCGGGACATAGCGGGTGACCGGATCGTCGATACTCTGGACATAGCCATCGCGGATCGCCGCGCCGAGCAGGGTCGAGGTCACCGACTTCGCCATCGAGAAGCTCGACCAGCGCGTGTCGGGACCGATGCCGAGTTCATAATCCTCGAGCCTGATCTCGCCCTTCTTCAGGACGAGCAGGCCGGCGACCCGATTGTCGGCGAGATAATCATTCATGTCGAAGCTACGGCCGCGATCGGTGAAGCGGATTGCCGGAAACGCCTTGCCCGATCGCGGCAGATCGGAAGAGCGAGCGCCCTTCGCCACGGTAGCAGAAGGAAACAGCCGATCGATCCGCGAAAAGGTCGCCACTTCGAGGTCAGGGCGCATCGCGCCATCGAACATCTGCGGCAGCGTGGCGATCGGCGGCTCCGACGCGGCGCCCAGCAGCAGGCCCGCGGCCAGCATCAGCGCGATAGTCCGCTTATGACGCCCGATCATCGTTCAGACCTCCCTCAATCCGGCCACAAGTTCGAGTTCGAGCAGGCCGGACGCCGGCAGGCTCGCCACCCCGACCGCCGATCGCGCATGCGCCCCGGCCTCACCGAAGAGCGCGAGGATGAGCCGGGAGGCCTCGTCGACGACCCGCGAATGATCGCGGAAGCCGGGAACGGCATGGACGAAGCCGCGGACGAAGATCACCTGGTCGATCCGGTCGAGATCGATAACGGCGGCGATCGCACTCAACGCGCGCAGCACGCATGCCCGCGCGGCCCGGGCGATCGTTGCGGGATCGCTGTCGTCGTCCACCGGGCCTTCGATGACGCTGGCGCCGTCGCGGCTGAGCTGGCCCGCGACATGGACGATGCCGTCGCGGACGACCGCGCTGCGATAGAGACCCTGCGGTTCGGGTGGGGGCGGAAGCACCAGGCCCAACTGCCGCAGCCGGTCATGGAGGCTCACCGCCGATGCTCCAGCGCGGCGCCACCGCTGTGGTCGGGCACGACCGCCCCCGACAGGAGGCAGCCCGACCCCGCCGGATCGGGGCGGATGTGGATCGCGCTCGGCCGGCCCATCGCCTCGCCCTGGAAGACGACAAGTCCGTCGCGCGGCGCGCCGAGCCCATGATAGAGCGCCGCCGCGGCGATCCCGGTCGCCGGATCCTCGAGATAGCCCGAACTGCGCGGAAATTGCCGGGCATGGACCTGTCCCGGATCGCCGGGCGCCCAGGGGTAGAGGCCGGTCGACCCGATCCGATCGCAGGCAAGCCGCACGGCCTCGCCGTCCGGCGCCAGCGCGTGGAGCTTCGCCGGCGATGCGAGCGGCACCAATGTCTTGATGCGGCTGGTCGCGGCGTTGAGCACGGCGTGGCCGGGATGTAGGTCCGCCATCGTCAGGCCCAGCGCCCGCAGCGCCGGTGCGGGATCGACCGGCAGGCCGTATCCGGCAGGCTGGCTGATCTCGACATGCTGCGTACCGCGCCGGGTGATGACGAGGCCCGACAGCGTCTCGATGCGCAGCGAGGCGCGCGCGGGCGATCGGCCGAACAGCAGCCAGGCCGCGCCCAGCGTCGCATGGCCGCACATCTCCATCTCATGTTCGGGCACGAAGAAGCGGAAGCGATGATCGGCTTGTTCGGCGTCGGTGGGCGGAAAGACGAAACCGCATTCATGCCCGGCGCTCGTAGCGACCGCCTTCATCGCGGCGGCGTCCATCCCGTCGGCGTCGAGGATGATGGTGCAGGGATTGCCGCCGCCTTCGGCCGCCGGAAAGACCGAGATATGGGCGATGTCGCGCGAATGGATCATGGCCCGATCCTATCGGCGCGCCCGCGACCCGGCGCGCCCGATCGGGACTCAGTTGGCGCGCGATCGGGCCATCGACGGCGGCTGCCCGCCATGGCGCCGAAACAGGCGCGCGAGGTGCGACGGCGATCCGATCCCGACCGCGGTCGCGGCGGCCAGGACGTCCTGGCCGGCCGCGATCCGCCGTTCGGCCTCGCGGACCCGCTGCTGCGCAAGATAGTCGGTCACCCCGACGCCGACATGGCGCCGGAACAGCCGGGTGAGATGGCGGCGGGACAGGCCGAAGCGCGCGGCCAGCGCATCGAGACGATGTTTTTCGCGCAAGCCGCCCTTGAGATAGGCGGCGATCGCGAAGGCGAGCGCACGGCCATGATCCTCGCCGGTGCGCGCGGGCATGTCGGTCAGCGCCTCTTCGAGGATCAGCCGTTCGGTCAACGCCGCGCGGGTCGAGCCCGGCGGCAGCGCGGCATGATAAGCGAGCAGCGACGGCAGCGGCCCGGGCGCCGCCGCGATCCGGAAGATCTCGTCGGCCATCAGCCAGCCCGCCATCCGGGAGGTGGCGGGATAGAGGGCGAGATGGCGCGAGGCGGCGTCCTGCGAAATCGTGCGGTGCATGATTCGCGGCGCGACCATCAGCGCCTCGCCGGGACGCACCATCCGCGGCGCGGCCCCTTCGGCGAACTGGCAGATCATCGTGCCGATCTGCGGCATGATCAGCATGGCGCTGTCGTGCATGTGCCAGCCGGTGCAGTAGCGGTCCGCTGCCCTGCCTAGGTCGGTCCAGTCGAGATCGGCGTGATTTGCCATTGGGGGGCACGATAAGCGAGGATGGACGATCGGGGAACTGGCAGGATGGGGAATGGCGAATCCGGTCGGTCGAGCGGCTGGGAATTCAGTATAGTGTCCCTGCATTTGCGATGTGATCCAGCCCCGGTCATCGCAAGTGGCCTCGACTGATCCGCTGCTAAAAGCGCACCGTCACGTTTTTGCCACCGTTTTTGCTGGTTGCAGACATTCGGGGTGCCTGTCAGCATTACGGAATGACCCCCGTCCTGCAGCATGAACTGATCGAGAGGCTGGCGTGAAACGCTACCTTGCATATCTCGCACCTCAGGTCGTTGGGGCTGCGATAGCCTATGCAATCCTCATAGTGGTCTATTTCGGCATTTGTTATGTGCGTGGGGGCGTCCATATCGCGTCAGTCGGAGACGCGTTGTTCCGCGTTGGCGCGGGTCTCGGGGGCGCGATCGTGTGCGGAATTATCTGGGCGGTTTGCACCGACGTAAGTGACCGCCGCTTACGATAGCTGATTGACTGCATAATCGCTTATTCTGGCTTGGGAAGTATCTGCTTCGGTTCGATCCCGCCGGATAGCGGGTCTCGGCCGCGAGGTGCTGCAATGGGGCTCGCGCGGCTTGCCCAGTGTCAGCGATTCAGCCACCCTGCGAATATGCGTCGAGAAGAATCATCCTTCGGTCAATTGTCAGCACTATCTGTTCATACTTGGATCATGTGCTCATTTATCGCCGCTGGGCTTTGCCTTCTGCTTTGCGGCTGTTCCTACATGTACGAAGTGGATGCGCATTATCAGGGAGACAAGCTGATTTTGGATTCGAAGGGCGGTGGCTGGCTCGGTCCGGCTCCGTGTATCAGTGATTTCTCGGTAAACGACGGAGCGCGTGTGGTGTGGGCTATCGAAGAGACGCCGAAACGTAGCTGCTCGGGTCGCGGCGATTTCCCTCTGACATACGGCACGGCACCACGAGGATTCACCACGCGCAAGACGCCCGAAAAATTGATCGACGGACATGTCTACACCATAGAGGGGGGTGCGGGGATACGTTATCGTGGTCGCTTTCGACAAACGGTCCGGATGGTCTATGATGCGACCAATCTGCGAGATCGATAGCTGCAGACATGGGCTTGGCTTTGAACGGCTGACTAATTGCGGATAAACAGGATTTCTTGTGTTTGCTGCGTTGGATCGCCGTTATGCTCAGCGATTTAACGGGCGCGGCAAAAACTGCACTGTAACCGTTTTACCGATTTGCCTTCGCAGAGCGACTTGGTTCAGCCGTTCGCACGCGCGACGGCCTCCCTGAACCGATCAGCCATACGCTGGGCGAAGAGCACCACTGCTTCTTCTATGGCGTCGGGCTGGTCACGGTCATCGCCATAGGTGAGATGGTCATATCGGTCGTCCAAAGCGTCCCACTGCGCTTCGGTGAAGCCGCTGCCGGTAGCTCCATGCGCAGCTTCCTGAACGACATCGGCTTCTTCGGCGAGGCCGAGCAACCGGTAGGCGTCGATATACGCCTCGGCGGGCTCATCGATAGCTTCGAGATTTGATAGCGCCTGCTCAAGCCCGCCGTTCAACCAGTCTCGGTGCACGCGCAGCACGCGTCCCGCGCGCTCCTCCTCCTCTGTACTCGGCTCCCAGTGGAGCACCTCATAAAGCGCATCCGGCACGCCCAACGCCGGATCGAGAGCGGCAAGCACGATCATCTACTCACAAAGCAGCGACTTGGCTGATTTGTCAACAAGGCCTAGCGTGAACAGTTCTTTGTTAAAGTATACTCCTCCTCACAGCGACGCGAATTCTCCGTAGGCGCCCTGGAAGAACAGCAGCGGCCGACCCGGTGTCTCGACCTCGAGCGCGACGACCTTGCCCAGCACGATATAATGGTCGCCGGCCTCGTGGACCGCGTCGAGGGTGCAGTCGATCCAGGCAACGACGTCGTCGAGGATCGGCGAGCCGTTGGCCGAGTGGCGGTGCGAGACGCCGGCGAATTTGTCGCCGCCGCTCGACGAGAATATCTTGCACAGCGCCTGCTGCTCGCTCGACAGGATGTTGACGCAGAATTTGCCGATCCGCTCGATCTTCGGCCAGCTCGTCGAGCGCTTGTCGGGGAAGAAGGCGACCAGAGGTGGGTCGAGCGAGACCGAGGTGAAGGAGCCGACCACCAGCCCGGTGGCCTCGCCATCGGGCTCGACCGCGGTGATCACGCAGACCCCGGTCGGGTAATGGCCGAGCACGCGCCGGAAGGTCGCATTGTCGAAGCTCGGGCTGCTCATCGGTCGCTCTTTCCGCTGATGTGGTTGTGAAGGCGGTAGCCGGAGGGGGATCGGCTTCGCAAGAGGGCCTCGCGCGGGATTGCGCGCGATTGGCATATGAGTTTTCGTTATGACGGGCCTGATTCGGTGCCTGTGTCCGCCAGTTGCTCACCTGAACGGGTCTGGGCCTCCCTTTCCTCCGTCATTCCGGGCTCGACCCGGAATCTCCCTGCCTTTCGCAACGAAAGAAGAAGAGAGATCCCGGATCAAGTCCGGGATGACGAGGGTAAGTTGGCGCCCATGGCGCCACGTCCGAACAGATTGGCGGGCGATTTGGAGCAGGGCGACCGCCCTGCCCCAAGCTCACCCGCCCAGGCTCACCCCATGGTGGGGATGATGAAGGCGCTGTCGCCGGCGCCGCCGTCGGGCCAGCGCTGGGTGACGGTCTTGACCTTGGTCCAGAAGCGCACGCCTTCCATGCCATATTGGTTGTGATCGCCGAAGCCCGAGCGCTTCCAGCCGCCGAAGCTGTGATAGGCGACCGGCACCGGGATCGGGACGTTGATGCCGACCATGCCGACATTGACCCGCGAGGCGAATTCGCGCGCGGCGTGGCCGTTGCGGGTGAAGATCGCGACGCCGTTGCCATATTGGTGCTGGCTCGGCAGCGCGATCGCCTCCTCGAACGTGTCGGCGCGGACCATCTGCAGGACGGGACCGAAGATCTCTTCCCGATAGGCCGACATGCCGGGCTTCACATGGTCGAACAGCGACGGGCCGACGAAGAAGCCTTCCTCGTGCCCCTGCAGCTTGAAGCCGCGGCCGTCGATGACCAGTTCGGCGCCCTCGTCGACCCCGGTCTGGATCCAGCCTTCGATCTTCGCCTTGTGGATCGCGGTGACGACCGGGCCATAATGGGCGTCCTTGTCGGTCGACACGCCGACCTTGAGCGCCTCGATCGCCGGGATCAGCTTGGCGCGCAGCCGCTCGGCGGTGTCCTGGCCGACCGGGACCACCACCGGCAGCGCCATGCAGCGCTCGCCCGCCGACCCGAAGGCCGCGCCGCACAGTTCCTCGACCGCCTGGTCGAGATCGGCGTCGGGCATGACGATGCCATGGTTCTTGGCGCCGCCCATCGCCTGGACGCGCTTGCCGGCGGCGACGCCGCGGCTGTAGACATATTGGGCGATGTCGGACGAGCCGACGAAGCTGACCGCGCCGATCGCCGGATGATCGAGGATCGCGTCGACCATCTCCTTGTCGCCGTGGACGACCTGGAACACCCCCTCGGGGAGCCCCGCCTCGAGGAACAGCTCGGCGAGCCGGTTCGGCACCGACGGGTCACGTTCGGAGGGCTTGAGGATGAAGGCGTTGCCGACCGCGAGCGCGACCCCCGACATCCACAGCGGGATCATCCCGGGAAAGTTGAACGGGGTGATGCCGGCGCCGATGCCGAGCGGCTGGCGCATCGAATAGACGTCGATGCCGGGGCCCGCGCCCTGGGTATATTCGCCCTTCAGGGCATGGGGGATACCGCAGGCGAACTCGACCACTTCGAGCCCGCGCTGGATGTCGCCCTTCGAATCCGCGATCACCTTGCCATGTTCGGCGCTCAGCATCGCCGCCAGCTCGTCCATGTTCTTCTCGATCAGTTCCTTGAAGCGGAACATCACCCGGGCGCGCCGCTGCGGGTTGGTCGCCGCCCAGGCCGGCTGCGCCTTCTGCGCCGCCGCCACCGCCGCATCGAGCACCGCCTGGTTGCCCAGCGTCAGCCGCGCCTGGACCTGGCCGGTGTTCGGATTGAACACGTCCGAAAAACGCGTGGTCTCGAACGTGGGCGAGCCCGCGATCTTGTGCGACAATTCCCGTATCCCGGCCATCAAGCCCTCCTGTGACAATGGCGATGCCAATCTTCCGCTTTTCGCGGCGAGGCAAGCGCGAACCGCCGCGAGGGTCCGCACCGATCGACACATATCGCCGTCGGGATGGATCGAACCGATCATGGTCATCCGAAGAGCAATATGACGCCGAAGGCGCGCAGCTTCGCTCGATATCGAAACCCATCAGGCGATTATGGCGTCAGTCGAAGCTCGCTCTCGCGGTGGAGCACGCTGCCGAAATGATGCTTCCAGAGATCGGCGCCGAGATTGGCGGAGCGGTCGAGCGACGAACCGACGCTCAGCCATTTGAGCAAGGTCGGGTGGAGACCGGCGTCGAACAGCATGAAGCCCGCGGCGAGGCAGCATGTCTCGGCCTGGATGCCGCAGACGAACACGCGCTCGACCGCGAGCGCCCGGAGATGATCGATCAGCGCAACCGGCGGCAGATAGCCATGTTTGACGAAGATGCGGTCGGCGTCGACGAGGCTGTCGTCGTTTGCGCCCGGTTTCCAGCCGAGCTGGCGCTCGAACGGGGTCGCCGCCTCGTCATGCCGTTCGACGGTCGCGACGGTGTAGAGCCTGGTCGCCAATGTCCTGATCTGCGCGACGATCGTGTCGGGGACGTCGAAGCTCGGCTGGACGTCGACGACCAGCAGGGCCTGTCGTCGGGGCGTGAGGTGGTCGGTGGAGAGCTCCGTCATGGTTCGGCTTAGGGCGATATCGCGGTCGGTGGAAGCGTCGGTTCGCGTTGCGCGCCCCCCGGCTCAGGCCGGCCCGGTCCAACCGCCCGCGGTCGCGACATAGAGCCGCGCGACATTGAGATATTGGCGGGCGCGGGCGTCGACCAAAGCGAGGCGGGCGCGCTGGTAGAGGCGTTCGGCGTCGAGCACGGTCAGGATTCCCGTATTGCCAACCTTGAAGCTGCGCTGCGACAGGTCACGGCTGCGCCCGGCGATGTCGACCGCGTCCTGCTGGTTCGCGACCGAGCGCTGGTCGCTCTGGAGCGCCGCGAGCAAGTCGGCGACCTGCTGGAACGAGGCGAGCACGGTCTGGCGATAGGTGGCGGCGTTGGCGCGGGCGGTTTCGACCGCGGCCTGGCGCTGCGCCTTGAGGGTGCCGCCATGGAAGATCGGCGCGGTCAGCCCCGAGAAGATATCGAAGCCGCGAAAGCCGCTCGAGAACAGGTCGCCGGCACCGGGGGCGGCATAGCTGATCGTCGCGCCGATCGAGATATCGGGATAGAGCTGCGCGGTGGCGATCCCGACCGCGGCGGTGGCGGCGTGGAGATCGGCCTCGGCCTGGAGGATGTCGGGCCGGTTGCGCACCAGCTGCGACGGCAGCGCGACCGGCACGTCGGCCGGCAGCGCGAAGCCGGCGAGATCATAATCGGTCGGCCCGAGATCGGCGGGCGCCACCCCGATCAGGGTCGCCAGCATGTGCCGCGCCTCGTCGAGCTGCTGGCGGAGCTGGGGCAGGTCGCCGCGATCATTGGCGAGCTGGGCCTGGACGTTGAGCACCTCCACCATCGTGCCGTCGCCGGCGCGGCGGCGGGCATCGGTGAGGTCGACGAGATGGCGGTCCTCGTCGAGCAGATGTTCGGCGGTGGCGATGCGGGCGCGGATCGCGGCGATCGTCAGCACCTGGGTGACCACCCGCCCGGCGATCGTCAGATGCGCGGCCTCGGTCTGGCGCAACTGCGCCTCGGCCTGGGCGCGCGCCTGTTCGACCCGGCGGCGGTTGGCGCCGAACAGGTCGAGATCGTAACTCACCCCGCCGCCGACGGTGTAGAGGTTGAAGGTCGGGTTATCGATCGACGCGCCGGGCACGCCGCCGCCGTCGAAGCCGAACGCGGCGAGATTGACCTGCTCGCGCTCGATCCGGGCATTGGCGTCGACCTGGGGCAGCCCCCTGCCCGCGACCGCGGCGATCTGGGCGCGGGCACGGGCGAGCGTGGCATTGCTCGCGGCGAGGCTCGGGTTGCCGGCGATCGCGCGGTCGACGAGCGCGTCGAGCGCGGGCGAACCGAACGCCTTCCACCAGGCGCGCGCGGGGGCGGTGCCGAGGGTGGCCTGGGGGGCGATGGGGTTTGGAGCGGTGGCGTCGTCGGGGGCGCGATAGGCGGCGGTGGTCGGGGGGGCGGCCGGGCGTTCGAAGTTCGGGCCGACGGTGCAGCCGACGAGGAGCATGGCGGAAACCAACGTCGCCCCGGCGGAGGCCGGGGCCGCCCAAGGCAAGAGCACGCGGGCTCCGCACGCGAACCCGATCTGGATCGGATGCTCTCGGCGTTCGCGTCGGCTGATGCTGTCCTTACCTTGGGCGGCCCCGGCCTCCGCCGGGGCGACGGGCATGGTTTCGGCTCTATTCCACATGCATCATCACCGTTTCGTCATTGCCCCGCCGGCGCCGCGGCGGGCGCATCATCAGGATCAGGGGGGCGATCGCCAGCATCGTCACGAACAGCGCCCAATAGCCGTCGACATAGGAGACCATGCTCGCCTGGCGGCTGATCTCGGCGTTGAGCGCGACGACCGCGCCGGGGGCGTCGAAGTCGAAGCCGGGGAGGCGCAGGTCGAGCGCGGGGTTGTCGGGGCGCACCCCCTCGACGAGCCGGGCATGGACGGTGGCGGCGTTGCGATAGGTCATCGTCTGGAGCACCGAGATGCCGACCGCCGAGCCCATGTTGCGGATCAGGGTGTAGATCGCCGCGCCCTCGTTGCGGAAATGCGGCGACAGCGTCGCAAACGCCATCGTCGACAGCGGCACGAACAGCAGCCCGTTGCCGATCCCGCTGAGGAAGCCCGAGACCATCACCTGGCCGTCGTCCATCTGCAGCGAGAAGCCCGACATCAGAAACATCGAGATGGCGGTGATGCTGAGCCCCACGCCCATCAGCAGCCGCGCATCGACCCGCTGCATCAGCGGGCCGACCAGCAGCATCGACAGCATCGTGCCGACCCCGCGCGGGGCGGTGGCGAAGCCGGTCAGGATCACCGAATAGCCCATCAGCTGCTGGAGCATCGACGGCAGCAGCGCCAGCACCGAGAACAGCATCACCCCGACCATGAAGCCGAGGAAGCAGGCGACGGTGAAGTTGCGGTCGCGGAACAGCTTGAGATCGACGAAGGGCAGCCGGGCGGTCAGCATATGGACGACGAAGGCGTAGAAGAAGAACCCCGCCAGCGCCGCCTCGACGCAGATTTCGGTCGCGTTGAACCAGTCGAGCTGCTGGCCGCGGTCGAGCATCAGCTGGAGCGAGGCGATCGCCAGCGCGAGCATCGCGAAGCCGAAAAAGTCGAGCCGCCGGACATGCTCGTCGCGGCTCTCGGCGACGAAAGCCGACATCGCGAAGAAGGTGGCGATGCCGACCGGCACGTTGACGAAGAACACCCAGCGCCAGCTCAGGCTGTCGGTCAGCCAGCCGCCGAGCAGCGGCCCGACGATCGGCGCGAGCACCGACCCCATGCCGAAGATCGCCATCGCCTGGCCGTGGCGTTCGGGCGGGTTGATGTCGAGCAGGATCGCCTGGCTCATCGGCACCAAAGCCGCCCCGAACACCCCCTGGAGCAGCCGGAAGATCACCAGTTCGTCGAGATTGGTCGCGATCCCGCACAGCACCGAGGTGACGGTGAAACCGAGGATCGACACCAGCATCAGCCGCTTGCGCCCGAAGCGGTTGGCGAGCCAGCCGCACAGCGGGATCGCGATCGCCGAGGCGACGATATAGGAGGTCAGCACCCAGGTGATCTCCTCCTGCGAGGCGGAGACGCTGCCCTGGATGTGCGGGAGCGCGACATTGGCGATCGTCGTGTCGAGCGCGCTCATGATCGTCGCCGCCATCAGCGTCATCGTGATCAGACGGCGCCGGACGGGATCGGGATAGGCGCCCGCGCGACCTGGCGCTCCGCTCATCGCGCGGCCGACATTTCCGGCAACGTTTCCGGCGGCGTTGCCGAGCCGAACAGCCGCCGGACATGGCCGGTGTCGACCTCGACATCGGCGCTGAGCCCGGCCTGGAGCGGCAGACCGGCGGGCACCCGGTCGAGATCGAGCCGGACCGGCAGCCGCTGGACGACCTTGACCCAGTTGCCGGTGGCATTCTCGGCGGGGAGCAGCGCGAAGCTGCTGCCGGTGCCGGGGCTGAAGCTGGCGACGCGGGCGGTGATCGCGACGTCGGGAAAGGCATCGACCTTCACCGTCGCGCGCTGGCCGATCCGCATGTAGCGCAGCTGGTTCTCCTTGAAATTGGCGGCGACCCAGATCCGCCGGCCAACCAGGGTGAAGACCGGTCGCGCGGCGGCGACATAGCTGCCGAGCTGGAGCTGATCGACGCGGGTGACGACGCCGTCCTGCGGCGCCCGCACCGTCGCATAGGCCAGGTTGAGCCGGGCGCGGTCGAGCACCGCCTGGGCGGCCTGGACCGCCGGCGCGATATCGCTGCCGTCGCCGGTCAGGGTCGCGCGGCTGCTCTCGGTCGACTGCTCGCTGGTGGCGACCGCCTGGCGCGCGGTCTGCAGCGCGAGCACCGCCTGTTCATACTGGTTCTGCGACGAGATGCCCTCGGCGAGAAGCTGTTTCTGGCGCGCGGCCTCGCCGACCGCATAAGCGAGCTTCGCGCGCGCCGCTTCGATCCCGGCCTCGCCCTCGCGGACGTCGGCGCGGCGGGCGCGGATCTGGGCGCGGGCATCGGCGAGCCGGGCCGCGGCCTCGTCGATCGCCGCCTGATACGGCCTGGGGTCGATCCGGAACAGGATCTGGCCGGCCCTGACCGCCTGGTTCTCCTGGACCGCGATCGCGACGACCTGGCCGCTGACATTGGCGGCGATCGCGACCTGCCCCGCCTGGATCGCGGCATTGTCGGTGCTCTCGTAGCGGCCGCCATGGAGCCAGACCGCCAAGGCGCCGAGCAGCAGCACCGCCAGCCCGCCGAGCAGCAGCCAGGCGCGCAGCCGCGCGCGGCCGCTCCACCGCCGTTGCGTGTCGGTAACCGCGGCGTTGACCGCCGCGGCCGATCCACCGTCGGGGATCAGCTCGTCGCCGATCATGTCATGGCCATAGCCATGATCGTCCTGCCTGTCGGTTGCCGCTACCCCGGCGCCTGCCCTGTCCACTGTCCCACCTTCGACCTCTGGGCCTTCGCCGCAGAAAACCCCGGACCCTGCCCGAAGTGTAATGTTCATTTCCCCTATTACGCGCGGCACATCGGGCCTAATGAATATTCGGGCGACATGGTATGAGCCAGATTCATGAAGACCGATCTCAACCTGTTGCGGGTGTTCGACGTGCTGATCGAGCTGGGCAGCGTCAGCCGCGCCGCCGACCGGCTCGGCCTCACCCAGTCGGCGGTCAGCCATGCGCTGGGCCGATTGCGCGAGCAGCTCGACGATCCGCTGTTCGTGCGCGCGCAGGGCGGATTGCGGCCGACCCCGCGCGCGATCGAGATCGCCGCCAAGGTGCGCGAGGGGCTGTCGCTGCTGCGCGACGCGGTGCTGCATCCGCTGTTCGATCCGGCGACGACGACGCGGATCTTCACGCTGGCGGCGAGCAGCTATTTCTGCGTGTCGCTGCTGCCGCGCGCGATCAGCCTGGCGCGGCGCGAGGCGCCGCTCGCCCAGTTCCGGATCGTTGCGCCGGGGGACGATCCGCTGGGCGGTATCGAGGACGGGTCGGTCGACCTCGCCTTCAGCAGCTTCGACAAGGTGCCGTCGCGGTTCGTGATGCGGCCGCTCTACAAGGAGAAGCTGGTCTGGGTCGGCCGTGCCGACGGCCCCGACGGGCCGGTCGGGGCCCGCGCGCGGCTGGCGGTCGCGCGCAGCCGCGCGGCTTCGGCCGAGCCCGCCAGCGGGCTGGGCACGCTCGAACGGCGGATCGCGACGCTGCCCGAGGGCGCCGAGCCCGGGCTCAATCCGGTGATCATCCATGACGCGCTGAGCGCCGGCGCGTTCATCGCCAACAGCGACCTCGTCGCGCTGCTGCCGGCGCAGCTCGTCCGCCTCGTCAGCGACCGCGCGGGGCTCAAGGTGCTCGAGAACAGCGACCAGGACGATATCGCGCTGTCGATGATCTGGCACAGCCGCGCCACCGCCGACGCGGCGCATGGCTGGCTGCGCGGGATCATGGCGAAGACCGCGGCGGAGATCGAGGGACGGGGTGGTCCTTAAGATCCTCCCTGCGCGCAGCGTGGGGAGGATCTTGCTAGACCGCGAAACTATACCCGCCATTGACCGGGTAGGTCTGCCCGGTGATCCACTCGGCGCCGTCCGAGCAGAGGAACAGCGCCATCGCCGCGACGTCGTCGGGGCGGCCCATGCGGCGGATCGCGTAGCGGGCGGTAATCGCCTTGGCCTGGTCGCTGGCGAGGAAGGCGGCCTTGGTCGGTTCGTCGAGCGGGGGTTCGAGCGCCGACAGCGAGATCGCGTTGCAGGTGATGGCGTAGCGCCCGACTTCCTTGGCGATCGCCCGGACGAAGCCGGCGGCGCTGGCCTTGGCGGCGGCATAGACCGCGAGCCGCGCCTCGCCGATCCGGCCGGCGTCGGACACCACCGTGACGATCCGGCCCTTGCCCTGCCCGATCATCTGCGGGATCGCGGCGTGGCAGCAGTTCATCACCCCGCGGACATTGGTGTGGAAATAGCGGTCCCAGTCGCCCGGATCGGTATCCCAGAACAAAGGCGACGGGCCCATCTGCATGTTCGGACCGGCATTGCCGGCGTTGTTCACGAGCAGACCGATCGGTCCGAGCTTCTCTGCCGTCGCCGCCATCGCGGCCTTCACCGCGGCGTGATCGCCGACATCGGCGGGGGCGGCGAAGCCGGGGACGCCCAATGCCTCGATCTCGGCGACGACCTCGGCCGCGCGTTCGGGGACGAAGTCGTTGACCGCGACACCGCCAGCATTGTGGTGCGCGAGCGCCAGCGCGATCGCGCGGCCGGCACCCTGCCCCGCGCCGGTGACGAAGGCCACCTGGCCGCCCAGATCCAGCGGGTCGTTCCCGATCATCTCCATCCTCCTTATGTGCAAAAGACTTATATGCAGCGTGCTATTATCGGGGGCATGCGCGGCGCGATCATGTGCCTATAATCGCGCATCGACGGGCCCGACATGTCCCATCGAGGGTCGCCCGCGGCACCGGTCAGGTCAATAAGATGCGCCTATGATCGCGGGACATCGCCCCGGCGAACCATGTTCAGACGCGATCGCCGGTGCTAGACCGGTTGAAACATCGCATCGCAGGGAATGAATGCAGGACGCCGCCATCGAGAAAATCCCCCCGCAGCGCCTCGTCCAGGCGAGTGCCGACAAGTTGCGCGAGATCGTGCTGGCGGGCGAACCCGGGGTGCAGATCGGATCGCTGCGCGAGGTCGCCGGGCTGCTCGGGGTCGGGATCGTCACCGTCCAGCAGGCGGCGCGGATCCTCGAACATGAGGGGCTGCTGCTGGTCAAGCGCGGCCCGGGCGGCGGCTATTATGGCGCGCGCCCCGACGATGCCGCGCTCGAACGCTCGATCGCCGCCTGGCTGCGCGTCCATGGTTCGGGCCGGCACGAGGCGCTCGAGATGATCACCCTGCTCGAGGTCGAGCTGTCGACCGCGGCGGCGGCGTGCGACGACGAGGATCTGCGCGGTCAGTTGCGCGAGATGGCCGGGCGGGTCGAAGGCTGCGCGACCACCGAGGAGCGGGTCGCCTTCGAGGAGGATCTGCAGGCGCTGATGTTCCGGATGGTCGAGCGGCCGCTGATCGAGCTGCTCTCGCGGGTGACCCTGCGCCACTACAAGGCGCAGCCGCTCCCCGCGATTTTCCCGGGCGACGAGGGCATCGCGACGTGGAAGGCGGGCCGGCGGCGGATCATCGCGGCGATCCTCGCACGCGATATGGCGCTGACCCGGTTCGAGAGCGATCGGCACCGCAACGAGACGCTCGCGCGGTTGCACGCGCTCGCATGATTTTTGTTTGAGCCCTCAAACGCCGGGCGGCCGGCATCCGCCGGCCTTGGCTTCCTCGCATAAGCTCGGGCGGGCGCCGTTCAGGTTTTTTGGCGCCCTTGCGGACCCTGCGGGTCCGTTGGTTATCGTGGCCCCTAAGGTGCCGGAGTCAGCGGCCGCCCATCTGGCCCCAGCGTTCCTCGTTCATCCAGACATATTCGAGATAATGGCCGACCAGCGGCCGGGCATCGAGATAGAGGAAGCGCAGCGCCTCGTTGCCGCCTTCGAGCACCACCGGCAGCGACTGCTGGTCGACCCGCGCGCGGAAATCGTCCCAGTCGTCGACCCGCATGCAGATATGGTGGAATTTCGGGACATCGTCCTCGCCGAGCCCGTCGCGGTAGATATCGACGTCGCCCGCCACCGGCTGGATCAGCTCGTACTGGAGATCGTCGACCCAGATGAAGGCGAGCTTGTTGGTCTGCTCGCCCTTGCCCTTCAGGGTCGTGACCTGGGTGGTGCCTTCATAGTGCAGCAGTTGGCGCACATTGGCGCGCGCCTTGAACGCCTCGATCGCCTTGTCGATGTCGCGGGTGACATAGGCGTTCTGGAAATGGCGGCCTTCGAGCATCTCGTCTCTCCTCGGTGGTCGGTCGGCTGCGTTCAGCCTTCGCGTTCGATATCGTAGCGCGACAGATAGCGTTCGAAGAGCGGCTCGAGCGCTTCCTTGCTCAGCCCATATTGGGCGAGCTTATATTCGTGGCGGCCGAACTTGTCCTGCGGGTTGTCGTCGACCCAGCCCTGCATCCCCGCTTCGGCGCCTTCGGTGAACTCGTCGCCGAGCTTGGTATAGACCCCGCGCATGGTCCCGACCGGATCGCGCATCAGATCGGCATAATGGACGTCGATGATCCGATCCTCGCCGATCGCGTCGCGCGCGTCCATCGCCCGGTCGGCATGTTCGGCGGCCTGTTTCGGATAGTTGCCGGCGAGCCATTCCTTGTCGACTTTGCCCATATAGCCCATGTGGGCGAGCGAGATCAGGCTGACCAGCGAGCCGGCGGCGGTGAACGGATCGCGGTGGGTCCAGATCAGACGCGCGTCGGGGAAGACCTTGAGCAGGGTCGGGATGAACAGCGCGTGCGACGGCATCTTGAGGTTCCAGGTGCCGGGCGCCTCGGCCTGGAGCAGCTGGAGGAAGCGCTTTTCATATTCATAAGCCGAGGTGACGTCGGCGGAGAAGATGAACTCGCGATAGCCGGGCAGTACCCCACGCGATTCCCACATCAACGTCTTGAAATCCTGCGCCTGGATGAAGACGCATTCGTTCGGATAGATCGCCGAGCCGCGATAATATTTGCCCATTTCGGGGCGCGCGGCGAGCATCGCCCGTTCCTGCTCGAGCCGGGCGAGCGCGCGGGGATCATTGTAGAGGGTCGCGCTGGTCGCCGGCGGCACCGGATCGTCGATTTCCCAGGTCAGCGGCGAGCGGCGCGCGGGATCGGCGGCGAGCAGGTTGCTGACCATCGTCGTGCCGGTGCGCGGCACCCCGAACACGAACACCGGCCGCTCGATCGGGCGGGCGAGCAGTTCGGGCCGGCTGTCGAGATAGGCGGTGGTCTTGAGCCGGCCGGCGAGGGCCGCGACGAGATCGGCCTTGAAGCGATCGACGAGCTGTTCGGGCCGGTCGCCGGCGTTGATGTCGGCGACGAGGATGCCGAGCCCCTCGCGGAAGCTCTCGCTGTCGAAACGTTCGAGCCCGGTCGCGCGCTGCGCTTCCTCGATCAGTTGGTCGACCACCAGCGGCTTCGTCATGCCTGCGCGTCCTCTCATAGGGGCGCCGGCGCATCCCGCCAGCGTCTGTTGTGGCGCTTGATTGGCGCGGTGGCGCGCAGCGAGGCAATGGCCATGCATCCCGCTGATGGGACGAAATATCGCGAACAGGCCATAGTGCGACATGGCCCCCTCCCCTCACTTGGGCCCAACTCAGCTCGTCATCCCGGCGGAGGCCGGGATCTCGGGAGAATGGGGAGCGCCCTTGCCTCCCGAGATCCCGGCCTCCGCCGGGATGACGAGTTTGGGACAGCCACAAGCTTGACGCCTATGGGCGGGAGCCGGAGCGACGGGATCTTACCCCGTCGCCCGCCGCACCCGCTGGCGGAACTGGCGCGGGGTCACCCCGGTGACCGCTCGAAACGCATAAGCGAAGCTCGACGGCGAGGCGAACCCGACCGCGAAGGCGATCGTCTTGACGCTGTCGCCGCCGAGCAGCAGCCTCTTGGCCGCCTCGATCCGGCTGCGCGCGACATGATCCTTGATCGAGCAGCCGCGGCTGGTGCGGAAGCCGCGGGTGAGCTGGCGCACCGACAGGCTGCACATCTCGGCAAGTTCGGCGAGCGCGGGCGGACATTGCAGGTCGCGCAGCCGCTGGTCGATCAGCGCGAGCCGCCACGCCGCGAGCCCACCCGCCACCGGGCGATCGTCGATGCCCGCGACGAACCGGCCGATCTCGATCGCGAGCTGCCCGACAGCGTGGGTGGCGAGTTCGGTGGCGCCGATATCGGGGCGGTGCGCCTCCTCGGCCAGCCGGATCAGCAGGCCGCGGATATGCGGATGGCCGATGTCGAGCGCGGCCTCGAGCCGGCGGTCACTCCAGCCGCCATCGGCGCCGAGCCAGCGATCGACGAGGTCGCGGCGCAGATGGCACAGGATCGACGACTGCCAGCCGCGTTCGCCGCGCGTGTCCATCCGGTGGTCGGGCGGCACCAGGAACAGGTCGCCGAGCGGCTCGAACCGGTGCGGCCCCCATTGGTCGCGGAAACAGGCGCGGGCGTTGCCGGGGCGCGGGGTCAGGCAGAGGTCGAGCCGATAGTCGGGGCTCGGCGTCATGGCGGTGAAGAAGGGATCGCGGACGTCGAAGCGGACGATCTGCACCGTCGCCTGCGGCACGTCGAGCTGGGCATGGACGCGTATCTCATGACTGTTCGCCCGATCCATCCGCGCGTCCTTTCCCATGCCGGTGCAGCGCCGGCGGGCCCGCGCGGCTTTGCGACCAGTCATCCAAATTATGGCCGGCGATCTACATTATGCAACCTTGTCGCGACATCCCACCTGGCCGAACCTCGCGCAGACAAGAAGGATAACAGGAGCGGACAGGCCATGGCCGAACTCGACGATTTCAAGGGCGCGATCGACTGGACGCGCCTCAATGCCTGGCTCGACGGCCAGCCCGACGTGCCGGGCACCGGGCCGGCAACGTCGGTCAAGCGGCTGCGCGGCGGCCTGCAGAACCAAGTCTTCCTGATCGAACGCGATGGCGGCCGTTTCGTGCTGCGCCGGCCGCCGGTATCGCGCGGCGGGGTCAGCGAGACGATGCTGCGCGAGGCGCGGGTGCTCAAGGCGCTGACCGGCAGCGCGGTCCCCTGCCCGGCCTTCTACGCGCTGGGCGACGCCCCCGCGATCATCGGATCGACCTTCTATCTGATGGAGCCGCTCGAAGGCGCCGCGCCGATGGGCCAGCTCCAGGGCGACTATGCGACCGACGCCGGATGGCGGCGGGCGATGGGCGAGCAACTGGTCCGCGCCGCGGCCGCGCTCGGCACGATCGACCCGCAGGCGGTCGGGCTCGCCGATCTCGGCAAGCCCGACAACTGGCACGAACGCCAGGTCGCGCGCTGGCGATCGCAGCTCGAAGGCTATGCCGCGACCCCGGGCTACGACCCGAAGGCGCTGCCTCATGTCGACGCGGTCGGCCGCTGGCTGTCGGACAATCTGCCCGCCGGCCGGCGGATCGGCATCATCCATGGCGACCTGCAATTTCCCAACGTGATGTTCTCGCTCAAGGCGCCCAAGGTCTCGGGGATCATCGACTGGGAACTGGCGACGCTCGGCGACCCGCTGCTCGACCTCGGCTGGATATTGTCGAGCTGGTGGGAGGACGGCGACCCGCAAGGCAAGCAGCCGATGGTTGCGCCGTGGGACGGCTTCGTGCCGCGCGCCGAGCTGGTCCGGCTCTATTGCGAGATCACCGGCCGCGACATGGCCGAGATGCCGTGGTTCTTCGCGCTCGCCTGCTACAAGCTCGCCTGCCTGCTCGAGGGCACCTACGCCGCGTCCAAGGCGGGCAAGGTCCCGGCTGAGGTCGGCGACCAGGTCCATGGCTATGCGGTCTGGCTGATGGCCAAGGCGCGCCAGATCATCGCGGGCTGACACCCTCTCCCCTATCGAAAGCATTTCCCATGGATTTTACCGTCGATCCCGAATTCCAGGCCAAGCTCGACTGGATGCGCAGCTTCGTCGCGCAGGAGGTCGAGAAGCTCGACCTGCTGTTCCCGGCCGGCTGCGAGCCGTTCAACACCGCCAATGCCGAAGCGCGCGCGCGGCTCGAGCCGCTGCGTGACCAGGTCAAGGCGCAGGGGCTGTGGGCCTGCCATCTCGATCCCGAGCTCGGCGGCCAGGGCTATGGCCAGTTCAAGCTCGCGCTGATGAACGAGATCATCGGCCGCTCGCACTGGGCGCCGACTACCTTCGGCTGCGCCGCGCCCGACACCGGCAATGCCGAGATTCTGGCGATGTTCGGTACCCCCGAGCAGAAGAGCCGCTATCTCCAGCCTTTGCTCGACGGTGAGATCGTCTCCTGCTTCTCGATGACCGAGCCGGTCGCCGGCGCCGATCCCAAGGAGTTCATCTGCAAGGCCTGGCGCGACGGCGACCAATGGGTGATCGACGGCGAGAAATGGTATTCGTCGAACGCCCGCTACGCCGCCTTCTACATCGTCATGGCAGTCACCGATCCCGACAATGCGCCGCACGAGCGGATGTCGATGTTCATCGTGCCGGCCGAGACTCCGGGGATCGAGATCATCCGCAACGTCGCCGGGATCAACGACCGCGACGAGGACGGCGCGCATGGCTATGTCCGCTACGACCATGTCCGGGTGCCGCTCGACTCTATGCTCGGCGCGCCGGGCCAGGCGTTCAAGGTCGCGCAGGCGCGGCTGGGCGGAGGACGCATCCACCATGCGATGCGGGTGGTCGGCCAGTGCAGCCGGGCGCTCGAGATGATGCTCGAACGCGCGGTGTCGCGCCGCACCCAGGGCAAGAGGCTCGGCGACCACCAGTTCGTCCAGGGCTATATCGCCGACTCCGCGATCGAGCTCGAACAATATCGGCTGCTGGTGCTCAAGACCGCGTGGATGATCGACAATCTGCCGCATGGCGCGGCGCGCACCCATATCGGCATGTGCAAGGTGGCGATGGCGCGGGTCTATCATGACGTCGTCCAGCGCGCGGTCCAGCTCCACGGTGCGCTCGGCACCACCCGCGAGACCCCGCTCGGAAACATGTGGATGGGGATCCCGATGCTGTCGGTCGCCGACGGCCCGACCGAGGTCCACAAGGTCCAGGTCGCCAAGGCGCTGATGAAGGACGTCGCGCCGACCGACGCGGTGTTCGGCAGCGAGCATCTGCCGACCAAGCTCGCGGCGCTGCGCGCGGCGGCACTATGATCGGGATCGACCTGATCGGCAAAGTCGCGGTCGTCACCGGCGGCAGCCGCGGCCTGGGGCTCGCGATCGTCCGCGGGCTGGCCGAGGCCGGCGCGACGGTGGCGATCGCCAGCCGCAAGCTCGACGCGTGCGCGGCGGTGGTCGCCGAGATCGAGGCGGCGGGCGGCAAGGCCTCGGCGCATGGCGTCGACGTCGGCCGCTGGGCAGATTGCGACCGGCTCTATGCCGAGGTGACCGAACGCTGGGGCGGCGCGCAGATCCTCGTCAACAATGCCGGGATGTCGCCACTGGCGCCGTCCTCGGTCGCGACCGAGGAGCGGCTGTTCGACAAGGT
Organism: Rhizorhabdus sp. GW822-FHT03C02; assembly: GCF_058801765.1. NCBI lineage: Bacteria > Pseudomonadati > Pseudomonadota > Alphaproteobacteria > Sphingomonadales > Rhizorhabdaceae > Rhizorhabdus > Rhizorhabdus sp. GW822-FHT03C02. The sequence continues at coordinate 1,559,197 of NZ_JBXANN010000001.1, forward strand.
GATCGCGATCAACCTCAAGGCAGCGTTCCGGCTGAGCGCGCTGTTCGGCAGCGCGATGAAGGCCGCGGGCGGCGGCGCGATCGTCAACATCTCGTCGACCGGGTCGCTGCGGCCCGATCCGAGCTTTGCGCCTTATGCTGCTGCGAAGGCCGGATTAAATCTTCTGACGACGACCTTCGCCCAGGAATATGGCCCCGAGGTCCGGGTCAACACGCTGCTGCCGGGGCCCTTCCACACCGGCGCGACCGCCGAGTGGTCGCGATCGGAGTCGTTCCAGCGCCATGCCGAGGCGACGATGGCGCTGGGCCGGGCCGGCGAACCGCACGAGATCGTCGGGACGATCCTCTATCTGGTCAGCGACCTGTCGTCGTTCACCACCGGTGCATCGATCGCGGTCGACGGCGGCCACAGCATCGGCGCGAGCCAGGCCGCCCGCTCCGCGTAGGTACGAACCCGTCCCTTTCAGGTTTGCGTCCCGTTTCATGTGTTGCGGCCGGTTTGCGACATGTTCGGCCATTGCGAGCCGCCGGAGGTTGGCGGACACAGCATGCAAGCGATCCGGCCATCCGGACGGACCAAAGGAGAGAATGATATGGCGAAGGGCTTGTTCGATCTGACCGGGAAGGTCGCGGTCATCACCGGCGGCAATAGCGGGATCGGCCTGGGCTTTGCGCGCGGCATCGCCAAGCAGGGCGGCGACATCGCCATCTGGGCGCGGTCGGCCGAGAAGAACGCCAAGGCGAAGGCCGAACTCGAAGCCTATGGCGTGCGGGTCGAGACCCGCCAGGTCGACGTCTCGTCCGAGCAGGAGGTGATCGATGCCTATGCCGCGGTGATCAGCGATTTCGGCCGGGTCGACAGCGTGTTCGCCAATTCGGGGCTGCCGCCGACGGGCAATTCGGTGCTGACGATGAAGACCGAGGATTATCACGGCCTGCTCGCGGTCAACATGCACGGCGCCTTCTACACGCTGCGCGAGGGCGCGCGCCACATGGTCGCCCGCGCCGAGGCTGGCGAGCCGGGCGGTTCGCTGGTGTTCTGCGGCAGCCTGTCGATGTTCCAGGGCCTGCCGGGCAAGGGCAATTATGCCGCCGCCAAGGCCGGCATGGGCGCGATGATCCGCTGCATGGCCGCCGAGTTCGGCAAGTTCGGGATCCGCGCCAATTCGATCGCGCCGGGCTATATCAAGACCGAGATGACCGGTTCGGACGCCGAATGGTCGCCGATCGACAAGCATTTCGCGTCGAAGACCCCGATCCCCCGCCCCGGCTATCCGTCGGATTTCGAAGGGATCGCCGCCTATCTCGCGAGCGATGCGTCGAGCTGGCACACCGCCGACACGATCGTCATCGACGGCGCGGCGCTGATCGCGCTCTGAGGCCTTACATATTTTAGGAGAGCCGACATGGAAGTCCTGAATATCCACGGCGTGAACGACGTCAGACTCGATCCGCGCGAGGCCCCGGTCGCGGGCGCGGCCGACGTCATCGTCAAGATCAAGGCCTGCGGCATATGCGGCAGCGACCTGACCTATATCAAGGTCGGCGGCATCCATCGCCAGCCCGGCGGGGTCACCCCGATCGGCCATGAGGCCGCCGGCGAGGTGATCGCGGTCGGCGCCGACGTCAAGGATGTCGAGGTCGGCCAGCGGGTCGTCCTCAACCCGATGATGACCGCGAGCTATATCGGCAGCGGCGGCCCCGAAGGCGCCTTCACCCAGGAGTTGCTGGTCAAGGGCGCCAAGCTCGGCGACAGCCTGATCGCGATCCCCGAGGGCCTGCCCTACGACATCGCCGCACTGGCCGAGCCGTTCGCGGTGGCGCTGCACGGGGTCAACCGCTCCGAAGCCAAGCCCGGCGACAAGGTCGTGGTGTTCGGCTGCGGCCCGATCGGCCTCGGCATGGTGCTGTGGCTGATCGACAAGGGCGTGACCGACGTGGTCGCGGTCGACCTCGCCCCCGAACGGCTCGAGCGCGCCAAGGCGCTCGGGGCGCGGGCGGTGATCAACCCGGCCGAGGAGGATCTGCGCGCCCGGCTGATCGAACTGCACGGCACCGCGCGGCTGTTCAGCCGAGAGGCGGTCGGCACCGACGCCTATATCGATGCCGCCGGCGCCCCGAGCATCCTCGGCGACGTCGTCGGCATGGCGAAGACCCATGCCCGGCTGGTGATCACCGCCGCCTACAGCAAGCCGGTGTCGATCGACCTGGGGGCGATGCTGACCACCGAGATGACGATCACCACCGCGGTCGGCTATCCGACCGAGATGAACGAGGTCGTCGAGGCGCTGCCGCGGCTGCGCGACAAGGCGGCGCCGCTGATCAGCCATCGCTTCCCGCTCGGCCAGGTGATCGAGGCGCTCGGCGTCGCGGCGACCCCGGCGTCGGCGAAGGTGATGATCGAGATGACGGACGAGCCGGCATGAGCGGCGAGGTCAAAGAGGCCGGGGCAAAGGACGCGGGACCGCCGCTTGCCGGCCTCGTACTGGCCGGCGACAGCCAGACCGAGGCGGTGGCGATCACCGACTTCATCTTCATGGCGAAGGATATCTCCAACGCCTATCTGATCACCACCGCCGACGGCGATCTGCTGGTCAACACCGGCTTCATGGACAATGCCGAGCGCAACAAGGCGCTGCTGGCGCCGCACCGCACCGGCCCGCTCAAGCGGATCGTCCTGACCCAGAGCCATGGCGATCATTTCGGCGGGGTCCCCGCCTTCCGCGAAGCCGGCACCGAGGTGATCGCGCATGAGCGGTTCCTCGCCAATGCCCGCGACATGGCCGATCTCCAGCCGCATTTCGGGCCGCGGACCCGCAAGCTGTGGGGCACCACCGTCAAGCGCACCGGCACCGGCGCGCCGTTGCCGCCGCCCGATATCGTTCCCGACACCGTCTTCGACCGCGAACTGGCGTTCGAACAGGGCGGCCGTCGCTTCGAGCTGATCTGGACCCCCGACGGCGAGACCACCGACGGGCTGTGCGTGTGGATGCCCGACGAGAAGATCGTGTTCACCGGCAATCTGTTCGGCCCGGTGTTCCTGTCGATGCCGTTCCTGTGCACGCTGCGCGGCGACAAGCCGCGTTCGGTCCGCAGCTATCTGAGTTCGCTCGACCGCGTCCGTCAACTCGGCGCGGAGATATTGATCACCGGCCATGGCGATCCGATCACCGGCGCCGAACGCGTCCGCGCCGGTATCGACAAGATGCACGCCGCGGTCTCGTGGATCCGCGACTATGTGCTCGGCGGCATGAAGGCGGGCAAGGATGTCCACACGCTGATGCGCGAAATCGCCCTGCCCGAGGAGATCAGGATCGGCGAGTATCACGGCAAGGTGTCGTGGGCGGTCAAGACGATCTGGGAGGAATATTCGGGCTGGTTCCATTATGACTCGACCACCTCGCTCTATGGCGTGCCGCGGTCGAGCGTGTTCGGCGACCTGGCCGAACTGGCGGGCGGCGCCGATGCGCTGGCGACCCGCGCCGGCGAGAAGCTGGCCGCCGGCAAGCCGCTCGAGGCGATCCACCTGCTCGACATCGCGCTCGGCGCCGATCCCGCCAGCGCCGCCGCGCTGAAAGAAAAAAAGGCCGCGCTCGAAGCTTTGCTTGCCCAGTCGGGCGGGACCAATCTGAGCGAGACGATGTGGTTGCGATCGGAAATCAGATCGACCGACGAAGCACTTGAAAAGGCTTCATAATAACCCTGAAATACATCCCCTTCCCGCATCGCTGTGGCGATGCCGGAAGGGGCTAAAGCAGGGGTTTGGACGGGTGCAGCAGATGTGGTTTGTCGCCGCGCCCCTGCCGAACAAAGTGAATGGCGAACTCATGGAAAAGAAGTGGCTGTGACCCAGAACCTGACCCATTTGGAGCGGCTCGAGGCCGAGAGTATCCACATCCTTCGGGAGGTCGTCGCCGAG
>NZ_JBXANN010000002.1:0-74247 GCF_058801765.1 Rhizorhabdus sp. GW822-FHT03C02
ACCTGACGGCTCGGAAAATACGGAAAACAAAGACAATTTAGAGCATGTCCTGATCAATCTGATCAGGACATGCTCTAATATCCATCCCCTGCTGATCCATGCAAAAAGGCCGCCCGATCGCTCGGACGGCCTTTTTGCGGGCGGCGTGAAATGGTCGGGCGCTGAGGCGTCAGGCTTTGGTCGAACGATGATGGGCATGCTGCGCGGGATGCGAGGTCCGCGGGGCTTGCGAGCGTTCGATGCAACTGTCGGTCACCGTCTTCGAACAGACCGGCGGCGTGCCGGTCGGCGTCGCGGCATCGGCGGCGCCCATCACGAAGGCGAGGCCCAGGCCGGCGATCGTGGCGGTCATGGCGGTGAAATGCAGTGCGGTCTTCAACATGATCCGGTCCTTTGCTGGGGCGGGACGGGGCTTGCGGTAGCGTCCTGCGCTGAAAGGACAATGCTCCGAGGGCGCTCGAAAGGCACGTTAAGGCTTGGACAGAATCCGGACGGATAGCTGATGTCGATCGGCTATAAGATATTGATCGGATTAAGATATTATCATGACCGTGACGGTTGGCCGACATTAACATCGCGTCATCCGGCGCGCGGTTGCCTCAATCGAGCCCGGCCGCCAGTTCGGGGTGGTCGCGCAGATAGACGCGCAGCTTCGTCATGAAGGCGTCGGTCGCGGTTTCGGGGACGCGCGCCAGCCAGGCTTTGGCTTCGTCGATCCGGCCCGCATCGGCGAGCATCCGCGCATGGTTGAACTGGCCGCGGAAATCGCCGCCCTCCGCCGCCTTGGCATAGCAGGCCGCGGCGGCCTCGAGGTCGCGTTCGACCTCCCAGCCATCCTCGTAGAAACTGCCGACGAAGTTGATCGCCTTGGCATTGCCCATCTCGGCGGCCCGCCGGAACAGCGCCAGCGCCGCCGGCCGGTCCTGCGCCACGCCTTCGCCCAGCGTCAGCGAGGTCGCATAATTATAGAGGCCCCATTCGAGCCCGCGGTCGGCGGCCGCCTTGAACCACTCGGCCGCGCGGGCCTTGTCGATCGCGACGCCCCAGCCGAGATCGTAGCAGCGGCCGATCATGTTGATCGCCATCGCATGGCCCTGCTGCGCCGCCTTGAAGAACCAGCCGACCGCGGCCTGCTGATCCCTGGCGACGCCGGTGCCGTCGAGCAGCATCTGGCCATAGACCGCCTGTGCGTCGGCGACCCCGCCCTCGGCGGCGACCCGGACGAATTCGGCACGCTCCTCGGGCGGGCCACCGAGCCGGCGGGCCATCTCGGCGGCATCCATCGCCAATATCGCATCGATCGTCAGGGTCATCTGGTCATGTCCGAAAAAGAAAGGCCCGCTCCTCTGGTCGAGGAGCGGGCCATATAAGGCGCCGAAGCGCGTCGTCAGATCAATATTTGAAGTTGAGCGTCGCGAAGGCCGAGCGGCCCGGCGCGATCGACGCATAGTGCGCGGTATAAGCCTGGTTGAAATAGGTCTTGTTGGTGAGGTTCTGGACGTTGACGCCGAGGTCGAGCTGATCGTTGATCTTCCAGCCGGCGCGCGCATCGAAACGCCAGTAGCTGGGGATCGTACGGACCAGGATCTTGGTCGCCGGGTTCACCGTGACGACTCCGGCGTTGGTTTGGGTCGCGGTGCGGTTGTCCGAATATCCACCGAACACCCGGCTGGTATAGAAGGCGCCGCCGCCGACCGAGAGTGCCGAGGTCACCTGATAGTTCGACCAGAAGGTGAAGCTGTGCTTCGCGGTCTGCGGGAACTGGCGGCCGGTGTTGACCGAAGGAACCAGCACGGTCTTGGCCGCCTGGATGACGATCGTGCCTTGGGTGATCGCAGCCGCGGTCAGCGCGGTGGTGCCGCCATCGACGATCTTGGCGTCGAGATAGCTGTAGCCGCCGGTCACGTTCCATTTGTCGGTGATGTTGCCGGCGAAGCCGAACTCGACGCCGCGCACACGCCGCTCACCGATATAGGCGACCGTATTCGCATCGACCGTCGTGCGGGCATTCTTGGTCTCGGTCTGGAACACTGCCGCGTTCACCGAAAGACCCCCGTCGAGGATTTCGGCCTTGCCGCCGACCTCGATCGATTTGGTCTTCTCGACCTTGAGCGAGTCCTGGATCGTCGCGACCGTGCTCAGCGCATTGCCTTCCGAACCTTCGCCGAGCAACGCGTTCGGCGGCGTCGAAGACGTCGCATAGGAGGTGTAGAGACTGGTGTTGGCGGTCGGCTTGAAGATCAGGCCCGCCTGATAGTTGAAGGTGCTATCGTGCCGGCTGACCACCGGACGCGCGCCATTCGCCAGCGGCAGCACCGTCTTCGATGTGAAGCGGTCGTAACGCGCGCCGAGGTTGAGGATCAGCTGCTCGGTGAGCGTGATCGAATCGAACCCGTAGATCGCCTTGGTGTAGGCCGTGTTGATCGTGTGGGTCGGCGGCAGCCCCTTGGTGATCGGGGTCGGTGTGCCCGTCACCGTGTCGTTGGTGTAGTTGACGAAATTGTCGTCGGGATTCGGATTGAACAGGCTGGTGCAATAGCCGCGCGCGAGTGCCAGCGTGGTGCAGCGTGCCGGGGTGATCGTCGAGCCGCTCGCCAGGACATAGGCGCCGCGGTCGGCCTTCTCATAACTATATTCGCCACCGACCGAGAAGCTGTGCTTGATCGATCCCGTGTCGATGGTGCCGTAGAAATCGGCCTGGTCGGACAGGTTGTCGGTGGTGCTGAAACGGGTATTGGCCCGGCGCCATACCAGTCCGCCCGCCGTTGCGGTTGCGGCGGCGTTGGTGCCGTAGACATTGCCCTGCTGGTCGTCTGGCTGGGTGTAGATATAGGCTTGAGTGGCGTGGCCATAGCGCGCGGTGTTGCGGAATTTGATGCCATCGCCGAAATCATGTTCGAACTGCATCGTCGCCTGGTCGGTCTTGCTGTCGCGGAAATCGCGATTCTTGAGGCCGTAGAAGGTGCTGCGATCGACCTTGCCGGTCGCACCGCTGATCGTGGTGCCGGTGCCGACCAGCGGCTCCGAATAGATCGTGCCGGTGCCGGGTGCGTTACCGATCGTGTAGAAATAGGGAATGCCGCTGTCGGGCAGTTCGTCGGTGTCGAGATGATAATAGGACAGGGTGAGCTTGGTCGGGCCTTCCATGCCGATCCGCACCGACGGCGCCACACCCCAGCGCTTCTGGAAGATCGCGTCGCGCCCGGCGACGTCCTGATCGTGCCACATCGCGTTGAGCCGGAAACCGACCATGTCCGACAGGCGGTAGTTCACGTCGCCGGTGATGCGCTTGTAATTGTCGGTGCCGTAGCTGGCGCTGCCCGCGACGAAATTGTCCTTCTGCGGAAGCTTCGAGACGATGTTGAGCGAGCCGCCGGCGCTGCCGCGTCCGCCGAGCGTCGAATCCGAACCGCGGACGACCTGGATCTGCTCGACCGCGAACACTTCGCGGCTCTGCGCGCCGATGTCGCGGACGCCGTCGATATAGGTCGATCCCTGGCTGTCGAAGCCGCGGATGAAGGGGCGGTCGCCGATCGGGTTACCGCCTTCGGCCGCGCCGAAGGTGATGCCGGGCACGGTGCGCAGCGCATCGACCAGCGTCGCCGAACCGGTGTCCTTGATCACCTGCTTGTCGATCACGACCACCGAGCGCGGCGTATCGAGCAGCGGCGCGACCGCCTTCGGGCTCTCGACCCGCTCGGCCTTGTAGCCCTGGTCGTCGATCGCGGTGTCGGTGACCGTGACGCCGCCGAGGCTCTTCTGGTTGACGGGGGCAGGCGGCGTCGCCGCGGTCTGCGCGGCGGCGGGCGCCGAGGCGATGAAACCGACGCACGCCATGGCGAGGAAGCCCGGCGATCCGATCGCGGTCGATGTGTCGTGTCTGGAGACGGTCATATTACCCCTTTGGTGCTGTTGGTCCGGTGGAGGCGCCTGCATCGGGCGTCTCTTCGTCGTTGAGGATGTCGGTGGCGCGGTGCGCCCGGTCAGGTTCGAAGCTCGGCGCGGGCGCGAAATGTCGGGAAACTTTCACCAGTGCCGCCTTGGGCGGCGTCGTTGGGCGCACGCCCAGCCGCAAGCGTTCGGCGTGCGTGGTGATGAAGCTCGGTGATGCCCCGCCGTGCCATGCTTCAGATCCCCTGTGCGTGCGGGCGAAACCCGCTTGCAGCTAATGCGATTGCTACTAAGAATGAATCGCAACGAGGGGCTATTTATTGATGCGGGCCGGCCGGTCCATCGAAAGCCGAAACATTGGGAAATGGTATATAAATGCCAATGTTTGAAGACAGATATTCCTGCCATCCTGCCCAGAGTGCGAACGACGTGGGCATGATGCGGATATTGCTGCTTGAGGACGACCGCGACGCGCGGGCCTATCTGATTCGCGGTTTGTCGGAACTGGGGCACAGCGTCGCGTCGGAAAGCAGCGGCAAGGCGGCGTTGCGCCTGATCCTCGCCGAGAGCTTCGACGTGCTCATCCTCGACCGGCTGGTGCCCGAACTCGACGGGCTGACGGTCCTGCGCCTGGCGCGCGAGGCCGGTTGTCAGACTCCGGCGATCATCCTGTCGGCGATGGCCGGCATCGAGGATCGGGTCGCCGGGCTCGAGGGCGGTGCCGACGACTATCTGGTCAAGCCGTTCGCCTTCGCCGAACTCGCCGCGCGGCTGGTCGCACTCGCCCGGCGTCCCCCGCCCGGGGACGGGGAGCAGGCGACGATGATCCTGCGCGCGGGCGACATCGAGATGGATCTCGTGCGCCGGACAGTCCGCCGCGCCGGCAAGCCCGTCGACCTCCAGCCGCGCGAATTCAGCCTGCTCGAATATCTGGTGCGCAACGCCAACCGCGTCGTCACCCGCACGATGCTGCTCGATCGGGTGTGGAATTTCGGCTTCGACCCGAAGACCAACATCGTCGAAACCCATATCAGCCGGCTGCGCACCAAGCTGAACGCCGGCCATGCCGGCAACGCCATCCATACGGTCCGGGGGTCGGGCTATATTCTCGTCACCGATGAAGCTTAGCCCCTGGCCCCGCACCGTCCGCGGACTGTCGATCGTCGTCGCCACCATATCGGGGCTGGCGATGCTGCTGATCGGTGCCGCGACCGTCTACACCTCGCACGAGGAGATCGAGGCGCAGATCGATCAGCGGATCGAACTCGAGATGGAGGCGCTGCTCGCCTTCCGCGCGACCCACAGTACCGAGGAACTCGCCCGTGTCGTCCAGGCGCGCGACGGGGTCACCGTCGGCCATAGCGGCTATCTGGCCGACGTCGACGGCGCCTATCGGATCATGGGCTATGCCGTATCCGATGCCCAAGGGCATCGGCTGGCGGGGTCGCTGATCGCCCGTATCCCGCCCGACGGCTGGGACGAGTTCCTGCCGATCCGGCGCCCCGACGGCACCCGCGGCTTCGCGCAGGCGCTGACCCGGTCGCTACCCGATGGCGGCCATATCGTCGTGGCCGGCGACCGGCTGTCGCTCAATCGCACCGACCATCGGATCATCGTGCTGATCCTGATCGGCCTGGGCACGATTCTGCTGACCGGCATCGTCGGCACCTTCGCCTTCGGCCGGCTGGTCCATGGCCGCCTGCAGGCGATCAGCGACACCGCGCAGGCGATCATGGAAGGCAATTATGCGCGCCGGGTGCCGCTCGACGGTTCGGGCAGCGAATTCGACCGGCTGTCGCATATCCTCAACGACATGCTCGCGCGGATCGAAACGCTGATGCGCAACCTGCAGCAGGTTTCGAGCGACATCGCCCATGACATGCGCACCCCGATCACCCGGATCCGACACCAGATGGACGGCCTGCTCGGCACCGAGGACCGGCCGGCATCGATCGAGGCGATCCGTCGGATGATCGCGGATACCGATGCGCTGCTCGATCTGTTCACCGGGCTGCTCGGCGTGTCCGAGGTCGAGGGATTCGTCGCGCGCCGGCGCTTCAGGCCGGTCGCGCTCCACGAAGTGGTCGATGAGATCGTCGAGGCCTATCGACCGACCTTCGACGAGGAGGATCGCTACCTCTCGCCGACGCTGATGCCGGTGACGGTGAACGGCGACGAGCAATTGCTCAAGCGTGCGCTCGCCAACATCCTCGAAAATGTGCTCGCCCATGCCGGGCCGGGGGCTGGCGTGATCATCGACCTGGCCGTCGCGAACGGGATGGCCGAACTGCGCGTCGCCGATGACGGTATCGGCGTCGCCCCCGGCACGGAAAAGGCGATCTTCGAACGGCTCACCCGGCTCGAGCCGTCGCGCGGCCGGCCCGGTCATGGGCTCGGCCTGGCTATGGTGCGTGCGATCGCGCTGGCGCATCGCGGCACCGCCGAGGTCGATCCGATCGGCCGCGGCTTGACCCTCGTGCTGCGTTTCCCGCTGATCGAGCCGCCGGCCGCCGGCTGATGGGGCTTGCCCCCGATCCGCGCCCGCGCTCTACAGGCGGCGACAGCAAGAAAAGCGAGAGGCCTGCATGATCGAACCCCATGTCCGTCCCGACGTCCGTGCGTTTCTCGACATGATGGCGGCCAATCCGCGTCCGGCCTTCACCGCCGAATTTCTTGCCGAGATCCGCAAGATGCCAGCCGAGATGATGGCGTCGCTCGATCTGCCGGTCGGCGATCTCGCGGTCGATCGCAGCCTGACGATGCCGGGGCCCGGCGGCGAGATCGGCCTGCGCCTGTTCGATCCGCGCGCGGACCGCGGCCCGGGTCCGGTGGTCGTCTTCTTTCACGGCGGCGGTTTCGTCGTCGGCAGCATCGCGACCCATGCCGCGCTCGCGGCCGAGATCGCCCGGTCGCTCGACCTGCCGGTGATCTCGGTCGAATATCGGCTGGCGCCCGAGCATCGCTGGCCGGCGGCGCCCGACGATGCCGAGGCGGCGGCGCGCTGGATCGCCGACAATGGCGGTGCCTTCGACCGTCGCTTCACCGGCCTGGTGATCTGCGGCGACAGCGCCGGCGGAACGCTGACCATCGTCACCACCCTCGCGCTGCGTGACCGCCCCGCGGCGCTGCCGGTGATCCTGCAATTTCCGATCTATCCGGGCGCCGATATCGGCGGCGATTATCCGTCGGGCCGGGCCTTCTCGACCGGCTATGGTCTCGATGCCGCCGATATGAAGCTTTACGACGAACATTATGGCGCAGATTTTCGCGATTGGCGGGGGACGCCGCTCTTGGCCGGCCAGGCCGGCCTGCCGCCGACGTTGGTCGTCACCGCGGCGCTCGATCCGCTGCGCGACCAGGGTCGCGCTTATGCCGCGGCGACGATCGCCGCGGGGGTGCCGACCAGCTATCGCGAGATCGGCGGGACGATCCACGGCTTCGCCACCTATCGCCGGGTCATCCCCTCGGCGGTGGCCGACCTCGCCGCGATGCTCGATCTCGCGCGAGCGATGATCGCCGAAAGCCTCGCCGGCTGAACCTCAGGCCGGCTGCCCCGCGAGATCCTTGAGGGCGACGACCAGCCGGTCCATCTGGCCGGCATCGTTGACGAACGACGGGGACACCCGCACGCAGGCCCCCTTGGCGACCCCGAACCGCTCGATCGTGAAGATGCGGTGGCGGTCGAACAGCGCCTTGCGCAGCGCGACATTGGCCTCCCCGCTGGTTCGGCCCCGGATCCGCAGCGAGGTGATGCCCGCGCTCATCGCCGGATCGGCGGGGGTCAATATGTCGAACCGGTTATCGTCGCGCAGCGCCTCGGCCCAGCGGTCGCGCAGATAGCGCAGCCGATGCGCCTTGGCGGCGAGCCCGATCGACTGGTGGACGTCGATCGCGTCGGGCACCGTCAGCATCGCCGCGAAGTTGACGGTGCCGGTGTGGATGCGCGCATCGATCCGGTCGCTCGGCCCTTCGAGCAGCGACGGATCGATGTCGGGGATGCGCCCCTTGCGGATATAGACCAGTCCGACGCCGAGCGGGCAGGCGATCCATTTGTGGAGATTGAGCCCGGCGAAATCGACATCGAGATCGCGCAGCGAGAAGTCGACCTGGCCGAGCGCATGGCCGACGTCGAGCAGCACGTCGACATTCTTCGCCTTGGCCAGCGCGATGATCTCCTTTGCAGGCGGCACCAGCCCGGTGCGATGGCTGAGCTGGGTGAGCAGCATCAGCCGGATCTTCGGATTCCTTTCCAGCGCCTGCGCATAGGCGTCGATGATTCCCTGGCGGGTCGCGGGTTCGGGCAGGTCGATCCGGACGACCTCGACCCCGCGCAGCCGGCCGAGCGACGCCATGCCGGTCTGCATCGCGTCATAATCGAGATCGGCATAGAGCACCGCGTCGCCGGGCTTCAGCCGGTTGTAGCCGCCGATCAGCACCGCCATCGATTCGCTGCCGCCGCGGGTGAAGGCGATCTCGTCTCGGTCGACTCCGAGCAAGGCTGCGGCCCGGGTACGGACCTCACCGGCGTCGGCGGCATAGTCGCCGCGGGTGTAGAGCGTGGTCTCGCGGTTGATGCGGTCGGTGCGCGCCTCGAACGCCAGCCGCACCGAGCGCGGCATCGATCCGAAATGGCCGGCCTCGAGCGGGATCACGCCGGCCGGCGGTGGGTCGAACAACGCCGCGACCTGGGCCCAATGCGCCTCGTCGCGCGCCAGTTTTTCGGGTGGCAGATCGGTCGCCGGCGCGCGGGCGGCTATGGGGGCGCTCGCCGCGACGGCACCGGCGGCGGCAAGAAGCGTGCGTCGGGACATATCCATGATCGGTCGCCTATGGAGGATGGTGCGTTGCATCATCATGACGGGTCGCGGCGGCCGGCGGCAATCTCTTTCGAAGCGCATGGAGCGCGATCCGATTTCCGATTAGGCTGCGGCCATGGCCCATACCCATACCCATCCGCGCCTGCGCAACCTGCGCGTCCATGACGACGGCGTCGATGCCTGGCGGATGGCCGACATCGCGCCGCCGCCCGAGCTGGCCGGGCTGATCGGTGGCTATGGCGATTATGACGAGCGCACCGGCAGTTTCACGACCCGGCGTGAGTTGCCGCACGCGCAGGCGGTGCTGATCGTCAATCTCGGCGCGCCGCTGGCAATCGTCGGCGGCGACGCGCGCGAGATCGTCCTCAACGCCGGCGAGGCGTTCGTCGCCGGGGCGCATCTGCGGCCGGCGCTGTCGCGATCGATGGGCGCGCAGGCCGGAATCCATGTCTTCCTGCCGCTCGCCAGCCTGCGGCGGCTGGTGGGGGTGCCGCTCGACCGGCTGCTCGACCGGGTCGTCCCGCTCGATGCGCTGCTCGGCGGCGATGCCACCCGCTTCTGTGCGGCGCTGGTCGAAGCCAACGACATGGACCGGCGGATCGCGCTTCTCGACGCGGCGCTGATCCGGCGCTTCGCCACGCGCCCGGTGCTGCCCGCGGCGCAGCGCCATGCGCTCGCGCTGCTGTACAGCCGGCCCGATCTCGACATCGCCGAGGTCGCGCGCGACATCGGCTGGAGCCGCAAGCATCTCGCCGATCGGGTGCGCGACGCGACCGGGGTCGGGCCGCGCAGCTGGCGCCGGCTGATCCGCTTCGAAAGGCTGGTCGGCGGGATGGCGGGCGAGCAGGCCCCCGACTGGGCCGACCTCGCCATTGCGACCGGCTATTGCGACCAGTCGCACATGATCCGCGAGTTTCGCGAATTCGCCGGGATGACGCCGGGCGACTATCGTGCGCGTTCGCTGCCCGGTGGCGGCGGGTTGGTCGAACATTGAGGTGCGTTTGATCCAATCCGCGATGCCTGGGATCCGCTACGCCGTGAGTCGAAGGAGACGACCATGCCCAAGCAATCGCTGATCCCCTGCCTGCGCTACGCCGATGCCCCCGCGGCGATCGAGTTTCTGTGCACCGCTTTCGGCTTCACCCGCCACGCGGTCTATGCCGACGATGCCGATCCGAGCCTGATCCACCATGCCCAGCTTCAGCTGGGCGACTCGCTGGTGATGCTCAGTTCGGCGCGACCCGGTCCCGCGACCGATCTCTATCGCTGGAAGACCCCGGCCGAAGCCGGCGGGGTCACCGGTTGCGTCTGCTGCGTGATCGACGATCCCGACGCGCATTTCGCAAGGGCCAAGGCCGCCGGTGCCGACATCGTCACCGAACCGCACGACAATGAAGGCTATCCGGGCCGCAGCTACAATGTCCGCGACCCGGAAGGGAATGACTGGGACTTCGGAACCTACGATCCCTGGGCCTGAGATTATTTCAGCGTCCGGCCGAAGAACGCGACCAGCTGCCGGTTGAAATCGGCGTGGAAGGCGGTGCGGTCGAAACCGGCGGTGCTGCGGCAGATCATCGGCACCTGCGCGGCGAGCGCGGCCGAGCAGGGGCTGAGAAAATCGTAATGGCCGGCGCCGGCGACGACATGATAATCGGGCGGGGTCGGCAGGTCCTGCCGCACTGCGCTCGCATAATAAGGATCGGGCAGCACCTGGTCGTCGGCGGCGCGCCACAGCTGGACCGGCACCGTCACCGCGGCGAGCCCCGCCTTGCCGAAGGCGAAGCCCAGCGCCGGTGCCGCCGACACCACCGCCTTGATCCGCGCATCATGGGTCCAGACGATCGGCCGCGGCAGCGCCGGCAGATGGCCGCGCACGATCTGGCAATCCTCGAACGCCGGATGCGCCTGGCAATGCGCGACCATCGCGGTCAGGTCGGGCTCGGCGCCCGCCGCGGACAGCACGGTGAAGCCGCCCGCCGAAAAGCCGAAGGCGCCGATCCGCGCCGGATCGATCCGGCCATGATCGCGCCAGCCGCCGAGCATATAGTCGGCGAGCAGCTTCAGCTGGCGCGGACGCTCCCAGACCGCGGTGGCTGCGCCGGTGTCGCGCCAATTGTCGCCGCTATGGGTAAGCGCGGCGGCGACATAGCCCGCCTCGGCCAGCGCGATCGCGGTATCGGCATGGCCGGCATACGAACCGCCATGGCCGTGCGACATCAGGATCAGTGGCAGCCGCTCGCCCTTCGGTGCCGCATCGGGGGCGACCGTCTGGCCGCCCAGCTCGATCCGTTGCGCGCTCGGCGTGGCATCGGTGGGATACCAGATGCCGATCTCGATCGGCGGCCCCTGCGGGTCGGGGATGGTCAGATGCTGGAAGCCGACCGATGCGGCGAGCACGGGCGCGGCGGCGAGGGTGGCAAAGGCGAGGAGTAGCGTGGCGATGAAGCGGCGCATCGATCGATCCTGTTGGTGGCTGAGACCCTCCTGCTCGGCGGAAGATGCTCGATTTCCCAGCGCGCTTTCGCGAATGGGCGAACGGGTTCGCGATCGGGCGAACCGCCGTTATAGAACGGCGCCATGCGGAATGGGGTCTTGCCGAAATCGCTGCGCTATTGGGCCGTCGATCTTTCGATCGCGACCGCCGGCGGACTGTTTCTCGGCCTGATCGGACCGTTCGGCAGCTATTTCAACGGGCCGCCCTGGCAACGTGCCGCCTTTCAGATCGCCTGTTTCTGGCTGGGAACGCTGATCTACGGCGTCGGTATCAGGCTGCTGATCGGGCGCCGGTTTCGCGGTGCCGTGCTGTGGGTCGCGGTGGTGACGCTGGTCGCGATCCTGACCTGGCCCTTCTCGCTGCTGGTCGCCGCGCTCGCCCGCGCGATCTGGCCGTTCCTCGGCTGGCTGTCGCCGGCGAGTTGGTATTGGCAGGGGCTGATCACCGCCGAGCCGTTCGTGATCGGGCTGACCTTTCTCGCGCTTCACCGCGGCCGTCGCGACACGCTCGCGGATGAGGCGGTCGCATCCGAGCCTCCGGTGACCGGCGGCTTGCTGGGCATCCGTCCGCAGCATGTCCTGTGCCTGCAGATGGAGGATCATTATGTGCGGGTGCATCATGACGCGGGCTCGCGGCTGGTGCTGGCGACGCTGGGCCAGGCGATCGCCGAACTCGGCGATGCCGATGGCCGGCAGGTTCACCGTTCATGGTGGGTCGCGCGCAAGGCCGTGGCCGCGGTCGAAAGCGAGGGCCGCAACCTGCGCCTGCGGCTGAGCAACGGCGTCAGCGCGCCCGTCGCACGGGCCTCGGTGGCGCCGTTGCGCGCCGCGGGATGGATCGCCCCGCAATAGCGAAAAAGCCGGCTGCCCGATCGGGTGCGTGATCCCCGTCACGCGCGCCATGCCCGACTCGCGCCTATCGTCGACCGGTCGGATGGGACTCGGGGCGGGGGAGGTTCCCCGGTGCCTGCCGCGTCGGGAGATGACCAATGCCAGTGATTGCCTTTGCCGAACCCCACACAGCGCGGCTGACCGCCAGCTCCAGGCTCGCTTCGGCGCGCCAGGCCTTCAACCGCGAGAAGACGACGCGGCTGCGGCTCGACGCGAACAAGCTGTTCAGCGCGGCGCATCTGCTCAAGCTCGCGGGGCTGCTGCCGCTCGAGGAGGTGTCGGTGATCCTGGCGGGCGAGGAGAAGCGCGAACAGGCGCTGTCGTTCGCGCGCTCGGGGCATCTCGAACGCGCCGAGGAGCGGCTCGAGCAGGCGGTCGCCATCTCCGCCGATGCCGAGCTGTCCGACCATGCGATGGTCGCGATCCGTGCATCGCAGCTCGCGGTCGAGGCCTATCTCGCCTATCGGCGCGGGCGCTTCGATGCCGCGATCCGCGACCTTGAGGTCGCGATCGAGGCATGCGTGCTGCTCGAGACCCGTTTCGACCATGACATGGAGTTTCGCCGTGTCCATCTCGCCCGCAACATATTGCGGGTGCGCAGCTTCTGCGCGCCGGCCGCCGAGGTCGTCGCCGAGACGATCGACCTGCTGCGCTACATCGGCGGCGACCCGTCGCGCTGGCCGTTCGCGGCCGGGCGCGGCGTCGGCGAGCCGGTGCGGATGACCGCCGGCCAGCGTGCCTGGGCGATCGACGAGGTGCTGGTCAACTTCGCGCTCGCCGAGCTCGACATCTGCGCCGGGCAGGCCTCGATGCCCGACCTGCGCAAGCGCCAATATCTGCACGGTCATGTGCTGGCCTCGTTCGAATGGTGCCTGGCGATGATCGCCTGGCGCGCCGACGATGCCCGCGCCTTCACCCGTCACGCCGCCAGCTTCTTCGAATATCGGCTGCAGGATCTGGTCCATGCCGGGCGGATCCTCGACAACATCATCGACGATGGAAGCTTCCTTGGCGCCTGATACGGCCTCGATGTCCGCGGCAGGTGACCCATGACCGCCGCGATGCGTGCGCCGTCCCCCGCGCTTTTTGGCTTGCATGACCCTTGCACCCTCCGTCAGACAGGGCGTTCCGGCAGCGGGACGGGGTGGTTTCGTGAGACCTTGCCGCCGGTCGCCCATGAGGGGGCAGGCAAGATGGGTTATGACGGTATCAGGAAATCGGCCTCGGCGGGGATCGGCACCCCGGCCACCGAGCCCCGCTACCGTGCGTTCATCAGCTACAGCCATGCCGACGAGCGGGCCGCGCTGAGGCTCCATCGCTGGCTCGAAACCTACAAGATTCCGCGCCACGCGGTCGGCAAGACCACCGCGCGCGGGGTGGTGCCGAAGCGGCTGCTGCCGATCTTCCGCGATCGCAACGAGCTGCCGGCATCGGACAATCTCGATCAGGAAGTGGCATCGGCGCTGTCCGAATCGGCCTGCCTGATCGTGCTGTGCTCGCCCGCCGCCAAGGCGTCGCGCTGGGTCGAGGAAGAGATCAGGCTCTATCGCGCGCTCAACCCCGACGGGGTGGTGCTGGCCGCGCTGATCGACGGCGAGCCGCGCGACTCCTTCCCGGCGACGCTTGCCGGCATGGGGGCCGACGGGGTGCTGCGCGAACCGATCGCCGCCGACTTCCGCCGCCAGGGCGACGGGACCCGGCTGGCGCGGCTCAAGATCGTCGCCGGCATCACCGGCATCGCCCTCGACGAGCTGGTCCAGCGCGATGCGCAGCGGCAGATCCGCCGGGTGATCGCGGTGTCGGTCGCGGCACTCGCCTCGACGCTGCTGATGGGGATGCTGCTGGTGTTCGCGCTCAACGCGCGCAACGAGGCCGAGCATCAGCGCGCCCAGGCCGAAGGGCTGATCGAATTCATGCTGACCGATCTGCGGCTCAGGCTGCAGAGCGTCGGCCGGCTCGACATCCTGACCTCGGTCAACGAACGCGCGCTGGGCTATTATGGCGAACAGGGCGATCTGTCGCGGCTGCCGAGCAATTCGCTCGAGCGGCGCGCACGGGTGCTCCATGCGATGGGTGAGGACGATCAGCGGCGCGGCGATTTCGGCCCCGCGCTCAGCAAGTTCCGCGAGGCGCAGCGCGTCACCCAGGCGCTGCTCGCCGACGATCCCGACGATCCGGCGCGGATCTTCGCGCATGCCCAGTCCGAATTCTATCTCGGCTACACCGACTTCCTCGCCGCGCGCTACGACAATGCGCTGCCGCGGTTCGAGGCCTATCTGCGGCTTGCCCAGCGGCTGGTGAAGATCGCCCCCGGCGACCCGCGCTACCTGCGCGAACTGAGTTATGCCGAGGGCGGGATCTGCTCGCTCGAACTGGCGCGCAAGTCGAATCCGGCCGCCAGCCTCAAGGCGTGCGGCGAGGCGATGGTCGCGATGGAGGCGGTCGAGCGGGCGACCCCGGGCGATCTCGACGTGCGCCGCGACGTCGCCAATCGCCACGCCTGGATGGCCGACGCTTATGTCTCCGCCGACCGTACCCGCGATGCGCTGGCCGAGCGGCGGCGGCAAAATGCCATGCTCGACGCGCTGGTCGCCGCCGATCCGAAGAATGTCGTCTATCGCCAGGACTGGATGCTGGCGCGCTATTCGATCGCGACGGTGCTGCGCGATCTCGGCGAGAAGGGGCTGGCGTCGGCGGCCGCCGGCGAGGCCCGCACCGTCATCGATCAGCTGACCGCCGCTGATCCCGAGAATGAGGATTGGCAGAAATGGCGCAAACGCATCGAGAAAAGCTTTCCGGAAACGTCAAAGGGGGAAAAATGATGGGCTGTCCGATGAATCATGTGGCGCTGGGGTTCAAGGCGCCCCACGCCGAACCATGCGATACGATCCGCTATGTGGTGAGCCTCGGGGTCGATGGCGGTCAGATCAAGCTGACGATGCGCCAGGAAGGCTGCGAGGATCAGGACTATATCGCGATCAAGCAGGATTCGATGGTCGAGGTGACGCTGGTCGGCGACCAGATCTTCTTTTCGAAGCAATATGACGCGATCACGATGAAGGGCGACTGGCAGCATTTCTACGGCGGCATGATCTACGAGGATTATGACAAGGTGGCCAAGCGCTACCGCAAGGTCCGCTTCGCGGCGCGGTTCAATCGCGGCGGCAAGGCCGACACCTGCCATCCTTTCAACGTCAATGTCGACCTTCGGCAGACCGACGTGAAGGGCGAGCCGCACTGGATCCCGCTGACCATCGATCCCGACATCCGGAACCCTCCTCCCACCAATTCGTAACGGGCAGGACAAGGACGGGCAGATCGATGAACGTTGCGACGCTGAGGTCGGTACGGCGGCTGGCACGCTCCGGCGATACCGAACGGGCCTGGCGCCTGTTCGAAGGCAGCGGCCTGCTGTCCGAAACCCGGGATGCCGATGTGCTCAGCCTGAAGGGGCGCCTGATCAAGGATCGGGCGCTCAAGGCGCCGCCGGCCGACCAGGCGCAATTGTTCGGTGCGGCACGCGATGCCTATCTCGAGGCGGCATCGGTCTCGCCGGCGACCTATCCGCTGATCAACGCGGCGACGATCGAGCTGCTCGGCGGTGATCGCGCGCGGTCGCGCGAGCTGGCGGCGCGGATCGTCGCCATGCTCGACAGCGGCGCGCACGAACCCGAAACGCCCTATTGGCTCGGGGCGACACGGGCCGAGGCCTATCTGCTGCTCGACCGCATCGCCGATGCGCAGGCCGCGCTCGGCGATGCGGTCGGTGAGGCGCCGGCGGCGTGGGAGGATCATGCCTCGACCCTGCGCCATTTTCGGCTGATCCTCGACGCGCTGGGCCAGCCCGCCGACTGGCTCGACGCGCATCGCCCGCCCGCGTGCATCCATTTCAGCGGGATCATCCACCTGACCGACGGCGACGGCGTGCGCGACGCGATCGCCGCCGAGTTCGACGCGATCCGGCCCGGTTTCGCCTACGGCGCGCTCGCCGCCGGCACCGACATCATCGCCGCCGAGATCCTCGTCGATCGGGGCGCCGAACTCCATATCGTGCTGCCCTCGTCGGTCGGCGCCTTCCGGCGCGATTCGGTCGCCCGCTTCGGCGAGTCATGGGTCGCGCGCTTCAACCGGCTGCTCGAGGCGGCGATCTCGGTCGAGACCGTCGGCGAAAGCGAGGTCGTGTCCGAGGCCGGAATCGTGATGGCCGATCAGCTCGCGATGGGGCTGGCGATCCGCCAGGCGCGCATCCTCGAAGGCAGCGCGATCGCGCTGCGGATCGGCGACCCCAACTGGTCGCGGCCATCGGTCCGCCCGCTCGACGCGGCATGGGAGGCGCAGGGCCTCCCCGTCCACCGCATTCCCGCCGCGCGCAGCGAATATCCCTCGCTGCCGCTGCCCGCGCTCGCGCGCGAGGTCGCGCTGGCGCTGCCGGTCGGCCATCCGCTCGACGGGCTGCTGGCGGCGGGCGGCAGCCTGGGCGAGGTCCGCGACAATATCGTCGCGATCCGCTTCGCCGAGCCGGCGGTCGCCGCGCGCGCCGCGGTGGCTCTGATCGCCGGGCCCGACGGCGCGAAGATCCCGGTCGGGCTCGATTATGGCCTGTTCGATCCCGAGGATCCGGCGATGAGTCCGTTCGACGGCGCCCGCACGATCGCGATATCGGCGCTGCCGGGCAAGATCTTCGCGTCGCGCGCGGCCGCGCTCGCGCTCGTCCTGACCGCCCCCGATCTCGGCTGCGAGAATTTCGGCGAGATCGCGACCGCACGCGGCAATGTCGCGCTGAGCATCATCGCGGGCTGATACCCGACGGCCGGCATCGGCGGGTTCGACAACTCAGCTGATCATATCCGCCAGCATGCGCGGCGCGACGATCGTCCAGGCGTCGCTGTCGCGGCGGACGATGCCGCGGCGTTCGAGCACCGCGATCGCGCGCGAGGCGGTCTCGCGCGAGACATTGGCGCTCAGCCCCAGCGCGGTGACCTTGGGCTGGGGCCGGATGCGATGCTCCTTGTCGGCCATCCGCATCAGCTCGGCATAGACCCGCCCCGCCGCCGACAGCGTCGTGCGCGCGGCCATCCGGTCGAGCGCCATGTCGAGCTGCCGTGCGAGCAGTCGTGCGAGCCCGGCGGCGATCGGGGCGTTGGCGTCGGCGAGCGCCGCCAGCGTCGTCGTCGCGATCCGCAGCGCCTGGGCCTCACCCTCGACGACGATGTCGGCGCGGTGGGTCGACGGTTCGGGATAGGCGCCGAAGATTTCGCCCGGGCCATGATAAGCGAGCTGCACCCGCTGCCCGTCCCAGCCGATCAGCTGGACATGCACCGCGCCGTCGAGGATCAGCCAGCAATGGTCGCACGGGTCGCCCTGGTGGCCGAGCACGGTGCGGTGGGGCAGGTCGACGACGCGCATCGACCGGTCGAGCAGATCGGCCTGCTCCTCGCCGCACGAGAAGACGGCTGAAATCGCGGTCAGGCGTTCGTCCCTCTGCAAGCCCCGGTCCTCAAGTCCCCAGTGGCGCCATCCGCGAGCGGTTGTGGCAAGCCGATGTCCTCATCGCCTGTATCGACCGATTAGGGAAGCCCGACAATGTTTTGCGCCGATCGCAAAGTGTGACGCCCGTCACGGATTCCTCTGCTGCAGGACAGCATAGTCCCCCTGCGACCCGAGACCGTTCAGGGGGCACTGGCGGTCTCCACTGGCCCGATCCGAAAGGATCGGGCCATTTTTTGTGGCCGGCCGCCGGTCGCTGCCGGTGCGGCCTGTTGACGCCCCGGCGTTACCCGGCTCTGATGGCGGCGGGAGGCCCGCCATGTCCAGAAGCCTGATCATCGCCGCGATCGCGATCGCGGGGCTCGCCGCGCCCGCGGGCGCCGCGCATTATACGCTCGACGCGACCCCAGCGACGGTTGCCTGGGGCCATTATGATGCGGCCAGCAAGCCGGTGCTGACGATTCGGTCGGGCGACAGTGTCACCGTCCACACCCTGATCACCAGCAGCCCGCCGGCGCTCGAAAAGGCCGGGGTCGCCCCCGCCGATGTCCAGCCGAGCCTGCGCGCGATCTTCGCCAACGTCACCGACAAGGGGCCGGGCGGCCATATCCTGACCGGGCCGATCGCGATCGAGGGCGCCGAACCCGGCGACACGCTCGAGATCCGGATCGGCAGGATCGATCTCGATATTCCCTATGCCTATAATGCCTTCCGCTATGGCGCGGGTTTCCTGACCGACGATTTCCCTTATGCGCGGATGAAGATCATCCCGCTCGACCGGAAGCACATGATCGCGAAGTTCGCCCCCGGCATCGATATCCCGCTCGCGCCCTTCTTCGGCAGCATGGGGGTGGCGCCGCCACCCGCCTTCGGCCGCTACGACAGCGCGCCGCCGACGATCATCGGCGGCAATATGGACGACAAGGCGCTGGTCGCCGGCACCACCCTCTATCTGCCGGTCCATGTCCCCGGCGCGCTGTTCCAGGTCGGCGACGGCCATGCGGGGCAGGGCAATGGCGAGGTCGACATCACCGCGCTCGAAACCTCGCTGCAGGGCGACCTGACCTTCATCCTCCACAAGGGCGTCGCGAGTCCCTACCCTCGTGCGGAGACCCCGACCCATTATATCGCGATGGGGTTCGACGACGATCTCAGCAACGCCACCCGCAAGGCGTTGCGCAACATGATCG
Organism: Rhizorhabdus sp. GW822-FHT03C02; assembly: GCF_058801765.1. NCBI lineage: Bacteria > Pseudomonadati > Pseudomonadota > Alphaproteobacteria > Sphingomonadales > Rhizorhabdaceae > Rhizorhabdus > Rhizorhabdus sp. GW822-FHT03C02. The sequence continues at coordinate 18,770 of NZ_JBXANN010000002.1, forward strand.
ACTTCCTCGTCGCCGAGAAGAAGATGAGCCGCGACGACGCCTATATGCTGATCAGCGTGTCGGGCGATGTCGAGATCACCGAACTGGTCGACCGCAACAAAGGCGTCCATGTCATGCTGCCCAAGGCGATCTTCACGGCGAAACCCTGACCGAAGCTGGCATATCGGGGGAAGCGTTCCCATCTCCGGACCGCAAGCGGAGGAACATGCCATGGCGACCCGACCCGTCCTGATTCCGGGCCCCGATCATCCGATCACCATCACGCCCGATTCCCGGCGCATCGTCGTCCGGCTTGGCGACAAGATCATCGCCGATACCCGCAGCGCGCTGACCCTTGAGGAAGCGCGCTACCCCGCGGTCCATTATATCCCGCGCGTCGATGTCGACATGGCCGCGCTCGAGCGGACCGACCACAGCACCCATTGCCCGTACAAGGGCGACGCGTCCTATTTCAGCATCCCGGCGGGCGGCGCGCGGTCGGTCAACGCGATCTGGAGCTACGAGCAGCCGCACGACGCGGTCGCCGCGATCCGCGATCATCTCGCTTTCTATCCCGACCGGGTCGACGCGATCGAGGTGGGCTGAACCCGATATCCTCCCAAGGGAGCGGGGAAGGCCTCATTCCACCACCATCAGCCCCGGCACCTCGACCAGCAGATCGCGCGCCAGGAACCCGATCGGCCCGATCTTCGCCGCCGCCGCCTGGCCCGCCTCGCCGTGCAGCCACACCCCCCAGCCGGCGGCGACCAGCGGCGGAGTGCCGCGCGCCATCAGCCCGCCGATGATCCCGGCGAGGACGTCGCCCGATCCGCCGGTGGCGAGCCCGACACAATCGCTGGTGTAGAGCAGCACGCTGCCGTCTGGCGCCGCGACATAGGTCTCGCCGGCCTTCAGCACGACGATCGCGTTGAAGCGCTGGGCGGCGGCGCGCGCGGCACCCTCGGGGTCGCGGGCGATCTCGCCGCGATCGCAGCCGGTCAGCGCCGCCATCTCGCCATGATGCGGGGTCAGCACCACCCGCCCGCCATGCCCCGAAATCACGTCGTCGAGCGTGCCCGCGCACGAGATCGCCGCGGCGTCGAGCAGGATCGACAGGTCGTCGCGCGCCTCGCCCAGCGCCGCGCGCACCAGTTCGTCGGTATGTTCACCCTCGCGCATGCCGGGCCCAAGGATCAGCGTGTCGCAGCGCGCGATCGGTTTCGCCAGCCGCGCGGCCGCCGCCGCGGCGATCTCGCCATCGGCGTCGGCGGGCAGCGCGATCATCGCCGCTTCGGGCACCAGCACCCCGAGCGCGGTCGCCGCCGCCTCGACCGTCGCCATCTGCAGCTTGCCCGCGCCCGCGCGCAGCGCCGCCTCGCCGGTCAGCCGCAACGCGCCGGGGACGAACATCCCGCCGCCGACCAGCAGCACCCGGCCGCGCGCATTCTTGTCGATATCCTCCTGGTGGGTCGCGATCGGATGCGCCAGCCGCCACGGGCTGTCGATCGCGATGCTGCTCATCCGCGCGCCGCCACCGCCGGATCGGGCGCGGACGTCACCGGGGTATTGTCCTGCTCGATCGGCGCGGTGACATTGTAGCGTTCGAGGACGAGCTTGCCGTCCTTGCCCGCGTGCGGATCGAAACGATATTCGGTGATCGAACAATTGGCGACATCGGCCTCGGCATCGATCGCCAGGATCCGCGCCTCGTCGAGATTCTCGATGATGTAGCGCAGGCACAGCACCACCACCTGGTGCGCGACGATCATCACCCGGCGCTCGGCATGGTGGAGCGACACCGTATCGATCAGCGACCGCAGCCGCAGGATCACGTCGCACCAGCTCTCGCCGCCGGGCGGCCGATGGTAGAATTTGCCGAGCACCGACCGGAACTCGGCCTGTTCGGGGAAGATGTTGCGCACCCCGCCGGTGGTGAGCCCGTCGAGGATGCCGAATTCCTTCTCGCGCAGCCGCTCGTCGCAGCAGATCGCCTCATCCGGGTCGGCGCCGCCCGCGGCGCGGAAGCGGCGCGCGGTGTCCATCGCCCGGGCATAAGGCGACGACAGGATGACGTCGGGCCGGTCGTCCTCGCGCCCCTGCGCGAACCAGTGGCCGAGTGCCGCCGCCTGCTGCTCGCCGAGCGGGCTCAGCGGCACGTCGACATCGCGGCCGGTCAGCGCGATCCGGTCGAGCGCGGCGTCATGCGCCAGGTCGCGCGCGACATTGCCCGCGCTCTGGCCATGGCGGACGATCCACAGCTTGGCCGGCCAGCGCTGTCTCACCGGCCCCGCCCAGCCGCGGCAAAGGTATCGCAGCGCGCCGGGTCGCCGGTCTCCAGCCCGATCCGCAGCCATTTCTGCCGGTCGGCGGCGCTGCCATGGGTGAAACTCTCGGGGCTCACCGAGCCCTGGCTCGCCTTCTGCAGCGTATCGTCGCCGACCGCCGCCGCCGCGCCCATGCCCTCCTCGACATCGCCGGGCTCGAGCAGATTCTTGTCGTTCGCGGCCCAGACCCCGGCGAAACAGTCGGCCTGCAGCTCGACCTTGACCTGGATCGCATTGGCCTGCGCCTCGGACACGCGCTGCTGCTCGGCATGCGCCTTGTCGAGGATGCCGAGCAGTTGCTGGACATGATGGCCGACCTCATGCGCGATCACATAGCCCTGCGCGAAATCGCCGGGCGCGCCGAAACGGCGGGCGAGCTCGTCGAAGAAGCTGGTGTCGAGATAGACGCGGTTGTCGGCCGGGCAATAGAAGGGCCCCGCCGACGAACTCGCCTGCCCGCAGCCCGATCGGGTGCCGCCGGGATAGAAGACCAACGTGGTCGGCTGATAGCTCTGGCCGTTCTTGCGGAACAGTTCGCCCCACACCCGCTCGGTCGACCCGAGCACCTTGAGCGAGCGGTGCTGGACGTCGGACAACGCCTTGGGATCCTCCGAACCGCCCGGCACCGTGCTCGACGGCCCGCTGGTCTGGACCTGCCCGTCCTGCATCAGCCCGAGCAGCTGCAGCGGGTTGATCCCCATGATCAGCGCGAGGATGCCGACGACGATGATCCCGCCGCAGCCGAGGCCGCCGCGGCCGAAGGCGAGCCCGGGCAGGCCGAAGCCGCCACCGCCGCTGCCCGACCGGACCTCGTAATTGCTGCTCTCGCTTTCGTCGTCCAGCCGCATCGGTGACGCCCCTCTCTTGTCCGTTGCAGGACAATGCTTGCCCGATCATCCGGTTCCGGCAAGGAAACGATCGTCGGGGGCTGGCGAACCCGCAGCCCGCTTCCTATCTGCCGCCCGCGACCTTTTCCTCCCATTTTCGCGGAGTGCCCATGCGCTACAACCGGCTCGGCCAGACCGGCCTCTTCGTTTCCGAACTCTGTCTCGGCACCATGACCTTCGGCGGCGATGGCGGGATGTGGGAGAAGATCGGCACCCTCCAGCAGGACGAGGCCGACACGCTGGTCCGCACCGCGATCGACGCCGGCATCAACTTCATCGACACCGCCGACGTCTATGCGGAGGGTCGGTCCGAACGGATCACCGGCCAGGCGCTGCGCAATCTCGGGATCAGGCGCGACGAGGTGGTGATCGCCACCAAGGTGATGGGGCCGATGGGGCCCGGGCCGAACAGCCGCGGCGCCTCGCGCTACCATATCATCGACGCCGCGAAGGCCAGCCTCGATCGGCTCCAGCTCGACCATATCGATCTCTACCAGATCCACGGCTTCGATCCGGCGACCCCGATCGAGGAGACGCTGCGCGCGCTCGATACTCTCGTCCAGCACGGCCATGTCCGCTATGTCGGGGTCTCCAACTGGGCGGCGTGGCAGATCATGAAGGCGCTGGGCATCTCCGAACGGCTGGGCCTCCACCGCTTCGCCTCGCTCCAGGCCTATTACAGCATCGCCGGGCGCGATCTCGAACGCGAACTGGTGCCGCTGCTGCAGTCCGAAGGCGTCGGCCTGATGGTGTGGAGCCCGCTCGCCGGCGGGCTGCTGTCGGGCAAATATAGCCGCGACGATGAAGGTGCCGGCGACGGCCGCCGCGCCAGCTTCGATTTTCCGCCGGTCGACCGCGACCGCGGCTATGCCGCGATCGATGCGATGCGGACGATCGCCGATGCCAAGGGGGTTTCGGTCGCGCAGGTCGCGATCGCCTGGCTGCTCCACCAGCCGGCGGTCGGCAGCGTGATCGTCGGCGCCAAGCGCCCGGACCAGCTCGCCGACAATATCGCCGCCACCCGGGTCGCGCTGTCGCCCGAGGAGCTGGCGACGCTCGCTACGGTCAGCGCGCTTCCGCAAGAATATCCCGGCTGGATGATCGAACGGCAGGGCGAATATCGCGACCATATGACGCTGGCACCACGGGGGACCCAAGCATGACCGCCAAATTGTTCGAACCGCTGAAGATCGGCCGGCAGGAACTCGCCAACCGCATCGTCATCGCGCCGATGTGCCAATATTCGGCGGTCGATGGCTGCATGACCGACTGGCACCATATCCATCTCGGCAATCTCGCGCTGTCGGGCGCGGGCGTGCTGACGATCGAGGCCACCGCGGTCGTTCCCGAAGGCCGGATCAGCTATGGCGATGTCGGCCTCTACGACGACGCCACCGAGGCGGCGATGGCCGGGGTGGTCGACAGCATCCGCCGCTGGTCGGACATGCCGATCGCGGTCCAGCTCGCCCATGCCGGCCGCAAGGCGGCGACCGCCAAACCCTGGGACGGCGGCAAGCAGATCGCGCCCTCCGCGGACAATGGCTGGCAGACGGTGGCGCCGTCGGCGGTGTCGTTCCTGCCGACCGAAAATCCCCCGGTCGCGCTCGACGCCGACGGGCTCGCCCGGGTCCGCGACGGCTTCGTCGAGGCGGCGAAGCGCGCGGCGCGGATCGGCATCGACGCGGTCCAGCTCCACGGCGCCCATGGCTATCTGCTCCACCAGTTCCTGTCGCCGCTGTCGAACCGGCGCGACGACCAATATGGCGGCAGCCTCGAAAACCGCATGCGCTTCCCGCTCGAGGTCTTCGACGCGGTGCGCGCGGCCTTCCCCGCCGATCGCTCGGTGACGGTGCGGGTGTCGGGCACCGACTGGGTCGAGGGCGGCTGGACGATCGAGGAGACGGTGGAGTTCGCCAAGGCGCTCGAAGCGCATGGCTGCGACGCGGTCCATGTGTCGAGCGGCGGCCTCTCGGCCGACCAGAAGATTCCGGTCGGCCCCAATTACCAGGTGCCGCTCGCCCGCGCGGTCAAGCAGGCGGTCGGCGTGCCCGTGATCGCGGTCGGGCTGATCACCGATTTCGACCAGGCCGAGGCGATCATCGGCACCGGCGACGCCGACGCGATCGCGCTGGCGCGCACCATCTTGTTCGACCCCCGCTGGCCCTGGCACGCCGCCGCCCATCTCGGCGCCAGCGTCAAGGCCCCCCCGCAATATCTCCGCTCGCAGCCGGCACGGTTTCGGCAATTGTTCGGCTGAGGTTTTAGGGCCTGCCGAACGTAAATCCTCCCTACGCGTAGCGTGGGGAGGGGGCGTAGTGCGCCACCATGCCGGGGGCATGGTGAAAGCGCGGAGCCGGCTGCGCAGCAGCCGTGGCCGCAGGGCGGTGGAGGGGTGCTCGCCACAAACGCTGCGTATGCGGCGAGGACCCCTCCACCAGCTTTGCTGGTCCCCCTCCCCAAAGCTGCGCTTCAGGGAGGATTGGCTAGGCTCAATCGATGCGTGAAGCCTACTCCCCGCACCCCACTGTGCCACCGCTGCAACATATCTGAAAAAATCACCGCCGCCTGCCAGAGTTATTGAACATGACTCTCATTTGCGGCAACGGCCCTTTCGAGAACGGTTCGCATCTGGGACCGATCAAATCGACGAGGCCTTTCCATGTCCGCTCCCTACCGCAATCGTTTTCGCCACCTGGCCGTCCTGCTGACCGGGGCGACGATGCTCGTCCCCGTCGCCGTCCAGGCGCAGACCGCGCAGGCTGCGCCGGCCGATGCGACCGGCGATGCCGAGGGCGTCCAGACCACCCGGCAGGATGACGGCATCATCATCGTCACCGCGCCCCGCTTCGTGCCGCTGGGCGCGATCACCGCGAGCAAGACCACCGCGCCGCTGATCGAGACCCCGCAGTCGGTATCGGTGATCTCGCGCGACCAGATCGACCTGCTCAACTTCACCGACGTCCAGCAGGCGGTGCGCTACACCGCCGGCATCGTCGGCGAGAATTACGGCCCCGATCAGCGCTACGACTTCCTCACCCTGCGCGGCTTCATCCCGGTCCAATATATCGACGGCCTGCAGGCGCCGGTCAGCTCGACCATCTCGAACGTCGGCATCGATCTCTACGGCTTCGACGCGGTCGACGTCCTCAAGGGGCCGGCCGCGGTGCTTTACGGCACCACCCCCCCGGGCGGCATCTACAATCTCACCAGCCGCCGTCCGTCGGCCCGGACCGGCGGCGAGGTGCAGGCGATGTATGGCACCAACGACTATAAGCGGATCGCCGGCACCGTCACCGGCGAACTCGCCGATGGGCTGAGCGCACGCCTGACCGGCCTGTACCGCGACAACGACATCCAGACCGACTATGTCACCGTCAAGCGTGCATATGTCGCGCCAGCGATCACCTATGAGATCGGCCCGGACACCAAGATCACCGCGCTCGGCCATTATCAGTGGGACCGGGTCGAAGGCGATACCAACGGCTTCCTGCCCGCGGCCGGCGTGCTGTTCGACAATCCGGTCGGCAAGGTCTCGCGCAGCATCAACCTCGGCGAGCCCGACTATAATTTCTACCGCCGCCGCCAATGGGCCGCCGGCTATGAGCTCAGCCACCGTTTCTCGGGCGCGGTCCGCTTCACCCAGAATGTCCGCTGGGACGATTACAGCGAATATCAGCAGATCATCTACGCTTCGAGCATCGGCGCCGACAACCGCACCGTCGGCCGCAGCAACTTCCCGTTCAAGGACGACGTCCAGCAGTTCGCGGCCGACAACCGCTTCGATATCGACCTCGCCACCGGCGCGATCGAGCACCGCATCCTGGTCGGCTTCGACTATCGCAACTATCGCGAGGCATCGGCCTTCGCCTTCGGTGCCGCGACCAGCATCGACCTGTTCAACCCGGTCTACAGCACCACCCCGATCGCGGTGCCCAGCTTCACCCCGTTCACCGACCAGCGCCTCAAGCAGTCGGGGCTCTATGTCCAGGACCAGGCCCGGTTCGGCGACGTCATCCTGACCCTGTCGGGACGGCAGGACTGGACGAAGACCACCAACTATGCCGGCGCCACCGCGGTCGACACCAAGCAGGACAAGTTCAGCTGGCGGGCGGGCGCGACCTATGTCAGCGAGATGGGGATCGCCCCCTATGTCAGCTATTCGACCTCGTTCCAGCCGGTCGTCGGCTCGACCTTCGGCGGCGCGCAATTCTCCCCCAGCAGCGGCAAGCAGTGGGAAGGCGGCGTCAAATATGACGCGCGCGGCCTCGGCGACGACATCAAGCTGTTCGCGACCGCCGCGGTCTACCGCATCCGCCAGTCGAACGTGTCGACCGACGATCCGGCGCACCTGTTCTTCAAGGTCCAGGCCGGCGAGGTCACCGCGAAGGGCGCCGAGCTCGAACTGGTCACCCGCATCCGCGAACAGCTCAGCATCAACGCGTCCTACACCTACACCGACGCCAAGTTCACCGACAGCTCGGTCGCGGCCCAGATCGGCTCGCGTGTCCCGGCGACCCCGCGCCACAAGGCGACCCTGTTCGTCGACTATACCCATGACCAGGGGCTGTTCGCCGGCTTCGGCGGCGGCGCCGGCGTCCGCTACCTGACCAGCAGCCCGGGGGTGATCCAGACCGCCGCGAACCAGCTGCTCTATTACAGCCCGACCACGACCCTGTTCGACGCGACGCTGCATTACGACATCCCCGGCTGGCGGTTCGGGATCAACGGCAGCAACATCTTCGACAAACGCTATGCCGGCCGCTGCACCGGCCCGACGAGCTGCTTCTTCGGCGCCAGCCGCCAGGTCACCGCCACGGTGACGAAGAAGTTCTGATCGCTATGATGACTCCATGAGGGATCGTGATTCAGGTCAGACCGAGCCGAAAATGGTATCTTTCGAGAACCGGCGCGCAGCGTACTTGAAAGTACGTGAGCACCGGCAGCGCAGAAAGGTGCCGTTTGCAGGCCGGTATGGCCTGGAGCACGGTTCCTCATGAAGGCGCGCACGATCCGGACCTGGTCCTTGATCCACACATGGACCAGCCTCGTCTGCACCGCCTTCCTGCTGATGCTCTGCCTGACTGGGCTGCCGCTGATCTTCCATGACGAGATCGACGCCGCGACCAGGCCGCCGGTGCGGCTCGCGACGCTGCCCGCCGGCACCCCCTCGCTGCCGCTCGACGACCTGCTCGCCCGCGCGCTCGCGCGCTACCCGGGCGAGGTCGGCCTCTATATGAGCTTCGACGAGGACCGGCCGGTGGTCAACGTCACCACCGGGCCGACCCCCGACGCCGCCGAGGCCGCGATGCATTTCCAGTCGCTCGACCGCCGCACCGGCGCGATCCTGCCGATCGCGGCGGGCGGCGGGGTGATGGACGTCATCCTCCAGCTCCACAAGGACATGCTCGCCGGCGCCTGGGGCATGTATTTCCTCGGCGCGATGGGGCTGTTCTTCGTCGCCGCGATCGTCTCGGGGGTCGTGCTCTACGCCCCGTTCATGAAGCGGCTCGCCTTCGGCACCGTCCGCCGCACCCGCGGGCCGCGGGTGGCGTGGATCGACCGGCATAATCTGCTCGGCATCGTCACCCTCGCCTGGGCGGTCGTCGTCGGGCTCACCGGCACCATCAACACCCTGGTCCAGCCGATCACCGATTTGTGGAAGGCCGACCAGCTCGCGGCGATGTCGGCGCCCTATGCCGGCCAGGGCCTGCCCGCCCGGCTGGGCTCGATCGCCGCGGCGGTCGATGTCGCGACCGCGGCGGCGCCCGGCATGCGCGTCCAGTTCGTCGCCTTCCCCGGTACGGCCTATTCGAGCCGCCACCATTATGGCGTCTTCCTCCAGGGCGCGACCCCGGCGACGAAGAAGCTGCTGACCCCGGCGCTGGTCGACGCCCGCACCGGCGCCCTGTCCGACATCCGGCCGATGCCCTGGTACATGCAGGCGCTGCTCCTGTCGCAGCCGCTCCATTTCGGCGATTATGGCGGGCTGCCGATGAAGCTGCTGTGGGCGCTGCTCGACCTCGCGACGATCGTCGTGCTCGGCAGCGGCCTCTATCTCTGGCTCGGCCGGAAGGGCGCGATGCCCGGCCGCGGTCACGCGGCAAATCCTGTGGCACGCGGTCACGCGGCAAATCCTGCGACACGCGGGCGGGCGGCATGAGCCGCCACCACCGCCCGCGCCATGCGCTGCTGCGGACCTTCGCGATCCCGGCGGCGATCGCGCTGCTGACACTGGCCGGCCTGATCGCGGGGCTGCTCGGCGACGGGGTGCTGGATGTGGTGGCGTGGTCGGGGCTGGCGGCGCCGCTGGCCGCGATCGCGATCGGCCGCTGGCGTATGCGCTGACCGATCGCGACGATGTCGGCGAATTCGCGCTCGATCCGCCGAAAAAGCGCAGAATATCGCCTATCATCGACAGACGGGCCTTGCCGCGGACCGGCCGAAAGCTAAGCTGCGCGAGTCGGCGGTCGGCCATCCGGCACCGTTGATCGGGGGCGTATTCATGACCGTGGTGAGCGATTATACGGCGCTGCTTTCATCGGCGATTTCCAGCACGGCCGGCAAGGGCGCCTTCTACACCTATTCCTTTGCGTCGACGCCGCCGGCCTATCTCGCGACGCTCTATTCGGCCGACGCGCTGGCCAGTTTCAGGCCGCTGTCCGACACCGAGAAACAGGCCGTCCGCGATGCGATCAATGCCTGGGCCTCGATTTCCGGCCTGACCCTGTTCGAGGTCACCCAATCGGTCGGGGACATCAACTTCGGCGTGTATGATCTCGCCAAGCTGGGCAATGGCGGCGCCGCCGGCTTTGCCTATTTCGGATCGCCCAACGCGCGCTACGGGGTCAACAGCGACGTCTTCCTGCAATCGGCCTATGCGGCCAACACCCATGTGCTGCTGCACGAGATCGGGCATGCGCTGGGCCTGAAACATTCGTTCGACGGCGACATCACGCTCGACCCGTCGCTCGACAACTTCACCCAGACGGTGATGAGCTACACCTATTCGGGGCCCGGCGACGTGCTGGGGACGCTCGATATCGATGCGATCCGCTATCTGTACGGCACCAATGGCAATGACGGCACCCAGGTGGCGGGCTGGAGCTGGAACGCGGCGACCGAAACCCTGACCCAGACGGGGAGCGCCGCCGGCGACGTCATCGCCGGGGTGGCGAGCCGCGACATCATCATGGGCGGCGGCGGCAATGACGAGATCTACGGGGGATCGGGCGGCGACAGCATCAACGGCGGCGACGGCGACGACAGGATCGATGCCGTGGTGGTGGCCGGCTATGGCGCGGCGTCGTTCGCGGGCGGCGCGGGCGCCGATCGCTTCCAGCTGACCGTGGATTCGTCGGGCACGCCGTTCACCGTCGACGGTGGCGACGGGCAGGACAGCCTCAATATCAGCTATGCCAATTACAACCAGCCGTTGATCCTGTCGCTGTCGGGTGGCGGGGTATCGATCACCAATGTCGAGCAGATCTACGTCAACGGCACGAACAATGCCGATCGGCTGACCGGCTCCGCGCTCGGCGAGACGCTGTCCGGGGGAACCGGCGACGACCAGCTGCTGGGCATGGGCGGCAATGATTATCTCTATGCGACCGCGACCTCGTCGTCCTCGGTCCTGCTGCTCGACGGCGGCGAGGGCAATGACACCGTCTCGATCAATGTTTCGACGGCGGCGTCGCACAATCTCGCGGGGCTGGTGGCAAGGGGCGGTGCGGGAACCGATACGCTGTCGTTCGTCCATTATGACGCCACCCCGCTGGTCTTCTCCTATGCGGGGCTGCTGGCGTCGGGCGCGCAGATTTCGGGCTTCGAAAGCATCAGTTTCCAGGGCGGCGACGGCAACGACCGGATCGTTGGTTCGGCCGGCAACGATTCGATCTTCGCAGGCGCCGGCGCGAACAGCCTCACCGGCGGGTTGGGGCAGGACTATCTGAGCGGCGGCAGCGGCGTCGATCGTTTCATCTATACCAGCATCGCCGATTCGACATCGTCGGCGCCCGATTCGATCGGCGGGTTCCAGACCGGCGTCGATATCGTCGATCTGTCGGCGATGCCGGTGTGGAACCTGGCGCTGACCAGCGCGGGCGGATCGGGCTCCTATCTCCAGGGGGTCGGGCTCGACGGCAATCTCCAGATCTACGTCAGCGGCGCGATCGCGCTCGGCGACGTGGTGCGCCAGACGGTGGGCGTGTACCTGGCGGGCAATGCCTCCGCCGATACGCTGAACGGGCAGGGCAACAGCGATTTCCTCAAGGGCCTGGGCGGCGCCGACATATTGAACGGCCTGGCCGGCGACGACTATCTCGATGGCGGCGACGGCAACGACACGCTGGATGGCGGGACGGGCAACGACCGTCTCGACGGCGGCGCGGGCAACGACCGCATCGTCTATGATGCGGCCGACACGGCGGCCAATGTCATCGGCGGCGCCGGAACCGACACGCTGGTGGTCAATGGCGATGTGCTTCCGACGGGCTTCGACCCCACGGCGCACGGCTTCGAGGCCATCGAGCAGAACCGCACCGATCCGGGCGGCCATGCCTGGGCGAGCATCAGGAACATCTATACCCCCGGCTGGCTGCTCCTCCAGCAGACGATGGTCAACGACGACAACAGCCGGATCGTCGTCGATTTCGACTTGGGCAACAGCCAGAGCTATACGTCGCAGCTGACCTATTACGACGCCCAGGGCCGCATCGACTTCTACGACGTCAACAAGGACGACGGCACCCGCACGATCGTCGATCTCGATCAGGCCGGCAACCAGGCCTTCACGTCGCAGTTCACCTATTATGACACGCGCGGGCGGATCGATTTCTACGACATCAACAACGACGACGGCAGCCGGGTGATCGTCGACCTGGACCAGGCCGGCAGCCAGCCATGGAGATCGCAGCTCACATATTATGACCGACAGGGTCGGGTCGATTTCTACGACGTCAACAATGACGACGGCACCCGCGTCATCGTCGATGCCGATCAGGCCGGCACCCAGCCCTGGGTGAACCAGCTCATCTATTTCGACACGGCCGGGCGCGTGGATCTCTACGATATCAGGAACGACAACGGCACGCGCACGATCGTCGACTTCGACCAGGCGGGCAACCAGCCCTTCACGTCGCAGCTGACCTATTACGACACCCAGGGCCGCATTGATTTCTACGACATCAACCGGGACGACGGCACCCGCGCGATCATCGACCTCGATCAGGCCAACAGCCAGCCCTGGTCGCAGCATGTCATATTATACGCCGCCAACCACAGCACGATCCTCCAGGACTATTTCCTCTACTGACGGACCCTCCCTTGCGGGGCCGACGGATTCACCCATCCTCGATGGAGAAGTGGCCCATCGCGGCGATATCGCCGTTCGGGGGTCGTGCAGGGCTCGACCCGATAAGTGAATCCGCCAGCTCCAAAAGGGAGGGGATTAGTCCTCTTTCTTCGGCAGCTTCACCTTCGGGGCATCGGCAAACGGCCTGATCCCGAAATTCGGATAGACCTCGCTCGGATAATAGAAGGTGCCGTCCTTCACCACCATCGCGATCGATTTGATCGCCTTGATGTCCTTGGTCGGATCGCCCGGGATCAGGAAGAAGTCGGCGAGCTTGCCCTTCTCGATCGACCCCAGCCTTTGGTCGCGGCCCAGATATTTCGCCATGTCATAGGTCGCGCGGGTCAGCACCTCGGCATTGGTGAAACCGATCTGGGTGTAGAGCTCGAGCTCGCGATGATAGGTCAGCGCGCCGCCGGTGTCGGTGCCGGGGACGATGAACACCCCGCGATCGTGGAGCATCCGCACCGTCTTGAGGATCTGCTGATAGGCGCCGCGATAGGCGGCGTCGTCGCCCGGCGCCGATGTGTCGATCCACGCCTTGCGCATGCTCCGCTGCTCGCCGATCGGCATATGGTCGATATAATCGACCGCCCCCGCCGGGATCTGGCCGTCGCGGTTGAGCAGCAGATTCTCGTGGATGCCGACGGTCGGGTCGATCGCCTTGTGGCCGTCGACCATCATCTGGATCGTGTGCTGAACCGGCGCCGAATTGAGGTCGAGCGCGGGCAGCCGCTTGAGCGCGGTCAGCCGGAACAGCGTGCGGGTGTCCTCGGTCGGCTTGATCACCCAGCCCAGCATGAACTGGTTGATATGGGTCATCTCGTCATAGCCGGCGGTGATCATCTGGTCGGCGGTGGCGAAGGCGGGGACATGCCCCGCCACCCGCATCCCCAGCCGGTGCGCCTCCTTGACGACCGCGGGCACCCAGGCCGGGTTCATGCTGTTATAGACCTTGATCTGCCAATAGCCGCGCGCCCCGTACCAGCGCACCGCGTCGACCGCCTCGGCCTCGCTGTTCACCAGGATGCCGTTGTTCGCGTTGAACGGCGACTTGCCCTCCAGGAAGCCGCTGCGCACCACCCGCGGCCCGCCGATCACCCCGGCGTCCATCCGCTGGATCAGCGTGTCGAGCACCGCATTGTCGTTGCCCATGTCGCGCACCGTGGTGATGCCGGCGATCAGGTTGAGCATCGCGCTGTCCTGGCCGAGATGCCCGTGCATTTCGGTCATCCCCGCCACCAGCGTGCCGCCGGCGCCGTCGATGCTGACCTCGCCCGGGGTCGCCGGGCTGTCATTGGGCTCGACCGCGGCGATCTCCCGGCCGTTGACCAGCACCGCCATCGGCGCGGTCAGGCTGCCGGTCTTCGGATCGAAGATGCGGACGTTGCGGATCCGCACCGGCGCGCCGTAATCATGCGCCACCGCCTTCTGGATCGCGACATAGCGGTCGGTCGACCATTTCTCGGCCAGCCCGCGCAGCCGGACCTCCTCGCCCTCATAGCCCGCGCGGACGATGATGAAGTCGGGGGTGACATAGGCGAACAGCTGGTTCGCGCCGTCGAGCAGGATCGTGTCGGGCTGGGTCTCGATCCCGCCCAGCGTATAGGCGGTGACCGCGACCGGCCCCGGCTTGCCCTCGACCGTCAGCGCATCGCCCTTGGTCAGCTTCAGCGTGCCGCCGGGCAGCGCCGGCATCGCATGGTCGCCATCCTTGAGCAGCGCGCGCGCATAGAGCCCGATCGACCAGGGGCTGCCGCTCTGCGCGACATAGATGCTCGGCTCCTTGACGCTCGCCTTGCCCGCGCCGGTCGAATCGACCCAGCTCGCCTTCTTGCCGCTCCGGGTAAAACTCTCGCTGACCTTGCTGCCGAAGGTGGTCGCGCCGCTGATCGTCCATTTGACCGGCAGCCCCGCCGCATCGACGTCGATCCCCTCCTTCATCGTCGGCCCGCGGCCGTTATTCTTGTAGTCGAAATCGATATTGGTGTGGGTGCCGCTGGTATCGGCGTTGAGATGCCCGACAGCCTTGCCGCCGAAGATGACGGTGAACGTCTCCACCTCCGCCCGGGCGGCGGTGGCGGACAGGGCGGCGAGGGAGGCCCCGAGGGCCAGCGCGATAAGCTGTTTCATGGAGGCGATAGATCACAGCCCGGGCAGGATGGAAAGAGCCGCCCGTGCTGGCGCCATCCTCCCCCGCAAGCTATCCCGCGCCACGGCGATGTCGTTAGATCCTCCCTACGCGAAGCGTGGGGAGGGGGACCAGCGAAGCTGGTGGAGGGGTTCTCCGACTTTGATCCGCGGGATTTCGGTGGTGTTGCGCATGACCCCTCCACCGCCCTACGGGCGGTCCCCCTCCCCACGCTTCGCGTAGGGAGGATTGCAGCCCCACCCCGCCACGGAAGGACCGACGCCATGACCAAGACCACGATCGGCCGCGACACCCGCCTGTGCATGTCGCTCGCCGCGCGGCCGGGCACCTTCGGCTCGCGCTTCCACAACCATCTCTACGAGGCGATGGGCCTCGATTATGTCTACAAGGCCTTCACCACCACCGATCTGCCCGCGGCGATCGGCGGCATCCGCGCGCTCGGCATCCGCGGCTGCGCGGTGTCGATGCCGTATAAGGAGGCGGTGATCCCGCTGCTCGATGGGCTGCAGGGATCGGCGGCGGCGATCGATTCGGTCAACACCATCGTCAACGACGACGGCGTGCTGACGGGCTTCAACACCGATTACAGCGCGGTCCGCGACCTGCTCGACGAATATGCCCTCGACCGCGCCTTGCCGCTGCTGCTGCGCGGCAGCGGCGGCATGGCCAAGGCGGTCGCCGCCGCCTTCCGCGACGCCGGCTTCGCCCAGGGCACGGTCGTTGCGCGCAATGAGTCGGCGGGCCGCGCGCTCGCCGACACCTATGGCTATCGCTGGGCGCCCGACCTCGCCGATCTCGCCGCGCCGATCCTCGTCAACGTCACCCCGGTCGGCATGACCGGCCCCGACGCCGACGCGCTCGCCTTCCCGATCGACCGGATCGCGGCGTGTGAGGTGGCGTTCGACCTCGTCGCGCTGCCGGTCGAAACCCCCTTCCTGCGCGCCGCGGCGGACCAGGGCAAAAGGCGGATCACCGGCGCCGAGGTCGCGCTGCGCCAGGCGCTCGAACAGTTCATCCTCTACACTGGCCAGCGCCCGACCGATGCCCAGATCGCGGCGGCTGCCGATTTCGCGCGGGGGTAAGCGTGGGCGCCTTAGATCCTCCCTACGCGAAGCGTGGGGAGGGGGGCGTAGGGCGTCACCATGCCGGGGGCATGGCGAAAGCGCGAAGCCGGCTGCGCAGCAGCCGTGGCCGAAGGATGGTGGAGGGGGCTTCCGCGCTATGGAACTGTTCGTCGCACACCCTGGAGCGTTTGCTGGGACGGCGGATTTTGCCCCGCCGCCAAGCCTTCGGATATCGCTGGAAGAAATAGCGGAGCGCTGGTCGCCCGGTCAACGCGGTGTCGTTGCCACCGGACCAGCACCCGACGCGCCCGTCATTTCGGCCGCAACCGGAGCACCGCCGGCGTGAACCACACGCGCGCGATCTTGCCGTCGACGATCTCGTAGATCGCCACCCCGCTATTGTTGTTGTCGCCCGCGACGATCTGTTCCTTGTCGACCACGAAGCGCCCGTCGACCATGCGGCTGATCAGCCGAGCGCGGGGATGGCGCCTTTCCAATATCGGCCTGTATTGCTTGATGAGCGCGTCCTTGCCCCGCATCGTCGTCGGGTTGCCTGGACCGAGATCGAAGAATTCGACGTCGTCGGCATAGAAGGCGGCGAACGTCTCCACGTCGCCGCTGTTATAGGCCGCGATCTGCCCGTCGACGATGCCGGCCGGGCTACCCGGCGGCGCGGGGGGCGGGGCGTTCGTGGGTGCGGGCGGCGCGCTCAGGCCCGGCGGGGGAGCCGAGGCGGTGGCCGTGCTCAGCGTGGCCGCGATGGCGAGGTGTAGGATCATCAGGCGCTCCCCCAAAATGTCTGGGCTGTGATAGCCGACAGCGCATGCGGGGGAAACTTGAGCAATGCGGAATTGCTTGGCCGAAATCGCCACGAGCGAGATTGTCGGCATCGGCGGCTGGCCGCCAGATGTCGGGCATGAGACGATTGGTCCGAGCCTCCTGAAAGCGGCCCTCCGTTTTGGCTATGCGGGCAGTATCGTCGTGGGCCAGTCCACGGAAATCCGAAGCCCCTCGTTGGCTCGCTTCTTCTGCTATTAGCGACAAGAACGACCCGCTTTAATTGTTACGCCCAAAGGCTGTCGTTCGCGTCTGCTGGTGCCGAGACCGGCAGCGGATTGCACATTAACCCGTTTCCAGTTGCAGCAGAGATAACGTTGGTTAAACCTGCACTGCGGGGGAACAGATGGCAAATCGGCGGGAATGGAAGGGAAAGGAGTGGCAGGAATTCGCCCTGCAGCTCGTCCAACGTCGGCATGGCGCAGAAAACGTCCAAGCGGTGCCCGACAAGGTCAAGGGTGACGCTGGGCTTGAATTCTTCACGACCTGCGGCTGCCTGTACCAATGTTATGCTCCCGAAGAGGCATCCGATGTCGCCAAGGCAGCTAGCGCGATGAAGGCGAAAGCAGGCCGAGACTTACCAAAGCTCGAAAAGAACAAGGCGACGATCGAGAAATTGCTTGCGGGTACGATGGCCCGCCGGTGGATCCTCCTCTGCCCGTTTTTGGATAACAAGGACGTGGTCGCATCCATTCGGGCTCGCGGCGTCACGATCAAAGCAACGAGTCTAGCCTTTTTGTCCGCGGACTTTGAGGCACTTTGTCATTCTCAGGAGGATTTCCAGGCTGAGATCGCGCAGTTGAGAGCGATGTCCTTGGGGCCACCGCTCAGTATTGATTCACCGACCGAGCAGCAAGTGAAGGACGCGGGGGATACGGAGATTGGGGCGCGAATCGATGACAAGTTGGGGCGTGCGTTCGGGTCAAAGACTCCAGCCGGGCAGGTTGCTGAAAGGCGCAACCAATATGTGAAGGCCCACCTTCACCGTGAGAATGCGCTTGCTCAATTGCGGGAGAATCACGCTGTCTTGTGGGAGCGCGCTTTCGAGACAATCGAGGCGGAAGAGGCGCGGCTGATCGCGGTCGGCGCGAGTTCGACGATCCCTGGTGAGCAGCTTCAGGAAAGCATGAACCGGATAGAAGCGTCTTTGGCCGAAGCGCTGCCGACTTTGAACCCGGGACTTCGGACCCGGATAGCGCTTGGCACGATCGGCGAGTGGCTAATCCGTTGCCCGCTGGACTTCCCAAAAGGTGATCCATCTTGAGCAGCCCCGAATTTGCGCACACTCGTTTCTCATTCCAACGGCGGCCGACACCAGTGCCTGGCGATATGCGTATTGCTTGGCGGGTGCCGCTGATACTCTTGATGCTATCAGCGTCGAGATCGAGCCGAGCCTCGCTGGCGAAACTCCACATATTGAACGATGCTATTCGGTCCCATCAGGTCAGCCGATTGCGCGATGCCATTAATCTCGATACCAAAATCCTGCCGTGGAACTTACGCGTTGAGCCCGCCTTCGCTCGAGCGATCGATTTCGTCGTCGGCGAGCGTCTTGCCAAATGGACAAAAGCCGGCGGGCGCGCCTCCTTGCAGCTTACCCAGACGGGGCTCAAGGCAGCGGCAGAAATAGCAAAGGTCGAGGACGTGCTCGTGGATGAACGCACGGTCATCACCGAACATGCCAAGAAACTGACGGAAGTTCGCGTATCAGCGCTTCTCGGCGAAAGGCCTGCGTCATGATCAGGCTTCGACACCTACGGCTTCGATCTTTCACCGCCGAGCGTTCATACGAAGCGGACATTTCCCTTAAGGCCGGTCTCAATATCATTCAGGCGCCGAACACCTCAGGAAAATCGACATGCCTGCAGGCGGTCATCTACGTGCTCGGCCTCGAACGGGCGCTCGGACCACAATTGGCGATCCCACTCCCCTATGCGATGCGCGAGCGCATCCATGCTGCCGAGAAGCTGCCCTATGAAATGGTCCTGCAGTCGTTCGTTGAACTAGAGATTGAGAACGATCGTGGTGAAATCATCGTCCTGCATCGTGATGTCGTTGGAGGGAGTGATACCAGGCTGATCCAGGTAATATTTGGCGCTTCGCTCAGCGAGGATGCGCCGAGAACCCGCCAGCGTGATTTCTATGTTCTCGATGGCGGGGCGGCGGTCCAAGAGGACGGGTTTCACTTCTTTTTTGCAGCCTATCTCGGTTGGAGCCTGCCAGTCGTCGCGCGATACGATGGCGCCGAATGCCCGCTTTACCTGGAGTCGATTTTCCCAATGCTGTTCGTGGAACAGAAGCGGGGCTGGTCCACGATTCAAGGACCGTTCCCGACCTTCTTCCGTATTCAGGACGTTGCCCGGCGGGTGATGGAGTTTATCCTCAACCTCGACATTGCACAATTCCGGCGTCAGCGATCAGAACTACGCAATGCGATTGCGGACTTGAACAATCGATGGACGCGAGAGCGTAGCAAACTCATCGACGCGGCCGCTCGCATGGGCCGAGTACGAGGACTGCCCAAACAGCCAAATGCCGAGTTCGCGCTGCAGCCTGAAATTGATTTGCAGCTATTCCATGAGGGCGAGTGGGTTCAGCTTACTACCCTCGTCGCGGAGCTCGAAGAACAGATCGGAGATCTGGAAGCGGCCCAGCTGGAAACGATCGACACCGTCGCGCCGCAGATGGAAGCGCGAATTGCGACGCTCCGCGGTCAGATCGACACTGAGACGGCCGTAATCGAGGCTGTCCGTAATGAGTACGCTTCTGAAACACAGGATAACCAGGCCTTGGCTGAGCGGGTTCGATCGCTCGAAATCGACCTACGCCGAAACCAAGACGCTCAAAAGCTCCAGCGGTTGGGATCGGACCTTGGCAAGGCGTCTTCGGAACATCTCTGCCCCACCTGTCATCAAGATGTTTCGAACGAGCTACTTCCTTCTATCGATGCCGAGGGTATGGCGCTCGATGAGAACATCGCTTTCGTTAAATCCCAGTTGCAACTTTACAGATCCGGATTGGCCGCCTCGGCTGAGCGTTTGCAAGAGATTGCCGGTAGATTCCGAGGGGTCGAACGCAACCTCCAGGACAAGCAACAGGAATTGCGCGGCCTTCGTCAGGAGTTGGTGCGCCCCGGCGCGTCTCCGTCGCGCGCAGTGATCGAGAATCTCGTTCGGCAGCAGAATTTTCTGAACCAGCTTCGCAGCATCGATGATCTTGCAATTTCGCTGCTCGACGAGCTTAAGGCAATCGCTGCCGCATGGGCGAAGGCCAACGAAGCGCTACGCGCGCTTCCTGCCGATGATCTTACGGCCAAAGATTTGAAGAAGGTTGAAATACTCACGACGAAAATCTGCGAACAGCTGACGGATTATGGCTTCCGGTCGTTTCAACCTGCCGAAATCTCACTCTCGACGGACAATTTCCGGCCGCTCGTTCGTGAACGTTCGGGGACAGAGGTTGTCGAGAAAGAAATAAATTTCGAAGTGTCGGCGAGCGACGGCATACGACTTAAATGGGCATATCTTCTTGCTGCGTTCGAACTGGGGCGCATTCATCAAACTAATCATCCGGCGCTCCTAATATTCGACGAACCGGGGCAGCAGGAAATCGATTCGGGTAGCCTGTTTGCTTTTCTCAAGCGCGCCGGTCTGGCCGCGAAGGCTGGCGGCCAAGTCATCGTTTCGACGTCAGAACCTTTGGCGTTGGTCGAGCGCGAGATGGGCAGCCACGCGCGGATCATCGATTTCCCTGGTTTCATTCTGCAACCAAAGCAGGAAGGTCTCGCTGACGATTTCGAAACAATGCTTGGCTAGCGGTATTGGCATGCCAGCTGTTGTACAGTTCGTTACTGAGAGCAAGTAGTCCTCTTTCGGCCCAATCTGCGATGTTCATCAGGCCCACCAACGATAGTTGGATGTACTCATGTGATCCCGCAAACGAGTGCCCAACCACCTCCACCTCAAATTTAGGACTCGACCTAATTAGAAAAACCCCTATTTAGGAGATATCCGAAATAGGGGTTGCCGATGGATGTGTTCGATGCGCTGGCCCATCCGGTCCGGCGGGAGATATTGGCGCTGCTGCGCGACGGCGATCGCAATGCCGGCGAGCTGGCCGATCATTTCGATCTGTCGAAGCCGACCCTGTCGGGCCATTTCGCGACCTTGAAGAAGGCCGGGCTGATCCTCAGCGAGCGGCGCGGCACCCAGATCCTCTATTCGCTCAACCTGTCGATGCTCGAGGGCGCGCTGCTCGGCCTGATGAACCGGGTCGGCCGCGCCTCGGCGAAGGAGGCGGCATGGACCTTCGAACGGCGCGACTGACCGCCTGGGGGCTGGTGCTGACCGTCATCCTCGTCGGCATCGGCTGCGTGATCGCCTTCGGCGAGGACGCGCCCTTTCCGCGGCGCTTCGACGGTTCGGCCGACGGGGTCTCGGTCTGGTGGCCGACCGGCGCGGTGATGATCGGCACGATGGTGCAGGCGGTGCTGAGCGTCGGGGTCCATGCGCTGATCCTCGCCCGGGGGCGGCGCTGGCGGCGCAACCTGGTGCGCGCCGGCGGCTATTTCGCGATCAGCTGGGTCAGCGGGCCGGTGCTGGTGCTCGCGTTCCAGCTGATGGGGATCGTTGCGAAGCTCGGCTATCGGCCCGATGCGATCGCCACCGCCGCGACGCTCACCGGCACGCTCCTCCTGCTCAAGGCGAACATGCTGACCAAGTCGCGCCCCGGCTGGTTCAACGGCGTCGTCTTCCCGCCGTTCGTCCGCGACGAGGCTGTCTGGCGCAAGGTCCATCGCGCCTCGGCCTGGCGCGGCCTCGCGATCGGCACCCTGCTGATCTTGCTGCCCTGGATCGCGATATCGGGGCCCGGCCATGCGATCGCCACCCGCGACTTGATCGTCGCGCTGCTCGCCGCCGATCTGCTGACCGGCACCGCCCACGCCATCCTGCTCAGCCTGTTCACCGCCCCTCGCGACCGGGAGAAACCACGTGCCGATGCTCGCCGCTGATATCGTTGCCGCTTATGCCGCGGGACTGCGGATCCTGCGCGAACGGCCCTGGCTCATGCTCGCGGTCGCGCTGCTGATGGCCGCGACCGATCTGCTCGCCGAACGCGCCGGCTTCATGGACGGCATGACCCTGCGCCACGCGTCGAAGGCCGCGGTGGCGCTGTTCGTCCTCCCCAAGCTGCTGATCATGCTTGCCGCCTATATCGGTTTCGTGCGGCTGGCGGGCGACCCCCAACTGCCGTTCGCGGCGGTGCTGGGCCTGGGCGGGCGCCAGCTCAGATGGCTGGGGGTGACCTTCCTCCTGCTGCTCGGTCTGCTCGGGGTGATGATCGGGCTCAAGCTGGCGATGCTGGCGCTGGTCGCGGCGTTCGGCCTGCCCAACGCCGTCGCCAGCGTGCTGGCGATGCTCGTCTATCTCGTCGTCGAACTCGCCGTGATGGCTCGCATCCTGCCCGGTTTCGCGGGGGTGATGATCGGCGATCGGGCGGCGGGCCTCGGCTGGTCCTGGGCGCGCACCCGCGGCCGTATCGTCGCCACGGTGGTCCTGATGCTCGCGCTGATCGTGCCGTTGCAGATCCTCCATGGCGCGCTGACGATGCTGGCGGTCGCCCGGCATGGCGAGGTTCGCATCGCACTGATCCTGCTCGACGGCGGGGCGATGGCGCTGATCCTCTGCGCGATCGGTTGCGCGCATCACCGCCTCTATGCGCGCGCCGCCGCCAACCCGCCGCGGGCGGATTTCGAACTTGCGACGAACTGACCGATCGTGTTTCGATCCTGAAATCCTTTGGCGATAATAGCGTTTATAGCCGCCCAAAGCCGAGGGATTCGGCCGGATTTGGGGATCGACACGCTGCATGAACATCTATCGGGGAACGATGACCGCTGTCTGGCTGGCGGCACTGCCGGCCGCGGTGCAAGCCCAGGAGGCCGCGCCGCTGCGCGGCCAGGCCGCCGACATGGCCGCGCAGGACCGCGCCGACGAGGAGATCCTCGTCACCGGCCAGCGTGAACCCGGCGCCGTCGTCGGCGACATCAAGCCCGAGACCCAGCTCAACGCCGGCGATATCCGCTCGTTCGGGGTCAGCACCGTCTCCGAACTGCTGACCGAACTCACCCCGCAGACCACCAGCGGCCGCGGCAGCGGCGAGGCGCCGGTGGTGCTGCTCAACGGCAAGCGCATCTCGGGCATGAACGAGATCCGCGACATCCCGACCGAGGCGATCCGCCGCGTCGACATCCTGCCCGAGGAGGTCGCGCTCAAATATGGCTATCCCGCCAACCAGAAGGTCGTGAACATCGTCCTGCGCCCCCGCTTCCGCGCGGTGACCGCCGAACTCGAACCCGGCACCAGCACCCAGGGCGGGCGCGAGAGCGGCGAGGCCAATTCCTATCTGCTGCGCATCCAGGGCGACAACCGGATCAATCTGGGGCTGCGCTACGCCGCCGCCGATCGCCTGACCGAGGCCGAACGCGGCATCGATCCGGACGGCGTCGGCCAATATCGCTCGCTGCTGCCGTCGACCCAGGCGCTGACCCTCAATTCGGTGCTGGCCCGGCCGCTGACCGATCAGGTCCAGATGAGCCTGAACGCGACCTTCGGCTATACGACCAGCGATTCGATCCAGGGGCTGTCGACCGTCGATCCCGACGATGTCCGCAAGCAGAATGTCCGCGGGCTGAGCGGCCATTTCGGCTCCAATTTCGGTGGCGTGCTCGGGTCGTGGCGCTGGAATTTGACCGGCAATTACGACCATGCCGAAAGCCGCACCCGCACCGATCGCGACGCCATCCTGAACGGCACGACGACGGCACAGCAGGTGGTCGACCGGGCGAAGTCGAAATCGGACATCGGCAATGTCCAGTTCGTCGTCGCCGGCACCATCGCCGATCTGCCCGCGGGTCCGATCACCAGCAGCATCAAGGTCGGCGGAGAACTCACCGGCTTCGACGCGCGCTCGACACGGTCCGGTATTCCCAGCGAATCCGATATGTCGCGCAACATCGCCAGCGGCCAGGCGAGTTTCGACCTGCCGATCGCCAGCCGCCGCAACAATGTGCTCGGCGCGATCGGCGACCTGTCGCTCAACCTGAACCTCGCCGCCGACCGGGTGTCGAACTTCTCGACGCTGACCACGATCGGCTATGGCGCCAAATGGACGCCGATCCCGCTGGTCAGCTTCATCGCCTCGGTGACCGACGATGAAGGCGCCCCGACCGTGCAGCAGCTCGGCAACCCGGTGGTCAGCACCCCGAACGTGCGGGTCTATGATTATCGCACCGGGCAGTCGGTCAACATCGTCCGGATCACCGGCGGCAATCCCGATCTCGGATCGGACAAGCGCCGGGTGCTCAAGCTCGGCTTCACCCTGAAGCCGACGCTGACCAACCGCGCCGACCTGTCGATCACCGCGAACTATACCAAGACCCGGATCAAGAACAGCTTCGGTACCTTCCCGACCAACACCGTCGAGATCGAGGACGCCTTCCCCAACCGCTTCGTCCGCGATTCCTCGGGCCGCCTGCTGTCGATCGACAGCCGGCCGGTCCAGTTCGCGCGCGAGGATCGCCAGCAGCTGCGCTGGGGGATCAACTTCTCGAAATCGCTGACCTCGGCGGCGGCGATGAAGGCGATGGAAGAGGCCCGCGAGGCGCGCCGCGCCCAGATGGAAAAGGCGCGCGAGCAGCGCGAGGCCGCCCAGAAGGAACAACAGGCCAAGCAGCAGGACGGCCCGGCCGATCTCAGCGCGCTCGGCGGCCAGCAGCCCGCGACGCCCGAACAGCCCTCGACCCGCAATTTCGGCGGGGAACAGGGCGGCGGCCAGGGAGGCGGGCAGGGCCGTGGTCCGGGTGGCTTCGGCGGCCCGGGTGGTCCGGGCGGGCGCTTCGGCGGCGGTCCTCCGGGCGGGCTCGGGCGGATGCAGATCGGCCTCTACCACACCTGGTTCTTCAAGAACGAGATCCTGATCCGGCCGGGCGTGCCGGTGCTCGATCTGCTCGACGGTGCGGCGACCGGCAACAATGGCGGCCAGCCGCGTCACCTGATCGAACTGCAGGCGGGTTTCACCAAGAGCGGCCTCGGCGCCCGGCTCAGCGGCAGCTGGCAGAGCGGCACCACCGTGCGCGGCGGCGCCAACAGCACCACCGGCGACCTCACCTTCTCCGATTTCGCCAAGGCCGACCTGCGGCTGTTCGCCGATCTCGGCCAGGTCCAGTCGATCGCCAAGAACCATCCCTGGGTGCGCGGCATGCGGCTCAGCCTCGCCGTCACCAACATCACCAACAACCGCATCACCGTCCGCGACGCGACCGGCGTGACCCCGCCCAATTATCGCGGCGCCTATCTCGACCCGCTCGGCCGCGCGGTGAAGTTCGAGGTCCGCAAGCTGTTCTTCTGATTTTAGATCCTCCCCATGCTGCGCATGGGGAGGGGGGCGTAGTGTGTCACCATGCCGGGGGCATGGTGAAAGCGCGAAGCCGGCTGCGCAGCAGCCGTGGGCGAAGCTGGTGGAGGGTCCTCGCCGCACACGCAGCGTTTGTGGCGAGCACCCCTCCACCGCCCTGCGGGCGGTCCCCCTCCCCAAAGCTGCGCTTTGGGGAGGATTTGAAATGTGGCAGCACCGGGCCAAATCGGCTATTCAACTCCCAGAGCATCATGGCCGCGGAGTTGGGGCTATTCGCGATGTCAGCGAATCCGCAAACATATCGCCGCGCGCGCCAACTCCGGCGCGAGATGAGCCTGCCCGAGGTGCTGCTGTGGCAACGTCTGCGCGGCGTAGACGCCAAGTTTCGGCGACAGCATCCGCTCGGCGTCTACATATTGGATTTCTATTGCGCAGCCGCGCGGGTCGCGATCGAGCTCGACGGGGCAGGGCACGACGCGCCGGCTCAGGTAACGCGCGACCATATAAGGGACGCGTGGCTCGCGAGCCAAGATGTCGTGGTCGTTCGGATCGCGGCGCGCGACGTGCTGCATGACGTCGAAGCGGTGGCCGATCGGATCGTGCGGCTGTGTCGCGAGCGGGGATGACCCCTCCACCATCCTGCGGATGGTCCCCCTCCCCATGCTTCGCATAGGGAGGATAACGAGCTTCAGCCCACCCGCTTCTTGCGGGCGGCGTAGCGCGCGTCGCGCTCGGCCTTGCGTTCGGCTTCGGTGAGCTGCCTGGGCTTGGCTGCTGCGGCTGCCGCTTCGGCGGCCGCCTTGCGCTCGGCTTCGGCTTCCTTCTTCGCCTGCTTTTCGGCGGCGCGCTTCTCGGCGAGCGCGGCTTCGCGGGCAAGGCGGGCGGCATTGGCCTGGGCCAGCACTTCAGGATCGACGGGCGGCTTCGCCTTCAGCTTCGCCAGCGCCTTCGCCTTGGCTTCCTTCGCGGCAGCCTGGCGTTCCTGGATCGTCAATTCCTTGAACATCGCCATCTACGATAGTCTCCTTGAACAAGTCCGGACGGGCGACGCCTGACGCGACGCCCGTCCGATCATGGGTTACGCGACCTGCAGGTTGACCGCAGAGGTCTTGCCGCGACGGTCGGTCTCGAGCTCGTAGGACACGCGCTGGTCCTTATCGAGCGTGCGCAGGCCGGCGCGCTCGACGGCCGAGATGTGGACGAACGCGTCGGCGCCGCCGGTCTCGGGAGCGATGAAGCCAAAGCCCTTGTCGGGGTTGAAGAATTTAACGGTTCCGGTGATCATATGGGTATCCTTTGTCCCATGGTGACGGGCATGCTCCGACATGGCGCATCCCGGCTTCGGTGAGGCTAGATAGGGACAAAGAGGGGCGATCGAGATCGGCCTGATATATCCGTCGCAGGCGACGTCAGCGCGGACTCTATAGGCGATCGCGCCCCGAATAGCCAGCGGCAACCGCCGTCGGGCGATCGCGCCGCCGTCCGCACGGTCATTTCCCGCCCGCGATCACCGGTGGAATATGGCTTGCGACCACCTCCTTGGTGCTGCGTTCGATCGACCAGAGCAGCCGCGGTTCGCGCGCATCCCAGCCGATCGCCTGGCCCCCGGTCGGGATCGCGATCGTCGCGACATGCTCGAGCACGCTCCCCCGATTCGGCACCCGCAGCACATAGAGCTCGGGGCGGTCGTGGCCGGTGACATAGAGCAGCCCGTCCTTGCCCCACACCCCGCCCGACGAACTGCGCGGCGCGAACCGGTCGAGCACGGTGTCGGGGAAGGTCCAGTGGGCGATCTCGCGAAAATCCTTGTCGTAGCGGACCAGCGTGGTCGCGCGGTGGTCGCGCCCCGGCATCCCGCCCTTGCCGTCATAATTGGCGTAGCACGCCCACCAGTCGGCCTTGTGGCGCCCGCTCCTGTCATGATCGACCCAGGTCAGCGATCCATAGGTGCCGCCCATCTCGCGGGTGTCGATATGGCGCATCGTGCGGATATCGAACCGCTCGATCCGGCCCGCCATCGGCGTCTCGGGATAGTTGGACGCCGCGCAGACCAGCGTCTGCGCCTCGACGATGCACGAATTGAGATGCTTATAATGTTCGGGGTCGCCGTCCCAGCGCGCGACCTGCTGGCCGGTCGCGGCGTCGATCTGGGCGATCGCGCGATTGTCGATCGCGTAGAGATGCGGCCCGTGCGACGCCACGCCCTGGTTGGCGTCGGTGGTCGGCACGCGGCGTGCCTCGGTGGCGCTCAGCGAGGCGGGCAGCGCGGCAGGCGCGGCGGGGGCCGCGATCGCGGCGGCTATGAGCAGGGTCAGCATCAGAATTTCGCCGATACGCCGGCGTAGAAGGTTCGGCCATAGCGTTCGTTCTGGATGATCCAGTTCTTGTTGCCGGCCTGATATTGGCGGGTCGGTTCGTCGGTCAGGTTCTGCGCCTCGACGAACAGGTTGACGTCCTTCCACACCGCCACGCTCGCCTTGGCGTCGAGCCGGCGCAGGTCGTTGTTATACTGGTCGTCGTTCGCGGTCGCGCCGAGCAGCAGCAGCGCATGGCCGGTGACATGATAGGCGACCGACGCCTCGAACGGACCCTTCTGGTAGAACAGCTCGGCGCCGTAGAGATGCCCCGACTGGTTGGGGAAGGTCGTCTTGCGGCCGTCGAAGGTGTGGACCGACGATTTGACCAGCGTGCCCGTCAGGCTCACCCCGAAGCCCGACAGCAGCCCGGGCAGGAAGGTGAACTGCTGCTGATATTGCGCCTCGATGCCATAGATATGGCCGCTGTCGGCGTTGAACGGTTGCGACACCTGCAGCAGCGGATAGACCACGCCGGCATAGGTGACATTGGTCTGGGTCTGGGTCTGGGTGAAGATCGGGTTCTTGATCCACTTGGCGAAGGCGCCGACGCTCAGCAGCCCGCCCGGCGCGAAATACCACTCGCCGGTCAGGTCGAGATTGTCGGCGCGATAGGGTTTCAGTGCGGGATTGCCGCTCGACAGCGAGTCGGTGGTCGAGGTGCTCAGCGTCCCGCCGGGGGTGAGCTGGCTATATTCGGGCCGGCCGATGCTCTTCGAATAAGCGAGCCGGAAGATCGTCTGCTCCGACGGGGTCAGCTTCAGGATCAGGCTCGGCAGGACATCGTCATAGCTGTTGTCGAAATGCAGCGGCACCACCGTGGTGCCATTGTCGAGCCGGAAGCCGCCGATGCCCAGCTTGGTGTGCTCGAAGCGCACCCCCGGGATCACCGTCAACGCGCCGAAGCCGAGCTGCGCCATCGCATAGGCCGCGGTGACGTCCTCGTCGACGTCGAGGTCGGACAGCGTGTTGTTCGCCAGTGAGGTCGCGACATCCTTGACGAAATAGGGGCCGGGCAGGTTGGTCGCGGTGAACGCCGCGATCGCCGCGCCGTCGATCGTCGGCGCGTTGACATAAGCGTGATCGCTGTTGCTGCCGTCGGGATAGACGTTGAAGCTCGGCCCCTGGAGGTTGAACTGGCCCAAAGTGAAGCGGGTCGCAGTGGTCGATCCGCGGGTCCAGACGTCGTTGGTCTGGTCGAGCTTCTTGTCGGTGGTGCGATATTTGGCGCCGATCCGGATGAAGCTGTTCTCGCCGAGCCCGGGCAGCCGGTAGGTCGCATCGACCTTCGCCTGCCAGATATCCTCCTCGCCCTCCTGATCCTGATAGGAATATTGGCGGAACTGGAGCTGGTTGGCGGTGCATTCGGCGCGCGGGGTCGCGCTGTAGATCGTGTCGGTGAAGTCGACGTCGATCGTGCCGGGGTTGCAGCGGAACTGCCACAGCGGGATCTTGTCCGACACCTTGTTGTGGACCCGGTCGATCCCGTAATCGAGCGTCAGCCGGTCATATTCGCTGCTGCCGCCGATCGCCCCGGTCAGCACCGATTTGATCTTGTCGTCGGTGCGGTAATCGACCCGGCGTTCGGGGCCCGATCCGGCGCCGACCCCGCTGGCCGGGGTCGCGACCCCGATCGCGGTGCCGGTCAGCCCATCGGCATTGGGGACCAGCGTGGTGCCGAAATCGAGCCGGTAGCGCGGCCTTTGCTCATGCTCGGCATAGCGGCTGTAGAGGCCGCGGACATAGAGCTTGGTGTGCTCGTCGACATGCCAGTCGAACGATCCGGTCGCGCCGATCCGCTCGCGCTCGATCGTGTAGTTGGTATATTTGATGTTGATCGGCGCACCGCCGCGCGCCCAGCGGCTGTCGGGGGTCCAGCTGTCGGGATAGAAGCCGTAGCTGACGAACGTCCGGTCCGAATAGCTGCCGCCGAGCACCAGCCCGAACCGGTCGTCGCTGCCGAAGCGGGTCGCGATGCTGGCGTCGCCGCGCACCGGCACCTTGTCGTTGAACTGCTGGTGCCCGGCCTGGGCGTTGACCGCCAGCGTCGTGCGCTCGCGGAAATCGAACGCGGTCTGGGTGACCAGATTGATGTTGCCGCCGATCCCCTGGCCGTCCATGTCGGCGGTCTTGACCTTGGCGACCTCGACCCGGTTGAGCAGCTGGCCCGAAATGATGTCGAGCGGCAGCGACCGGGTGGCGCCGTCGGGGTTGCCGATCTCGAAACCGTTGATCGTATAGCCGTTGAGATTGGACGGGACGCCGCGGATCGCGACGAAGCGGCCCTCGCCCTGATCGTAGGTGACGCCGACCCCTGGCAGCCGCTCGACCACCTCGGCGACGTTGCGGTCGGGTAGCCGGCCGATCTCGTCGGCGGCCGACACGTCGAGCACCCCGATCGCGGTCCGCTTGGCCTCGATCGCCCGCTGCTGCTGCGCGCGCTGGCCGGTGACGACGATCTCGTCGGCCCCCGCAACATCGTCGGCCGCCGCCGGCGCCGCCGTCTGCGCCCAGCCGCCGGTCGCGGTCATCAGCAACGCGGTCCCCGCCAGCCATCGTGAAGTGCGCATCTGCCTGGTCCCCCTGCCGCTGCCAGATCCTCCCCATCGTAGATGGGGAGGGGGACCATCCGCAGGATGGTGGAGGGGTCTTCCGCGCTATCGACGTCGCGCGGACCCCTCCACCGCTACGCGGTCCCCCTCCCCAAAGCTGCGCTTCAGGGAGGATGAAGGGCTCATCTGATGCGTATCATTTGGCCCCTTGTCCCGGGGCGGGTTAGTCCCCGGTCATGACAGTCATGTTGACGGACGATGACGGATTTCTGGCACTGTTGCCGGCGCTGTCACAATCGAGCCTGCGCACGAATTTCTCCCGTCGCTCCCGCCGACGCGCTGAGTTAGGGTACCTCGTTTTCCCGTTCGTCGCCCCGGACTTATTCCGGGGTCCATGGCTATCGCCGCACAGACCACCGTCGAGGGACAAACGCGCCATTCGGGCGCGCTTTCCTTCAGCCATAGCGCCCGACGCACCAGCCATGGACCCCGCAACGAGTGCGGGGCGACGGGGTAGGTGGGCACCTATGCGCCTTCGCGGCAATGACGGTGGACAGGGACGGCGATTTCTCCCCGCCGGGCACCGCGATCGCGCTTGTCAGCGGCCCTCCGGCTGCGCGATGCTGCGCCTTCATCGCGAAGGGGGCACCGGGCATATGGGCATGCGGACATGGGGAGCGGCGCTGGCCGCCGCAGTGGCACTGGCAGCGCCGATCGCGGCGGCGCCGACGGTGTCGGTCTCCTTTCCCGCGACCGCCAGCAAGAGGCCGCTCGACGGCCGCCTCATCCTGATCGCTTCGCCGGTCAAGACCCCCGAGCCCCGGCTCCAGGTCGGGCTCGAGGCGCTGCTCAAGAACCCCTATATGTTCGGCCAGACCGTCGACGGCCTCGCGCCGGGGGCCGCCGTCACCATCGGCGACCAGGCCTATGGCTGGCCGGTCGAGCAGCTTTCGGCGCTGCCGCCGGGCGATTACACGGTGCAGGCGGTGCTCAACCGCTACGAGACCTTCCGCCGCGCCGACGGATCGGTGGTCAAGCTGCCGCCCGACCAGGGCGAGGGCCAGCAGTGGGCGATCAAGCCCGGCAATCTCTATTCGACCCCGGTCGCGGTTCATGTCGGCCCGAACATGGCGCCGCTTGCGCTCACCCTCGACAAGGTCGTGCCGCCGATTGCGGCCCCCGCCGACACCCCGTTCGTCAAGCATGTGACGATCAAGAGCGAACTGCTCAGCCGCTATTGGGGGCGGCCGACCTATCTCGGCGCCTATGTGCTGCTGCCCGCCGGTTTCGCCGATCATCCGCAGGCGCACTATCCGCTGATGGTCAACCATGGCCATTTCCCCGGCGACGGCATCTCGGCCTGGCGCGAGACTCCGCCCGATCCGAACCTCAAGCCCGATTATTCGGAGCGCTTCCACCTCGCCGGCTACAACCGCATCCAGCAGGAGGAGGCGTGGAAGAATTACCGGATGTGGACGGCCAAGGATTTCCCGCGCTTCCTCGTCATCGAGATCGAGCACGCCAATCCTTATTATGACGACAGCTATGCGGTGAACTCGGCCAATCTCGGGCCCTATGGCGACGCGATCAACAAGGAGCTGATCCCCTTCATCGAGAAGCGGTTCCGCGGCATCGGCGAGGGCTGGGCGCGCTTCACCTATGGCGGGTCGACCGGCGGCTGGGAGGCGATGGCGACCCAGGTCTTCTATCCCGACATGTACAATGGCGCGTTCATCGCCTGCCCCGACCCGATCGATTTCCGTGCCTACACCACGATCAATCTCTACCAGGACAAGAACGCCTTCGCGATGACCGGGGTCGCCGGCAAGATCGAACAGCCGGCGACGCGCGACTATCTCGGCCGCACCTTCGCGACCCAGCGCGACGAGAATCACATGGAGCTGGTGCTCGGCGACAACAGCCGGTCGGGCCAGCAATATGACATCTGGCAGGCGGTGTTCGGCCCGCAGGGCAAGGACGGCTATCCGCGGCCGATCTTCGACAAGCGCACCGGCGACATCGATCCCGCGGTCGCCGCTTATTGGAAGGAGCATTTCGACCTGACCCACATCGTCCAGCGCGACTGGAAGACGCTGGGCCCCAAGCTCGAGGGCAAGCTCCACATCTATGTCGGATCGGCCGACACCTATTTCCTCACCAACGCGGTCTATTTCGCGCAGGAGACGCTCGAGGCGCTCAAGGACCCGGCCTGGGGCGGCCAGGTCGACTATGGCGATCGCGCCGAGCATTGCTGGAACGGCGACCACAGCCAGTCCAACGCTTATTCGCGGCTCCACTATAACAGCATGTATCTGCCCAGGATCATGGCCCGCATCGCCAAGACCGCGCCGAAGGGGGCCGATCTGACCAGCTGGCGCTATTGATCGGGCCATGCATTCGCGGTTCGCTCCTACGCGCGAACAACCCCCCTTACCCGTCATCCCGGACTTGATCCGGGATCTCCCTTCTTCTTCCGCCCGCGAAAGGCAAAGAGATTCCGGGTCAAGCCCGGAATGACGGAGATGGGAACAAGTCCGCGCAGTTAGCGCGATCGGGTTGGACTGCGATTGATGATCTCCCGAGGGGCTGGTCAGGCGCCAACCGCGCGCGTTAGAGTGGCTTATCCTGCTAACGCACCGAAAGAGAATATCATGGATCGTCGCGCCTTCCTCGCTTCCGGTAGCGCCGCCGCGCTCGTCGCCGCTACCGGCTTTTCGGCGGAACTGCTCGCCCAGACCGCGGCGCCCGCGGCGAACCCGGCCGACGCCAAGCTCAACGCGCTGTTCGACCGGATCTTCGAGGACAGCCTCGATCATTCGCCCGAATTCTGCACCTCGCTCGGCTTCGACAAGGGGCCGCGCGCG
The DNA here is from genome assembly GCF_058801765.1 of Rhizorhabdus sp. GW822-FHT03C02. NCBI lineage: Bacteria > Pseudomonadati > Pseudomonadota > Alphaproteobacteria > Sphingomonadales > Rhizorhabdaceae > Rhizorhabdus > Rhizorhabdus sp. GW822-FHT03C02. Next base: position 51,547 of record NZ_JBXANN010000002.1, read on the forward strand.
GCGATGAAATCGAAGCTCGACGACGACAGCGAAGCCGAAAATATGCGGAATCTCGCACGTGGCCGCAAATGGGTCGCGGAACTCGAGGCTTTTCCGGCCGCCGGCCTGTCCGAGGCGGCTGTGCTCAACCGTGAAATCATCCTCTATTCGCGCCGCCAGGGCCTCGTCGCCGCCGAGAAATTCGGCCTCGACAGCGTCACGCGGCCCTATCGCATCTTCCAGCAAGGCGGCGCCTATTTCAGCGTCCCCGACTTCCTCAACGACACCCATGTCGTCGCGACCAAGGAGGATGCCGACGCCTATCTCGCCCGGCTCGACGCGTTCGCGGGTTCGCTCGACACCGATACCGAGGTCGAGCGGGCGCGCGGCGCGAAAGGCTATATCGCCCCCGATTTTTCGATCGACCTGACGATCGGCCAGATGGAGCGGCTGCGCGCGACCCCGGCCGCGCAGAGCAACCTGGTCGGCTCGCTCGTCCGCCGCGCGAAGGAGAAGGGGATCGCCGGCGACTATGCGACGCCCGCCGCGCAGATCGTCGAGACCAGGGTCTATCCCGCGCTCGACCGCCAGATCGCGCTGATGAAGCAGCAGCGCGGGCTGACCAAAGCCGGCGCCGGGGTGTGGCGGGTGCCGCAGGGCGAGGCGATCTACGCCGCCGCGCTGAAGCAGGCGACCACCACCGACTTCACCCCCGACGAGGTCCACAAGATGGGGCTCGACCAGGTCGCGCAGATCTCGGCCGAGCTCGATACTATTCTCAAGGGGCAGGGGATGACCAGGGGGACGGTCGCCGAGCGCCTGACCGCGCTCAACAAGGATCCGGCCCAGCTCTATGCGAACACGGCCGAGGGCCGCACCGCGCTGATCGCCTCGCTCAACACGGGGATCGAGGCGATGTACAAGAAGCTGCCGCAGGCTTTCTCGCACGTCCCTACCGCCGCGCTCGAGATCCGCGCGGTGCCGGTCGAGATCCAGGACGGCGCCTCGAACGGCTATTACAAGCGCGCCTCGCTCGACGGGGCGCGGCCGGCGATCTACTTCATCAACCTCAAGGATGTCGGCGACTGGCCGAAATACAGCCTGCCGTCGCTGACCTATCATGAGGGCGTCCCCGGCCATCATCTCCAGATCAGCCTCGCGCAGCAGTCGAAGGACATTCCGATGCTGCGCAAGATCGGCTTCTTCGGCGCCTATAGCGAAGGCTGGGCGCTCTACGCCGAGCAGCTCGCCGACGAACTCAAGGCCTATGCCAATCCGCTCGAACGCGCCGGCTATCTCCAGTCCTTCCTGTTCCGCGCGGCGCGGCTGGTGGTCGACACCGGCATCCACACCCAGCAGTGGAGCCGCGAGAAGGCGACCGCCTATCTGGTCGACACCACCGGCTTCGCCCAGCCGCGCTCGCAGCGCGAGGTCGAGCGCTACTGCACCCAGCCGGGCCAGGCCTGCTCGTACAAGGTCGGCCACATGGCCTGGACCCGCGCGCGCGCCAAGGCGCAGGCGGCGCTCGGCGCGAAGTTCGATCTCAAGGCGTTCCACGACGTCCTCGACAGCGGCGCGATGCCGCTGACGGTGATGGAGCAGCTCGTCGACAAGCGGACCCGCGCCGCGATGGGGTGATGTGCAATCGCCGGGGTTGGGTTATGCGTCGTCCCGACGAAGCCGGCGGCGACCGGCACGGGCTTCAGGGGAGGCGGCATGTATCTGACCCAGGCGATCCACCGGATGGTGCAGTGCGCGCCCGACGAGGTCGCGACGATCGACGGCGACCGGCAGCGGACCTGGGCCGAGACCGGCGCCGCGATCGCCCGCTTCGCCGGGGCGCTGCGGGCGATCGGCCTCGCCCCCGGCGACCGGGTGGCGATGCTGTCGCGCAACGGTGCCCCGTTCCTCGACTATATCTACGGGACGCTGTGGGCGGGCGGCGCGATCAACCCGGTCAATCTGCGCTGGAGCGCCGCCGAGGTCGCCTATTCGCTGACCAATTGCGGTACCCGCATCCTGCTGGTCGATCCCGCCTTCGCGGCGATGATCCCGGCGATCCGCGACGGCGCACCCTGCCTCGACCATGTCATCGAGATCGGATCGGACGATTATCGCGCCTGGCTCGAGGCTGCCGAGCCGGTCGAGGATGCCCGCCGGTCGGGCGACGATCTCGCGGCGGTGATGTACACCGGCGGCACCACCGGCTTTCCCAAGGGGGTGATGCTCAGCCACCGCAACATCCTCGCTTCGGGGCTGGGGACGATCGCCACCCCCGGCGGCCAGCCCTGCGGCGCCTTCCTGGTCAGCGCGCCGCTCTTCCATATCGGGTCGCTGGCGATCACCAACATCGCGGTGATGGGCGGCGGGCCGCTGGTGTTCCTGCCGATGTTCGACGCCAAGGCAGCGCTGGTCGCGATCGAGCGGCACCGGATCGCCGACCTGTTCCTGGTGCCGACGATGCTGCGCATGCTGATCGGCCATCCCGACTTCGCCGGCCACGACCTGTCGAGCGTCAGGCGGATCGTCTACGGCGCCTCGACGATCGACGAGGCGACCCTCGACCGGCTGATCGCGGCGCTGCCGGCGGCGGCGCTCCACCAATGCTATGGCATGACCGAGCTCGGCCCCTGCGCGACCGCGCTTTCGCCCGACGATCATCTCGGCGCGGCGCGCCATGACGGGCGGATGCACAGCGCCGGCCGGCCGATCGCCACCGTCGAGGTCCGCATCGTCGACGGCGACGATCGCGAGCTGCCGCGCGGCGAGGTCGGCGAGGTGGTGGTGCGCGGCGACAATGTCATGCTCGGCTATTGGGACATGCCCGAGGCGACCGCGGCGGCGGTCCGCGACGGCTGGATGCACACCGGCGATCTCGGCCGGATGTGCCCGCGCGGATATGTGACGATCGTCGACCGCTTGAAGGACATGATCATCACCGGCGGCGAGAATGTCTATTCGGCCGAGGTCGAGCATGCGCTGTCGACCCATCCCGCGATCGCCCAGGTCGCGGTGATCGCGATCCCCGACGAGCGCTGGGGCGAGGCGGTCCATGCGGTGATCGTGCTGCGGCCCGGCGCCGTCGCCGACACCGCCGCGATCGTCGCGCATGCCCGCGCGCGGATCGCGGGCTTCAAGGTGCCGCGCAGCTTCGACGTCGTCGAGGCACTGCCGCTGTCGGGGGCGGGCAAGGTGCTCAAAAATGTCCTGCGCGAACAATGGGCGGCGAAAAGCCTCGCCCCGGCTTGACCGCCGCGCCGCCGCGCCCGACACCAGCGCGATGACATCCCCCCTTTCCACCGGCCGGCTGATCGTCGTCGAAGGCGCCGACGGCATCGGCAAGAGCACCCAGATCGCGCTGCTGCGCGCCGAGCTGGCTGGCCTCGGCCGCGAGATCGTCGCCTATGATTTTCCCAACAAAAGCGGCACCCCGATCGGCGAGCTGATCGGCGGCTTTCTCGGCGGCCGCTTCGGCGAGGTCGCGCCCGAATTCCTCAGCCTCGCCTTCGCGGTCGACCGGCTGGCCGAGCGCGAGCGGATGCGTGCCGATCTCGCGCGTGGGGCGATCGTGCTGTGCGACCGTTATGTCGCGTCGAACATCGCCTATCAGAGCGCCAAGATCGACGACCCCGCGCGCCGCGACGAACTCCATGCGCTGCTGAGCTGGGTCGAATATGACCTGTTCGCGCTGCCGCGTCCCGATGTCGAGATCGCCATGGTCGGCACCCCCGACTTCTTCCGCCGCGGCGGCAATCTCGCCCGCGGCACCGACGCGACCCGGGCCTATGCCGCGGGCGAAGCCGATATCCACGAGGCGAAGCCCGGGCTGCAGGTCGCGGTCGATGCCTATTACCGCACGACCGGTGCGGCGGCCGGTCTGGCGCAGGTACCGATCCTCGACCCGGCCGGCGAGCGGCGCAGCGTCGAGCATGTCGCCGAAGACATCTGGGCGCTGGTCGCGGCGCGGCTCTAGCGGCGGGGCAACCCCAACCGCCCCGCCACCTGCTCCACCGGCGTCCCGGCCTCGACGATCAGCCAGTCCTTCGGCCGCTGGCCGTCGACCACCATCACCGCGTTCTTCGGGCAGATCTTGAGGCAGCCGGTCTCGATCACCCCGAGATCGGCCTTGCGCCCCTTCTTGCCGTTGCCGAGATCGCGCAGCGCCTTGGCGAGACGGGTCCTGCCCTTGGGGCCGAAGCCGCCCTTCACCTTCTTCGAGCATTTGCCGCAGACGAGGATGGCCGCTTGCCAGTCGGAGCTGATGTGATCGCGCATTATCGATAGATGGTGTGCCGAGGCTCGGATCAAAAGCGCAATGTCATGCGTCTTCCCTTCGCTATTGCGGTTTCGGAGGCGAAATGGAAAACGGGCACCTGTCGGTGACGCGACGCGGGCTGCTGGCCGGCGGCGCGGCTACCTGCGCCACGGCGGCGACACCCCTGCTCGCCGCCGATCCGCCGCGTTCGGAGAATATCATGGCCTCGACGCCGACCCTATCGACGACCCTCAAGATCAACGGCAAGGCCCGCACGCTCGATGTCGATCCGCGCACGACCCTGCTTGATGCGCTGCGCGAGCATCTCCATCTGACCGGCACCAAGAAGGGCTGCGACCATGGCCAGTGCGGCGCCTGCACCGTCATCGTCGAGGGGCGGCGGATCAACAGCTGCCTGACGCTGGCGGTGATGCACGACGGCGACGAGGTGACGACGATCGAGGGGCTCGGCACCCCAGACGATCTCCATCCGATGCAGCGCGCCTTCATCACCCATGACGGCTATCAATGCGGCTATTGCACGCCGGGGCAGATCTGCTCTTCGGTGGCGATGCTTGAGGAAATCCGCAAGGGCATTCCCAGCCATGTCAGCGCCGACCTGCTCGCCCCGATGGAGCCGAGCCCCGAGGAGATACGCGAGCGGATGAGCGGCAATATCTGCCGCTGCGCCGCTTATTCGAACATCGTCGCCGCGATCCGCGACGTCGCCGGGGAACGCGCATGAAATCCTTCACCTATGAGCGCGCCGAAAGCCCCGCGGCAGCGGCCGCCGCGGCGGTGGCGAATCCGGGGGCGAAGTTCATCGCCGGCGGCACCAACCTGCTCGACCTGATGAAGCTGCAGATCGAGACCCCGGCGCATCTGATCGACGTCAACCGTCTCGACCTCGACCGGATCGCCAGGACCGACGACGGTGGGGTGCGGATCGGCGCGCTGGTGCGCAACACCGACCTCGCCGCCGACAAGCGCATCCGCAAGGACTATGCGGTGCTGTCGCGCGCGCTGTTCTCGGGGGCATCGGGGCAGCTGCGCAACAAGGCGACCACCGGCGGCAACCTGCTCCAGCGCACCCGTTGTCCCTATTTCTACGACACCACCAAGCCGTGCAACAAGCGCAGGCCCGGATCGGGTTGTGCGGCGATCGGCGGATTCAACCGCAACCTGGCGATACTCGGGACCAGCGAGGCCTGCATCGCCACCCATCCGTCGGACATGGCGGTGGCGATGCGGCTGCTCGACGCGGTGGTCGAGACGGTCGGACCCGACGGCGCCACCCGCGCGATCCCGATCGCCGATTTCCACCTTCTGCCCGGCGACAGTCCGCAGATCGAGACCGCACTCAAGCCCGGCGAGCTCATCACCGCGGTGGTGCTGCCCGCGCCGATCGGCGGCAGCCACCGCTACCGCAAGGTCCGCGACCGTGCCTCCTATGCCTTCGCCACCGTCTCGGTCGCAGCGGTGGTCCAGCCCGACGGCAGCGGGCGCTATGCCTTTGGCGGGCTCGCGCACAAGCCGTGGCGGGTCGAGGCCGCCGAAGCCGAACGCGGCGCCGCGAAGATCGCCGCATCGGTGCTCGCGGGCGCGAAGACCACCGACCAGAATGCGTTCAAGACGACGTTGCTCGAACGCACGCTCGCCGCGACCATCGCCGATGCCGAACAGGGAGCGCGGGCATGAAGTTCGACACCCCCGCCGTCACCAACCCGATCGATCGGGGACGGATCGTCGGCCGCCCGCAGGACCGGATCGACGGCCGGGACAAGGTCTGCGGCGTTGCGCCCTACGCCTATGAGCAGAACGACAAGGCGCCCAACGCCGCCTATGGCGTGATCCTGGGATCGGCGATCGCCACCGGCCGGATCGCGCATATCGATACGCGCGATGCCGAGGCGGCGCCGGGGGTGCTGGCGGTGGTCACCGCCGCCAATGCCGGCCCGCTCAAGAAGGCGCGGTCGCACACCGCCAGGCTGCTCGCGGGTCCCGAGATCGAGCATTATGATCAGGCGGTCGCGCTGATCGTCGCCGAAAGCTTCGAACAGGCGCGCGATGCGGCCAAGCTGGTCCATGTCGACTATGCGCCGGTGAAGGGAAAGTTCGACCTCGCCGCCGAGACCAGCCATGCGGTCAAGCCCGAGGGCAGCGGCGACAATGCCCCCGACACCGCGGTCGGCGATTTCGCGGGCGCCTTCGCCAAGGCCGAGGTCAAGGTCGACCAGCGCTACACCACCCCCGACCAAAACCATGCGATGATGGAACCGCATGCGACGATCGCGGCGTGGGAGGGCGACAAGCTCACCTTGTGGACGTCGAATCAGATGATCGCCTGGGCCGTGCGCGACACCGCGGCGACGCTCGGCATCGACAAGGCCAATGTGCGGATCGTCTCGCCCTATATCGGTGGCGGCTTCGGATCGAAGCTGTGGATCCGCGCCGATGCGATCATGGCGGCATTGGGCGCCAGGGCGTGCGGCCGGCCGGTCAAGGTCGCGCTCGCCCGCCCGCAGATCTTCAACAACACCACCCACCGGCCGGCGACGATCCAGCGCATCCGCATCGGCGCCGACAGGCAGGGGGTGATCCAGGCGATCGGCCATGAGAGCTGGTCGGGCAACCTGCCCGGCGGCGACCCCGAGACCTCGGCGATGCAGACCCGGCTGCTCTATCGCGGCGAGAACCGGATGACCGCGCACCGGCTGGCGACGCTCGACCTGCCCGAGGGCAATGCGATGCGCGCGCCGGGCGAGGCGGTCGGCCTGCTCGCGCTCGAGATCGCGATGGACGAACTCGCCGAGAAGCTGGCGATGGATCCGGTCGAACTGCGCATCGTCAACGATGTCCAGTTCGATCCGGAGAAGGGGCCGAGCCGCCCTTTCTCGAGCCGCAAGTTCGTCGAATGCCTCAAGATAGGCGCCGACCGCTTCACCTGGTCGCGGCGCAAGGCGAAGCCCGGACAGGTCCGCGACGGGCGCTGGTTGGTCGGGATGGGAATGGCATCGGCGTTCCGCAACAATCTGGTGATGAAGTCGGGCGCGCGGGTCGCGGTCAGCGCGAAGGGGATCGTCACCGTCGAGACCGACATGACCGACATCGGCACCGGCAGCTATACGATCATCGCCCAGACCGCCGCCGAGATGATGGGGGTCGGGCTCGACGACGTCGTGGTGCGGCTCGGCGACAGCGATTTCCCGGCGTCGGCCGGCTCGGGCGGGCAGTGGGGCGGCAACAACTCGACCGCCGGCGTCTACGCGGCATGCGTGATGCTGCGCGATCAACTGGCGCAAAAGGCGGGCTTCAACGCCGGCGATGCCGAGTTCGAGGGCGGCTATATCATCGGCGGCAACCGGCGGGTGAAGCTTGGCGAAGCGGCCGGCGCGCAGGGTGCGGTCGCCGAGGACAAGATCGAATATGGCGATCTCGCCAAGCGCTACGCCCAGGGGACGTTCGGCGCGCATTTCTGCGAGGTCGGGGTCGACGTCTCGACCGGCGAGATCCGGGTGCGGCGGATGGGCGGGGCCTTCGCCGCCGGCCGGATCATCAACCCCAAGGCCGCGCGCAGCCAGGTGATCGGGGCGATGGCGATGGGGGTGGGCGCGGCGCTGATGGAGGAACTCGTCGTCGATCCGCGCTTCGGCTATTTCGTCAACCACGACATGGCCGAATATCAGGTGCCGGTGCACGCCGACATTCCCGAACAGGATGTGTTCTTCGTCGACGAACTCGACGACAAATCCTCGCCGATGAAGGCCAAGGGGGTCGGCGAACTCGGCATCTGCGGCGCCGGCGCCGCGGTCGCCAACGCGGTCTACAATGCCTGCGGGGTGCGCATCCGCGACTATCCGCTGACGCTCGACAAGGTGCTCAAGGGGCTGGTGAAGGCTTAAATCAGATCGTCGCCCCGGCGGAGGCCGGGGCCGCCCAAGATAGAGCGCGTCCTCGACGTGGGCGGCCCCGGCCTCCGCCGGGGCGACGGGTTTAATTCAATTGACCGGTTCGTGGCCGGCGATCGCGGTGCGGTGCATCATCCGGCCCGAGCTCTTGTCATAGGGGATCACCCGGTGGAGGGAGCCGGTATTGTCCCAGACGACCAGGTCGCCCTGTTCCCAATGGTGGCGATAGCTGAAGTCGGGCTGGGCGGCCCATTCGACCATCCGCACCAGCAGCGCGCGGCCTTCGGCCAGGGTCATGCCGATGACGCGGTCGGCGGTCGAACCGATCACCAGCGACTTGCGGCCGGTCTCGTGGGTCCACACCAGAGGATGCTCGTTGACCGGCGCGCGGTTCCAGCGGGCGACGTCCTCCTCGGACGGGTTCTCGACGACCGAGGCGATGCTGGCGGGGACGCTGTGGAGCACGCGCAGCCCGGCGATCTCGGCCTTCTCGTCCTTGGGCAGATGGTCATAGGCGGCATAGGTGCTGGCGAATTCGGTGTGGCCGCCCCTGGCGGCGATGCTGCGGCCGGTCAGCAGCGTCGCCTTGGGCGGCGGCGCGTTGGTGGTGATGCCGTCCATGTGCCAGAAGAAGGTGCCCTGCACATATTCGGGCTGCTCATTGATCTTCGGATCGAGCGTGACCTTGTAGACCTCGGGCGCCTCCGGATTGGCGCCGGGGACCGAGCGGCTGAGGTTGATCCGCTCGCCGAGATTGTCGGTGAAGGCGAGCTGTTCGGCGTCGCTGAGCCCGATCCGCGGGAAGACCAGCACGCCATGCGCCTCGAGCAGTTCACGGCAGCGCTGGCCGGTTTCCTTGTCGAACAGCGTCGTGCGGTCGACATGGACCCGGGCACCGATATGCGGCTTGATCGGCTCGACTTCGATATGCATGACCATCGCTCTCCAAAATGCTGTACACCCTCTGAGCAAATTGGCGGTGGCGGTCAAGAGGCGGGCTGATCCGCGGTGAAAGCTAGTCCGTCTGGGCCTCCGAAAGCGGTTCGACCCGCTCGAGGAAGCGGCCCATCATCCCGCGCAGCTCGTCATGCGCCATGGTGATGCCGAGGGTCTTCTCCATCACCAGCGCGCGCGAGATCGCCGCCATCAGCATCACGATCGCCGCCGGCGGGAACATCGCCTCGTCGATCCCCTGCGCGGCGAAGGCGCGGGTGACGACGCCAATCTGGAGCGTACGAAAATGCTCGCCCGACCGCGAAATCTCGGCGCGCAACCCTTCGCGGTGGCTGCCGACCGCGATGAATTCCATGATGCGCTTGGTGTCGGCGGGATTGGTGTTGAGCTTCCACAGCGCGCGGAGCGGCTGGGGTTCGGCCAGCGCCCGCTCATGCTGTTCGAGATATTGCTCGGTCGCGCGGCGGAAGACGGTGATGACCAGATCGTCCATCGTCCGGAAATAATAATGGACGAGCTGGGGTTTCAGGCCGGCGCGTTCGGCGACCCGTCGCGCGCTGATCGCCTGGAAGCCCTCTTCGGAGAGCAAGGCGTCGGCGGCGTCGACCAGCTGGGTGCGCGCCTTGGTGTTCTTGACGCCGAGCCTGCGTTCTGATGCCATCTGGATGTCCCGGACCGATATCGATCGCCAGCCTATAGGGGCGATCGACGATTTCGGCCACGGGCGACGTTATTCCCCGGCTTGATCCAGCGCGGCGATGTCCTCGGCGGGCAACACCAGCGATACCGAATTGATCAAACCCTGCAACTGGGCGAGGCTGGTGGCGCTCGCGATCGGCGCGGTGACCCCTTCGCGCGCGATCAGCCAGGCGAGCGCGACCTCGGCCTGGGTCGCGCCGAGCCGCGCCGACACATCGTCGAGCGCGGCGAGGATGCGGAAGCCGCGGTCGTTGAGATATTGGCCCATCCCGCCGCCGCGCGAGCTTTTGCCGGTGTCGGCCGCCGAGCGATATTTGCCGGTGAGGAAGCCCGCGGCGAGCGAATAATAGGGGATCGTGCCGATAGTCTCGGCGATGCACAGGTCGCGCAGCGGCCCCTCATATTCCTGGCGGTCGTAGAGATTGTAGAGCGGCTGGAGGGTCTCGTAGCTTGGCAGGCCATGCCCGGCCGAGGTCGCGAGCGCGGCGGAGAGTTCGTCGGCGGTGTAGTTGGACGCGCCGATCGCGCGCACCTTGCCGGCCTCGATCAGCTTGGCGAAGGCGGCGAGGGTTTCTTCGTGCGGGGTGTCGGGATCGAAGCGATGCGCCTGGTAGAGGTCGATGACATCGGTCTGCAGCCGGGTGAGCGACGCCTCGACCGCGGTCACCATCTGGCCCGCCGACAACCCCTTGCCGTTGCCGACGTCGAGCCCGAACTTGGTCATCAGCACGATCCGGTCGCGCTTGCCCGGATTGGCCTTGAGCCATTTGCCGATGATCGTCTCCGACTCGCCGCCCTGATGGCCGGGGATCCAGCGCGAATAGACGTCGGCGGTGTCGATCGCGTTGAGCCCGGCATCGACGAAGGCGTCGAGCAGGGTGAAGCTGGTCGCCTCGTCGATCGTCCAGCCGAACACATTGCCGCCGAAGACGAGCGGCGCGATCTTCAGGCCGCTGCGGCCGAGTTCGCGCATATCCATCCTTCTCTCCCTTGCCGGTGCTGTCGTCCCAGTCTCGGTGGCGGCCAGCCCCCGGTCAAGCGGCCGCGGATCGAGCGCCCCGGCGATGCGGCCGAGCGACTTGCCGTCGCGGCGCGGGCGGGTAGAGTGGGGGCATGAAACCGCTCCTCGCTTCGTGCCTCGCCGCTTCGCTGTGCCTCGCGTCCGCCGCCATCGCGCAGGAGGCCGCACCGCCGGCGCCGGCGGCACCGCCCGCTGCTGCCGAGGCACCGGCCCCGCCGCCCGCGCCCAAGCCGGCGATGGTCAAGGTCAGCATCGTCACCAGCGAGGGGTCGATCCTGCTCGAGCTGGAGAAGGAAAGGGCGCCGGCCACCACCGCCAATTTCCTCCATTATGTGAACACCAAACGCTATGACGGGATGACCTTCTACCGGGCGGTGCCGGTCCCCAACATGCCGGAAATGGGCCTGGTCCAGGGCGGGGTGAAGTTCGATCCGCGCAAGATGTATCCGCCGATCGCGCACGAGCCGACCAGCAAGACCGGGGTCAAACATGTCGACGGTACGATCTCGATGGGGCGCAACGCCCCGGGCACCGCGACCAGCGAATTCTTCATCATCGTCGGCGACATGCCCTATATGGATGCCGATCCGTCGAAGCCCGGCGACAATGCAGGCTATGCGGCGTTCGGCCATGTCGTGGAGGGCATGGACGTGGTGAAGAAGATCCTGGCGGCGCCGCGCTCGCCGACCGATGGCCCGCCCGGGATGAAGGGCCAGTTCCTGACCCGGCCGGTGACGATCGTCAGCATAAGGCGTGCCGGCTAGTGCGCGAGCACCCGCTTATTTCATGAACAGCGCGGCCATCGACTGTTCGTCGAGGCTGACGATGCCGTCGCGGTTGACGTCGGCCATGTCGAACATCTGCAGCGGTCGCGCCCGGGCCTCGTCGATCGTCACCCGGCCGTCGCCATCGGCGTCGGTCTTCTCGAACCAGCGGCCGCCGACATGGCCGAGGCCGGTGCTGCCCTGGTTGGCCGGGGCGTCATGATAGGCCTGGAATTCCTGCGGGCTGACATGCCCGTCATGGTTGCTGTCCATCTGCGCGAACTGCTTGTTGACGAAGGCGATCACCTCGCCGCGCTTGATCGGCCGCTCGCCCAGCTGGATGCTGGTCTGCGCGAAGGCGGGCAAGGCGAGGCTGGTTGCGGCCGATGCCGCGAGAAGCAGGAAGACGGTTCGGGTCATGACGCACATCTCATTTGACGAATTCAGGCACTCTTGGAGCAGGCTGACTGCCATGGCGGGTCTGTCGGTGACCTGAATAGGTCGAGAAAAGCGCGGGCCCGCCTGACACGGGCCCGTCGCCGTTCGATCACCCGTTGGTGGTCGTGGTCTTGCTGGTCTTCTTGACCACCTTCTTGTGGTGGACGACCTTCTTGGTCGTGGCGGTGCGGTTGATGCACTTGTCGGTGACGGTTTTCGAACAGGTCGGCACGTCGGTCGCCGCGGGGGTCTGCGCGCCCGCCACCGAAACGCCACCCGCGATCAGCGCGGTCATCAGCATCATTCTGGTGATCATGTCATTCGTCCCTTGCACGGCACGCGGGAAGACGTGCCAGGCGGGGGAACGCTCCGGGGCCGAAATGGATGCGTTGTTTGCTGTGGTTCAGCGAGCTGAACCACGTGCGGCACCAGCCCGCTCCCCCTCCGGACCTCCCACAGTGTATCCTGAATGGGAGGTCGGGAGGGGGAGCGGGCTGGTGCCGCTTCGGCGTAGCCGAAAAAACGCGCTTATCTCCGCTGGCTGCGCCAGCGGCCGATGACCTCGTCGATCGCTTCTTCCTCGCCGCCGGTCCGGCGCCACAGCGCGGAAAAAGCGGGGTCGTTCGACGCCGGGCGCAGCGCCGGGTCGAGATCGTCGAACGCCAGTCGGATCGGGATCGACACGCCCTCGCCGCAGACGATCGCCTCGCGGTTGCGGAGTGCCGGGATCGCGTCGAGGAAGCCGCGGGAACCCTCGGGCATCGCCGCCTTGACGAAGGCCTGGTCGCGATCATTGTTGAGCCGCATCGCGATGATCGTCCCGCATTGCGAGAGCACGCCTTCGGCGAGATCCGACGGGCGCTGGGTGATCAGACCCAGCGACACGCCATATTTGCGGCCTTCCTTGGCGATCCGTTCGAGGATGCGGCGCACCGCATTGCCGCCAGTGCCGGTGTCCGAGGGGACGTAGCGATGCGCCTCCTCGCACACCAGCAGGATCGGATGCTGGGCGTCGCGCGCCCAGATCGCATAGTCGAACACGGTCCGCGCGAGCACCGCGACCACCACCGAGGTGATCTCCGACGGCACCCCCGACACGTCGATCACCGAGATCGGCCGGCCGTCGCCGGGCAGGCGGAAGATCCGCTTGATGAACGCCTTCATGCTGTCGCCGACGAGCATGCCGGAGAACATGAAGCTGTAACGCGGATCCGATCGGATTTCGTCGATCTTGGTCTTGAGCCGCAGATAGGGGGCGCTGTTGCTCGCCTTGTCGAGCTTGCCCATCTCGGTCGAGATGATCTGGGTCAGGTCGGACAGGACATAGGGGATCGGGCTGTCGACAGTCAGGCGGGGCATGCCTTCGGCGAGGCGGTTCTTCTGGCGCGCGGCGAGCAGGCATTTGGCGAGGATGTCGGCGTCCATCTGGCGATCGGCGCCGCGGGTGGTGAGCAGCACCTCGCAATGCTCCTCGAAGTTCATCAGCCAATAGGGCATCGCCAGGTTCGACACGTCGAACACCGCCCCGGCATCGGCGAAGGCCGCGCCATATTCGCCGTGCGGATCGATCATCACGATATGCCCCGCCGGCGCCATCTCGCAGATGCGGTGGAGGATCAGCGCGGCGGCGGTCGACTTGCCGGTGCCGGTCGATCCCAGCAGCGCGAAATGCTTGCCGAGCATCGCATCGATCAGCAGCGCGGCGCGGGTGGCGGGGGTGGGGTGGACGGTGCCGATTTCGATATGCGGCACGCCGGCGGCGCTGAACATCGCTTCGAGATCGGCGGTCGCGACCGCATGGACCGGGCAGCCCGGGATCGGGAAGCGGGTGATGCCGCGGCGGAAGCCGGCGATGCCGGCGTCATCGGCGCGGCCCTCGCCGAGCAGGTCGACGCTGGCGACCAGTTGCTCGCCGCGCATCTCGATCGCCGAGACCGATCCGACCACCCAGCAGGGGCCGACCGGCAGCTTGACCTGCGACCCGACCTGGCCCGCCATAGCCCGCACCGGATCGGGATCGCTGCCGAGCATGTCGAGCGCGGCGCGATCGACCAGGATCTGCGCGCCGGAGCCCGAGACCGACAGGACCTGGCCAAGAACGGTGGGACCGATCGCGGCGAGCGCCGCATCGGTGGCCATATCGGTCCAGTTGATCGTCACATTCGTCCCCTCGGCCACATCGGGGACGGCATAGAGGCTGTGCGTTAAGAAGGGCTTAGAGAGAGGGGGGCATCAAAACTATCGTCGCCCCAGCGAAGGCTGGGGCCCATGTCTGTCGCCATTTGCAGTGCCGCTCGTGGGTAGCTGATCGCAGCGGCGGCGAGGCTATGGGCGACGTCGCATTGGGACAGAGACATGGGCCCCAGCCTTCGCTGGGGCGACGGCTTTTTTGGGGAAACGCGCTCTACCCGTTCAGCCGACGGAACGCGGCGCTCGCGGCCCAGCCGAGCGCGAGCGACAGCGCGACCGCGACGAGGCCGTAGAGGATCGCATGGCGTTCGGCCGATTGTGCGACGAACGCCTCGAACCCCGATTTGTCGATGTCGATGTCGCGGGTCGCGGCGGCGACGACGCGGCCTTTCTCGATCAGGAAGGTCTCGGCGGTATATTTGCCGACGGGGACCCGGGCCGGGATCGCGATGCGGGCCCGGTAGAGCACGCCCTCGCTGATCTCGACCCCGTGCGCGGTCTCCGAATAATAGCCGCCGCGGCGCTTGAGATCGACGACCCCGTCCTCGAATCGGCGCGCCTCGGCCGGGTCGCCGCCGCTGGCGGGCGAGAGCTGGAGATTGTCGATGCCCAGCTCGTAGATCACCGCGGTGCGTTCGTCGACGATGCGGTCGATCGGCCGCGACGAGGCGAGCGCGTAGAAGGAGGGGACCGAACGCAGGCTGGCGCTGTCGGCGTTGATCCACATGCCGGCGATCTTGCGCTTCTCGCGGACCAGCACCGGTTCGGCGGGCCCCTTGATCACCACCGCGATCTCGGGCCGGGCGGTCGGTGCGCGGCCGCCGGGATAGAGGATCGCCCCGAACAGCAGCAGCTCGGCGCCGGTGAAGCTGTAGATGATGTCGATCTTGCGCTGCGAGACATCGGGCACCAGCCGCGGCGCTTCGGCCGCGCCAAGCAGCAGCGGCGCCATCGCCGCGAGCATGGCCAGGCCGGCGCGCTTCAGCCTCACAGCGGTTCGACCGTGAAAATCTCGGGCGGGCGCCAGCCCAGGCCGATCGCCATGCGGAAGGCGACCACCAGCACGATGAAGGCGAGGCCGAGCCGCAGATATTCGGGTTTCACCATCGTCGTCATCCGCGCGCCGACCTGGGCGCCGGTGACGCTGCCGATCAGCAGCAGCCCGGCGAGCACGACGTCGACCGCGTGGGTGGTGGTGGCGTGGACCATCGTCGTCGCCGCGGTGACGAACAATATCTGGAACAGCGAGGTGCCGACCACGACCCGGGTCGACATGCCGAGCATGTAGATCATCGCCGGCACCAGGATGAAGCCGCCGCCGACCCCCATCAGCACCGTCATTACCCCGACCAGGAAGCCGAGGATCAAGGGCGCCAGCGGCGAGATGTAGAGGCCCGAGCGGTAGAAGCGCCAGCGCAAGGGGAGCATCGCGATCAGCGGATGGTGGCGGCGTGCGGCAGCGCGCGGCGCCGCGCCGCGCCAGCCGGCGACGAGCAGACCGATCGATTCCCTGGCCATCATGATGCCGATCCCGCCGAGCAGGATGACGTACATCAGGCTGACCACCGTATCGACCTGGCCGACCTCCTGCAGCGCCCGGAACGCATAACCGCCGGCGACCGAGCCGACCGCGCCGCCCGCGACCAGCACCGCGCCCATATGATAGTCGACCCCGTCGCGCCGGCCGTGCGCCATCACCCCCGACACGCTGGCGCCGGTGATCTGGGTCGCCGACGACGCCACCGCGACCGCGGGAGGAATGCCGTAGAAGATCAGCAGCGGCGTGGTCAGGAAGCCGCCGCCGACCCCGAACATGCCGGACAGGATTCCGACGAGCCCGCCCAGTCCGATGATGACGATGATGTTCACCGACAGGCCGGCGATGGGGAGGTAGAGGTCCATGCGGTTAGAGGGCTAACCGATTTCAGCGGGCAGGGGGAATGGTTTTCCGATGGTTCATAGGCGATCTCGCAGATGTTGCCGCATCCGGGATCGACATGATCGAGCGCGGCCCGGGTCGACACCGGAACGCGGGGAGTCGAACGCGCCGAGGTCCGGCATGGAGGCTGCGTTCCCGATCGGGCTCACCGGCCGCTGGTCGCGAGCTCCTCGATCATCGCCAGCACGACACGCAGATGGTCGGGCCAGTCCGGTGCGCGCCATTGCTGGAGGCGTTCGAGCTGGGCGGAGCGGCGTGCCGAAAAGCCGCCGCTATAGTCGCGGATCGCTTCGATCCAGCCCAATCCATCGAGTGGGTCGATATAGTCGGCGACCTCGCAACCGGCCTCGCGCAACGCCGGCAGGTCGCTGCAGATGACCGGGGTTCCCATGACCAGCGCCTCGGTGACGGGCATGCCGAACCCCTCGGCGAACGAAGGCAGTAGCAGCGCGCGGGCCCCGGTCAGGAACCGCGATACGTCGGCATCCGACAGGCCCGCCAGTTCGGTGATGTGCGGGCGCAGCACGTCGCATCGCTCGAGCATGTCCACCACATTCTCGTTTTCCCACCCACGGCGGCCGATGATCACCAGATGAGGAATCTGCGCTTCGTCGAGGGTTTCGATCATTCGCCGCCAGACGTTGAGCAGCAGCATATGGTTTTTGCGCGGCTCGATCGTGCTGATCACGACGAAATAGGGCCGCGATATCGGCCCGCTCGCCGGCGGCCTGGAATGCTCCGCCGGAGCGGCGACATTGGTCCCGAGATGGGCCGAGGCGATGATCGGATGGCGGCCGTCGACCGCAAGAAATTTTTTCAGCGATGCCGCCGTCGCCAGGCTGTTGGTGATCAGGCCGTCGCACAGCGAAACCATGGTCTCGATTCGGAGCCGATGCAGGTCGGCACCGTTCGGCCGCGCATATTCGGGATATTCGATCGGGATGAGGTCATGCACCAGGCACAGGAACCGGGCACGTTCCTTCTTCAATATCGCTTCGACCTGCGAGCGCCTGTGGAGATGGTGTGGCGAGGCTTGCAAATAGAAGCGCTGCGCGCCCGCCTGCCGTGGCGGGACGCGCCGGGGGCGCATCCGGGCGAGCATCCGCAGCGCGCGAAAGCGCAGCGCCATCGCCGACATCCGTCGGCCCGTCGCCCATTGCAGTTCTGTCGCCGCAAGGAACTCGAGCACATCGGCCCTGTCGAGGCGGCCATAGCCGCCGGCCGGGTGAACCGCCGCGAAGTGCAGCCGTGTCGGGATCAGATCGAGCAGGGTTCTCGCATAGGCCATCTCCACCCGATCCACCCCGGTCGGCATCGGATGGAGAAGCCGCGACAGCAGGCGGGAGATGTCGAGCACCACCTCGACCCCGGCCGGCAGGCGCGTGTCGAAACCTTCGCTCCGGGCGACCGCCAGCGATCCGTCGATGACGTCCGTCATAGCGGCTGCACCGGGATGTCGGACGAGGCCGGCCAGGTCGGCAGGACCGCCGGGCACGTCGTCTTCATCATCTACAGCGAGTGCTCCTTGACGCCCGCGAAGATCAGCCAGCCGACGGCATAGGCAATCAGCAGCGAGAAGAAGACGGTGAGCAGGATGCGCTTGCGTTCGGGGAACAGCGATTTGACGGCCAGATTGGGCTCGACGACGCGGACGATGTAAAGCTGCTGCTTGATCGCCTGTTCCTGCGCTTTCTGGAGGCTTGCGGCGGCAGCCTCATAGCGTTTGGCGGCGAAACTCTGGCGAACCTGGAGATTCTCGTAATTGCCGATATTGGCGGCGATCGCTGACCCACCATCGACGAGCTTGGCTTCCTGACCCGCAACCTGGGCCTCGAGCGCATGCACGCGCGCGGCGGTCGCGATATATTGGGGGCTGCTCGGCGCGATGATGCCGCGCATGCTGGCAAGCTGTGCCCGTGCCTGGGTCAGCGAGATCTGAAGCGTGCTCACCATCGTGATCTGCGCCTTGCCGGTACCGGCCGGATCGATGTCGCCGCGGTCCTGGCGAAAGCGCGTCATCTTCTGCTGGATGGCGGCGAGCGCATTTTCGGCATCGGACAACTGACGCCGCGCAACCACCACGGTGTCATGCAGGCTGCGTTCGTTGAGAATGTTGACCCTGCGCTCCCCCAATATCAGCAACTGCTTGACGATGGCGTAGGAGTCGTCGGGCCGGAAGGCGCGGACCCTCAAGGTGGTGATGCCCGATTCGCTGTCGAAGCCCACGTTGATCTGGCGGCGATAATATTTGAGCAGCGTTTCCGGCGTCGGGTTCTCATTGCGCAGCCGGCTGTAGAAATCGGCCTCCGGACGGCGAAAGCGCGCGATCAGGTTCAACTGGCGATTGACCTCGTTCACGGCCTCTTGCGAGTTGAGATAGTCGTTGACGCTCAGCGCGTCGCTGCGGGTCTGCGATATGCCCGAGGAGAAGCCGAGAAAGCTTCCGAAATTGCTGGCGACGCCCGGCGACGCATCGGCGGTGCGCACGACGAAATGGGTTTCCGACTGATATTGGTCGGCCGCGATCAGATAATAATAGCCCGCGATCAATGCGGTCGGAAGGATCACGACCAGCACGAAGGCCAGATTGCGGCGCACCCAGCCCAGCAGGGCTTGCCCGAAGCCCCTGCTCTCTACATCCGCGGTGGACTCGGGCTTAATGATTCCGTGCATCAATTCTTCCAGATGGGCTGCAAAAACAGGGGGCTATCGTCATGACAGGTGGATATGCTGCTTTTGCTTCCTGAGACCGAGAAGGCCGGTATAGGTCAGGAACGCGCACCAGCCTACCGCATAACCGCCATAAAGATAGGTGTCGGGCGCGGTCTCGAACATGCCGTAACGGGCATATTCGAATATGATCGCCATCGGATTCCAGACCATCCACTGACGAATGCCCGGCGTGAGCCAGTCCATCATGAAGAACGCGCCCGATCCCGGCAGCGAGAAATAGGAGATCGGGTGGACCATCCGGCTGAGCGTCGGGCGTTCGAAGGTCACGGCGGTGACGTTGAGGCCCGCGGCGAACGAGAACCAGGTGATCAGTCCGGCACCGGCCATCAGGTAGAGCGGCCGCGCCGGCGGCAGCGACATTCCGAGCGCGATCGTCACATAGAGCAGGATGACGAGGGCGCACAGGCAGCCCATCGCCTCGACGATCGTCTTCGCGATCGAGATCGCCAGGACCGAAACCATCCGGTGATAGAGCAACTGAACATTGCCCTCGAGGATGGCATCGGCGCGATTGAAGATGCCGCGAAAGACGATGTAGAGCGTATAGCCGATCAGGGTGAAGGGGACCGGGTTGATCCCGTTGGTTCCCTCATGAGCGGGCTGGAAGGCATGGAGGCCGCCGATCACGGTGGCCAGCATCAGCGGCTCGCCGATCATCCACAGATAGCCGACATTGTTGCGGCCGAACCGGGTCTGAAGGTCACGGATGATCAGCGCACCGATGACGTTCATCTGGTCCGTGATGTCGTTGTAGATCCTGGCCGCGGACTGCATCATTCCGACACCGCGCATCCGGCGCGCACCGTCGTCAAGGCGTGACCGTCATTCTGAAGGGCTCGATGGCGAGCAAATCGGCCGCCGTGGCGGTCCATACGCGTTTGTATCATGCCCTGACCGGTTTATCGTCCACATTCGCGGCGGAGGCGGTTCGGCCTCGGCTGTCCGCTGACTAGCAGCCTTGCCGCGGCGAAGGAAGGCGATTTGCGGTGTTCGCCGCGGCCGCCGGATCCGCCTTGTCTGCGGGCGAAGCGCTGCTAGTCAGGTCGCCGGTATCTGGAGGTCGATTGTTGGAACATCCGCGATTTCATTCCCGATTTGGAGGACTCTGGATCGACAGGGCCGATTGGCGCCAGCAACTGACCGCGCGCGGGCTGACCGGCGAGCAGATCGACCAGGTCCGCAAATTCGCGAGCGACGGCTATATCATCCTCGAAGGTGCGGCGCCGATCACGGCCGTCGATGCGTTCCAGCGCGAGATCGACCGGTCGTTTCGCGAAGGCAATCCCGATCTGCTTTTCCAGAAACACCAGGAAGCCCATACCCAGCGCCTGACGGAAGCGGTGGATCGGCTGGGAACCCGCGTCGTCGATTCGTTCGTCGCCTTGCCGGAAGCGCTCGTGCTGCTGTCCTCGCCGCGCCTCATGGCGTTTCTGCGGTTGATCTTCGAAGCCGAGCCGCTGCTTTTTCAAAGCCTGAGCTTCGATCAGGGGTCGCAGCAGCGCCTTCATCAGGACACCGCTTATGTCGTGGTCGAGGAACCGATGAAATTGGCGGCATGCTGGATCGCGCTCGAGGATGTCCATCCGGGGGCCGGCGAACTGATCTATACGCCCGGCAGCCATCGTTATCCGGATTGGGAATTCGGCAGCGGGAGGAAGCATTGGGATCCCGGCCAAGACGGCCCCGAGACCCACGATGAATGGCGGCAGGTCCTGGCGGATGGCGCCGTGGACGGTATGGAGCGGTTTCTGGCCAGGAAGGGCGATATCCTCGTGTGGCATGCCGATCTGGCTCATGGCGGCTCGCCGGTCACGCGGCCCGAACTGACGCGACAGAGTCTCGTCGGACATTATTGCCCCCAAGGCGTCAGGCCGCATTATTTCAACACCAGCCCCGCACATGCCCAAATTCGATATTTCGGCGACCTCGCCTATTCGAGCCAGTATCACGACCTCGGCGCCTTCACGGCGGCATGCGACGATCGCGAAGCGACGGGGCCGGCCGGACGATAGTCGCCGCGGCGCGGGCGCGCCGGCGGACGATGTTGCGCGCGGGGCATGTCATGATTACCCACCTGACCAGTGTCGCGCGAAGATGATTCGCCGTTGCGCGAGTCTGATCGGACCACCCAGAAAGAGGAGTTTTCGCTTGTCGTTTGTACCGGATATGGATCAGTGGGTGGTCACGCATTTCGTGGATGTGCCCAACCTCTTGGCGGCCGAGATCGGCGATTATTCCGGCAAGACCATCCTCGACGTCGGATGTGGAGAGATGCTCATATCCCTGGGCCTGATCGCCCGCGGCGCGGCCTCTGTCACGGCGCTGGACATCAAGGAAGTCGAAAGCGTCGTACCCTATGCCGTCAGCCGTCTGACGGGCGCCGGCGTCGATCCGATTCCGGACCTCGGCAAGCTCAACCCGGTGAAATATGACGGAACCGTCATGCCGTTTCCGGACAATCATTTCGACGTGGTGATGTGCTGGGGGGTCGCCGAGCATATCGCCGACGTGCCGGCGGTGCTGGCGGAGATGCGGCGCGTACTGAAGCCTGATGGCATCTGCTTCATCAAGGTATTTCCCTGGTTCCAGAGCTTCTATGGGAGCCATTTGTCGGACTTCACGCCCGAGCCCTTCTCGCACCTGAAATATGATGCGCCGCAGCTGCGCGAGATCGTCGCCGCCAATGCGGGCAACGTGCCGCAGCTCGAACCCGCGTTCGTGCTGGGGCATATGTGGGAGGAATATGAGACGCTGAACAAATATTCGGCGAACATGTTCTATCGCGACGTCCAGAATGCGGGATTCTCGAGCCATGTCTGGAAGCTGATCGCCTATCAGCACGATCTGACGCTCGCGCCGCCGGGTGTCGATCTGTCGGACCTGATGATCTCGGGCTCGGAAACGATCTTGCGGAAATAAAAGAGCGACTTGCCTAACTCAGGGGCGCGTTCGTCGCCTCTGGGTGTCCTGTCAGACTATCGCGGATTGGCCATTGCCGGCCTGGCTTCTGCGCATCCTCCGTGATGGGGATGCTCAGGCGTAGACGAAGTAATCGGTGAAGGTGACGCCGTCGTCCAAATAGTCGAAGATATGGGCCGCCCAAGGGTGCTCATTGGCCTGGTCGTAATCAGTAACTTCGCGAATGCCGCTGTCATAGCGGACATCGCGCAGGTCGATGCGATTTTGGGCGTCGAAGTAGATGATCTCGACCGCAATCGAGTCGATATTGGCCTGATCATAGTCGACGAATACCGACGAACCGTCATCGTTATGCCGATCGACGATATCGATGCGGCCTGCGGCGTCGAGATAGGTGGTCTCATAGGCCGTGGCGCTGCTGTTTGTCTGGTCGTAATCGATGACGATGCGGCTGCCGTCATCCATGTAGCGGTCACGATAGTCGATCCGGCCCTGCGCATCATAATATGTGAGTTCGGACGTATAGGCCTGGTTGTTGTTCTGGTCGGAGTCGATGATGACGCGGGTGCCGTCGTCCCTGTTCTGATCGCGGAAGTCGACCCGGCCCTGGGCGTCGAAATAGGTGAGCTCCGACGAGAGCGGGGTGACGCCGGCCTGGTCGAAGTCGATGACGACGCGGGTGCCATTGTCGAAACGCTGATCGCGCAGGTCGACCCGACCCTGGACGTCATAATAGATCAGCTCGGTCGAAAGGCTGCTCATATTGGCCTGGTCGGCGTCGATAATGACGCGCGTACCATTGTCGAAATTCTGGTCGCGCAGGTCGATGCGGCCCTGGGTGTCGAAATAGATCAGTTCGGACGACAGCGTGCTGGCATTGGCCTGATCGAAGTCGATGATGG
>NZ_JBXANN010000002.1:74346-586600 GCF_058801765.1 Rhizorhabdus sp. GW822-FHT03C02
ACGCGGGTGCCATTGTCGAAATTCTGGTCGCGCAGGTCGACCCGGCCCTGGGTGTCGAAATAGATCAGTTCGGACGACAGCGTGCTGGCATTGGCCTGATCGAAGTCGATGATGACGCGGGTGCCATTGTCGAAATTCTGGTCGCGCAGGTCGACCCGGCCCTGGGTGTCGAAATAGATCAGTTCGGACGATTGCGAGCTGGTATTGGCCTGATCGAAATCGATGACGACCCGGCTGGCATCGTCGAAATTCTGGTCGCGCAGATCGACCCGCCCGGCGGCGTCGTAATAGATGAGCTCCGACGACAGCGCGCTGGTATTGGCCTGGTCGAAATCGATGATCACCCGCGTGCCGTTGTCGCGCCGCTGATCGTCCAGATCGAGGCGGGACTGGGTGTCATAATATCTGGTCTCGGACGCGAGCGCCGAGCTGTTGGCATAGTCGATTTCGACATAGGTTCGCGACCCGTCGTCGTTGAGCGTGTCCTGGCTGACCAGCGTCAACGACGGCGTGTAGACCGTCTTCATCTTCGACCAGATGTTCGATCCGGGATCGTCCTGGTTGACCTCGGCGAACTCGATCGAGCGGGCGGCGAAATTGAAACCCGTCGGTATCGCGATGTTGTTCAGAACGAGGCGGTCGTTGCCGGCGCCGCCCTGGATATTGCTGCTGTCGTCGGCGGGGTCATAGACGATCATATCGTCGCCATCGCCCCCGTCGAGGCGATCCGACCCCATGCCGCCGTCCAGATAATCATTGCCCTTGCCGGCCATGATCACGTCGTCGCCCGCCATGCCATACAGCACGTTCGACAGATCGTTACCGGTGATCTGATCCGCCGCGTTGCCGCCGACGGCGTTTTCGATCTGGGCATTCTTGGCGATGGTGAAGCCGCCGATGATGCCCTGGGCGCTCGAGAGCCAACCGCCGCCGCCGGCTTCGAGGCCGAGCGTGGCTTCGCGAAGATCGATGGTGCAGGCGATCGAGGCGCCTTCGCCCGAGATGGTGTCGATACCGCCGGCATCCCAGATGCAGGCATAGCCGGTGCCGGCCTGGTTGGCGGTGGCAAGCCGATAGATGTTGTTCCCGGTGGCGGTCGACATGTTGGCGCCGTACATCGCCTGGATCGCCGCGATGTCGAGCGCGCCCGGGGTCGACATCCAGCCATAGTCATCGGACAGCGAATAGCCTTTGGCCAGATAGCCGTCATTATAGCTCATGACGGTGAAGATGCCCTGGTTCAGGCCGTAGGTACCAAGATCGGTGGATGTCGTGACGCCGGGGAAGGGCGTGCCCTCATGCGGATGTTCGAGACCGAGCCCATGACCGATCTCGTGGAGGAAGGTCGTGAAGCTGTAGCCGCCGGGCTTGTTGCTCGCCGTGGTGAAGACCGAACTGTCCCGATTGAACGCGCCTTCGATCTGAAAGATCGAGGAGAAGGCATTGCGCGGGGGCAGTTCGTGATGGCCGAGTTCGTCGCTGTCGGCGCCAAGCGATTCGAGCTTCTCGACCCAGTTGGCGCCGGTGCCGCCCGAGCCGTTATAATAAAATGGATAGGGGACCAGCTTGAGATCGGAGACGGCGTTCCACGCGTTGGCGGCGCCGAAAAAGGCCGTGGCGGCGCCATCGGCCCGCCAGGCGGCCCCGCCCAGGCCATCAAGGCCAGACGTGCCCGCGTTCCCCTGGAGCACATAGGTTACCTGTCCGTTGAACAAGCCTGCCGGGTTGTACATGTTCGGGCCGATCAGCGACCGCAGAAAGGGGTTGCTGGGCTGGGGGGCGGGCACCGTTGCATTCGCCATTTGTTACGTCTCGACTTGCTGATAGCTGAAGCGATGGGAACGATAGGTGATTTCGAGCCATCAAATCCATGGACGACAGATCCATTATGGATGACAGGCTCCGAAAATCCGGACCGCCATTCCCCCTCGGCCGAATCTACCGACAGGGTCTAGGTTCGACAGGTCGACCAGACAAGCCATATGAGATGTAACGAGTGGCGCCAGAACCGCGTCGATCGCCGCCGCGTTACTGACGAACGATGAAAAAGAGTTCATTACGCAGCGGGAATATTTCGGCTGCGCATGCGATTGATTGCCGACATCATGTCATGACGTCGACAACCATGGGGTTCTTCGAAGGGGTTTCCGGCCGCCGGACGGATCCAGCGGCCGGAAATATCCTATGAGCGCGACACCAGCGCGGTATATTGGACGTCCTCAGGCGCGATTTCGACGTTCGGCCGGCGGCAGACGATCGCATCCTGCAGAATGGCGCCCAGGCCGCCGCCCATCCACGCACCCTTTTCGATCTTGGTCAGCACGAGGCCGGCCTTCCAGACCATGTCCTCGATCAGGAAGCGATCGAAGGCGATGAAGGCGAGGCGATCGTCGACGTTGCCGACCAGGACATTGTCGTCGTCTTCGTAGCGACGATTGTAGAGCGGGAAAATCGACTGGCTCTTTTCGATCATGTCGCGCGAGAAAGGATCGAGCACGAAGGTCGTGAAGAGGAACTGCCCGCCAGGAGGAAGCAGCTTGCCGACGAAGTTCAGGAGGTTCTGATAATCCTCCTTCTCGACATGGGTGAAGACCGAGAAGGCGTAGGCGAAATCGAACTGATTGCCATATTCGGCAATGATTTCGTCCTTCGATTTCGGCGGCGCGCCCGAGATGAACTGATTATAATGGTCGTTGGCGCCCTCGATCGTCTCGAACTTGGTGTTCGGGAAGCGCGTGGCGATCTCGTTTTCGCAGAATTCGATAACCTTCGGGATGATATCCATGCCGACCACGCTGGGCAGACCCGGATGGTTGGCGAGCAGCGATGCCATCACCCGGCCGATGCCGACGCCGAAGTCGAGCGCCTTCGAGTGGGGGGTTATCGTCAGCAGCCGCCGAATGATGTCGTAACAGGCATCGCCGACCGATTTCGGATCGGAACCGCCCACCCAATCGTTCATCTCACTGGCGCGCATCGCGTCGTAAAGGGCGTCCAAGCTTTCCATATTTTCCTCTGCAGCGTTTTGAGAATGGTAAGTTGCGGCATCGACCGGCCGCGGTTCGTGGATCAGGCGTTGTTGCCGACGATAGGCGCTCCGACGAGATAGAGGAGTCGCTTGTGCACCGGTGCATGGCGCAGGATGCCTGCCTCTCTGGCGGCCGCCAGCAACGCGACGCTGCGCTCGGCAAGTTGCTGGCGCAATTCGTTCGAAAGCCGTTCCGCCTGCGCGATACGCTGGCCGAGAATGTCGATCTGCGCCGTATCGCCTACTCGGAAGGCGCGCTCGATCCCGAGATGATGTTCGGCATCTCGGGCGATCTTGCCGACATCCAGCAATTGCGCCGCCAGCGCGTCGCGCTCGCCCTGCAGCCGGTTGACGATATTTTCCGCCGCGCGCAGTTCGACGATCGCAGCCTGTTCGCCCGCCCGACACATCTCGACCTTCGCTTCGAGATCGGCCTGTCGCGCCCGTTCCTTTTTCAGGCTCGCTTCGTGCCCGCGCACGACGGCCCGTTCCCGCTCCAGATCGACTTCACGCGAGGATGCTATGGCGCGCGCGCTTTCGATGTCCGCCTCATGCGCCAGCGCAGCGGCGCGCAACTGCGCCAGCGCCTGCGCTTCCCGCGCCTTGCCATCGGCGATCTGGCTTTCGAGATCGGCGTTTCTGGCGCTTTGGGTCTCGAGGATCGCCATATGCAACTCGTTCAGCGATTGACGTGTCGCGGTTTCGGCCGCGGCAAGTTCCGCAATCCGCGTTCGATGGGAATAGAGCAGCACGTCGTTGAGCTGGCCGAGTTTGGCCGCGGCCGCATCGTCCCGGACACGTTGGGCCTCGATCAGCGCGTCCTGCAGTTGCGCGAGCCTTGCGACATTCTCCCGATGGGTTTCGACCAGGCCGTGATGGGCCTGCGCGACCTGATCGAGCTGCGCCTGCAGCATCGCGCGCGTCTCCAGCATATCCGCCGCGGCACCTACCCTGAACAGCTCGCCTTCGAATTGCTCGGAGGTTTCGAGCGCGGTGGCATCGAGCCGATCCTCCATGACGATCGCCCCAGCGGAGCGTATGTCGGGGCTACGGACATAGGCCCAGGCGTAGTCGACCGGTGAGGTTGGGTCGGCCATGCGGGTCGCGAATTCGATGTCGTACAGTCCATTCTCGGCGACGAAGTCGGCCGCCAGATCATATTGCTGTTCGGCGGCGATCTCCCACGTGCCTTCCCAGATCGTCGTGCCCCCGGCATTTCGCACCCTGGCCTCGAACGCGACGGGCGCGGGATCGGCGGCGGCAAGTTCGAGGCGGGCCGAAATGCGCGATTCGCCGTTCAGAAAGACGTTGTGGAAAACGGCCTTGTTCGTCCGCCCCGGTATCGGGTGGATGAAGAGATCCGCGCCGCGCCATTCGGCCGAGAGGCCGGTCGGCTCGTCGCCCACATCGGGCGCGAAATTGGCGAGCGGCGCGACGACGGGTTTCCGGTCGCTCATTGCGCTGGTGATCAGCGCAAGCCGGCTCATCGTGGCGGCGGTCAGGTCGAGCAGGCCGCGCCAGCTTTCGGGGCGGGCGGCGCGCTGGGTCGCGGCGACCGCGAAATCGTCCCCGGCATAGGCCGAGAGCGGATCCGCGAAGGTCGGCAGCTCGCGTTCGTCGCCGCGGACCGGCGGCAGCAGGATTTCGGCGGTTGCCTCGCTGGGCGCCGCAAAAATGCCGAGTTCGCAGCGGCTCCACACATTTTCGGGATTGCCGTTGTAGTTGTTCCTGTTGAAGGCGGACGTCTCCATCCAGAACAGGGCATATCCGGCCTTGTCGAATATCTCGCGGAATTCGCCCAGCTCGTCGATCTTGAGCATCTCGAGGTAGATATAGGGCCGTTGCGCGACGAGCGTCTCGGACATGCCACGAAGGACGTCGAGTTCCATGCCCTCGACATCGATCTTCACGAACTGGACGTCGCGCCCCGCGAGCAGCCGATCGAGCCGGACCATGCCGACCGGCATCGATATCGCATCGGCGTTTTGCGCCCGGCGCAGGTCGACCGCGCCGACATTCCAGTCGAAATCGCCGAAGTCGATGTTGAGATCGAGCAGCTTTTCCTCGGGGCCGCACGCCAGATTGTAGGGTTCGACGTTGCGATAGTCGTTCAGGCCGATATTGGCGGCCAGCAGGGTAAAGGCCGCCGGCGTCGGTTCGAAGGCCAGCACTGGCGAATTCGGGAATCGCGCGGCGAAACCCATCGCGTGCGTGCCGATATTGGCGCCGACATCGACGATCGCCGGCCCATCGCGCAGCAGCTTCGAAACGATGCCGATCTCATGCTCGCCCCATTCGCCATAGACGCGCAGCGAGTGGCCGATGACCCGGTCCTTCTTCGGAACCCGCATCGTGCCATAACGGGTTCTGATCTGATCTGTATCTAAACCGAACATGCAGCGAATGAACCTCGAATTCGTCGGGCACGCACGAGCAATGGCGTGGGGGAGCCGTTAAGGCAATGCGTGAAGGCGGTTCTCGTCATGTCAGCCGTAGATGCGACCGATACGGTCGCCGCGCTCCGCGGAGCCGAGCATGTCCTCGATGATCGCCTGCCGGCGCCGGCCCGCGGCGAGTTGCGCGCTGTAATGCGCCATTCCGCCCTCATCCGGGTCGCGTCCCAATATGTGGCGGTAGGCTTGCTCGACGAACTGCCGGTTATTCTGGGGATCGGGCATCGCCGCCGCCCAGTCGAGGATCTTGACGGCACCGGCGACGAGATGGTCGCCCGACGCGCGGATATGATCCGGCATCAGTCCGGCGCTGATCAGCCAGACCCTCAGGCCGGCTTCGGAGAAGGGGCTCAGATGCGCAGGCAGGCTGGCCGTGCCTGGTTCGACCCGCAACTCCAGGCGGCCGCCCAAGCTGAGCGCCGTGGCCCAGTCGAGCAGCGCAGCGATGAGGCGGGACTCGTCGAAATCGGCACCTGCCACGGCGTTGAGCCGAAAATACGATCCCTTGTGCCGCGCGCTTACATTCGCGGGTCCGCGCACATCGAGGGTCTTTTTGCGCCCCAATGCCCGCATCAGCTGTTTCCACCACGATGTTCGCGGCGGGGCGGGCGGGGCCGGCAATGTCGCGACCGCCGGCGCAGGCGCCTGCCGGGCCGCCGATGCGGTCAATGCGCGATAATTTTCGATCCGTTGCAGGCGCGCGACGCAAAGATCGAAGTCGAAACGCGTCAGGGCATCGCGAAAGGCCGTATGGAGCGCATCGGCGGCATTTCCCCAATCATAGGCGACCTTGCTCTTCAGCGGCCTGGCGATCCATCGGGGCGGGGCGATCGCCGCCTTCACCATCTCCGCAGTCGTTTCGTAAAGATGGATATTGCGTCCGAACGGCGTCTGATCCTTGATCTCCCGGGTCACCGCCATGTCGCGGCCGATGAGCGGTTTCGACCGTGCGAGGGCATGCATCACCGGAAGGCCGAAGCCTTCATAATGGCTGGGAAACAGGATCACCGTCGCTTCGTCGTACAGCCGGTCGACGAAGGATTGTTCGAGTTCGCCGGCCTTGTAGCCGATGATGCCCGGCTCGTCGTTTGTTTCGAGGCCGAGCACGATGACCGGCGGAATGTCGGGCATGCCGCGCAATATGTCGAGCGTCTCGCGGACATGCTTGTGGGGGTAATGGTTGCCGACCACGAGGATGTGCCGGCCGCCATCGTCCTGGCCCGGCGTGGCGGGCGGCGGCGCATAGTCGGCAACCTCGGTCGAGCACATACAGACGAATTCGGAACTGGTTTCGGGCACGGCGAACCGGCGGCGGAACTGGGCGGCGGTGAACTCGCTGAGATAGCCGACGAGCGGCACGAGATCGGTCATGTTGCGCCAGACGGCGGCGAGCCCCTGATCGTCGAGCTGCTGGCAATCCATCGCGATCGTGTCGAGCATCACGAAGCCGGCAACGGGGGCCAGTTCGGCGAGGTCGAGGATCTGGGTCGTCTCGAACGGCTGCGCGGGGCGGAAAGCCGCCGCGAAAGGCCCCATCTGGCGTTCGTTGCCCCAGCAATAGCTCAGCCAGGTTATCTTGTCCAAGCCATGAAACACCAGCGCTTCGTGGCTGCACGCGATGTATATGTCGTAGAGATGATGATATCTGGCGACGAACGCCGTCAGCAGATTTTTCGAATATTCGAACGTTCCGTTGAAGAACGGGCCGATATTGTTGCAGTCGAAGATGACCTTCAGTTTGCCGGACGGCCCGGAGGCGAAGCCGGCGACGAGCATCTGCGCCTTATATTCGGGGCTCGAAAAATAGCGATCGGTCGCGCGCTGATATTCCGGATAACGTTGCAGCAATATCGCGCGATTGGTCTGCTCGCGCTCGCTCGGCGCCACCGCCGACTGGGCGAACGACACGTTTCCGATATGGAAGACAAAGGCGTGATTGGCCAGCACCGCCCGGTATCCGCGCTGGTTGCAGCGCAGGATGAGGTCGTTCTCCTCATTATAGCCGCCGCCATAGATGGTGTCGAAAAAGCCGAACTCCTCCAGCATCAGCCGGCGGACATACAGGCAGAAGCCGACCGCCGTCGGAGCGTAGGTGACACGGGGCAACAGTGGCTCGATCGCCTGATGCGCCTTCCACGCCTCGGGCAGGGCCAGCGTCCGGAACACGTCCGGATAGGGCGAATTGCATATCGTCGCGTTGTTCGAACGCGGGCTGACGACCGCGGTCAGCGGATCGAGCGCGGCGACGGCGCTGATTTCGGTGAGCGCGCCCGGCGTGAGAAGCGTGTCCGAATTCAGCAGCAGGACGTCCGCGCCGGCCTCGACCGCCAGCGCGAAAGCGCGATTGCAGGACTGGACAAAGCCGAGGTTGGTTTCGTTGACGAGCAGTTCGACGTCCAGCGCCGCGCCAATGTCCGGCATGTGCTGATCGAGAGCTTCCCGTAACGGCTCATGATCCGGTGAATCGTTGATAATCAATATTTTTGCGTCGAGCGTCTTGATCTCTGCGGATGCATCGATCAACGAGCCGAACAGGCCGGGTATGAGGTCAGGTTGCTTGTACAGCGGGACGACTATTAGCAATTTATATTTTGTCATTTTGGAGAAAGCCGTTCCGTTTCTGCGCAGTCCGGGCGGACTTTTAGGCGGGCGTGACCCAACCGTGATGTTATCCGGGCAAGAGTTGCCGCGTCAATGCCGCGGCGCACACAAGCCGTGTTTGATGCGGTCTCGCGGTTGTGCAGGTCATGACCCTGAAATATAGCCGGTCCATGCGGATCCGATGGGGGCGATGAAAAGCTGGTTCACCAAGGGCGTGGGTTTCTGGCGCGCAGCGGGCAACCGGGCGATGGCCGCGCGCGACTGGACGCGGGCGGCCCGCTTTTATGCGGTAACATTGAAGCTCCAGCCGGGCGACGTCGCCATCCACATCCAGCTGGGGCATGCGCTCAGGGAAATGGGCAACCTGCCGGCGGCGCTCGCCGCCTATGACCGTGCGATCGACATCGCGTCGAACAACGAAGATGCGCGCCTGCAGCGCGCGCGTACGCTGCAGGCGCTCGGCAGGGTCGACGAAGCGATCGACGCCTTCGTGGAACTGCTGGAGCTAAACCCGGACAATATCGAGGTGTTCGCGAGCCTGATCCATCTCGGCGCGCGCGACCGCCTGCCCGATGGATTTCAGCGGCACGCCCGGACCGGCGGACTGTCCGCCATCGTCGCGAGGCTGGACGAAGCGAGCGCGAAGATCTCCGACTGGGTCGACACCTCCACCTATCCGGTCGCGCATTATGATGCCTTCCGGCGGGATTTTCCGATCCGCCGCCCGCCCGGGCGGGAGATCGGCACAGGGCATATCGAGGTGATCGTCGATGCCAGGGGAAGCGCGCCGTCCTTCGTGCGATCGACCCTGCTCAGCCTCGTCGATCAGGTCGAACGCGACTGGTGCGCCACCGTCCTGGCGGACGAGGCGATCGCCGACCATTCGGTCGCCAGTCTCGGGGCGGTCGACGACCGCATCGTTTTTGCCGGGCCCGGCGGACCGGCCGCAGGTGAACGGCCTTTTCTGCTGCATGTTTCCGCGGGGACGGTGCTCGATCCCCAGGCGCTGGGCTGGTTCGACTTCGCCGCGGCGCGAACCGGATGCGCCGCGGCATGGTCCGACCATGACTGCGCCGTCGAGCATTGGCGCCACGGCCTCAACCGGGAGAATCCGCAGCTCTGGGGCGTTTTCGACGCCGACCTGATGGCGCAGACGAGGTCGCCGCCGGCGGTGATACTGGTCCGGCGCGGAATCCGCGGAGCGGATCATGATTTCCCGCCGGAATTCCGAAGATCGCTGATGCTGGCGGCTGCGGGCGAGGGGCCGGTCGTCCACATACCCCGGATATTGTCGTCGATCCTGCGCGTGCCGGAGCGCGCCGAAATCGCACCTTCGGGCGATGGCCCGATTCGCAGATGGTCGATCGATCCCGTGGGCGCGCCGCCGGCCCCGGGGCCCGTCGCCGGATCGGATCTGGTCATCCGCGAGCGCGGCACGCGGCCGGCGGTGAGCACGGGGGCCGTGCGATCGCCCGAAGAGCGCATCCAGATCGTCATCCCGACCCGCGATGCCCCGGATCTGGTGCGGGCGGCTGTCGACAGCCTGTTCGGCAAGGCGGCGCGTCCCGATCTGCTCGACCTGACGATCGTCGACAACCGCAGCGTCGAACCCGCGACGGCCGACCTGCTGCGCCT
The DNA here is from genome assembly GCF_058801765.1 of Rhizorhabdus sp. GW822-FHT03C02. NCBI lineage: Bacteria > Pseudomonadati > Pseudomonadota > Alphaproteobacteria > Sphingomonadales > Rhizorhabdaceae > Rhizorhabdus > Rhizorhabdus sp. GW822-FHT03C02. The sequence continues at coordinate 84,064 of NZ_JBXANN010000002.1, forward strand.
GCTCGAGCAACGGCACAAGGCGGCGATCCTGACACTGGACGAGCCGTTCAACTGGTCACGCGCGAACAATCTGGCCGCCGCGGCATCGCGCGCGCCGATCATGGTCTTCGCCAACAACGACATCGAAATGTACACGGCCGGATGGGACGATCTGGCACGCGGTTATCTGCAGCGCGAGGATGTCGGGGCGCTGGGCGTGCGGCTGTTATATCCGGACGGCAGCCTGCAGCATGGCGGGGTGCTCATGGGCGTGGGCGAAGGGCTGATGCTCCATGACGGATGGCACGCGATCGCGGGGGAGACCGGCCCGGGCGATCGCTTCGATCTGGCGCATGCGACCGCTGCGGCGACCGGCGCGTTCCTGGCGGTTCGGCGGACGCGGTTCGAAGAGGCGGGGGGCTTCGACGAAACCGAACTGATGATCGCCTATAACGATGTCGATCTTTGCCTGCGGATCCGATCGATGGGCTGCCGGATCCTGTATTCGCCGGCGATCGAACTGCTCCATCTCGAATCGAAGACGCGCGGCCTGGACGTCGGGCGGGTTCGGGTCGCCTGGGACCAGGGCGAGCTTCGCAGCCTTTATGCGCGGTGGGGGGACGCGATCGAAAGCGATCCCGGCTACAATATCCATTGGGCGCGCGACCGGCCTTATGACGGATTCGTCGAGCCGACGATGCGGCAGATCGTCCAGTCGATCGATCGCAGCGCGCGCGGCCAGCCCTGGCGCGTGGCGCGGGCCGACGCCGCGCGAGATGCCGGTTGAACCGGCCCCGGGGCGGCGTCTTTCGGTGTTCGCCGATCAGGATGCGCGCTGCACGACGTTCCTGAGATAGGTCCCGTAAGCGCTCTTGCCGAGTTCGGCCGCGAGCCGCTCGAGTTGCGCGCCGTCGATGAAGCCCTGTTCGTAGGCGACCTCTTCGGGCGCGGCGATCTTGAAGCCCTGCCGCTTCTCGAGGGTGCGGACGAACTCGGCGGCTTCGAGCAGGCTGTCGGGCGTGCCGGTGTCGAGCCAGGCGAAGCCACGGCCCATGATCTCGACCGACAGGTTCGATTGTTCGAGATAGGCGCGGTTGACGTCGGTGATCTCGAGCTCGCCGCGGCTTGACGGCTTGAGGTTGCGCGCGATCTCGATCACCTGCGCGTCGTAGAAATAAAGCCCGGTCACCGCCCAGTTCGATCGGGGCGAGGTCGGCTTTTCCTCGATCGACAAGGCGCGCATCTGTGCGTCGAATTCGACCACCCCATAACGGTCGGGGTCGGTGACATGATAGGCGAAGACCGTCGCCCCGTCGGCCCGGGCGGCCGCGCGCTGGAACAGCTCGGTCGAGCCGTGGCCGTAGAAGATATTGTCGCCCAGGATCAGCGCCGAGGGCGAATGGCCGACGAAGTCGGCACCGATGATATAGGCCTGCGCCAGGCCTTCGGGTTTCGGCTGGACGGCATATTGGATTTCCAGGCCCCATCGCGATCCGTCGCCCAGCAAGGCCTGGAACGCCGGCGTGTCGCGCGGCGTGGAAATGATCAGGATCTCCCGGATGCCCGCCAGCATCAGCGTCGACAGCGGATAATAGATCATCGGCTTGTCGTAGACCGGCATCAGTTGCTTCGACGTCACCATCGTCATCGGATGCAGGCGCGTGCCCGATCCCCCGGCAAGAATGATACCCTTCACAGCGCTTATGCCCCCGTCTGGGGCACGGGCCCCGCAAGCTCGTCGATGATATCGCGAACGGCGGCACGCCAGTCGCGAGGATGGATGCCATATGCGGCGGTGATCTTCGCCGTGGCCAGCCGCGAATTGGCAGGGCGCCGGGCGGGCGTCGGATATTCGGCGGTGGTGATGGCCTCGACCTCGGGCGAGGGCCCGCCGGCCGCCGCGCTGAGCGCGAAGATTTCGCGCGCGAGACCGCACCAGCTCGCTTCGCCGGCATTGACGAAGTTGAAGATGCCGGTCGGGGCGTGGCCGTCGGCGATCATCGCCAGGGTAATGGTCCTGAGCGCGCCGGCGATGTCCGCCGCCGAGGTCGGGCAGCCATGCTGGTCGTCGACCACGCGCAATCTGGGATTGACGGCGCCGACGCGCAGCATCGTCTTGAGGAAATTGCCGCGGTGGGCGGACAGCACCCAGGCGGTGCGCAGCACCACCGATCGGGGATTGCCCGACAGCACCGCATATTCGCCCGCGAGCTTCGACGCGCCATAGCTCCCGAGCGGTGCCACCGGATCGTCTTCCGAATATGCCCCGACCTTTCCGCCGTCGAAGACATAGTCGGTCGAGACATGGACGAGCGGAATGCCGGCCTTGCGGCTCGCCTGGGCGAGATTGGCGGCGCCCTGGGCATTGCACAGGAAAGCGGCGGCGCTGTCCTCTTCGGCCTTGTCGACCGCGGTATACGCCGCGGGATTGATCACGGCGGCAAATTCGCGGGTCGCGAACAGCGCGTCGACGCTGGCGATGTCGGCGATGTCGCACTCGTCCCGGGTCGGGCAATATGGCCTCATATCGGCGGGCCAGTCCTGCCGGGCGAGTTCGATGCCGACCTGTCCGGTGCCGCCGGTGATCAGGATTTCACGCATCATCTGGCCCCGGCGAGGCCGAGACGGCCGGTGTCGTAACGGCCGGCCAGGATGTCGCTCCACCATTCGCGATTCTCGAGATACCAGTGCACGGTGTTGTCGATGCCCTGTTCGAACGTCATCGAAGGCGTCCAGCCGAGATCGTTGCGGATCTTCGACGCGTCGATGGCGTATCGATGATCATGTCCGGGCCGATCGGTCACGAAGCGGATCTGCTCGGCATAGCGCCTGCCGTCCTCGCGCGGCCGAAGCCGGTCGAGCGTCGCGCAGATCGCCTCGACGACCTCGATATTCTTCCGCTCCGAATTGCCGCCGACATTGTAGGTCTCGCCGGGGATGCCCGTCTCGAAGACGGTGCGCAGCGCCCGCGCATGGTCTTCCACGTACAACCAGTCGCGGATGTTGGAACCGTCGCCGTAGACGGGCAGGTCTTCGCCGGCGAGCGCCTTGATGATGACCAGCGGGATCAGCTTTTCGGGAAAATGATAAGGCCCGTAATTGTTCGAGCAGTTGGTCACCAGGACCGGCAGCCCATAGGTATGACCCCAGGCCCGCACCAGGTGATCGGAGCCAGCCTTCGATGCCGAATAAGGCGAGCGGGGATCATAAGCGGTGGTTTCGCTGAACAACCCGTCTTCGCCCAGCGAACCGAACACCTCGTCGGTCGATATATGGTGGAAGCGGAACGTCGCGCGCCTATCCTCGTCGAGCCCCTGCCAGTAGCCCAGCGCCTGCTGCAGCATCGTGAAAGTACCGACGACATTGGTCTGCACGAACTCGCCCGGGCCGTCGATCGATCGGTCGACATGGCTTTCCGCGGCGAGATGGGCGACCACGTCCGGCCGGAAATCGGCCAGCAGCGAGCCGACGAGGGCGGCGTCGCAGATATCGCCCCGCACGAACCGATAGCGTTCGGAGCCGGCGATGCCCGCGAGCGAGGAGAGAATCCCGGCATAGGTCAGCTTGTCGAAATTGAGCACTTCATGCTCGGTCTGTCCGATCAGGTGGCGCACCAGCGCCGACCCGATGAAGCCGGCCCCGCCGGTTACCAGGATACGCATGTCTTACTCCGTTGGCTCGTCGAGCGGCTGTAGCGGATTTCCATCATAGGCAAAGGGGCTGTCGAATTCCGCGAGCGTGGGCAGCAGCAGGTCCTTGCCCGAAAGCGTCGGGCCTTCCGGCGGCAGCGGCCAGTCGATCGCGATCGTCGGACAATCCCATCGCAGGCCGCCGTCGCATTGCGGCGCATAGACGTCGGACACCTTGTAGATGACCTCGGTGTCGGGCTCGAGCGTGACGAAGGCATGGCCGAAGCCGACCGGGACGAAGAGCTGGTCTCCATTTTCCGCGGACAGCGTGGCCGCGACATGCTGGCCATAGGTCGGCGATCCGCGGCGCAGATCCACCGCATAATCGACGATGCTGCCGCGTGTGCAGCGCACCAGCTTGGCCTGCGCATGCGGCGGGGCCTGGAAGTGGATGCCGCGGATCGTGCCCACCGGGCGCGACATGCTGTGATTGTCCTGCACGAAGCGCGCGGTGACGCCCTGTTCGGCCCACCGCGTTTCGACATAGGTTTCGGTGAACCAGCCGCGATCGTCGCCGAAGCGGCGCGTGTGGATGAGCTTGACGGGGGAATCGGTCACTTCTGTCTTTCTCTATCCTGCAGCTTGCCGGGGCAAGCACCCCTTGCGAAACGATGTGCGCCGCCGAATCTCATCCGGAGGCGGCATGGGCACGCTGATGGTCCAATATGTCGGTCAGCATGCCGTCGAGTCCGCGTTGCGCGCTCCAGCCGGTGGCGGTGCGAAGCCGGCCCGCATCGATCTGCGCGCGCGGGACTTCGCTTTTCCGCATGCGCGAGGGATCGATCACGACCCTCGTGTCGGCCGGGCTCATGGCGCGAAGCCGCTCCAGCAGCAATGCCACCGGAACGACATTGCCGGACGCGATGTTGAAGACGCTGCGCGACGGCAGGCCGGGGGAGATGGCGAGGATGTCGAGATAGGCGGCGACGACGTCGCGGACGTCCATGAAGTCCCGTTCGGCCTCCAGGTTGCCGACGTTGATGTCGGGCGAGCCGCCGCGTTCGGCGAGGGCGACCTGGCGCGCGAAGGCGGGAATGACGAAACGGCCGTCCTGACCCGGGCCGCTATGGTTGGACGGACGGACCACGATCAGCCGCGCGCTGTCCGGCAGGACGTCCGAGAGCATCGCCTCGGTCGCCGCCTTGGATCGCGCATAGGCCGATTGCGGCCGCAACGCCGACAGTTCGTCGACGGGGCCGTCGTTGAAGCTCGTGCCATAGACCTCGGCGCTGCTGGCGAAGAACAATGTCGCCGTCGGAACGAACTCGGCGATCGCCTCGGCCAGCCATAGCGATCCGGCAAGGTTGATCGTCCAGGTCTCGGCGGCGGCGCCGGCGGACTGGCCGACCGATGCCTGCGCGGCCAAATGGAGGATCATGTCGGGCCGCGTCGTTTCGATGGCCGCGCGTACCGAGGCGCGATCCTTGAGATCGAGCATGACGTCTTCGGAGACACCGTCGGTCTTTGGCGTGCGCGTGGCGAGCACGATGTCGGTTCCGTCGACGGCCGCCCGAAGCGCCGGCATCAGCCAGCCCCCGACGAAACCGTCGCCGCCCGTCACCAGGATGCGGCGGAACGTTCCGCGCAGGGACCGGGCCGCCATGTTCTCGCCGGTCATCGGCCGCCTCGCATCATTGCCGTCAGGATAGCCGGGCGAGATCCGCATCCACCATTTCGGCGATCATCTCCTCCAGCGAGGTCTGCGCGGCCCAGCCGAATTTCTCCCGCGCCTTGGTGGCGTCGCCGAGCAGGATGTCGACTTCGGATGGACGGAAAAGTTCCGGATCGATGACGAGATGCTTGTCCATGTCGATCCCGACGCGATCGAACGCGATCCGACACATGTCCCGCACCGTCGTCGTCACGCCGGTCGCCACGACATAATCGTCGGCCACGTCCTGCTGAAGCATCAGCCACATCGCCTGAACATAGTCGCGCGCATGGCCCCAGTCGCGCTTGGCGTCGATATTGCCCAGCCGCAGCTCGTCGGCGAGGCCGAGCTTGATGCGCGCCACGCCGTCGGTGACCTTGCGGGTCACGAACTCGACGCCGCGCAGCGGGCTCTCATGGTTGAAGAGGATGCCGGACGACGCGTGCATGCCGAAGCTCTCGCGGTAGTTCACGGTGATCCAGTGGCCATACAGCTTCGCCACCGCATAAGGCGAGCGCGGATAGAATGGGGTGGTCTCCGACTGTTCGGGCTTCTGGATCAGGCCGTACATCTCCGACGACGAGGCCTGGTAGAAGCGCGCCTGCGGCTGCATGAGGCGGATCGCCTCCAGCATGTTGGTGACACCTACGCCGGTGATGTTCGCCGTCAGGATCGGCTGGGTCCAGGACGTCGCGACGAACGACTGGGCGGCCAGATTATAGACCTCGTCGGGTTTGCATTCCCCGACGATCCGGATCAGCGATGAAAGATCCGACATATTGGCATCGTGAAGGCGAACCTGTTTCGCGACGCCGAGCCAGCGCAGCCGATGATCGGCGACGCCCTGGTGCGAAGAGCGGCGGACGATCCCATGGACCTCATAGCCTTTGTCGAGCAGAAGCTGCGCCAGATATGCGCCATCCTGGCCGGTGATGCCCGTGATTAGAGCGATTTTCGACATTTTCTCTCTCATTGGGTTCATAGGGCCCAGGGTTCGGGCCAGGTGTCTTGATCAATCCACGCCGGATACGCCCAGCCCGTCCAAAATCTATCCTATCGGATCGGGCCGATGCATCTCGAACGGCGCAGGAGGCGCTACGTAAAGGCATGAGGGGCAGGATATTTCGAAAACGATCAACTGAAAAACTTCCTCTGATCGGCGTGACAGGCGTCCCGGGATTTTGCCAGCCATTCCTGCAGGATTGCCGGTGGCTCGGGGAATTATCTTTTGGATATCAAGAATGAGCGTTTCGAAAAACGACATGCACGCGTCCGCTGCCGCGAATGCGATCCACCATCCCTGTTCTCCGTTCACCCAAGGGCTTGCTATCCGATCGGTTTGGGATCGTCAAACCACGGTATGCCGAACCCAAAAGGGGCGCGGTCGATGATCGGGTGGGCACCGGCGAGGGCGCATGATGCGCGAGGGTTGGAGCCCGCGGGCGGGCGGGGCGTCGAATCGCGCCTTCGTCGCGCACGATCTCGAACGGCAGCGGCGGCCGATCGTCGCGATCATCTATATCGGGAAATCGCCAGTGGCGAAAAATGGTGGAGCCGAGGGGGATCGAACCCCTGACCTCTGCAATGCCATTGCAGCGCTCTCCCAGCTGAGCTACGGCCCCGAACCTTTCAGGCCACCGGTTGGGTCCGGCGGCGGAGGGCGCCCTTTAGGTCAGGGCGCCGGACGCTGCAAGAGGGCTTTTTCATCATCGCCCGTTTTTTCGCGTCGCCATCAGATTTGGTGGGCGCAGCCGATGCCGGCCGCGCCCACCCGCAGATCAATTCTCGTCGTCGTCGTCGTGGGTCGCGACCCCGATATCATCGTCGCCGCCCAGATCGACATCGTCGTCCGGATTCTGCTCGGCGTCCTCGTCGATGTCCAGATCGTCGTCGGCCAGGTCGTTATCGGCGACCTCGACTTCCTTCTTGGGCGCGTCGAACGGCAGCGGCTGCTTCGACTTGAGGATGGGTTCGGGTTCCCAGATCGTCCCGCATTCGATGCAGGTGACGGGATTGTCCTTCTCGAGATCGTAGAAGCGGGTGCCGCACTTCGGGCAGGTCCGCTTGGTGCCCCATTCAGGTTTCACCACGGTCAGAAACTCCAGCAGATAAAGTGATGATGCCGTCCCGTCCTGATGGACGTTACGCTAAACGTCGCGCGCCTTGCCATAGCGGGGGGCCGCTGTCAAAAGCCGCGCATCATGCACGCACTCCTTCCCACGCCGATGGCGTTCCGCTCGGCAGGCCCGCTCACCGGCACCGTGGTCGTGCCCGGCGACAAGTCGATCTCGCACCGCTCGCTGATGCTGTCGGCGCTGGCGATCGGCGAAAGCCGGGTCGAAGGGCTGCTCGAGGGCGAGGATGTCCTCGCCACCGCCGCGGCGATGCGGGCGATGGGTGCCGATATCGTCCGCGGCGACGACGGGCGCTGGCGGATCCACGGGGTCGGCGTCGGCGGTCTGCTCCAGCCCGAGGTCGCGCTCGACATGGGCAATTCGGGCACCTCGACCCGGCTGCTGATGGGCCTCGTCGCTTCGCACGCGATCACCGCGACCTTCACCGGCGACGCCTCGCTGTCGAAGCGACCGATGAACCGGGTGATCGATCCGCTGTCGCTGATGGGCGCCGAATTCACCGCCAGTCCGGGGGGGCGGCTGCCGCTGACCCTGCGCGGGATCAGTCCGGCGGTGCCGATCGAATATCGGCTGCCCGTCGCCTCGGCGCAGGTCAAGTCGGCGGTGCTGCTCGCCGGGCTCAACACTCCCGGCATCACCCGGGTGATCGAGCCGGTCGCCACCCGCGACCATAGCGAGCGGATGCTGCGCGGTTTCGGCGCCGAACTCGACGTCGAGAACGACGGTACCACCCGGATCATCTCGATCCGCGGCGAGCTCGATCTCAAGCCGCAGCATATCGTCGTGCCCGGCGATCCGTCGTCGGCGGCCTTTCCGGTCGTGGCCGCCCTGCTGGTGCCGGGTTCGGACGTCACCGTCGCCAATGTCGGGCTCAACCCGACCCGCGCGGCGCTGTTCGACGTGCTCAGGATGATGGGTGGGGACATCGCTTTCGCGCAAGCCCGCGACGTCGGTGGGGAGCCGGTGGCCGATCTCGTCGTGCGCGCCTCGTCGCTCAAGGGAATCGAGGTGCCGGTCGAGCTGGTGCCGAGCATGGTCGACGAATTCCCGATCCTGTTCGTCGCCGCCGCCCTTGCCGAGGGGCGGACGATCGCGCGCGGGCTCGAGGAACTGCGCGTCAAGGAATCCGACCGGATCGCGGTGATGGCCGAAGGGCTGCGCGCGATCGGCGCGCGGGTCGAGGAGCTCGAGGACGGGCTGATCATCGACGGCACCGGCGGCGCGCTGCTCGCCGGGGGGGCGACGGTCGCCGCCCGGCTCGACCACCGCATCGCGATGAGCTTCGCGGTCGCCGGGCTGGTCGCGAAGGGCGACGTCACCATCGACGATATGAGCCCGGTCGCCACCAGCTTCCCCGGCTTCGTCGACCTGATGACCAGCCTGGGCGCCGACGTCTCGTGATGACCCGGCGGGGCGTGATCGCATCGGGCGGCGCCGTCGCTGCCGCGGCGATCGCCGCCCCGCTGGCAGCGCGCACCGGCCCATTGATGCCAGGGGTCGCGCTCGCGCCCGATCGCGAGGCGATGGTGCCGGTTCCCGGCGGCCGTGCCTATGTCCGGGTCAATGGCGACCTCGCCGGGCCGCGCCCGCCGGTGGTCTTCCTGCATGGCGGGCCGGGCAGCTCGCACTGGTACTGGCTGAACGCGACCGCGCTCGCGGGCGAGCGCGCGGTGATCCTCTACGACCAGCTCGACAGCGGGCGCTCGGACCATCCGGGCGATCCGGCCAACTGGACGGTGCCGCATTTCGTCGCCGAGCTCGAGGCGATCCGCGATCATCTCGGGGTGGCGGCCTGGCATGTCGTCGGCGCGAGCTGGGGCGGGACGGTGGCGCTCGAATATGGCGCGACGCGCCCGAAGGCGCTGGCGGGTCTGGTGCTGCAGTCGCCGCTGGTGTCGACCGCGCTGTGGCTGCGCGACGCGCGGGTGCTCAAGGACAGCATGCCGCCGGCGACCCGCCGGCTGCTCGACCTGTGCGATGCGCCCGGCGCCGCGTCCGAGGCCGATTGCGAGGCGGCGACGGCGGCCTTCTATCGGCGCTATGTGCGGATGAGCGATCCGCCGCAGCCGATCGAAGACTATAAGGCGGCGATGCCGCGCAGCTTCAGCTCCGACATCTATAACCATATGTGGGGCCGCGCCGAATTCACCGCGACCGGCACGCTCAAGGACTATGACGGGCGCCCGCTGCTCGCGCGGCTCGACGGAGCGCGCACCCTGTTCGTCGTCGGCGAACATGACGAGGCAATTCCGGCGACGGTCGAGGGCTTTGCGCGCGCCGTGCCGGGCGCTAGCTTCCGCCAGGTGCCCGATGCGGCGCACAGCATCATGAACGACAACCCTGACGCCTATCTCGCCATCCTTGCGGCGTGGTTCGCCCAGCATGAACGGAGACCTGCATGATCATTGCCGTCGACGGACCCGCCGCCTCGGGCAAGGGGACGATCGCCAGGGCGCTGTCGCGCCATTATGGCCTGCCCTATCTCGACACCGGCCTGCTCTATCGGGCGGTGGGCGTGTCGGTGCTCCATGCCGACGGCGATCCCGCCGATGCCGCCGACGCGCTGCGCGGCTGCGATTTCGATCCGGGGCTTCTCACCGATCCGGCGCTCAAGACCGAATCGGCCGGCAAGGCGGCGTCGCTGGTCTCGGCGCATCCGCAGGTGCGCGAGGCGCTGCTCCAGCGCCAGCAGGAGTTCGCCGCGCAGGAGGGCGGGGCGATCCTCGACGGGCGCGACATCGGCACGGTCATCGCGCCGCATGCCGACGCCAAGCTGTTCGTCACCGCCTCGTCGGAGGTCCGCGCCCAGCGGCGCTTCAAGGAGCTCGATTCGATGGGGGTTGGTGCGACCTATGACAGTGTACTCGCCGATATCCTCGCGCGTGACGAGCGCGATTCGGGACGAAGCGCGGCACCACTCCGCCAGGCCGAGGATGCGGACTTGCTGGACACCAGCGATCTCGGTATAGAGCCGGCCGTCCAGCGGGCGATCGCGCTCGTGGAAGCCCGGAGGGCAGACCGCTAAACAGGCGGCGCCACAGCAGGCGTGTCAGGGGGTCGGTTCACTCAACCGATCTCTTGCCGCGCCTTTTGCTTTTGTCCCCGGATTTTCGCGAATCGGCCGGCCAATGGATGCCGCGGCGACATGGGGTCGACGCGGCGTTCTGGCCTTAAGACCTCCGGATACAACCGGATGGCCGGAAATAGACAGTAGGATACACATTCATATGGCCACTGCGGCAAACCCGACCCGCGACGATTTCGCGGCTCTCCTGAATCAGACTCTCGGCGGCGAGAACGAAGGCTTCGAAGGCCGTGTCGTCAAGGGCACCGTCACCGCCATCGAGAACGACATGGCCGTCATCGACGTCGGCCTGAAGTCCGAAGGCCGCGTGGCGCTGCGCGAGTTCGCAGCACCCGGCCAGAAGGCCGATCTCAAGGTCGGCGACGAAGTCGAAGTCTATGTCGACCGCGTCGAGAACGTCCATGGCGAAGCGATGCTCAGCCGCGACCGCGCGCGCCGCGAAGCCGCCTGGGACAAGCTCGAGAGCGAATTCTCGGCCACCAGCCGCGTCGAGGGCGTGATCTTCGGCCGCGTCAAGGGCGGCTTCACCGTCGACCTCAACGGCGCCGTCGCCTTCCTGCCCGGTTCGCAGGTCGACATCCGCCCGGTCCGCGACGTCACCCCGCTGATGGACATCCCGCAGCCGTTCCAGATCCTCAAGATGGACCGTCGCCGCGGCAACATCGTCGTGTCGCGCCGCGCCGTCCTCGAAGAGACCCGCGCCGAGCAGCGTTCGGGCCTGATCCAGTCGCTCCATGAGGGCCAGGTGATCGAGGGTGTCGTCAAGAACATCACCGATTACGGCGCCTTCGTCGACCTCGGCGGCATCGACGGCCTGCTCCACGTCACCGATCTCAGCTACAAGCGCGTCGGTCATCCGAACGAGATGATCAACATCGGCGACGTCGTGAAGGTGCAGATCATCCGCATCAACAAGGACACCCAGCGCATCTCGCTCGGCATGAAGCAGCTCGAGAGCGATCCTTGGGAAGGCGCCGCCGCCAAATATCCGATCGGCGGCAAGTTCAGCGGCCGTGTCACCAACATCACCGAATATGGTGCGTTCGTCGAACTGGAGGCCGGCATCGAAGGCCTGGTCCATGTGTCGGAAATGTCCTGGACCAAGAAGAACGTCCACCCGGGCAAGATCGTCTCGACCAGCCAGGAAGTCGAAGTCGTCATTCTCGAGGTCGATGCCGACAAGCGTCGCATCTCGCTGGGCCTCAAGCAGGCGATCAACAATCCGTGGGATTCGTTCGCCGAGCAGCATCCGATCGGTTCGGTCGTCGAGGGCGAAGTCAAGAACGCGACCGAGTTCGGCCTGTTCATCGGCCTCGATGGCGACGTCGACGGCATGGTCCACATGTCGGACATCGCCTGGGGCGTGTCGGGCGAGGAAGCGCTGGCGCTTCACCACAAGGGTGAGACCGTCAAGGCGATCGTCCTCGACATCGACGCCGAGAAGGAGCGTATCTCGCTCGGCATCAAGCAGCTCGAGCGTGGCGGCGTCGCTGCCGGCGGCGCTTCGGTCACCGACGGTTCGAAGCTCAACAAGAGCACGATCGTCACGATCACCGTCATGGCGGTCACCGATGGCGGCCTCGAAGTCCAGGCCGGCGACGATGGCGCGATCGGCTTCATCAAGCGTGGCGATCTCGGCCGCGATCGCGACGAGCAGCGTCCGGAGCGTTTCCAGGTCGGCCAGAAGTTCGACGCGATGGTGACCGGTTTCGACCGTTCGAAGAAGCCGACCTTCTCGGTCAAGGCGATGCAGCTCGCCGAAGAGAAGCAGGCCGTCGCGCAGTACGGTTCGTCGGACTCGGGTGCGTCGCTCGGCGACATCCTCGGCGAGGCGCTCAAGGCCCGTCAGAACAGCTGATAAGCGATCGGGTCGCCTTCGGGCGGCCCGCCCGTTCGTCGGACAAGAAAAAGGGCGCGGAGGATATCCTCCGCGCCCTTTTTCGTTGCCGGCCGATCCGGGCTCCGGGAGGGTCCGATTATTTCAGGCTGAGGATATAATCGGCGATCGCTTCGGCCGACGGCTGGTTCTTCAGGCCGGCGAACGGCATCTTGGTGCCGGGGACGGTCGCCTGCGGGCCCATGATGAACTTGGTCAGGTTGGCCTTGTTCCAGACCAGGCCCGACTTCTTCATCGCCGGGGAGAAGGCGAAGCCCGGAACCTCGCCGGCCTTTTCGCCGCCGATCCCGAACAGGTTCGGCCCGATCGTGTTCGGGGCGCCCTTGTCGACCTTGTGGCAGGCGCCGCAGATCCCGAACGCCGCGGGCTTGGGCAGCGGCGCGGCCGCGGCCATCGATGTCAGCAATCCCCCCGCCAGAACGCCCGCCAACAATCGATTGAGCATATATTTGTCTCCGCTGTGCGACATGATCGGTGCGATCGTAGGGGCTCGCAAATGTCCGGACAAGCGGCCCAAGGCGGGCAGTCTGCTGATTTGGATGAGAAAAACGGGCGACGCGATTGATTCGGTGGCGATAACCCCGCTACACAAAGCGATTGGATGGGCTTCCGGGGGGATTCTCCATCCGCGCGATGCGCAAAAAGGCAGTTTTCTGCGTCGGCAATGGTTTTGAGGGGAATCATAGCATGATCAGGTCCGAGTTGGTTCAATTGCTCGCCAATGACAATCCCGATCTGTCTCCGAAGGAAGTGGAGAAGATCGTCTCGACCTTCTTCGAGGCGATCACCGAAAGACTGGCCGAGGGTGGCCGGGTCGAACTGCGCGGGTTCGGCGCCTTTTCTACGCGGTCGCGCGATGCGCGGCAGGGGCGCAATCCCAGGACTGGGGATTCGGTCGCGGTTTCGGCGAAACGCGTGCCTTATTTCAAGCCGGGCAAGGAAATGCGCGCGCGCCTGAACGTCTGATTCCCGGAAACGGGGCAGGCTTGCTTTCGCCGACGCGATTCTCGTCCGGCGCCGATTCGCGCTTGGGTGTCGGCGCGGCACCGGCTATGCGCCGTGTCGGTGGCGCTTGCGGGCGTGGCGAAACTGGTAGACGCAACGGACTTGAACCAAAGACACGAGTGCTCGCGCGGGAAACCGCCGATGCAGAACTGCTCAAATTCGGGGAAGCCTTCTTCCTGGTGATCCCGAGCCAAGCCGCGCCGTCCCCGCTTGCCGGGCATCGGTGCGGAAGGTGTAGAGACTAGACGGGCAGCGCCTAACGCCGGTGATCCTCGACGATCGCCGGCCATGGCGAAGGGATAGTCCAGACCACGAACGGCGGCCTTCGGGCAGGCCGGCGGCGAAAGCCGAAGTGGTACGAAAATCCGTAAGGTCGTGAGACCTGTGGGGGTTCGATTCCCCCCGCCCGCACCACCATATATCGAAGGCTGGCCGGACGGCGCGGGGGAGCGTCCCGGCGGCCGAAACGGCCCGTCGCGCAGGCCTTCCATCGCGAATAACGTTGATTTAACGATTGTTGACGTAAGCTATGTCGATCTGTCGTCTAAAGGGGCCTTCGATGGCCATGCGGCGGACATTTCGATTGGCAGCGCCTTGTCCAGTTGCGATAGGACAGGTTGGCGTCGATTGTGCGATGGGACGGTGTAATGCGTAATCGGGGGATCATGACCAGCGCCGCGGCGATTTTCGCCCTGCCCACGATCATGCTGTCGGCGATCGTTCCCTCGATGGCGGCGTTCGCGCTGGTCGGCCCGCCGGCGCCGACCGTCGGCCCGGTCGCTCCGCTCAAGCCCTATCGGATCAATCCCGGCGACGAGCTCGAAATCTATGTCTGGGGCGACGAACGGCTCCAGCGCACGCTCAAGGTCCTGCCCGACGGCAGCGTCTCCTTCCCGCTGGTCGGGCGGATCGACGCGCTCAACAAGCTGCCCGGCGATCTCGAAAGCGTGATCGTCGCGGGTCTCGCCGACCAGTATCGCAACGGCGTGCCGCGGGTCACCGTCTCGGTGAAGAACGCCAGCGGCCTGACCTTCTCGGTCGCCGGCAAGGTGCGCGCGCCCGGCAATTTCACCCCCGGCCACTATGTCAACGTGCTCGAAGCGGTCAGCATCGCCGGCGGGCCGACCGAATTCGCCGATCTCGGCAAGACCAAGATCTATCGCAAGCAGGGCGGCCAGCTGACCGTGATCGAGGTTCGCCTCGACAATGCGATGAAGGGCTCGCCGAGCTCGAACGACCTGAGCAGCGGGCTGGTCGAGCTGCAGAGCGGGGATGTGGTGGTCGTACCATGAAGCACAACGGGGGCAGGTCTTTGGGCAGGGACGGATATAGCGCAGGCCGCGCGTCGCGGGCCGCGATCGCGATCGCGCTCGTCGCCGGCGGCTTTGCCGCGGCACCGGCGCTCGCGCAGAAGGTCAAGGCGTCGATCCAGGCGACCGCCCGGCTCGAATATGACAACAACCCGTTCCTGCTCGGCGGCAGCGACGTGTCCAGCGGATCGGTCAGCGGCGGCCTCACCCCCAAGCTGAGCTACACCGGCGAGAAGGACGTGGTCGAGCTCACCGGCTATTATGACCGCACCAAATATTTCCGCCGCTACGACGACACCGACGCCTATGGCGGCGATCTCGAGGCGCGGCACCGTTTCGCGCCGGGCACCGAAATCTATGGCGGGCTGCGCTACGACAGCAGCATCATCGGCGCGAACAACGACAATGCGGTGACGACCCCGGGCACGCCGCCGGTCGACGATACCGACGTCAACCTGATCGGCACCCGCTCGCGCTCCGAAACCTACAGCGCCAGCGGCGGCTTCAATGCCCGTGTCAGCAGCCGCGACGAGATCTCGGCGCGCGGGGGGATCACCGCGGTGCGCTACCCGGGGCGGCCGGCGGGATCGGATTCGACCAATTATGGCGGCACGCTCGGCTATAATCACGCGATCAGCGAGAAGACCCGGATCGGCATCAGCGGCACCGCTTATTATATCGATTATGACACGCCGGGCCTCCACACGATGGTGATGCAGCCCTCGGTGACCTTCTCGAGCCAGCTGTCGCCGTCCTGGAATGTCGAGGGCTCGCTGGGCGTGTCGTTCAGCACCTTGTCCGCGCCCGGGCTCGCCGACAGCCACGACACGTCGTGGGCCGGCACGCTCGACCTGTGCCACAAGGGTCAGCGCAACAATCTGTGCCTGAGCTTCGCGCGATCGGTCAGCGCCTCGGGCTTCGGCGGCACCACCAACCGCACCTCGGCCGGGCTGACCTTCGACCAGCGGCTCACCGAGCGGCTCAACCTGACCGCGTCGGGCACCTATGTCCGCAGCGAATCGCAGCAGACCACGCTCGGCACCCGCGAATATGTCGGCGGCAGCGTCGGCCTGAACTACCGGCTGCTGCGCAACCTCAAGATCGGTGCCGAGGCGCGCTACCGCGACCTCTACGGCGCGGCCTTCCCGATCGATTCGGATTATGGCGGCACGATCAGCGCCACGCTCGACCTTCCGGGGGGCCAATGACCGAACCCGGCGTTCCCGGTCAGGAGGAGATCTACGAGGGGCTGATCGGCTATCTCCCCTCGATCCTGCTGCAGCGCCTGTGGTTCGTCGTGATTCCGCTGCTCGGCTGCGCGCTGGCGGGCCTGACCCTCGCCTTCGTCATGCCTCGGCAATATCGGTCGTCGGCGACGGTCGTCGTCGAATCGAAGGACCTGCCCAGCGACATCGCCGCGTCGGGCAGCGACGATCTGATCGATCAGCGCATCGCCCGGATCAAGCAGCAGGTGCTCAGCCGGCCCGACCTGATCGAGCTGATCCAGAACAACGATCTCTACGCCGAACAGCGGCGGACCAAGCCGCTGTCGAAGATCATCGACATGATGCGCGACGCGACCGCGATCACCCCGGTAACCGCCGACATCGACAAGGGGATCCGGGTCCGCGGGTCGAACACCGTCGCGTTCGAGATCAGCTTCACCTATAGCGACCCGGCCAAGGCGCAGGTCGTCGCCCAGCAGTTCACCGAGCGCCTGTTGCGGCTCGATTCGACCCAGCTGGCCGATCAGGCCAACGCCACCGTCGCCTTCCTGCGCGATCAGGCCGGCGGCATCCAGTCGCAGATCGCCGAGATCGATACGCAGATCGAGGCCATCAAGAGCCGCAACGGCATGGCGTTGTCGCGGATGGGGTCCTACATTCCGTCGACCGCCAGCTACGACGTCCAGATCTCGCAGCTCCAGCGCGACAACAGCGACCTGATGGCCAAGGCCGGCAGCCAGGCCGCCAACGGCGACGAGCGCGTCGTCGCCGCCGAGGCGCAGCTCGCCGCGGCCAAGGCGGTCTATTCGGACAACCATCCCGACGTGATCACCGCCCAGCAGAAGCTGGTCGAGGCGCGCGCGACCGCCGCGTCGACCGGCGCCAACAAGACGATCAATCCGCAGATCGCCGGGCAGATCCGCGAGAACAACAAGACGATCGCCCAGCTCACCGCGCAGCGGTCGGGCGAGAATGCGCGCGCCTCGCAGGCGGTCTCGGCCCAGGCCGGCGCGCCGCTGCTCGAGGAGCAGATCCGCCAGCTCGCCGATCGTGCCGATGGCTTTCGCCGCAACTACGACAAGGTCGCCCAGAGCCTGCTCGCCGCCGAGGCTTCGCAGAAGATGGAAAACCAGCAGCGCGGCGACCGGCTGGTGCTGGTCGACCCGCCAACCACCCCCGATCAGCCCTTCTCGCCCAACCGGCCGGTGCTGATCGGTGGCGGCATCGCGCTCGGACTGATGTCGGGTCTGGGCATCGCGCTGCTGATCGAATTCTTCATGCGGCCGATCCGCGGCGCCGCCGCGCTGCAGAACCTGCTCGGGGTCGGGCCGCTGGTGGTGATCCCGACGCTCAAGGCCAAGACCAGGAAGCCCGGCAAGAAACAGGCGAAATGGCGGCGGAATATCCGTAAGGTGGCCAAGGCATGACCTATGAAGGCCCCCAGCCCGGCGAAGGCGCCAACTATCCGGTCCCCGGCACCGCCAACCGGCAGACGGGGTTCGAGGCGCTGCGCCAGAACGGCATCTACGGCTTCGACAGCAAGGATATCCGCTCGCGGCCGTTCACCCTGCTGCGCGCGCAGGTGCTGCGGATCGCGCGCGCCAAGGGCTGGCGGCTGATCGGCGTGACCTCGCCGACCCCGCGGGTCGGCAAGTCGTTCGTCGCGTCGAACCTCGCCGCGGCGATGGCGCGCTCGCCCGATCTCCACACCTATTTGTTCGATTTCGACCTGCGGCGGTCGACGATCGCCCGCAATTTCAACCTCAGCGGCGATTGCGGCGTCTCGCATTTCCTCGACGGCACCGTCAGCGATCTTCGCCAGGTCGCGCGCTCGATCCCCGGCGAACAGCTCACCATCTTCCCGAGCTATCCGAACGAGGCGGCGTCCGACGAACTGGTCGCGTCGACCCGCATGGATGCGCTGATCGGCGCGATGCGCGCGTTGCCCGACAACACGATCTGCCTGTGCGATCTGCCGCCGGTGTTCGCCAACGACGATGCGGTGATCATCAGCCAGAAGATCGATGCCTATCTGATGATCGTCGAGGACGGCGTCACCACCCGCAAGCAGGTTCGCGACAGTTTCCGGCTGCTCGCGCCGGTGCCGTGCATCGGCACCGTGCTCAACCGCTACGACGCGAACATGCTGTCCGACGATTATGGCTATAGCTACCGCCAGAATCGCCAATATGCGGAATATTACTCGAAGGTCTGAGGCTGCTCCACGCGGCGGATCCGCGTGAGCGTTTCACCCTGACACGCCTGCCCGGGCATTGGCCGGACGCGCCGATTGACCCCATGCCATCGCCGCGCGAAGATCGCCGCAAAGCATGGCGGGGGATCGGATATGGGCTGGAAGACGGGCATCGGTGTCGCGGCGGCGATCGCGACGTTGCCGATAATGGCGCTGGTCCAGCGCGCCGGGGCGCAGGAGGCGTCCGAGAACGGCTTCCTCGACCCGACCTATTTCGATCTCGTCGATATCCTGCCGCCGGCCCCGACCAAGGAAGAGCCGCGCGGGGTCGCCGACCGCGAGATCTTCAAGCTCACCCGCCAGCTCAAGGGCACGCCGCGCTGGACGATGGCGGTCGGCGACGTCGCCTCGGATCCGGCTGCGCTGCTGCGAGACTTCAGCTGCGCGGTGGACATGAACCTGACCCCGCAAAATGCGCCTAAGACCACCGCGCTGCTGCAGCGCGCGTCGGTCGACACCGGGCGCGAGACCAACGAGCTCAAGGCCTATTATCGCCGCGCACGGCCGTTCACGATCGACAAGGGGGATATTTGCGAGCCGGCCACGCCCGAACTGGCCAAGTCGTTCGACTATCCGTCGGGTCATGCCACGCGCGCCTGGACCTGGGGGCTGATCCTCGCCGAACTGATCGACGATCGCGCCGCGCCGATCCTCGCGCGCGCCCGGGCCTATGGCGAAAGTCGGGTGGTGTGTGGCTCGCACAATGCCAGCGCGATCGAGGCGGGGCGGCTGTCGGCCGGTTCGACCCTCGACGTGGTTCGGACCGAGCAGGCTTTCGGCGATGCGATGGCGGCGGCGCGCGCGGAGATGAAGCTGCTGCGCAAGACGGCGGCGAAGCCTTCGGCGCAAGCCTGTTCGGACGAGGCGTTGCTGGTCAGCCAGCCCGTCATGCGGTGAGCGAGCGATGCCGCAGGCGCCGATAGGGGGCGTTCCACAGAGTTCCGGACAACAAAAAAGGCCGCGCCCGAGGGCGCGGCCTTTTCGGTTCCGGTCCGGCGGGCTGCCTGACGCAGCCGCCGGAAACGATCACATCGCGTTCGAAGCGTTCTCGGCGACCGAGTTGGTGTCTTCGAGGACCGCTGCGTTGCTGTCGGCCATCGCGTCCGTGGTGTTCTCGACGACCGTGGTGTTGTTTTCCACGACTTCGGTCTTCTTGCAGGCCGCGATCGAGAGCGAGGCAGCGGCGATGAGCGAAAGCGTAACGATCTTCTTCATGATCGAATTCTCCGGATAATTGTCAAAGCAGAATTGCGTGAACGATCCCAATCCCGTTCAGGCTTGTTTCCCCCCGAAACAGGCTGACACTCTTTATCGTTTTGCAGTGCGTGATGCAATGTCTCTTGTTCTGGTAGTTATTGAGGGGGTTGTTGGGGCTGCGAAACGTCCGGATTTGCTGGATTCGAGGGGGTGACAGGGGGCGTCGGAGAGGGGGTCGCGGCCGCCGGCGCGGGGGTGTCCGATGGCGGAATTCCTGCGTCTGCATCGGCCGCCGACGTGGAATCACCGTCGATCGGATTGGCGGCGGCATCGGCCGCGGCAGCCGCCTCGGCGGCGCTGTCGTCGCCCTCCTGGTTGAGGATTTCGGCGCGCCGACGCTGCAGATAGGCCGACCGCGCCGCAGCATAGGAGTCCAGGCTCGAATCGAGGAAATTGTCGGCGCCGCTCTCGATCAGGCTGTTGCGCGCGTCGATCACCTGGGCTGCGAGCGAGCCGTAGCGCACGGCCTTCGAGACGCCGCACTCGCGCAGGCAGACATTGTAAGGATCCGCCAGCTGGCCGACGCCCAGGCCGACGCCGTCGCGCAGGGTCGACGGGCCCAGCAGCGGCAGCATCAGATAGGGGCCGCCATTGGCGCCCCAGGCGGCAAGGGTCTGGCCGAAATCCTCGTTCGCCGGCTGGATCTTCATCCGGCTGGCATTGTCGAACAGGCCGCCGATGCCGATCGTCGTGTTGACCACGAAGCGGCCCAGATTGCGGACGGCCCGGTCGAACCGGCCCTGCAGGACGTTGTTGATCAGCGAGAAGGGCTCGCCGACATTCGAGAAGAAATTGCGGACGCCGTCGCGCGCGGGCTTGGGCGCCACCGCCCGATAGACCTGCGTCACCGGCTTGACGATCACCTTGTCGGCGCCGCGATTGACCGCCCAGATTCCGCGGTTGAGGCCCTCCAGCGGATCGCGCTCGGCCAGCCGGTCGGTGCCGACATGGGTGGTGGTGCAGGCCGGAAGCGCGCAGGCGAGCGCCAGCACGCTCACCAGTTTCGCCGTAACACGCATGTAGATATTCCCTTTCGCGCGGACAGAACCGCGGCCTGTCATACTCTCGAAGGGCAGGCAAGTTCCCGTTGTGCAGTGCAGTTCGCCGCAGATATCGGCCACCTGCGCGCCTTGACCGCATATAAAGACTTCTTTATATCTGCATATATGCCGTGCGAGCCGCTAGCCATTTTCCGCGCCCTCGCCGATCCGACCCGGCTTCGGATCTTCCATCTGCTGCGCGCGATGGAATTGTCGATCGGCGAACTGGCACAGGTGCTGGGGCAGAGCCAGCCCAGGGTGTCGCGCCACGTCAAGATCCTCGCCGACGCGGGTCTCGCCGATCGCCGCAAGGAAGGCAGTTGGGTGTTTCTCGGGCTCGGCGATCCCGATTGCGTCGCGCCCTTGCTTGCGACCCTCGACGCCTGGGCGGACGAGGAGAATGACCCGTGGGTGGTCGCCGACCGCGCCCGGCTGGCCGCGGTCCGGGCCGATCGCACCGCGGCCGCGGCGCGCTATTTCGCCGAACATGCCGATGAATGGGATGCGATCCGCTCGCTTCACGTCCCCGAAAGCGCGGTCGAGGATCGGATCGTCGCATTGCTCGGCGATGCCCCGATCGGCCGGCTGGTCGATATCGGCACCGGCACCGGCCGGATGGTCGAATTGCTGGCGGGCGAGGCGCATAGCGCGATCGGCATCGATCGCAGCCCCGAAATGCTACGGCTGGCGCGCGCGAAATTTTCGCAGGACGGCTTGAACAATGCCGAGCTTCGGCAGGGCGACATGTATGCGCTGCCGCTCGGCGATGGTGCTGCCGATCTCGTGGTTCTCCACCAGGTGCTGCATTTCGCCCAGCAGCCGGCGGCGGCGATCGCCGAGGCGGCGCGGTTGATCGGGCCCGGCGGACGCCTGCTGATCGTCGATTTCGCCAGCCATGATCGCGAGGAACTGCGCAGCCGCGACGCGCATGTCCGGCTGGGGTTCGGCGACGATCAGATCGAGGGCTGGCTCGAGGCGGCCGGGCTGCTACTGGGGCGGCAGGACGAACTGGTGGGCGATGCGCTCACCGTCAAATTATGGCTCGGCCAGCGGGCCGGCCATGCGGCATTGAAGGTGGTGAAATGAACGATACTGTATCGCTGGCCCGACGCGAGGATGCGCGCAGCGCACCCGATGCGCCGTTGTTCGCCGGTGTCGCCGGCGACGCCACCGTGTCGTTCGAATTTTTCCCGCCGAAATCGGCGAAGATGGAAGAGGCGCTGTGGGGCGCGATCCAGACGCTCGCGCCGCTCGGCCCGCGTTTCGTCTCGGTCACTTATGGCGCCGGCGGCTCGACCCGTGAGCGCACCCATGCGACCGTCGCGCGGATCGTCCAGGAAACCGAGATTCCCGCCGCGGCGCACCTGACCTGCGTCGAGGCCTCGCGCGCCGAGATCGACGCCGTCGCGCACGATTATTGGGAAGCAGGGGTCCGGCATATCGTCGCGCTGCGCGGCGATACCCCGACCGGCGGTCCGTTCGTTCCCCATCCGCAGGGCTATGACGGTGCGGTTTCGCTGATCAAGGGGCTGCGCGAGGTGGCGCCGTTCGAGATTTCGGTCGCGGCCTATCCCGAATGCCATCCCGATTCGCCCGGCAAGGCGGCCGATCTCGACAATCTGAAGCGCAAGATCGATGCCGGCGCCAATCGCGCGATCACCCAGTTCTTCTTCGATCCCGACGTCTTTCTGCGGTTTCGCGACGAGGCGGCGGCCGCGGGTATCGAGGCCGACATCCTGCCCGGGATCATGCCGGTGATGAGCCTGGCCGGGGTGATGCGGATGGCCAAGCTCGGCGGCACCTCGGTGCCCGACTGGCTGCCGGCGCTGTTCGAGGGGCTCGACGATCATCCCGATGCGCGCCAGCTTATCGCCGCGACGGTGATGGCCGAGCAATGCCGGAAGCTTTACGCCGAAGGCGTCCGCCAGTTTCATTTCTACACGCTCAACCGCGCGGAACTGTCCTTCGCGGTCTGCCATCTGCTCGGCCTGCGCGCCGGCGCCAAGGGGCTGGAGAAAACCGCATGACCCTCAAGCATAGCGAAGCCGCCGCGATCTTCCGCGACCAGGCGAAGCAGCGCATCCTGCTGACCGATGGCGCCGCCGGCACGATGATCCAGCGCTACAACCTCACCGAGGCCGATTATGCCGGCACGCTCGGCCTGCCGTCGGATCAGAAGGGCAATAACGACCTGCTGGTGCTGACCAAGCCCGAGGTGATCGACGAGATCACCCGTGCCTATCTCGATGCCGGGTCGGACATCGTCTCGACCAACACCTTCAACGCCAACACGATCAGCCAGGGCGACTATGACGCGGTCCATCTGGTGCGCGAGCTGAACCTTGCCGCTTCGCGGATCGCCCGCAAGGCCGCCGACGACTATGCCGCGAAGGACGGCCGGCCGCGCTTCGTCGCCGGCGCGATCGGGCCGACCAACAAGACGCTGTCGCTGTCGCCCGACGTCAACGATCCCGGCTACCGCGCGGTCGATTTCGACACGATGCGCGACGTCTATCAGGATCAGGTCGCCGGGCTGATGGACGGCGGCTGCGATTTCATCCTGATCGAGACGATCTTCGACACGCTCAACGCCAAGGCGGCGATAATGGCGGTGTTCGAGGAACAGGCCAAGCGCGGGGTCGAGATCCCGATGATGCTGTCGATGACGATCACCGACATGTCGGGCCGCAACCTGTCGGGCCATTCGGTCGAGGCCTTCTGGCATGCGGTGCGCCACGCCCATCCGCTGACGGTCGGGCTCAACTGCGCGTTCGGTGCCGACCTGCTGCGCGCGCATGTCCAGGTGCTCTCGGGCATCGCCGACGCGCTGGTGATGATCTATCCCAATGCCGGGCTCCCCAACGATCTCGGCCAATATGACGAGGAACCGCCGACGACCGGCGCGTTCATCCGCGAATGGGCCGAACAGGGGCTGATCAACGTCGTCGGCGGCTGCTGCGGCACCACCCCGCCGCATATCGCGGCGATGGCGGCGGCGGTCGCGGGCAAGCCGGCACGCATTCCGCATGCCCATGATCATCGCACCCGTCTGGGCGGGCTCGATCCGTTCACGATGGCAGCCTGATTTCCTCCTGGCCCTCTCCCATTCGGGGAGAGGGTCGGGTGAGGGCCTTCTTCTCCACTCCTCCTGTTTCCCGGGCCATTCGATCATGACCACTCCCGCCTCCGCCCAGTTCGTCAATATCGGCGAGCGCACCAACGTCACCGGATCGGCGGCGTTCAAGAAGCTGATCATGGGCGGCGACTATACCAAGGCAGTCGAGGTCGCGCGCCAGCAGGTCGAAAACGGCGCCCAGGTGATCGACGTCAACATGGACGAAGGCCTGCTCGACGCCGAGTTCGCGATGACGACCTTCCTCAAGCTGATGTCGGCCGAGCCCGACATCGCCCGGATCCCGGTGATGGTCGACAGCTCGAAATGGTCGGTGATCGAGGCCGGACTGAAATGCGTCTCGGGCAAGCCGATCGTCAATTCGATCAGCATGAAGGAAGGCGAGGAAGCCTTTCTCGACCATGCCCGCAAATGCCGCAAATATGGCGCCGCGGTCGTCGTCATGGCGTTCGACGAGGTCGGCCAGGCCGACACCAAGGATCGCAAGGTCGAGATTTGCGAGCGCGCCTACAAGCTGCTCGTCGCCGACGGCTTCGCGCCCGAGGACATCATCTTCGATCCCAACATCTTCGCGGTCGCGACCGGCATCGACGAGCATCGCCGCTATGCGATCGACTTCATCGAGGCGGTCGCCGAGATCAAGAAGCGCTGCCCGCATTGCCATATTTCGGGCGGGGTCTCGAATCTGAGCTTCTCGTTCCGCGGCAACGAGCCGGTGCGCCGGGCGATGCACAGCGTGTTCCTCTACCATGCCATCCAGGCGGGGATGGACATGGGCATCGTCAATGCCGGCCAGCTCGACGTCTATGACGCGATCGACCCCGAACTGCGCGAAGCCTGCGAGGATGTGATCTGGGACCGGCGTGAGGATTCGACCGATCGCCTGATCGCCCTCGCCGAGAAATTCCGCGGCACCGATGCTGTCGCCGAGAAGGCCGCCGAGGAATGGCGCGGCTGGGATGTCGTCAAGCGGCTCGAACATGCGCTGGTCAAGGGCATCGACGCCTATGTCGTCGACGACACCGAGGAAGCGCGCCAGCATTTCGCACGGCCGATCGAGGTGATCGAGGGACCGCTGATGGACGGCATGAACGTCGTCGGCGACCTGTTCGGATCGGGCAAGATGTTCCTGCCGCAGGTGGTCAAGTCGGCGCGCGTCATGAAGAAGGCGGTCGCGCATCTTCTGCCGTTCATCGAGGCCGAGAAGGTCGCCGGATCGCGCCCGAAGGGCCGGATCATCATGGCCACCGTCAAAGGCGACGTCCACGATATCGGCAAGAACATCGTCGGCGTCGTCCTCCAGTGCAACGGCTATGAGGTGATCGACCTCGGGGTGATGGTGCCGTGGATGACGATCCTCGCCGCCGCCAACGAGAATGACGTCGACATGATCGGCCTGTCGGGGCTGATCACCCCGTCGCTCGACGAGATGGTGACGGTTGCGCAGGAAATGAAGCGGCTCAACATGACGATGCCGCTGCTGATCGGTGGGGCGACGACCTCGAAGGTCCACACCGCGCTCAGGATCGCGCCGGCCTATCAAGGCCCGGTCATCCATGTCCTCGACGCCAGCCGCGCGGTCGGCGTCGCCTCCACCCTGCTGTCGGACACCCAGCGCGACGCCTTCGTGCTCAAGACCGCCGAGGATTATGACGCGGTCCGCAAGGCGCGCGAGGGCAAGGGCCAGAACGAACTCGCTACCCTCGCCGAGGCGCGCGCCAACGCCTTCGTCGCCGATTTCGAACTCAAGCCCGACGCGCCGAAGCAGCCCGGCGTCCATGTGTTCGAGGACTGGTCGCTCGCCGACCTGCGCGACTATATCGACTGGACCCCGTTCTTCCGCGCCTGGGAGCTCGCCGGCAACTATCCTGCGATCCTCACCGATCCGGTGGTCGGCGAGAGCGCCTCGAGCCTGTTCGCCGACGCGCAGGCGATGCTCGACCGGATCATCGACGAGAAATGGCTGACCGCCAAGGGCGTCGCCGGGCTGTGGCCGTGCCGTGCCGAGGGCGACGACGTGCTGGTCGACACCGGCAATGGCGAGGTTCGCCTGTCGTTCCTGCGCCAGCAGATCAAGAAGCGCGAAGGCCGGCCGAACATGTGCCTGACCGATTTCATTTCGCCGGGCGGCGACTGGATCGGCGGCTTCGCGGTGACCGCGGGCCACGGCATCGACGAACATCTCGCCCGCTTCAAGGCCGAGACCGACGATTATCAGGATATCCTGCTGAAGGCGCTCGCCGACCGTCTCGCCGAGGCTTTCGCCGAGCGGCTCCACCTCCATGTCCGCACCACCCTGTGGGGCTATGCCGAGGGCGAGCAGCTCACCAACGAGGCGCTGGTCAAGGAGCAGTATCGCGGCATCCGCCCGGCGCCGGGCTATCCGGCCTGCCCCGACCACAGCCAGAAGCCGACCCTGTTCGACCTGCTCAAGGCGACCGACGCGACCGGCATCACCCTGACCGAAAGCTTCGCGATGCTGCCGACCGCGGCGGTGTCGGGTTTCTATTTCGGTCATCCCGAATCGAGCTATTTCGGGGTCGCCCGGATCGGCCCCGATCAGGTCGCCGACTATTGCGAGCGGCGCGGGGTCGACAAGGACACCGCCGAGCGCTGGCTGCGGCCGAACCTCGATTGATCGGCAACTAATATTTTAACTTCGTCATGCCAGCGCAGGCTGGCATCCATGTCTTCGTCCTTACGCGTTACCGCGGGATGTGAGAGACATGGACCCCAGCCTTCGCTGGGGTGACGGAGTTGGGTATGCGTTTGGCCATCCTCATAGCGGCAATGATTGCCTCTCCAGTCGCGGCCCAACCCTTTGTCGTCCAGCCCGCCGGCCAGTCCTATGCCACGCTCGACCAGGCGGTGAAGGCGATCGGCGACGGCGACGCCACCATCCTGATCGCGCCCGGCCTCTATCATGAGTGCGCGGTCCAGACCCAGGGCCGCATCACCTATCGCGCCGCGCGCCCGGGCACCGCGATCTTCGAGCGGGCGGTGTGCGAGGACAAGGCGGCGCTGGTGCTGCGCGGCCGCGGCGCCACCGTCGAGGGGCTGGTGTTTCGCCATTTCGGCGTCGCCGACGGTAATGGCGCCGGCATCCGGCTCGAAAAAGGGGCGCTGATCGTCCGCGACAGCGCCTTTCGCGATTCGGAGGAGGGGATCATCGGCAATGACGATGCCGCCGCGGATATCGTCGTCGACCGCTCGACCTTCTCGGGGCTCGGCCGCTGCGACCGCGACCTGTCCTGCGCCCATTCGATCTATATCGGCTTCTACCGCTCGCTGACCGTGACCCGGTCGCGCTTCGAGCGCGGACGCGGCGGCCATTATGTGAAGAGCCGCGCGGGCCGGATCGCGGTCAGCGACTGCAGCTTCGACGACACCGGCGGCAGGACCACCAACTATATGATCGACCTGTCGGCGGGCGCCACCGGCCGGATCGAGCGCAACATCTTCGTCCAGGGGCTCGACAAGGAAAATCACTCGGCCTTCATCGCGGTCGCCGCCGAATCGCGGACCAATGCTTCGGCGGGGCTGACGGTGACCGGCAACAAGGCCCACCAGGTCGACGGCGTCACCTGGCCGAGCGCATTCGTCGCGGATTTCAGCCAGTCGCCGATGCGGGTCGAGGGCAATGAGATCGGCCCCCGGATCACCCCCTATAGCGGGGTCGCCTCGCAGGAGAATCCGACGCTGATCGGTCGGATGCGGCACTATTTCGGGCGCGCCAAGGACAAGGTCCGCGAAAAGCTGCTGGGTTGAGACGCTTGCGGATTACTTCCCGCAATTGTCTCCGCCCGAGGCATCGAGATCGAGGCAGCGGCCATCGATCTCGGGCGCGGTGATCCTGAGCCCGACCAGCGAGGCGAGCGTCGGCAGGATGTCGACCGTCTCGACCGGGTTGGGCTGTTCGAAGCCGCGCATCCCCGGCATCCAGAACAGGATCGGCACCCGGCGGTCATAATCCCACGGGCTGCCATGGGTCGCGACATATCCGCCGGTCGCGTTGATGATCGGGGTCACATAGGGCTTGAGCAGCACCACCAGGTCGCCCGAATGTTTCGGGTTGTAGCTGGCCGCGGCGCGGTCGAGCAGGGTCCATTCGGTGACCGGGGCCGGGTTGGGCTTGTGGCTGTCGAAATCCTCGGCGGTGAACACCGCGGCGACCTGCGGATTGGCGAGCAGCGTCTTCTTCGCGCCGGCGATCACCCGGGGCCGATCGGCTTCGGCGATGTCCTTCGACACGTAGAAGTCGCCGAACGGCCCGTCGCCGACGATGGTGAAGCCTTCGATGTGCAACGCTTCGGCGACCGCATTGTCGACCGCCGCCGGCGTCATGTCCGGATCGACCCGCATCGCCCCGGGCAGCGCGTGGATGCGGTTGCGTTCGGGCAGGTCGTGGCCGCCATGGTCGGCGGTGAGCACCACCACGAACGGGATCTTGCTCGCCTCGAGCTTGGCGAAGAAGCCGCCGAGCGCCTTGTCGAGCGAGAGGACCTGCGCGCAACTCTCGGGCCCCTCGGTGCCATAGGTGTGGCCGACATAGTCGGTCGCCGACGCGCCGATCGAGATGACGTCGGTCGCGGGGCCGCGACCGAGCTGCAGCTCGTCGATCAGGCCCGACGCGATGTCGAGCGTCGCCTGGTCGAAATCGGGGCTGGTGCGGAACAGCCGCGTGTCGCCGGTCGGCCGGGTGACCAGCGGACCGCCGACCGACTTGCCGTCGCCGATGTCGACCGCCGAGACCCGTGTCTGGCAGATCGCCGGCAGCGGCGCCGGGGCTTCGTCCTTCGCCAGCAACGCATCGACCCGCGCGTTGATCGCGCGCACCGCCGCGGGCTCCTTGCGCCCGGCGAAGCTGACATAGCTGCGCGCGCCCCACCACCACATCTCGTCGGCCTGGTGGCCGCCCATCATCAGCGCGGCGCGGTCCTTGCCCGCGACCGACACCACCCGCGACTTGGGGTTCGCCGCTTTCAAACGATCACCGAGCGTCGGCATCAGCAGATGGACCGGCGAGGCGGTATAATTGTCGGCGCTCGATCCCTTCACGGTCTCGTCCTCGGCGCAATAGACGCGCTTGTCGCTGCGTTCGGCCTTCAGGTCGATCCAGTTGTTGGCGATGATCCCGGTCTTGGCCGGGTGCGATCCGGTCAGGATCGTCGAGTGGCCCGGGCAGGTCTCGGTCGCGGCATGGCTTTGATAGCCCGAGGGGAAGACCACGCCGGTGGTGAGCGTCTTGAGGCCGCCGGTATAATATTGGCGATATTCGCTGAACAGGTCGGCCGAGAACTGGTCGACCGAGATCGCGACGATGAGTTTGGGGACCGGAAGCGCGGCGTTGGCCGATGCGGACAGCGACGCGATCAGCGCGGCGGCGGACAAGATCTTCTTCATTCCCGGTCCCTTATCTCGTCCCCGGCGGTTGGGAACGGCGTGAATCCATCCGCTAGGCGTGCCGCATGTCAGCTTCGTGACGCCGGTTTCGCTATTTCGTCACCCACACCCGCTTGCCGCCGATCCATGTCTCGACCGGCTTCGCCGCGCGGATATCGGCCGCGCTCGAGGTGAAGATGTCGCGGTCGAGCAGCAGGAAATCGGCCTGGTGCCCCGGGGTCAGCGACCCGATCCGGTCCTCGGCGAAGCCGGCAAAGGCCGCGGTCGCGGTGAAGGCGCGGAACGCCTGGGGCAGGGTCACGGTCTGTTCGGGAAGCCAGCCGCCGGCGGGCTCGCCGTTCGCATCCTGCCGGCTGATCGCCGCGGCGAGCGCGGGGAAGGGGTTGGGGCTTTCGACCGGATAGTCCGATCCGAACGCCAGCGGCACGCCGTTGCTGAGCATCGACCGCCAGGCATAGGCGCCGCCGAGCCGCGCTGGTCCCAGCCGCGCCTCGGCCATCAGCCGGTCGGAGGTCTGGTGGACCGGCTGCATCGACGCGATCGTGCCGTTCTTCGCGAAGCGCGGCAGATCGGCGGGGTCGACGATCTGGGCATGTTCGATCCGCCAGCGCCGGTCGCCCTTGTAGGTGTCCGACAATTCCTCGATCGCGCCGAGCACCTGGTCGTTGGCGGCGTCGCCGATCGCATGGACCGCGGTCTGGAAGCCGTCCATCGCCGCGCGGCTCATCAGGTTCCTGAGCTTGGCGTCGTCGAGGAACTGCAGCCCGCGCTGGCCCGGCGTATCGGCATAAGGCTGTTTGAGCCAGGCGCCACGCGATCCGAGCGCGCCGTCGGCATAGAATTTGACCCCGACCATCCGCAGATGCCCGTCATAGAGCCATGGGGTCGGGCCGGAACCGGCGATCGACAGCAGCGGCTCGATACCATGCGCATAGCTGATGAAGCGCACCCGCAACCGGCCGGCGTCGCCCGCGCGGCGCATGACCTGCCAGTCGTCGAGGGTGGTGCCCATGTCGCAGGTCGCGGTGATGCCGTAGCCGAGCAATATCTCCTGCGCCTTGGCGAGCGCGGCATCGCGGTCGCGCGGCAGCGGCGCCGGCACCGCGTCGCGGATCAGCTTTTGCGCGGCATCGATGAATACGCCGGTCGGATTGCCTCTGGCGTCGCGTTCGATGCGGCCGCCGGCCGGGTCCTTGGTCTTCGCGGTGATGCCCGCCGCCGCCATCGCCGCGGAGTTGGCGAGCAGCGCATGGCCGTCGACCCGGCTCAGCACCACCGGGCGCCCGGCCGCCACCGCGTCGATATCGGTCGCGGTCGGGAAACGGCCGAGCTTCCAGCGTTCCTGGTTCCAGCCGCCGCCGCCGATCCACACCGGGCGCGGCCGATCCTGCGCATAGCGCGCGAGCGCGGTCTGCGCCTCGGCGAGGCTGTTGGTCGCCGACAGGTCGAGCGACAGCGCGACCTCGCCTAGTTCCATGACATGGCCATGCGCGTCGATCAGCCCCGGGATCAGCGTGCGGCCCTTGGCGTCGAGCCGGTAATCGAGCTTCTCGGGCCGTTTGTCGTCGCGGTCGAGCAGCTTGGCGACCTTGCCATTGTCGTCGATCAGCAGCCCGGTGAAGCGGACCAGCGCGCCTTTATTGTCGAACGTATAGCCATTGGCGTTGTCGATCAGCCCATCGGCGAGGGCTGGGGAGGCGATAAGGGCGAGGGCGGTTGCGACCAGCCCGACCCAGCCGTCGCTCCGGCCCCCGGGCCGGGGCTCCGCCCCGCCCGAGGACAGGCGTCGGCCGGGGCCACCCAAGGCTCTTGCGTCAACGGTTGGTGTTTCTGACTTGGGCGGCCCCGGCCTCCGCCGGGGCGACGGAGTGCGACCCAGTCCTGTCACTTCGGCAATCTCCGCACGACAGCCGAAATATCCTGCCGGCCGCCGCCCATCCCCTGGACGTCGGCATAGAATTGGTCGGCGAGCGCGGCGAACGGCAGCGCGGCGCCGTTGGCGCGGGCCTCGTCGATCGCCAGGCTCAGATCCTTGCGCATCCAGTCGACCGCGAAGCCGAAATCGAACTCTTCCGCGGCCATCGTCTTCCAGCGGTTGATCATATACCAGCTCGCCGCCGCCCCGCCCGAAATCGCCTCGAACACCTTGTCGAGATCGAGATCGGCATTCTGCGCGAAGCGGATCGCCTCGGCGGCGCTCTGCATGGCGCCGGCGATGCAGATCTGGTTGACCATCTTGGTGGTCTGGCCGGCGCCGGCACCGCCGATATGGACGATCCGCGAGGCATAGGCCTGCATCAGCGGGGTCGCCGCCTCGACCGCCTTGGCCGATCCGCCGCACATGATCGACAGCGTGCCCGCCTCGGCGCCCGACTGGCCGCCCGACACCGGCGCGTCGATCACGAGCAGGCCGCGATCCTTGCCCTCGACCGCGAGCTGCCGGGCGATCGTCGCGGACGCCGTGGTATGGTCGACGAACAGCGCGCCTTTCTTCATCGCCCGGAAGCAGCCGTCGTGGCGCAGCGTCACCGCCTCGAGATCGGCGACGTTGCCGACGCAGGCGAACACCGCATCGGCGTCCTCGGCCGCGGCGGCCGGGGTCGGCGCGAGCCGCCCGCCATGCGCTTCGACCCAGGCCTCGGCCTTCTTGGTCGTGCGGTTGTAGACGGTGACGTCATGCCCCGCCTTCGCCAGATGCCGCGCCATAGGGGCGCCCATCGCGCCCAGCCCCAGAAAGCTCAGTTTCGCCATGGACGTCGGCATAAGGCGGATTTTGCGGCGGCGCTAGTTTGTCTGCGGAGATTCATTCGTGTAGGGCGCGCGATCATGGCCACCTTGCTCGACACGCCCGGTTCGACCGGCATACCCGTCACCATCGATGATGTCCGCGCCGCCCATATCCGGGTCGCGCCCTCGATCGTGCGCACGCCGATTATGCACAGCAAGACGCTGAGCAATCTGACCGGGGCCAGTATCTGGCTCAAGTTCGAGAATCTCCAGTTCACCGCCGCCTACAAGGAGCGCGGCGCGCTCAACAAATTGTCGCTGCTCACCGACGAGCAGAAGGCGCGCGGCGTGATCGCGGCGTCGGCGGGCAACCATGCCCAGGGGCTGGCCTATCATGGCGCGCGGCTGGGTATCCCGGTGACGATCGTGATGCCCAAGCCGACCCCGACGGTGAAGGTCCAGCAGACCGAAGGGCATGGCGCGCGCGTCATCCTGACCGGCGAGCGCTATGACGATGCCTATGAGGCGGCCCTGCTGCTCGCCGCCGACGAGGGGCTGACCTTCGTCCACCCGTTCGACGATGTCGACGTCATCGCCGGCCAGGGCACGGTCACCCTCGAGATGATCGAGGATGCCCCCGAACTCGACACGCTGATCGTGCCGATCGGCGGCGGCGGGCTAATCTCGGGTGCGTCGGTGGTCGCGCGCGCGCAGTCCAGGCCGATCCAGGTGATCGGCGTTCAGGCCGAACTCTATCCGTCGATGTACGCCAAGATAAAGGGCGTCAGCCTGCCGTGCGAGGGCGATACGCTTGCCGAGGGTATCGCGGTCAAGCAGCCGGGCACGATCACCTCGGCGATCGTCGCCGAACTGGTCGACGATATCGTGCTGGTCGCCGAGCGCCATCTCGAGACCGCGGTGTCGATGCTGCTCCAGATCGAGAAGACCGTGGTCGAGGGGGCCGGCGCCGCCGGCCTCGCCGCGCTGCTCGCCCATCCCGAGCGGTTCCGCGGTCGCAACATCGGCATCATCCTGTGTGGCGGCAATATCGACACCCGCCTGCTCGCCAATGTGCTGCTGCGCGATCTGGCGCGGTCGGGCCGGCTCGCACGCCTGCGCATCCGCCTTCAGGACCGGCCCGGCGCGCTGTTCCACGTCGCGCGCGTGTTCGACGAACAGCAGGTCAACATCGTCGAAGTCTACCATCAGCGGGTGTTCACGACGCTGCCGGCCAAGGGGCTGATCGCCGATATCGAATGCGAGACCCGCGATGCCGCGCATCTCGATCGCCTGCTGCAGGCGCTGCGCCGCGAGGGTTATGAAGTGACGCCGATCGAGGCGGCCTGATCTCCGGTTGGCGGGTCGAACGATCCGCCGACTCGGAAATCCGCGGAACACAATATGTTAGGCTATGTGGCCGACCATGGGCCGTGCCGGCGCCTGCGACGGTGCGATCTGCTCCGCGCAGGCATGGGCGTATGATTCCATAACGACAGCCGCCAAGCGGCTCTCGTGAAGCTGCCGGGCAGTCATGCCGAACGGACGGTGATTATATCGGCGTTGTGTGCATTTGTTTGCGATCTATTTCGGATCCGAAAAAACATCGTCCAAATATGCTGGCCGCATTGGTCTTGGGCATCATGATGCCGCAAACGTTCGCATGCCGATCTATAAATAAGATGCGTGCCAAAATTGGGCAAAGTGTCGGAGAATGGCCGGATTACTCCGGTATTTTTCTGCACGGATGACTTGGATGTGTGGGCGGCCGCCGATTTGATTGCCCGGCTTCTGCCCGCTACGCGTATTGAACGATATTGCCGACTATCCTAAAAAGTGCACATCATGGCGGCGGTCAGGGGGCAGCGTGTTCGATGTCACGCTCTGCCTGTCGGCATGGGGCCGCCGTCGGTCGACCGGTTTCACGTTCGACAACAGGACGGGCTAGGGGAGAATGGATCTTTGAATCGCGTTCGTGAGGCCTGGAGCAACAGCCTGGTCGCCCGCAGCATGGCGATGTCGTTCACCGGGGTGGTGCTGGTCGGCCTGCTCGTCAGCGTGCTGACCAGCATATTGCTGCACCGGAACGCCGACGCGGTCGCGCTCGATCGCGTCAACGCCGATATGCGTGTCGCCTGGGACGTGCTCGGTTCGGGCGAGGGCATGTTCAGCGTCGAAAATGGCGCGCTGATGATCGGCGGCCACCGGCTGAACGGCGACTATGAGATGGTCGACAAGATGAGCAACCTCATCGGCGGCGTCGCGACGATCTTCATGGGCGACGTCCGGATCTCGACCAACATCCGCGAACCCGACGGCCGGCGCGCGGTCGGCACCCGCCTGACCTCCGAACCGGTGCGCGCGGCGATCTTCGGCGCGAACATGCCCTATCGCGGTAAGGCCGAGATTCTCGGCGAAACCTATATGACCGCCTATGATCCGATCCGCGACAGCAGCGGCAACGTCATCGGCGTGCTGTTCGTCGGGGTGAAACAGGCCGAATATGCCAGGCCCGCCGATACCGCGGCGCTCGCGGTCGTGCTCGTGACGATCGCCGCGGCGGCGCTGTCGCTGCTGCTGAGCTATTTGTTCGCGCGGCGCAGCCTGGCCGACCAGGCGCGGACGATGCTCGACGGCAGTCCGATCGCGGTCGCGATCGTCGATCAGGCCGGGAAGCTGCTCTACGACAACCGCAGCGGCAAGAAGCTGTTCGGCCATGGCGAGGAGAGCGACGGCATCGCGGTAAAGACGCTCTATGACGATCCGACAGTCGCGCAACGGATGATGGAGACGTTCGAGCGCGACGGCGAGGTCCGCGACGCCGAGATATTGTTCCGCCGCACCGACGGCAGCACCTTCTGGGCGATCTCCAACTGGCAGAGCATGGTCTATAACGGCCAGCCGGTGGCGGTCCGCTGGCTCTACGACATCACCGAACGCAAGGCGGCCGAGGTGGCGATGGAGCAGGCGCGCGCGCTCGCCGAGCACACCAACCAGGTCAAGTCCGAGTTCCTGGCGAATATGAGCCATGAGCTGCGCACCCCGCTCAACGCGATCATCGGCTATTCCGAACTGCTCCAGGAGGACATGGAGGATGCCGGGCATGATTATGCGCTGCCCGATCTCAAGAAGATCGAAAGTGCCGGCAAGCATCTGCTCGGATTGATCAACGACATACTCGATCTGAGCAAGGTCGAGGCCGGGCGCATGGAAGCCTATTATGAGCAAGTCAGCATGCCGCGCCTGCTCGACGAGCTCAAGGCGCTGGCGACACCACTGGCGATGGTCAAGGCCAACCGGCTGGAGATCGTCGCCGATCCGGCGCTCGACATCATCCGCACCGATTACACCAAGCTCAAGCAGAGCCTGCTCAACCTGATCAGCAACGCCAGCAAGTTCACCGAGAACGGCCTGGTGCGGCTCGAGGTCGAGCATGGGCCCGCCGAGGTCCGCTTCCGGGTGAGCGACACCGGCATCGGCATGACCGAGGAGCAGATCGGCCGGCTGTTCCAGGCCTTTTCGCAGGTCGATGCCTCGACCACCCGCAAATATGGCGGAACCGGGCTCGGCCTGACGATCACGCGGCGTTTCTGCGAGCTGCTCGGCGGCGATGTGACCGTCGAGAGCAAGGCGGGCGAGGGCAGCGTCTTCACGATCGTCCTGCCCATCCAGGTGGCCGAGGCCGAGGCTGCCGCCCCGGCGACCGCGTCGACCGGGCCGGTCTCGGCGACCCAGATACTGCTGGTCGACGACGATCCGCAAATCCATCAGCTCGTCGGTACGATGCTGACCCGCGAAGGCTATCGCGTCGAATATGCCGGCGGCGGCAGCGAGGCGCTGGTGCGCGCCAGCGCGCTCCAGCCGGCGATGATCCTGCTCGACGTGATGATGCCGCAGGTCGACGGCTGGACGGTGCTCGCCGCGCTCAAGGCCGAGCCGAAGCTCGCGGATATTCCGGTGGTGATCATCAGCCTGCTCGACGAGCGGCCGCTCGGCCTGTCGCTGGGCGCGGCCGAATTTCTGACCAAGCCGATCGATCGCGCCAAGCTGATCGAGACCGTGCGGACCTTCGCCGGCAAGCCGGTCGACGGCGGGAAGGTGCTGTCATGACCATCCACATCCTTCTGGTCGAGGACAATCCCGAGAATCGCGAGATGCTCGGCCGTCGCCTGACGCGGCGCGGCTATCGGCTGAGCTTCGCGGTCGACGGCGAGCAGGCGGTTGCGCTGACCCGGTCGGAGCGGCCCGATATCGTGCTGATGGATCTCAGCCTGCCGATCATCGACGGGTGGGAGGCGACTCGTCAGATCAAGGCCGATCCGGCGTTCGCGGCGATTCCGATCATCGCGCTGACCGCGCATGCGATGGAGGGCGATCGCGAGCGCGCGATCGCCGCCGGCGCCGACGATTACGATACCAAGCCGGTCGATCTCGAACGGCTGATCGGCAAGATCGAGGCGATCACCGGCAACGCAGATGCCGCGTCGGCGACCGGATCCGATCGGTGATGACGGTCGATATAGCCGCCGAACGCCCCGGCAAGGCGGTCGCGCGGCCGGCGCGGGTGCTCGTCGTCGACGATATCGAGGCCAATCGCGATCTGCTGGTGCGCCGGCTCGGTCGGCTCGGGATCACCGATGTCGTCCAGGCGGCCGATGGCCGCGAGGCACTCGACATCATCCGCAGCCAGCCGCTCGATCTGGTGCTGCTCGACATCATGATGCCGGTGATGACCGGCTTCGAGGTGCTCGAGGCGATGGCACAGGAAGGCCGGATCGAGACGCTGCCGGTGATCGTCGTGTCGGCGATGGGGGAAATGGACGCGACCGTCCGCGCGATCTCGCTGGGGGCCGAGGACTTCCTGATGAAGCCGTTCGACCCGGTCCTGCTGCGCGCGCGGATCCTGCCGACGCTGGAGAAGAAGCATCTGCGCGACCAGATGCGCGGCGAACTGGCGCGGCGGCGGGCGGAAATGGCCGAGGCGCGGCTGTTGCAGCTCGCGCTCAGCCCGCCGAACCATGCCGATCCGCGCTTCGCGATCGACGTGCTGATCGAGCCCGCGCGCGAGATCGGCGGCGATCTGATCGATCATGTCGTGCTGCCCAATGGCCAGCATCTGCTGGCGCTCGGCGACGTGTCGGACAAGGGCGCGGCGGCGGCGCTGATGATGGCGCGCACCCATGCGATCATCCGGGGGCTGGGCTCGCGCCCCGATGCGGTGTCGTTCCTGGGCGAACTGGCGAACGCCGCCAGGACGATCAACGAGACGCTGTCGCGCGGCAACGAAAGCTGCATGTTCGTCACCATGCTGCTCGGGCTGTTCGACCCCGCGAGCGGCCGGCTCGATTATGTCTGTTGCGGCCATGTCCCGCCGTTCGTGCGCCGCGCCGACGGCGCGATCGTCCGGCTGCCGGTGGCGGGTTGCCTGCCCCTGGGGATCAGCGAGCTTGCGAGCTACACCGCCGACAGCGCCAGCCTCGCCCCCGGTGATACGCTGCTGATCCTGAGCGACGGAGTCACCGAGGCGACCGCGCCCGACGAGACCTTCTTCGGCGAGGATCGCGTCACCATATGGCTCGCGGCCAGCCCGAACGATCCGGCCACCCTCGTCGCCGAGGTGCGCGGGCATGAGGCGGGTGGTCCGGCGTCGGACGATCTCGCGGTGCTGTTGCTGCGTTTCCACGCATAGGCGCGGAAGGCCGGCTACAGCATCTTGCCGAAACTCAGCCGGTTCTGGCCGTCGACATAGGCATAGCGGACATCGTCGAACATCTTGCGGACCAGATGGATGCCCAGCCCGCCGATCCCGCGCTCGTCGATGCCGAGATCGGTATCGGGGGCAGGGCGGGCCAGCGGATCGAAGGGCGGGCCGCAGTCGGTGATGACGGTGTTGAGCCGGCTGCCGTCGATGCGGACCGCGATGTCGATCACGCCGCTGCCATAGCGCGCGATGTTGCTCAATATCTCGTCGAACGCGACCATCAGCCGCGCATTCTGGTCCGCCGGCACCCCCGCTTGTTCGAGCCACGCCTCGATCGCGGCAATCAGGCCGGGCAATTCGCCGGGCGCCGCGGGAAAGCTGCGCGCGAAGTCAGCCGTCATTGCCATGTCTCTTGGCCTGCATCGCGAACGTCCCCCACCATGCCATCATAATCGTGTGGCGAAGAGGCATCCACTGCTGATATGACGCGACGCTCAGGGGCGAGACCAGGCGAGTTCGGATCACATGGACATCAGCGAAACCAGCCGCGACGGCGCGCTCGTGATTTCGGCGACCGGCCGCATCGACAGCAGCACCGCGGCCGCGCTCGAGGCGGTCCTGCCCGAACGTGTCCGCGAACAGAAGATCACGATCCTGAGCCTGGCCGACGTGCTCTATGTCAGCTCGGCGGGGCTGCGCGTGCTGCTGATCGGCGCCAAGGCGGCCAAGGCGACCGGCAACAGGCTGATTCTCACCGGGCTGTCGCCGGCGGTCCGCGAAGTCTTCGACATCAGCGGCTTCTCCAAGATCTTCACGATCGAGGACGATGTCGAGGCGGCGCTGGCGGCGATCGCCTGAACCGCGGCGACCGGGCCGCTCGCGGGCCTGAAGCCGGGTGATGATCAGGCTCCCGCCTGCCCGAGCGTCAGTCGCGGCCGGTCGACGCTATGCATCTTGAGCAGATAGAGCCGCATATTGGCGACCGCGCGGGCGATGTCGGCGGACGGGGTCGGGCGCATGCCGGTCGCCTTCGCCATATGCGGGCATTGCTCGACCTCCCATGGCATGAAGTTGAAGCCGTCGCCGGCCTCGAGCATCCAGATGATCGGATAGGGGCGGCCATACATCACCCCTTTGAGCTCTTCGGCGCCGATCATGTAGAGATCGACCTGGTCGGCATTGTTGGCGTCGAGCACCAGATCGGCGACGTCGAACGACAGCGCGACGCAGGCGGGCCGCGAGAATTTGGTGACCCGGAAGCCGACGTCGAGATCGGGGCCGATGAAGTCGATCACCCGCACGCCGTCGCCGCCCGACAGTTCGGGAATCTCCAGTTCGATATTGGGTCCGTCGAAATCGGCCAGCCAGGCGGTGCCCTTGAGGCGCAGCGGCAGATCGCCGAGATAGCGTTCCTCATAGATGTTCATCGTCCGCAGCAATGCCAGCAGCAGGTTGACGAGTTCGCCCGCGCTGTCGGGGGTGGCGACGAAGATCACCTCGTCGCCCATCACCTTCCACACCTCGACCGAAGGGGTCTCGCCTTCCTCGAGAAAGGCGAAGCCGATCTGGCCGGCCAGCATCAGCGGGAAATTGGTGAAAAAGGTCCGGAATGTGTCCAGCCAGTTTCCGCTGCGTGCGAAGCGCGTCTTATAGTGGGTGGAGCCGGCCATATCGACCGAGAGGAAGAGTCGGACCAATCATGCCTCCCCAGAAGATCCGCCGCCGGTCGGGCTGCGGTGCCGGCGCGTTCTGGCGGCCGGATCGCGGCATCATATGTGTTTGAAGCGCCGTGCGATATCGCAAAACTTTGCGGGTCGTTCGCCGAAAAAGGACCGACCCGGTCCAAACTCGATCGAGACCCCGCAAAGAATCAGGGTTAACGCTCTTTTCATGGAGCGGAAGGCGCGGCATAGTCGTCGGCGATCCTCAACCCTTGGCGAGCGTGGAAGGCACTGAATGACCGCACAGTTCCGTTTTCCGCGCTTTTTCGTGACGACGCCGGGGCCCTGTCCCTATCTTCCGGGCAAGACCGAGCGCAAGGTGTTCACCGAACTCGCCGGTCCCAACGCCAATGAGCTCAACGACGCGCTCGGCCGAATCGGTTTCCGCCGCAGCCAGGGCGTCGCCTATCGGCCGAGTTGCGTCGATTGCCAGGCCTGTGTTTCGGTCCGCGTGGTCGCCAGGCAGTTCAAGCCCAATGCCAGCCAGCGCAAGCTGATCAAGCGCCATGCCGATCTCGAGGTCCATGGTTGCGAGCCCTGGACGACCGAGGAACAGTTCGCGCTGCTCCGCCGCTATCTCAAGACCCGCCACCCGGGCGGCGGCATGGCCGAGATGGACGAGCTCGACTTCGCCGACATGGTCGAGCAGACCCCGATTCGCACCCAGGTCGTCGAATATCGCGAACCTTCGGTCAATGGCCGCCTCGGCAAGCTGGTCGGCGCCTGCCTGACCGACCGTCAGAATGACGGGCTGTCGATGGTCTACAGCTTCTTCGAGACCGAGGACGAGAAGCGCCCGGGGCTCGGCACCTATATCATCCTCGACCATATCCGCCGCGCGGCCGCATCGGGCCTCGACTATGTCTATCTCGGCTATTGGGTCGAGGGATCGGCGCGGATGCAGTACAAGACCCGCTTCCAGCCGCTCGAACGGCTGTCGCCTGGCGGCTGGCAGCGCTTCGAGGCGCCGGTCGCCGCGCAGCAGTCGGCCGCCGAGAGCGGGCCGTTCGGCGCCAAGCTCCCGACCATCGTCTGATCGCCGGACCGGCTATGGTCCGCCCGCTCGCGTCGATCGCGGCGCTCCTTCTCGTCCTTGCCGGCGCCCTGGTCTGGGCCGTGCTCGCCGCAATACCGCCCGCGGTGCGCGGCGCCGATGCGCCGATGGCGGTCTTCTCGGCCGGCCGGGCGATGGCCGACGTCCGCGCGATCGCCCGCGCGCCGCACCTGCTCGGATCGCCCGAAGACGCGCGAATCCGCGCCTATCTCGCCACCCGGTTGCGCGCGCTGGGAGCGGATGTCACCGAACAGCCGGTGCCGCTCGGCGAGAAATCGCTCGATCGGCTGTCGAAATGGGACGGGCATGACCTCCAGGCGGCGACCGGCCATAATGTGATCGGGTTGATCCATGGCCGTGACCGGTCGCTGCCGGCGCTCGTGCTGATGGCGCATCATGACAGCGTCGCGGGGTCGCCTGGAGCCGCCGACGACGCGATCGGGCTTGCCGCTGCGCTCGAGAGCGCGCGCGCGATGCTGGTGCGCGGACGCCCGGCGCGCGACGTGATCCTGCTGTTCACCGACGGCGAGGAGGTCGGGCTCGACGGTGCCGAGGCCTTTTACGGCCGCCACAAGCTGGCGAAGCGGACCGGCGTGATCGTCAACATGGAGGCGCGCGGCGGCGGCGGGCGTGCCAACATGTTCGAGACCGGCCCCGGCAATGCGGCGATGATGCGGGTCTATGCCGAGACGGTCGATCGACCGGCGACCAACTCGCTGTCGGTGCTGGTCTATGACCATATGCCCAACTACACCGATTATACCGTGGCCAAGCGCCGGGGCATCCCCGGCTTCAACTTCGCGCTGCTCGATCGTGGCTGGGTCTATCATTCGCCGCTCGCGACGCCCGACGCAATCGACCCGCGCTCGCTGCAGGACATGGGTGACCAGGTGCTGGCGCTCGCCTCGGCGCTGGCGTTCGCGCCCGCTTTGCCGGCGAAGGGCGAGGGTGCGGCATTCGCCGACCTGATGGGGCGGGTGACGATCGCCTATCCGGCGATGTTCGGCTGGATCCCACTGCTGGTCGCCACCGCACTGATCGGTCTTGCCGGGCGGCGATCGCGCCCGGACTGGGGCGCGATCGGTCGGGGGGCTGCGACCGTCCTCGCGCTGCTCGCGCATGGCGCGCTGCTGCTGACCGCGGTCAACGCGCTGTCGGGCAGCGGCGGCGCCAATTATTACGACCGGCTGGCGGCGCTGCCCCGGCTCGAAATCCAGGCGATCCTCGGGCTGGTCGCGATGATCGCGCTTGCCCCGCTCGCGGGCCGCGAAGCGAACAGACTGGTACTGGTCGGGCCGGCGCTCGCCCTGTTCTGGCTCGGCCTGCTCACCGGCGGATCGCTGATCGCGCTGACCGTCAGCGCGCTGCTTGCCGCCGGCTTCATGATGCTGCGGCGGGCCGGGGGCGAACTGCGCTGGGGTGGGTTGCTGCTGCTGACCGGGGTCGCCTGGCTGATCCAGATCGCCCTGCCGACGATCGCGCCCTTGTTCGTCTGGCCGCTGCTGCTTGCGGGGATGGGCCTCGTCGCGAGTGCCCTTTTGCCGCCGCTGCCGGCGCTGGTCATCGCGGTGCCGCTGGCG
This sequence comes from Rhizorhabdus sp. GW822-FHT03C02, assembly GCF_058801765.1. Classification (NCBI taxonomy): domain Bacteria; kingdom Pseudomonadati; phylum Pseudomonadota; class Alphaproteobacteria; order Sphingomonadales; family Rhizorhabdaceae; genus Rhizorhabdus; species Rhizorhabdus sp. GW822-FHT03C02. Next base: position 125,908 of record NZ_JBXANN010000002.1, read on the forward strand.
ATCGTCGGGCTCGGCCATCTTGCCGCCCAGGCGCATTTCGTCATGCTCGCAGTCGGCGCCGAGCTTCCGTCGGCGCTGATCGCGTTCGTCTTTCCCGCGATACCACTGCTGTGGCCGCTGGTCGGACCGCTGCTCGCCGACCGGCCGGCGCGCAAGACCGCCGCGCTGGCCTTCGCGGCGGCGGTGGCGATCGCCTTCTGGGTGCGCTTCGACGCGATGGCGCCGAGCATCGCGACCTACAGCCTCGCTGAGGGCGGCAAGAAGAGCCGCGACTAGCCGCACTGCTGGCGATCCGGCCCACGATCGGCTAAGGGCGCACCCCTCAACCGCGAACGGAAACCATCTTGCCCACGCTCTATGCCAGCTTTGCCGAACGCATCGGCGCCATCCTCGACGATCTCGAAGCCACCGGCGCGCTGCCGGCCGGGCTCGATCGACGGAATGTCGCGGTCGAGCCACCGCGCGATCCGGCGCATGGCGACCTGGCGACCAATGTCGCGATGGTGCTGGCCAAGCCCGCCGGCAGCAATCCGCGCGCGCTCGCCGACCTGATCGTGCCGCGCCTGCGCGATCTGCCCGAGATCGCCACGGCCGAGATCGCCGGCCCCGGCTTCATCAACGTCCGGCTGACCGACGCGACCCTGCGCGGCGAACTCGCGGCGATCCTGTTGACCGGCGCCGACTATGGCCGGCTGACCGTCGGCGCGGGCAAGCGGGTCAATGTCGAATATGTCTCGGCCAACCCGACCGGTCCGATGCATATGGGCCATTGCCGCGGCGCGGTGGTCGGCGATGCGCTGGCCCAGCTGCTCGAATATGCCGGCTATGCCGTCACCCGCGAATATTATGTCAACGACGCCGGCGCGCAGGTGCAGACGCTCGCCCGCTCGGCGCATCTGCGCTACCGCGAGGCGCTCGGCGAGACGATCGAGATCCCCGAGGGCTTCTACCCCGGCGACTATCTGGTGCCGATCGGCCAGATGCTCGCCGAGCGTTACGGCTCGCTCTATGTCGGCGCGCCCGAGAGCGAATGGCTCGACCTGTTCCGCGAGCAGACCGTCGCCGCGATGATGGACATGATCCGCAGCGATCTCGCGCTGCTCGGCATCCGCCACGACGTCTTCTCTTCGGAAGCGGCGGTGCAGAAGGCGGGCAAGGTCGATGTCGCGCTCGACCGGCTGCGCGCCGAGGGGCTCGTCTATGAAGGCACGCTCGAGCCGCCCAAGGGCGAGCTTCCCGACGACTGGGAACCGACCGAGATGACGTTGTTCAAGGCGACCGCGTTCGGCGACGACAGCGACCGGCCGGTGCGCAAGTCCGACGGCGGCCTCACCTATTTCGGCACCGACCTCGCTTATCATGCCCAGAAGGCCGAGGGCGCCGACATGATGATCGACATCTGGGGCGCCGACCATGCCGGCACCGTCAAGCGGATCAAGGCCGCGGTCCAGGCGCTGACCGGCGGCCAGGTGCCGTTCGAGGTCAAGCTGGTGCAGATGGTGCGGCTGCTGCGCGGCGGCGAGCCGGTCAAGATGTCGAAGCGTTCGGGATCGTTCGTCACCCTCGCCGATGTCGTGCGCGAGGTCGGCAAGGACGTCGTCCGCTTCACCATGCTCACCCGCAAGGCCGACGCCCAGATGGACTTCGACTTCGCCAAGGTGGTCGAGGCGTCGAAGGACAATCCGGTGTTCTACGTCCAGTACGCCCATGCCCGCGGGCGCTCGCTCCACCGGCGCGCGGCCGAGGCCGGCATCGACGTGGCGCCCGCCGCCGACCTGTCGCTGCTCGATGCCGAGGAACTGGCGCTGGTCAAGCTCGCCGCGCAATTCCCGCGGATCGTCGAGAGTGCGGCGGCGGCGTCCGAGCCGCACCGCATCGCCTTCTATCTCTATGATCTGGCGGCGATGTTCCACGCGCTGTGGAACCGCGGCAACGACGACCCGGCTCGTCGCTTTTTGCGGGCGGACGCCCCCGAATTGACGCGGGCGCGGCTGGCGCTCACCGATGCGATCGGGCAGATTATCCGCAACGGGCTGGGCGTCATGGGCGTCGCGGCCGCGGAGGAGATGCAGTAGATGACCGACTATTCCCGCGACCGGCTGGGCCCGGACGACGAGGATCGGCTGCCCTGGCTCGAGCCGGTCGAGGAAGATGTCGAGGAGAGCGGGCTGAACCCCCGCCTGTTGATGGCGGCGGCGATCACCTTGCTGATCCTGGCGTTGATCGTCGGTGGGATCTTCTGGCTGCGCGGGCGCGGCGGCGCCGGCGCGACCGGCGACGGTTCGGTGATCAAGGCGCCCGACAGCTATTATAAGGAAAGGCCGCAAAGTCCCGGCGGCATGGATGTCGGTACGGGGGATGAGATCGTCTACAGCGCGTCGAAGGGCAATGAGGTCGACAGCAATATCGACGTCAGCGGCGCCGCCGAGGCGCCGGTGAACGTCGAGCGTCCGGCGGCGGCGCCCGTCGCGGCCCCGAAGGCCGCTGCGCCGGCTGTCGTGCCAGCCGCCAAGACCCCGCCAGCCGCCACGCCGGTCAAGCCGTCGACCGACGCCGCGCTGCCGACCAAGGTCGCGCCGCCGGTCGCCAAGCCCGCGCCGCCCAAGCCGAAGCCGGTCAGCGTCGCCCCGGCGCCGACGGTGGTCTCGGGCGGGTCGATGGTCCAGCTCGGCGCCTTTTCGAGCCAGGCCAAGGCCAATGCCGCTTGGAAGTCGCTGTCGGGCCGTTTCGGTTTCCTGTCCGATCTCACCCAGTCGGTGGTGCCGGTCCAGTCGGGTGACAAGACCCTCTACCGGCTGCGCGCGGGCGGCGGCAACGCAGCCGGCATCTGCGCGAAGCTCAAGACCGCGGGCGAAAGCTGCTCGGTGATCGGCTGAGATGACCCCGCTGATCCTGGGCCTCGCCGGCCCCGCGGTCACCGCCGCCGAGCGGGCCTTCTTCGCGTCGGTCGATCCGGCGGGCTACATCCTGTTCCTGCGCAATGTCGCGGATCCGGCGCAGCTGCGCGCGCTGACCGACGATCTGCGGTCGATCGCCGGCCGCGACGACGTGCCGATCCTGATCGACCAGGAGGGCGGCCGCGTCGCCCGGATGCGGCCGCCGCACTGGCCGCTCTTCCCGAAGGCCGAGCGGTTCGACCGGCTCTATGATGTCGCGCCGATGACCGCGATCGAGGCGGCGCGGCTCAATGCCCAGGCGCTCGCGGTAATGCTGGCGGAGGCGGGGATCAACGTCGATTGCCTGCCGCTGCTCGACGTCCGCCAGCCGGGCGCACACGACATCATCGGCGACCGCGCGCTCGGATCCGAACCGATGAAGGTCGGCTCGCTCGGCCGCGCGGTGCTCGACGGTTTGCGCGCGGGCGGCGCGGTCGGGGTGGTCAAGCATATGCCGGGGCATGGCCGGGCGATGGCCGACAGCCATCTCGAACTGCCGGTGGTCGATGCCACCGCGGACGAACTCGAGACCGATCTCGCGCCGTTCGCGGCGCTCAACGGCGCGCCGATGGCGATGACCGCGCATGTCGTCTACCGCGCCTGGGACCCGGCGCATTGCGCGACGCTGTCGGCCAAGGTGATCGGCGAGATCATCCGCGGCCGGATCGGCTATGACGGGCTGCTGATGTCCGACGATCTCGGCATGAAGGCGCTGTCGGCCCCGTTCGCCGATCGTGCCGCGGGCGTGCTCGCCGCCGGCTGCGACATCGTCCTCCACTGTTCGGGCGACATGGCCGAGATGGAGGCGGTCGCCGGCGCGGTCGCCGCGATCGGCGGCACCGCCCGCGCGCGGCTCGATCGGGCGATGGCGACCGTCGCCGGAGTGCGCTGCGACGTGCCGCTCGCCGAACTGATCGCGAAGCGTGACGCGCTGATGGCGGTGCTGCCGGAAAGCTGAAGTCCGCTGGCAATCGCGCCCGGCCTGTGGTTGGATCGCGCGCATGTTCGAGGATGACGACGAGAATTTCGATCTGCCGCTGGGCGCGGCGGGATCGGACGTGCTCACCCTCGAACTCGACGGCTGGGAAGGGCCGCTCGACCTGCTGCTGACCCTCGCGCGGTCGCAGAAGGTTGACCTGCGCGAAATCTCGATCCTCGCGCTGGTCGAGCAATATCTCGCTTTCATCGACAATGCCCAATCGCTCAAGCTCGAGCTGGCCGCCGACTATCTGGTGATGGCGGCGTGGCTCGCTTATCTCAAATCGGGGCTGCTGCTGCCCAAGGATCCCGCGATCGATCCCTCGCCCGAGGAACTGGCGCTCCGGCTCCAGCTTCGCCTCCAGCGGCTGAACGCGATGCGCGAGGCGGGCGCCCGGCTGATGGCGCGCGACCGGATCGGGCGCGACGTGTTCCCGCGCGGTGCGCCCGAGGGGCTCAAGCTGGTCCGCAAGGCGGCGTGGGACGCCAGTCTCTACGATCTGATCGCGGCTTATGGCGCGGTCCGCGCCCGTGCCGAGGTGCCGGTCCATATCGTCCAGCGCCGCCCGGTGATGACCCTCGAACAGGCGATCGAGCGCGTGTCGCGGATGCTCGGCTTCGCGATCGACTGGACCAGCCTCGAGGCGTTCATTCCGCCCGGGGTCGAGGGCGACTATCGCAAGTCGGCGATCGCCTCGAGCTTCGTCGCCGCGCTTGAACTCGCCAAGCAGGGACGGGTGGCGCTGATGCAGGAGGGGGCGTTCGCCCCGCTGATGCTGCGCGGGGCCTCGCGCACGGCGGACACATTATGACCGATCCCGTGGTCGGCGAGCCCGACGATCTGCTGCGCGCGCTCGAAGCCGCGCTGTTCGCCGCCGAGGCGCCGATGAGCCCCGCCGAGATCGCCACCGTGATCGGTGTCGACCGGCTCGGCGACGCACTGTCGCGGCTCGCTGCGCTCTATGCCGGGCGCGGCATCGAACTGGTCGAGCGCGGTGGACGATGGCATTTCCAGACCGCCGCCGATCTCGCCCACATCTTGCGCCGGACCCGCGAGGAACCGCGCAAGCTCAGCCGCGCGGGCATCGAGACGCTCGCGATCATCGCCTATCACGAACCAGTCAGCCGCGCCGAGATCGAGGCGATCCGCGGCGTCCAGATCTCGAAAGGGACGATCGACGTCCTGCTCGAGGCCGGCTGGATCCGGCCCGCCGGGCGGCGCGAGGTGCCCGGCCGGCCGCTGCTGTTCGCGACCACTCCGGGCTTCCTGTCGCATTTCGGGCTGGGCAGCCGCCGCGACCTTCCCGGCATCGCCGATCTCAAGGCGGCGGGGCTGCTCGACCCGGTCGACGAGGCGTTCGCGCAGCTTGCGATGGAAAAGCCCGGCGACGACGGCTGACGACGATGCCGGCGCTTTGTGCGCATCTACTTTCGCTTTGCCGCCATCACGGCCTCGCTTTTTGCAGGCCCGGTCCCTAGATAGGCGCATCGCAAGGAGATTCGTGATGGGTGGTTTGAGCATCTGGCACTGGCTGATTGTCGGCGTGATCGTGATGCTGCTGTTCGGCAAGGGCCGCTTCTCGGACATGATGGGCGACGTCGCCAAGGGCCTCAAGAGCTTCAAGAAGGGCATGGCGGAAGAGGAAGAGCCCGCAGCGCCTCCGGCCAAGCCCGCCGCGCGGCTGCAGCAGCAGGCGCCGCTGGAGCCCAATCCGGACGCGACGCTGCAGCCGATGAAGGACGATCGGCCGCACAGCTGATCTGACGGACACAGGATCGCAGAGACGCGATGTTCGACATCGCACCGACCGAATTGCTGCTCGTCGCGGTGGTCGCCCTGGTGGTGATCGGGCCGAAGGACTTGCCGCGCGCGATGCGCTTCGTCGGCCAGTGGGTCGGCAAGGCGCGCGGCGTCGCGCGCCATTTCCGCTCGGGCATCGACGAGATGATTCGCCAGTCCGAACTCGAGGACATGGAAAAGAAGTGGGCGGCCGAGAATGAGCGGATCATGCGCGAGCATCCCGCCCAGCCGTCTTCGTACGAGCCGACGGTGATCGAAGGCGAGATGGTGCCGCTCGGCACCCCTGGCGACGCGCTTCCGGCACCCGAGCATTCCGCGGCGATCGACGACGGCGCCCTGCCGGCACCGCATGTCGATGGCGACGGCGCGGCTCCGGCCGAAGACAGTCCGGCGCAGAAGTCGCTGCCCCTTCCATGAACGCATATCGCATGATTGAAGCGACCCTATGAGCGAGATCGACGACAGCCGGGCGCCTCTGCTCGACCATCTGCTCGAACTGCGCCGCCGCCTGCTGCTGTCGATGGTGGCGCTGGCGGTGGCCTTTGGCGGCTGCCTCTATTTCGCGCGGCCGATCTTCGCCTTCCTCGTCCACCCGCTGCTCGCGGCGGGGCAGACCAAGATCATCAACACCGAAATCTTCGGCGGCTTCGTCGTCGAGATCAAGATCGCCTTCTTCGCCGCGACGATGATCGCCTTCCCGGTGATCGCCAACCAGCTCTGGCAGTTCGTCGCGCCCGGGCTCTACAAGAACGAGAAGAAGGCGCTGCTGCCGTTCCTGGCCGCGACCCCGGCGCTGTTCATCGCCGGCGCCTCGCTCGCCTATTTTATCGCGATCCCGCTCGCGCTCAAATTTCTGCTCGGCTTTCAGGGCGACCTTGGGGGTGTCGAACAGCAGGCGCTGCCCGATGTGAACTCCTATCTGAAGTTCGTCATGCAGTTCCTGTTCGGCTTCGGCCTGTCGTTCCTGCTGCCGATCCTGCTGATGCTGCTCGAACGCGCCGGTATCGTCACCCGCCAGCAGCTGATCGGGGCGCGACGCTACGCGATCGTCGGCGCCTTCGCGATCGCGGCGGTGCTGACCCCGCCCGATATCGGATCGCAACTGCTGCTCGCGATCCCGCTGGTGATTCTCTATGAGTTGGCGCTGATCGGGATCTGGTTCACCGAGAAGAAGCGCAAGGCGGAAGAAGCCGCCGGAACCGAGATCGTCAGAAGCTAAAGTGATTTCGAGGCAGATAGAATATCTGCCGGCTCGGAAATCACGGAAATCAAAAGATATTCAGAGCGGATGCGGTTCAATTTGAAGCGGCATCGGTCTGGAGCTTTCGGTTCGGTTTCATGGCCTGCGAGGCGGGCCGTGTCGTCGTTAAGATAGTCGGGTCGTGAAGATGCCCGGGGCGGTACGAGCCGCCCCGGTGCCTCTCCTGTTACTTCGCGCCGTCGGCGGCGTTGGCGACGGCCTTGCCGGCCGACGATACGTCCTTGCCGGCACCTTCGACGGTGTTGCACGCTGCAGCGAGCAGGCTGGCGCCGACGAGGGCGATGGCGAAAATGCGCTTGGTCATGAAAGTCCCTTTCGAATGGCATCCCCTCCTGTGCGAAGGGTCGGTGTCACAATGTTCGAGAGTTCCCGTTGTTCCCCGCACGTAATGGATGAACGTCGAATGTTGTTCGGCGTCATGCTCTCAAGATTTTGAAAAAAAGGCCCAAAAACAATGTGGGCCCGGTGCGGGGGGGGGGAGTCGCAGCCGGGCCCTTGTTGGGTGGATAGCGGGAGCGGGGGGGCAAAGCATCGCTATCCGAAGACCAGAACGGGCTGCCGTGGATTAGGTTCCGTCCGTCGCGAATCTTTTTCGCGCTCCGGGATGGTGCGTAGGAAGCGGTGTGACCGAGCGCCTTCAGGCGGCGTCGATGAGGACCGAAATCTCGATCTGGAAGCGTCCGCTCGCGCGGTCCTGGTCGAGCGGCGAACGCAGCTGGCGTGCGAGGCCGGTGGTGACCCGCTCGAAACGACCGATCGACGGATGATCGTCGAGCGAGCGGCTGAGCCCGAGCGTCTCGATCCGCAGCAGCGCCCGGTCGGGCACCGCGGTCGCCTCGAGCGAGATCAGGATCGATCCGTGCGGGTTGGAGAGCATCATCAGCTCGACGATCTCGGTGATCAGGAAGGCGACCGGCACCGCGACGTCCTGGGTGACGTTGGCGCTGATCATGTTGAGCGCGATCGGCATCCCCGCGGCGTCGGCCGGGGCCGACGCGCGCAGGTTGGAAGCCAGCTCGCCCGCCAGCGCGCGGAACGCGACCCCGCGATTCTCCTCCATCTCGGCATAATGGTTGCGATGGACGACCGCGAGCGCGTCGACGCGGCGCTGGATCGCGGCATAGGCGTCGGTGGCGGCGGCCTCGGTCGCGCCGCGCGCGTGGAGGTTGATCAGGCTCGACACGACCTGGAGGTTGTTCTTCACCCGATGGTGGACCTCGCGGGTCAGCTTGGTCTGGCGGACCAGCCCTTCCTCGAGGTCGCGCTCATGCGCCAGGATCTTCGCCGATGCGGTCGCGAAGCTTTCGGCGAGCTCGCGGATCTCGTGCGACGGCGTCGACAGCCGCGGAATCTCGAGCGGCCCCTGGCCCAGGCTGAACCGGTCGATCGCGCGCTGCAGTTGGGTCAGCGGCAACAGGATCAGCCGGCTGACGATGAACCAGCCGGTCACCGCCGCCGCCAGCCACATCATCAGCGGCAATGCGACGAGCAGCGCGTTGCGCGCGCCGACCTGCGGCGGGCGATAGCTCGCGTCGAGCATCAGCTTGCCGCCGCTGACCGGCGCCGACAGCGTGACCAGCTGCCCCTGATGGGTGTCGGGGCGGCGCACCAGCACCGCGCCGGCCCTGCTGCCGCTCACGGTGCGCAGGGTCAGCGAGACCAGCGGGAGCCCCTTCTCGTCACGCACGAGCAGGGGGATACGGTCGAGCGGGATCTCGGTCTCGGCGGTCAGCGACCGGTCGGCCTTGGCGGCGGCGATCCGGATCAGCCGCCGCGCGGGGTCGAGCCAGACTCCTTCATTCTGCGGGGCGCTGATCTGTTCGCGGACGATCGGGGTGCCATGGGTCTGGCAGCGGCGCTGGCCGTCACCGTCGAACAGCGCGATCGCCGGGCGCGCCGCGACCAGTTCGGGCGGGCCGCGGAACAGCGCCGCGCAGACATAGTCGGCACGGTCGGCGGCCAGCGGCACCCGCATCGCTTCGATCTGGGCGTCGATGACGTTGCCGACCTGTGCGGCATAGGCTTCGGTCGCCATCCGCGCGGCATTGCTGCGCTGCTCCTGGGCGACATGCGCGGTATCGAGCGAGGTGAGCAGCGCGATGAAGCCCAGCGGCAGCAGCGCCGCCGACAGGATCAGCAGCATCTTGGTGCCGGTCGAAAGCCGTGCGAGCACCGGAAAGCGCGACGTCATGAATCAGCCCTGTTGCGGCGCGCGACAGCCCGTCGGGCCTGATTGCCCGAACCAGGCTTCGCCCGCATTCATTCTCAATCGAGCTTTCTCAGGAGATCCATGAATTCGTCGGGAACGGCCTCGTTCACCGCCTGGGTGTAAACCGAACGCAATGCGTTGCCGACATTGGCGTCGCGCTGCGAATCGCGCTTGCGCTTCGTCGGCTTGGCCACAGCTTCCTTGTTGGTCTCGCCCTTAGGTTCGTCGTCGATAGCCAAGCTGCCCGCACCCCTGATCATGTTCTATCTGCCTAAGCTACTCAACGGAACAACCGCGTCCGGCGTTCCCTGACATGCACATGTTCCAACCGCGGACAATTTTTTCGGCTTCCCTTAAAATGCGCCCGTCGAGCATGAAACAAAAAACTCATATGATGGTTCCACCCCCGAATGTACCTTTTTGCACATTCGAAAATGGAAGCTGCGGGCGGCTTCCTTGCGGCGGGCGGGGTTGCTATTCGGCTTCCTTGCCGTGCAGGTGGGTCCCGCGCAGCCATAGGGAGTTTTGAATCACCATGTCGCTCGGCCAGAAACTTGCTCCGCATCTGCCCTTCCTGCGCCGCTATGCGCGCGCGCTGACCGGAAGCCAGAGCCATGGCGACAATTATGTGCGCGCCACGCTCGAGGCGATCGTCGCCTCGCCCGGCGATTTTCCCGGCGACGTCGATGCGCGGGTCGGGCTCTACAAGATCTTCCAGGCGATCTGGACCTCGACCAATTTCGACGAGGACGCCGCCGCTCCGCCGCTCGGCGCCGAACGCGAGGCGATCGCCCAGGCGCGGCTCGCGTCGATCACCCCGCTGTCGCGCCAGGCGCTGCTGCTGACCGCGATGGAGGGCTTCACCGTCGCCGACACCGCCTATCTGATCGACAGCAGCTCCGAAGAGGTCGAGGCGCTGGTCGCCGACGCGATCGCCGAGATCGATCGCCAGACCCGCACCGAAGTGCTGATCATCGAGGACGAGCCGATCATCGCGATGGATCTCGAGACGATCGTGCGCGATCTCGGCCACAGCGTCACCGGCGTCGCCGTCACCCGCGACGAGGCGGTCGCCCAGGCGCACGCCCAGCGGCCGGGCCTCGTCCTCGCCGATATTCAGCTCGCTGACGACAGTTCGGGGATCGATGCGGTCAAGGACATCCTCGCCGAATTCAGCGTGCCGGTGATCTTCATCACCGCCTTCCCCGAAAGGCTGCTGACCGGCGAACGGCCCGAGCCGACCTTCCTGATCACCAAGCCGTTCCAGCGTTCGACGGTGAAGGCGGCGATCAGCCAAGCGCTGTTCTTCGACGCGGCGACCGTCGACGCCTGATCGATATCGTTACGGATGCGTTTTTGTTGGAACCCGGAGTCTGGCCTGTCGTTACCCGTCTGAACCGAAGCCCGGCGCCGATGTGCCGGGCAAGGGACGAAGAGGGGTTTTCGACAGGTGCACCTAGCCACTGAATCTATGGCCGGCGACGCCAGCGGGGTAGCTTACGACATGGACGATGAAGAACGCGACGAGGGCGAAATCGAATCGCCCGCGGTCGAACCGGTCGCGCTGTCCGACGACGAGTTCAAGGATGAGCTGGCCCGGGTGATCCCGCATCTGCGCGCTTTCGGGCGATCGCTGTCGGGCAACCGCGATCTGGCCGACGATCTGGTCCAGGAAACGCTGATGAAGGCCTGGGCGGCGCGCAAGCGCTTCCAGGCCGGCACCAATATGCGCGCCTGGACCTTCATCATCCTGCGCAACCTGTTCCTGTCGCAGATGCGGCGCGCCCGCTTCCGCGGCGAATGGGACGAGCTGACCGCCAGCAAGCTGCTCGCGGCGCCCGCCTCGCAGGACCGGCATATCGAACTGGCCGACATGCAGCGCGCGCTGCTCCATCTGCCTCAGCCGCAGCGCGAGGCGCTGATCCTGGTCGGTGCCGGCGGCTTCGCCTATGAGGAAGCCGCTGAGATCTGCGGCTGCGCCGTCGGCACGATCAAGAGCCGCGTCGCCCGTGGCCGCGCCGCGCTCGAACAGCTGCTCGAACAGGGCCAGCTGCCATCGCGCCGCGATCACAAGACCGATCCGTCGACGACCACGCTCCAGCAGATCATGGCCGACGTCGATACGCTCAGCCGTGAAAAGTAGGAACGGCTGAGCTGTTTTTGTGTGCCCGGCTTTGCCGGGCGCCCTCAGACGCCGGGCGGTCGGCATCCGCCTCCCTTGGCTTCCTCGCAATAAGCTCGAGCGGCCGTTCGGCCTTGCGGAGGCTGCGCCTCCGTTGATTCTTCTCTCCGCCTTGTTTGGACAGTGAGAAGGAAAGGTGGAACGGGGCGCGTAGCGGTCCGCAAGGCCGAACGGCCGCCGCGCCTTATTGGCGCGAAGCCAAGGAACGCGGATGCGTTCCGCCCGGCGTTTGAGGCCGCCCGAGCTTGCTCGGGCTTATCAAACTATTGCCACTGGTTGGCCTGGTCCTCATAGGCGCGGCGGAATTCCTGGGCGAACACGTCCATGAACGCCTCGTCCGATCCCTCGGCGACTCCGCTGAACTCGCGCTGGTAAGCCTGCCACATCGCCGCGTCGCGCGATCCGGGGAGGATGCGCGAGAAGATGCCGCGCTTCTCGGCGCGTTGCGCGATCGACGCCGGCGAGAAGCGGTCGAGGGTCGCGCGCAGCGCCCCCTGCATTGCCTTGAGCGTCGCCATCTGGTGTGCCTGCAGGTCGCGGAAACTGTCCTCGATCGCCAGCTCGGCGTTCATGAAGCCGCGGACCGGCGGATTGAGGAGCTGCGCGATCGCCTCGTTGGCGGTCGCCGCGAACTTGATCGGGTTGTTGCCGTCGCGATTGAACATCGTCGACTGCGCGCCCATCTGCGACTTGGCGCGTGCCCGCGCCGCGATCATCACCACCAGCCCGGCGACCAGCCGGCGGATCAGCAGCCCGCCGCGGCCCAGCACCTCTTCGGGTGTCCCGCTCAGCGCCGCGCGATCGACCCCCAGCTCATGGACGAACCGCTCGAACGGATCGCTCGGCGCCTCGGCGGCGACCGCGGGCGCCGGCTCGGCCTGGCGGTCGTCGGGGCTGTCGGCATAGCCGCCCTTCGACCATTCGATCTGGTTGGTGTCCTCGATACTGCCCCACACCTGCTCGGCGGGAACCACCGGTTCGGGGGCGATTTCGGGCCAGTCCTCGACCGCCGGAGTCGGTGCGTCGGCGATCGGCGCAGGGTCGGCCCAGCCGCCCGATTCGGCCGCGGGGGCCGATGATTCGGGGGCCTGCGCCTCGGCGGCCGGCGGTTCGGGCAGCGGCGCGGGCTCCTCGCCCGGGGCCGGATCCCATAAAGGCGCCGATGTCCCCCATGGCGCCACCTCGACCTCGAGCGCCTGCGCGACGCTCAGTGTCGCGACCAGCTCATAATGGCCGACCTTCACCACATCGCCTTCCTGCAGGATGTGCGGCGACTCCATCCGGTCGTCCGAACCGTTGAGGAAGGTGCCGTTGGTGCTGACGTCGTAGAGATGATAGTCGCCGTCGACATAGCGGATCTCGCAATGCCGCGACGAGACATAGAGCCGCGGGTCGGGCAGGCTCCAGTCGACCGTCGGCGACCGGCCGAGCACCGCGCCGCGCTGGTCGAGGTCGATCCGCGAAGCGACCCCGTTGGCGAGCGAACCATAGTTGCGAATCGACAGGGTCAGACGGGACAGGGACATCTTCGTTCGACTTTCACTCTTGAAACCGGCCTTTCGGGCCGGTCCTTGCGCGTTGCTTAACACGCCTCGGCCACAGATACGGCGGTTATTTGGCGGAGATGCGCCGCGCCATCGATGATGGTAAAAAATTGTTGCATCAGTGACCCGCATCACATCGCCGCGCCGCGACAATCGGCATTAAGGTCGCAGACGAGCGACGCGGCACCGTCGCCGCAGTCCCGCTTTTCTCCCCTATTTGGGAGAGGACGGCGGGCCGGAAACGGGTAGCGTCGCGTGCTCGTCACAGACTTTCGACAGGCTGGAAAACCCCCAGCGCAAAAGGGTTTCGTCGCCGCCGTCAACTTGTGGAAACCCCGAGTTTCCATTAGGGTGGACGGCATTGGGATAGGGTGCCGACTCGGCAAACTTGGGGAGTGTTACGATGCGTAATCGGGTCGCCGTCACGGCTTCCGTTCTGGCCCTCATGCTGTCGGGCGTCGCGGTCGCGCAGACCGCGCCCACCCCGCCGCCCAAGGCGCCCGCCAAGGCCCCCGATGCTGCGCTGTCGGCCGACGAGATCGACTGCCAGCTCACCGGGGTGTGCGGCAGCTACGGCGTCGAGGCCACCGACGGGCAGCAGGGCGGCAAGGAAGCCGCGTTCAGCATCCGCCCGGCGACCTTCGTCGGCAAGCTGCAGAATGTGCCCGCCAAGCCCGCCGCCGGCGTGAAGACCGCGTCGATCGCGCCCACGCCGATGCCGGTATCCGCGCGCGCCGCCGCGGCGCCCAAGCCCGCGGGGCTCAACATGCGGGTCACCTTCAACAATGGTTCGGCGGTGCTGACGCCGGCGGGCCGCGCCAATGTCGAGGCGGTGGCCGACCGGCTGGTCCACAACCCCAAGCTCGCCGAGCGCAAGTTCATGGTCGAGGGCCACACCGACGCCGTCGGCAGCCGCGACTATAATGTCGCGCTGTCCGAATCGCGGGCGCAGGCGGTCGCCGAATATATGCAGAGCCTGGGCGTCGCGCCCGATCGCATCCTCACCCATGGCTATGGCTTCGACAAGCCGCTCAGCGGCCTCGCGCCCACCAACGGCATGAACCGTCGGGTCGAGATCATTCCCGCCCCCGCCAGCTGAGCGGGCAAGAGTTAACAGGGGAGAGGCGCCGGCGACCGACAAGGTCGTCGGCGCTTTGATTTTCGGGTGCCCTGATTTTGGCCGCCCTGATTTTGAGCTGCGGGGTTTGTTGATCGGGATCGCCGGTCGCCGGCTTGACGGCGAAAGGACCAGACCCTAGAGCCGCCCGACCACTTGAAGGCTGCCTTTCGGCACCGGATGGCCCGATGGCGGAGTGGTGACGCAGCGGACTGCAAATCCGTGCACGCCGGTTCGATTCCGGCTCGGGCCTCCATATTTCCCTTTCATTGCCGTTTGGCGGCGCCGATCCCCCCACATCCGAGCATATCGCGCTTGGCGTTATTGCGGCGACGCGATAAGCCCTTGAAGCCTGCATTGCTGTATTGTATGGCTAAGACACTAGCTCTATGGGTGGCCTGTGACCGACCAGAATTTCGATCAGATGCGCAAGGCTATGGTGGCGAGCCAGCTCCGCACCACCGGCGTCAGCGATGCGCGCGTCGTCCACGCGATGGGCGCGGTCGCGCGCGAGGCGTTCGTGCCCGCCGACAAGGCCGCGCTCGCCTATCTCGACATCGCTTTGCCGATCGCGCCCGGACGCGCGCTCAACCCGCCGATGGTGACCGGCCGCCTGCTGACCGAGGCGCAGGTCCAGTCGGGCGACAAGGTGCTGCTCGTCGGTGCCGCCGGCGGCTACACCGCCGCGGTGCTCGCGGCGCTCGGCGCCCGCGTCGTCGCGCTCGAATCCGATGCTGCACTGCAGGCCATCGGCGCCGCCACGGTGCCGACGGGCGTCGAGAGCGTCCTGGGCGATCTCGCCGCGGGTCATGCCGCCGGCGCGCCTTATGCGCTGATCGTCATCGACGGCGCGGTCGACCATATTCCGGCGGCACTCGTCGACCAGCTCGCCGATGGTGGCCGCCTGGTCGGGGCGCTGATCGAAAACGGCGTCATCCGGCTGGTGACCGGCGTCCGCGTCGGCCAGGGCTTCGGCACCCGGTCGTTCGCCGATGCCGATGCGGCGCCGCTGCCCGGCTTCGCCACGCCGGCGGCATTTCGTTTCTGACAAAGGTGGGATTGTGAAGCAGACAGGGGTGGGAGCGAAGGTTTCGCTTGCGGCGATCGCATTGATGATGACGGCGGTGCCCGGCCATGCCGACACGCTGCGCGATGCCTTCGTCCAGGCCTATGCCGACAATCCCACCCTGACCGGCGCCCGCGCCAATCTGCGCGCGATCGACGAGAATGTGCCGATCGCCCGCGCGCCGGGCCTGCCCGATCTCAGCGCGACCGCGTCCTACAACAAGTTCGTCAAGCGCTCGGCGAACAGCTTCACCTCGCCCAAGGAGGCGCTCGGCGGCAGCGTGACGCTGAGCGTGCCGATCTACCAGGGCGGGCTGGTCCGCAACAGCATCAAGGCCGCCGACGCCCGCGTCCTCGCCGGCCGCGCCGACCTGCTGTCGACCGAGTCGGACGTGTTCACCGCGACCGTCGCCGCTTATATGGACGTGATCCGCGACACCGCGATCGTCGATCTCAACGGCGGCCAGGTCAAGGTGCTCGAAACCAACCTCCAGGCGAGCAAGGACCGCTTTCAGGTCGGCGATCTCACCCGCACCGACGTCGCCCAGTCCGACGCGCGGCTCGCGCTGGCCAAGAGCCAGCTGCAGGCCGCCGAGGCGCAGCTCGACGCGAGCCGGCAGAATTATCTGAGCATCGTCGGCAAATTCCCCGACAATCTCGAACCGCCGCCGCCGCTGCCGCCCTTGCCGGCGGGGACCGAGGACGCGGTCGAGATCGCGGTCGCCAACAACCCGTCGCTGATCGCCGCGCGCGAGGCGAGCCGCGCCGCCGATTACGACATCGGCGCCGCCGAGGCGCAGCGCATGCCGAAATTGTCGGCGTTCGGCACCGGCGATTATACCGATTATCGCGGCACGCTCGCCGGCGGCGCCGCCGGGGTCAAGCAGATCGACAAGACCGCGACGATCGGCCTCCAGGCGAGCATCCCGCTCTATCAGGGCGGCGAGCCGAGCGCGCGCGTCCGCCAGGCGCAGGCGCGCAAGAGCCAGACCCTCGAACAGGTGACCTTCACCGAACGCAGCGTGATCGCCGACGCGCGGGTCGCTTTCTCGCGCTACCAGGCCTCGCTCGGGGTGATCCAGTCGTCCGAGACCGGGGTGGCCGCGAACGAACTCGCGCTCGAGGGCACCAAGGCCGAACAGAGCGTCGGCACCCGCAACGTGCTCGACGTGCTCAACGCCGAACAGGAACTGCTCAACTCGCGGGTCACCCTGATCTCGGCGAAGCGCGACGCCTATGTCGCCGGCTTCGCGCTGATCGCGGCGATGGGCCGCGCCCAGGCGAAGGATCTCGGGCTCGACGGCGGCACCCTGTACGACCCGGTCGCCAACTATAAACGCGTCCGCAACATCCTGTGGGATTGGGACAGCGACCCCCGCCCGAAGCCGGTCGCGACCTCGACGCGCAACCAGCCGAGCGTTTCGGCGGTGGTGCCGCTCCCCCCGGTGACAGCCCCGCAAAAATGAGGCATTAGGGGCGGATGGCCGATGCCCGTCCCGAACCGTCGATGGAAGATATCCTCGCTTCCATCAAGCGAATCATAGCCGACGACAATCCCGCTCCGCGGCAGCCTTTGCGTGCGCCGGCGCCGCAGCTCGGCCAGGCTTCTTCGCTGTCGCAGCATGCCCCGGCCCTGCCGCCGCGGCCGGCGCCCGCCCCGGCGATGGCACCGCTGCCGCCGCTGGCCGCCGCCCAGCCCTCGCTGCAGCCCCAGACCCCGATCCATCCGCCGCTTCAGGCGCCGGCCCAGCCGCAACCCTTCGCGCCGCCGCTGGCGCGCGCGGCGACCCCGCCGGTCTTCGCCCGGCCGCTCGACGAGGATTCGATCCTCGAACTGACCGATCTCGCCCCGCGCCAGCCGCTCCGGACGCCGCCGCCTCCGCCGCAGATGGCGCCGCCGCCCGAACCGGCCCCCCAGCCGGCGCGTAGCTATGCGCGCGACGAGCCGCCGGCTCCGCGACCCGCGCCGAACATTTCCGGCGGCACCACCGTCGAGGGGCTGGTCCGCGAGATGCTGCAACCGATGCTGGCCCAGTGGATCGACGCCCATCTTCCGGCGATGGTCGAGCGGCTCGTTCAGAAGGAAATCGAGCGCATGAGCGACGAGAAGCGCTGATCCTCGCAATCCTCCCCATCGCAGATGGGGAGGGGGACCGCAAAGCGGTGGAGGGGTCTCCAACCGTTGGGCCAACGACATTCTTTAGGTTCTGCGCTACCCCTCCACCGCCCTACGGGCGGTCCCCCTCCCCAAAGCTGCGCTTTAGGGAGGATCTGCATGCCCCCAGCTTGGCGGCCGCTACGCTTTCCTTTAGCGTCGCCGTCCATGAACAAGCTTCCGATCGCAGCGTCGCTGCTGCTCGCGGGTCTCGGCGCCCATGCCGCCCAGGCCCGTCCGCTCACCATCGAAGACGTCGTCAAACTCTCGCGCACCGGGTCGGCCGATGTCTCGCCCGACGGGCGCTGGCTGGTCTGGGACCAGCGCGAGACCGACATGGACGCCAACAAGGGGCGCACCGACATCTGGCGGCTCGACCTGTCGAAGAAGGGCGCGGTCCCCGAGAAGCTGGTCGCCGATCCGGCGGTCAACGAATCGTCGCCGGCTTTCTCGCCCGACGGCGCATGGATCTATTATAGCGGCAAGGATGGCATCTGGCGGGTCGCCATAGCCGGCGGCACCCCCGAGCAGGTCCTCGCGCAGGACGTCAGCGGGTTCGAGATCGCCCCGACCGGCGACAGGCTGCTGGTCTGGGCCGATCGCCCGGTCGGCGCGAAATCGCTCGCCGACACCAAGCCGGCCGCCCCGGCCACCGCCGGCAGCGCGCGCACCTATGACCAGCTGTTCGTCCGCCATTGGGACACATGGAGCGACGGCCAGCGCTCGCAGCTGTTCGTGCTGCCGCTCGAAGCAGGCAAGGCGGTCGGCAACGGCGTCGCGATCGAGGGCGGGCTGGTCGGCGATTCGCCGTCCAAACCCTATGGCGACGGCAGCGAGCTCGCCTGGAGCAAGGACGGCAAGACCGTCTATTTCACCCTGCGCGAGGCCGGACGGATGGAATCGCTGTCGACCAATCTCGACATCTTCGCCGCCCCTGCCGACGGATCGGCGGCGCCGGTCAACCTGACCAAGGGCCATGAGGGCACCGACACGAGCCCGGCGGTGTCGCCCGACGGCAAATGGCTCGCCTACACCGCGATGAAGCGTCCGCGCTACGAGGCCGACCGGCTGGTGATCCAGCTGCGCAACCTCGCCACCGGCGAGACCCGGGCATTGACCGAGGCCTGGGACCGCTCGGTCGCCAGCCTTGCCTGGAGCCCCGACGGCAAGACCCTCTATGTCACCGCGGGCGACACCGGCGACGATCCGCTGTTCGCGGTCGACGTCGCGACCGGCAAGCCGACCCGGCTGACCGGCGACGGCACCGCGGGCACGGTGATCCCGACCAGGACCGGGGTGGTGTTCACCCTCAACAGCCTGACCGCACCCAATGATTTCTATCGCCTGTCGGGCAAGGGCAAGGCCGTGCGCTTGACCAACGTCAACGCCGACAGGCTCGCCGGCATCGACATGCCGACATGGGAGCATTTCAGCTTCAAGGGCGCCAATGGCGACACCGTCTGGGCCTATGCGGTCAAGCCGGCCGGCATCGCGTCGGGCGCGAAGGTGCCGATGGCGTTCCTCGTCCATGGCGGGCCGCAGGGCAGCTTTGGCAATGGCTGGTCCTATCGCTGGAATCCGGCGCTGTGGACCGGCGCCGGCTATGGCGCGGTGATGGTCGATTTCCATGGCAGCACCGGCTACGGCCAGGCCTTCACCGACGCGATCAACCAGGATTGGGGCGGCAAGCCGCTCGCCGACCTCAAGGCCGGCTTCGCCGCCGCGACCGCGAAGTTCGACTGGCTCGACGGATCGCGCGCCTGCGCCGCCGGCGGCTCCTATGGCGGCTATATGATGAACTGGATCGAGGGCAACTGGCCCGACGGGTTCAAGTGCATCGTCACCCATTCGGGGGTCTTCGACGCGCGCGCCATGGCCTATGAGACCGAGGAGCTATGGTTCGACGAGTGGGAACATGGCGGCCACCCTTATTATGAGGACCCCGCCGCGTTCGAACGCTGGAACCCGGTCAACCATGTCGCCGCCTGGAAGACCCCGACCCTGGTGATCCACGGCGAAAAGGATTTCCGCATCCCTTACACCCAGAGTCTGGGCGTCTTCACCGCGCTCCAGCGCCAGGGCATCGACTCGCGGCTGGTGGTCTTCCCCGACGAGAATCACTGGATCCTGAAGCCCAAGAACAGCGTCCAATGGTATCATGAGGTGCTGGGGTGGATGGACAAATATACCAAGAAATAGGCGGCCCTCACCCCCACAAACCCCGTCGCCCCAGCGAAGGCTGGGGCCCATGTCTCTCTCCTCAAACGGCACCGTCTGACGAGATAGACATGGGCACCAGCCGGAGCCTGTCCTCGGACGGGGCGTAGCCCCGATCCGGGGGCTGGTGTGACGGGCGAGGGAAGGCGACCGACCCTAAAACGCCGACCAGTCGTCCTCGCCCCGGACCGCCAGCGCGGCATTCCCCGCCGACCGCGCGATCCGCGGCGCGGCCTTCGCCACCCGCCGCTGCAACTGATGCACCGCCGGCGGCGCCTTCGCCTGGACCCCGATATTGAACCGCCCGACCTGGCGCGACAGCCCGTCGGCTTCGCTGGCGAGGGTGCGCGCGGCGGCGGTCGCTTCCTCGACCATCGCCGCATTCTGCTGGGTCACCCCGTCCATCTCGGCGACCGCGGTATTGACCTGCTGCTGTCCGGCGGCCTGCTGGCGCGCGGCATCGGCGATGTCGGACACCAGCCGGCTGACCTCGCCGACCCGGGCGATGATCCGCTCGAGCGACTTGCCGGTCTCGTCGACCAGTTCGACCCCGGCGCCGACCTGCTGCGAGCTGGCGATCACCCGCGCGCGGACGTCCTTGGCGGCATCGGCCGATCGCTGGGCGAGCGCGCGCACCTCGGCGGCGACCACCGCGAAGCCTTTGCCGGCGTCGCCGGCGCGCGCCGCCTCGACCCCGGCGTTGAGCGCAAGCAGGTTGGTCTGGAAGGCGATCGCGTCGATTACCGCGATGATCTCCGAAATCTCGGCCGATCCGCGCTCGATCCCGCCCATCGCCTCGACCGCGCGGCGCACGACCTCGCCGCCGCGCTCGGCATCGGCGCGGGCCTCGCCGGCCAGGCCGTTGGCCTTCTCGGCGCCCTCGGCGGTCTGGCGCACCGCCGCGGTCAGCTCGTCCATCGCCGCCGCGGTCTCCTCGAGGCTCGCCGCCTGTTGCTCGGTGCGCAGCGACAGGTCGTCCGACGCCTGACGAATCGACATCGCGCCGGTGTTGATGCTCTCGGCCCCCTCGGCGATCGCCCCGAGCACCGACCGCAGCTCGGTCGCGGTCGCGTTGAAATCCTGTTCGAGCCGCGCATAGGAGGGTGGGAATCCGGTCACCTCGGCGGTGAGATCGCCGCCGGCGAGCCGCATCAGCCCGCCCGCGACCTGGTCGACCACCTTCTGCTGTTCGGCGTCGGACATCGCCTTCTCGACCGCGGCGTCGCGGAACACCAGCACCGCCTTGGCCATCGTCCCGATCTCGTCGCGACGCTCGGTTCCCGGCACGAGCACATCGTGGCGGCCTTGCGCCAGCTCGTCCATCACGCTGCACATGCTCGCCAGCGGCTTGAACATCCGGCGGGTGAACGCGAGGCAGGCGCCGGCGGCGAGCGCGGTGCCGAGCAGCGCGATCAGGATTATCCGTAAAGCCACCGCGCGCACGTCGGCCAGGAAATCGTCGGCGGGGATGCCGACATAGAGGATGCCGATCACCTGGCCGGCGCGATCGCGGATCGGATCATAAGCGGTGAAGAAGGACCGGCCGAGGATGTCGGCGCGCCCACGATAGGATTTGCCCTCGCGCAGCACCGTCTCGCGCACCGCGTCGCTGGTCAGCTTGGTGCCGGTGGCGCGGCTGCCATCGTCATTCTTGACGTTGGTGGCGATGCGGGTGTCGCCGAGGAAGATCGTCGCGGTCCCGCCGACCAGCGTCTTCACCTGGTCGACCGGTTCCGAATAATCGTTGAGCGTCCGGTTACCGACCGTCATCCTGCCGTCGGCGGCGGCGAAGTCGCGGCCGTCGAGATGGAGGACGTGCCAGGCGACCCGCATATTGGCCTCCTGTCGCTCGACCGCCCTGCGCTCGGCATTGGCGTAGAGGATCGATTCGGTGACGAGCACCGTGACCGCCGACAGCAGCGTGAGCGCTAACACGATCAGCAGCGTGACCTTGGTCGACAATTTGGTCGCCGCGAGGGCGCGGGTAAGATGTGGCATGGGATTCCCGTTCGGTATGAATCGGGCATTAGACCAAAGACGGTGGAGAAACGGTGAACGCCGGCCGAAAATGGCGAATGTGCGAGTCGAAGGGGGCGCTACATCCCAATCGTCGCCCCTGCCTTGTGCCGGGGGCCATGGCTGGTGCGTCACGCGGGAAGTCTTCGGAAAATGGCGCCGTCCGCAAAGCTCCCGCGCGAACATCGGCGATGGCCCATGGGGTGATAGCCATGGACCCCGGCACAAGTCCGGGGCGACGCAAAGGAAACGAAATCCTTCTATCTCAGCGCTTGTCGCATCGAAAGAAGTCGCCCGAGCCGGGCAGCCTCTTAACGCACGAGCGCCAGCGGTGCCTTGGCTTCCACCTCATCCGAAATGAAGTCGCGCACGAAGTCGTTGATCGGCGCGCGCTCGATCTCGGCCGGGGCGGCGAACTGTTCGATCCGGCCCAGATTGAGGATGGCGACCCGGTCGGCGAGCGCGAACGCCTCCTCGCGGTCATGAGTCACGAAGATCGAGGTGATGCCGAGATTGTCGTGGATCGACCGCAGCGCGCCGCGCAGCTCGCGCCGAACCTTGGCGTCGAGCGCACCGAACGGCTCGTCGAGCAGCAGGATCTTCGGGTTGCGGGCGAGCGCGCGGGCCAGCGCGACGCGCTGGCGCTGGCCGCCCGACAATTGCGACGGGTAACGGTCGCCGAGCCCCGGCAGCTGCACCAGCCCCAGCAGTTCCTCGACCCGCGCGGCGATCTCCGCCTTCGACGGGCGGGTCTTGCGGCCGAGCACGTCGAGCCCGAACGCGATGTTCTTCGCCACCGTCATGTGGCGGAACAGCGCATATTGCTGGAACACGAATCCGATGCCGCGATGCTGGACCGGAGTGTCGGTCACGTCCTCGCCGCCGAAGCTGATCGTGCCGCTGTCGGCATGTTCGAGCCCGGCGATGATCCGCAGCAGCGTGGTCTTGCCGGATCCCGATGGTCCGAGCAGCGCGACGAACTCGCCCTCTGGCAGGTCGATGCTGACCCCGTTGAGCGCGGCGAACTGGCCGAAGCGGCGTGCGACATTATCGATCGTGATGGTCATGTCGGTCAGTGTCCTGCAGCGGCGAGCGCGTCGGCATGCCGCCATTCGAGATAGGATTTGATGGCCAGCGTTACCAGGGCGAGCAGGGCGAGCAGCGCCGCGACCGCGAACGCCGCGACGAAATTATACTCGTTGTAGAGCACCTCGACATGCAGCGGCATCGTGTTGGTCTGCCCGCGTATATGCCCCGACACCACCGACACCGCGCCGAATTCGCCCATCGCCCGGGCATTGGTCAGCAGCACGCCGTAGAGCAGGCCCCAGCGGATATTGGGCAGCGTCACCCGGCTGAACACCTGCCAGCCATTGGCGCCCAGCGACAGCGCCGCCTCTTCCTCGGCGCGGCCCTGCGCCACCATCAGCGGCACCAGCTCGCGCGCGACGAACGGGAAGGTGACGAAGATCGTCGCCAGGACGATACCGGGCACCGCGAAGATGATCTCGATATTGTTCGCCTGCAGCCAGGGGCCGAGCCAGCCCTGTGCGCCATAGATCAGCACATAGATCAGCCCCGACACCACCGGCGACACCGAGAAGGGCAGGTCGATCAGGGTCAGCAGCATCTCCTTGCCGCGGAAATCATGCTTGGCGATCAGCCACGCCGCCGACACCCCGAATATCAGGTTGAGCGGCACCGCGATGACCGCGACCAGCAGCGTCAGCTTGATCGCTGCGATCGCGTCTTCATCCCGGACCGCCGCGATCGCCGGGGCCAGCCCGTTGCGCAACGCCTCGACGAACACCGCCACCAGCGGCAGCAGGATCACCAGCCCGACATAGCCCAGCGTCAGCAGCAGCAGCACCGCGAAGATGCCGGGGGCAGGGGCCAGCGGATCGCGGAAGCGTTTCCTGCTCACATTCTTGGTTGCGCTCACAGGCCGATCCTCCGGCGATTGCGCTCCTGGATGCGGTTGATCAGGAACAGCATCGTGAACGAGATCAGCAGCATCACCACCGCGATCGCCGACGCGCCGGCATAATCATATTGCTCGAGGCTGGTGATGATCAGCAGCGGGGAAATCTCGGAGATCATCGGCATGTTGCCGGCGATGAAGATCACCGACCCATATTCGCCGACCCCGCGCGCGAAGGCCAGCGCGGTGCCGGTGACCAGCGCCGGCATGATCTCGGGCAGCACCACCCGCAGGAAGGTCTGGATGCGGCTGGCGCCGAGCGACAGCGCGGCCTCCTCGACCTCGCGGCCGGTGTCGTGGAGCACCGGCTCGACCGTGCGCACCACGAACGGCAGGCCGATGAACAGCAGCGCGACGACGATCCCCTGCGGATGATAGGCGATCTCGATGCCGATCTTCGCCAGCGGTGCGCCGACCCAGCCGGTGTTCGCATAGATCGCGGTCAGCGCGATGCCGGCGACCGCCGTCGGCAGCGCGAACGGCAGGTCGATCATCGCCGACAGCAGCCGGCGGCCGGGAAATTTGTAGCGGACCAGCACCCAGGCGATCAGCAGCCCGAACACCGCATTGACCGCGGCGGCGATCGCCGCCGCTCCGAAGGTCACCCGGTAGCTGGCGAGCGCGCGCTCCGAAAAGGCGGTCGCGACGAAATGGCCGAAACCCTCGCCCGTCGACCGCAGGAACACCGCGCTCAGGGGAATGAGCACGATCACCAGCAGCCAGACGAGCGTGATGCCCATCGTCAAATGAAAGCCCGGCAGCACATGGGCAGCCGGGCGGGTCCTCGCTCCGCTCATCTCTACGCCGTTAATAGACTGTCCGCCGGAAAGCCACAGGCGGCCACCGGGCATTTTCTACCCGGACGCTTAGCAAAAATTGGGCGGCCCTGCGGGACTGTGCCGCACCCATCGGCGCCGACGTTAGGTGCTTCGTTCCTTCTTCGTCGCCCCGCACCTGTTGCGGGGTCCATGGCTATCGCCGCGCAGACCATCGCCGAGGATCTGAACGCAGCATCTCGGGCTCGCTTTCCACCAGCCATAGTGTCCGACGCACCAGCCATGGACCCCGCAACAGGTGCGGGGCGACGGGTTAAACGTACCGCGCGGCATCGATGCCGACATTCGGTATATCGCGCCGTTGCCGACCGCATCGGCCCCGTAACCCACCGCCTGCCGCCCCCGCATCATCGGAGAAGCCGCCTTTCGGCACCGAAAGGATAAGTTTCTTCTCTTCTCTTCCGATCTGGTGGACATATTTGTCCACCTCAACAGTAGAGATATGTAAGTCATAGTGGTGGGCCTGTGACGATCCGGTTGAGTGAAGTTTCAGGGGTGGAGAGAGCGGATGCCCATCCCGCTCTGTCCGGTGGGCTTAAAACAACAACACTGACGTTCGAAAGGGATGGATATGCGTTATTCGCTTCTCGCGGGGGCGGCGCTGGCCGCTGCGCTTGGCACACCGGTTTTTGCCCAGTCGGCACCGGCTGTTCCGGCCGCCGCCGAGGGTGCCGATGCCGGCAATAGCGTGGGGGAAGGTGAGATCCTCGTCACCGCGCGCCGCCGTCAGGAAACCGCGCAGCAGGTGCCGCTGGCGATCTCGGTGGTCGGTATCGACCAGATCGAGAATACCGGCAATTTCAGCATCCAGAAGCTCCAGCAGCTCGCGCCGACCCTCCAGGTCTATTCGTCCAACCCGCGCAACACCTCGGTCAACATCCGCGGTCTCGGCGTGCCGTTCGGCCTGACCAGCGACGGCTTCGAACAGGGCGTCGGCATCTATGTCGACGACGTCTACAACTCGCGCGTCGCTGCGGCGGTCTTCGACTTCCTCGACGTCGCCCAGGTCGAGGTGCTGCGCGGCCCCCAGGGCACGCTCTACGGCAAGAACACCACCGCCGGCGCGATCAACATCACCACCAACCAGCCGACCTTCGATTTCGAGGGCAAGGCCGAGCTGACCGTCGGCAATCTCAATTACAAGCAGGCCAAGGCCGCCGTGTCGGGCCCGCTGTCGGACAAGGTCGCCGCGCGCATCGCCGTCGCCACGACCACCCGCCGCGGCACCCTCTACAACGTCACCAGCCAGCGCTGGATCAACGAGCAGGACAATCTCGGCCTGCGTGGGCAATTGCTGTTCAAGCCCAACGACGATCTCAGCATCACTTTGTCGGGCGACTACAGCAAGCAGGATCCCGAATGCTGCGGCACCGTGTTCGTCCGCGTCGGTCGCACCCAGCGCGCGCTCGCCCGGCAATATGACGCGCTGGTCGCCGCCGCCAACGCCGCCGGCCGCAACTATGTGAACCCCAGCCGCAACCCTTATGACCGGCTGAGCGACCTCGACAGCAACCTCAACGCCGGCAACAAGATCGGCGGCGCCTCGCTGAAGGCGGTCTGGGATGTCGGCCCCGGCACGCTGACCTCGATCTCCGCCTGGCGCTTCTGGGACTGGAAGCCCGAGAACGACCGCGACTTCACCGGTCTGTCGATCGTCGCCAAGTCGCAAAACCCCTCGCAGCAGGACCAGTATAGCCAGGAATTCCGGTATAATTACGAAGGCAAGAAGATCGATTATGTGATCGGCCTGTTCGGGTTCAACCAGCGGATCGACACCCAGGGCACCGAACAGCAGGGCCGCGACGCCAGCCGCTGGAGCCTGACCGGCGCCCAGGCGAACGATCCCAGCATCCTCAACGGCCTGACCGCCACCAACACCCAGTTCCTCAAGAGCACCAGCGGCGCGCTGTTCGGCCAGCTCAGCTGGAAGGTGACCGACGCGCTGACCATCCAGCCCGGCGCCCGCGTCAACTACGACAAGAAGACCGGCTTCTACGAGCGGATCGTCACCAACGGCGCGGGGGCGGTGATCAGCTGCACCCCGGCGCCTGCCGCGGGCACGGTGCTGGCGGCCCAGTGCGGCGTCTATCAGCCGCAGAGCACCCGGCCGTCGGTCAGCGACTGGAACTTCAGCTATGATTTCAACGTGAACTACAAGGTCACGTCGGACATCCTGGCCTATGCGACCTATGCCAAGAGCTTCAAGACCGTCGGCATCAACCAGAACGGCTTGCCGCTCAATACCGCCAACCAGCCCGATCTCACCGCGAGCACGGTCAAGCCGGAATCGGTCAATCACTACGAAGCCGGCATCAAGACCCAGTTCTGGGGCCGCAAGGCGACCTTCAACGTCACCGCCTTCCGCACCGACATCAAGAACTTCCAGGCGACGGTGAACGGCGGCCAGTTCGGCACCGTCCGCGGCTATCTCGCCAATGCCGAGAAGGTCCAGTCGCAGGGCATCGAGACCGATTTCAAGATCCGCCCCAGCGAGCGCCTCAACGCTTATGCCAACGCGGCC
This sequence comes from Rhizorhabdus sp. GW822-FHT03C02, assembly GCF_058801765.1. NCBI lineage: Bacteria > Pseudomonadati > Pseudomonadota > Alphaproteobacteria > Sphingomonadales > Rhizorhabdaceae > Rhizorhabdus > Rhizorhabdus sp. GW822-FHT03C02. The sequence goes on from NZ_JBXANN010000002.1 coordinate 152,727, forward strand.
TATACCGACGCCAAGTACAAGAAGTTCACCAACGCGCCGTGCCCGCCCGAATTGTCGGGCGGCACCTTCTACGCCGCCGGCGTCACCCCCGACCTGACCCAGGCCGGCGTCCCCGGCGCGCTCAGCCCGCGGTCTTGCGATATCTCGGGCCAGGACCTGCCCGGCGTGTCGAAATTCGCCTTCTCCTACGGCGCCGAGGCCAACACCCCGGTCACGCTGCTGGCCAAGGAAGGCGAGATCTATCTGGGCGTCGACGGCAATTTCCGCTCGCACTTCCAGTCGAACGCCTCGCCCTCGCGCTATACCGAGATCAAGGGCTATGCGCTGACCAACCTGCGCGCGGGCTTCCGCACCGGAGATTTCGACATCTTCGGCTGGGTCCGCAACGCCTTCGACGTCCACTATATGGAACTGCTCCAGGTCGCGCCCGGCAATGTCGGCCTGATCGCCGGCCAGCCCGGCGACCCGCGCACCTTCGGCGGGACGATCAAGGCGAAGTTCTGATCGATCTTCCGGATCTGATTGCCGAAGGATATTCCCGGCCATGGGTCTCCATGGCCGGGATTTTTGTGGCTATCGATCAACCCTTCTCCCTTGACAGGAGGGGCCCGCCGCGAAGCGGTGGGAGGGTGAGGGCGCGTGGCTTCGTTCATCAGCCCCTATTCTCGCTCCGTCTTACGCCGCGCCAGCTCACCCCCACCATCACAGCGCCCCCTCCCCGAAACAGCCGCTTTGAACCCAGTTCCGCTTTCCCGTCCCGAGGATCGGGCAGACACTGAAACGGCATTCTGGGAGACTGCTCATGGTTCGTCCATTTCTCGCCATCGCCGGAGCCGCTGCGTGCCTTGCCAGCACCGGGGCCCATGCCGACACGCTGCAGGATCAGGTCGTGGCTGTCGCCAGGGCGACGCGCACCGACACCTACAGCTATCGCCGCACGATCGTGATCGACAGCAATGTCGAAAAGCGCAAGGTCATGCTCCAGCAATATGATCCGCGCCGGTCGCCGGGCGATCAATGGGTCCTGGTGACCGTCGACGGCCGCGCGCCTACGGCGAAGGAGGTCGAGGATGCCCGCAACGCGGGACGCGACCCGTTCCCGCCCTATTTCGCCGTGTCGAAATGGTTCGGCGGCCCGGCGACGCGCAGCGAAACCGCGCCGGGCTACGTTACCTACCGGTTCGACAGTCTCCTGCCGGGCACGCTCAAATTCGGAACCCACGACGCCTCCGCCGACACGAGCGCCGAGGCCCTGGTCAACGTCAAAGGCGCCGTGCCGTTCATTGAGGAACTGCGCCTGGGCTCGACCAGGGGGTTCAAGATGATGCTGGTCGCGTCGATGGGCAGCATGAGCTACACGATGCGTTATCGCCAGTTGCCCGACGGCAACATCGTGCCCCTCGACGCGGTCAGCGATATCAAGGGATCCGCCATGGGCAAATCCGGCCTGATGCACACCAGCGCAACCTTCTCGGACTTCCAGGCGGCGCAGTGAGGGCTGCTGGTTTAGGGGACATTTTGGCCGTTTCGTAGCGCCAGGCGTGACGGCCAGAGCGAGTTCGAAACCGGACATCGACGCATCGGCTTCGCGGGCGGACATCGGCCGCCACCTGCGTCCGCTTTCGGCAAGAGTGGCTTTGCCGCTTTGCCCGATCGCCCTATGACCGCCGCTCACGGCGCGGAAAACTCTCCGCCAACATGGGTTCGGCAGTTCGATGGGTCGCTTGCGGATGAGATGGGAGCGGCTTCGGGCAGGCTGGCGCTGGCCAAGGACGCCCACCGCGGAACCCGCTGTCGGCGACGCGCCGCCGGACACAGCACCGGACATAGTGGGCGCGGGACGGTGGCGTCGCCCTTCGTGGCGGCGCATCGGCGCGTGGTCGGGCGTCGCCGTCATCGGATTGATCGTGCTGGCCATCGCCTGGGCGGCGTCGGTCGCGCCGCCATGGGGGCCGATGGAGCCCCCGCAGAAACCGAGCTTCGTCTATCTCGCCGCCGACGGCACGCCGATCGCGCGGCGCGGCGCCGGGGAGGCGGCGGTCGATGCCGCGGCCCTGCCGCTCCATGTGCGCGGGGCGTTCATCGCGATCGAGGACCGGCGTTTCGCCGACCATATCGGCATCGATCCGCGCGGGCTGATGCGAGCCTTCTGGCAGAATTTCCGCGCGGGCGCGACGGTCCAGGGCGGCTCGACGATCACCCAGCAACTCGCCAAGACCGCCTTCCTGTCGTCCGATCGCAAGGTCGGGCGCAAGCTGCAGGAGGCGGTGCTCGCGCTGTGGCTCGACGCCTGGCTGAGCAAGAACGCGATCCTCTCGCGCTATCTGTCGACGATCTATTTCGGCGACGGCGTCTATGGCCTGCGCGCCGCCGCGCGCCATTATTTCCAGAAGACACCGGACAGGCTGAGCGTCGGCGAGGCGGCGATGCTGGCCGGGATGGTCAAGGCGCCGAGCCGGCTCAACCCGACGGTCAACCTGAAGGCCGCGCAGGCGCGATCGCAGCTGGTGATCGCGGCGATGGCCGAGGAGAAGATGATCGGCGGGGTGGCCGGCGTGCGGCTCGCGGTGCCCAACGTCGCGCCCGACGAATTGCCGGGCGGGACCTATTTCGTCGACTGGGTCGCCCCGCAAGCCGAGGCAGCGATCGAGGACGGGGCCGAGGAAAAGGGCATTGGCGCGAAGGCCGGGCCGCTGGCCATCGCCACCACGCTCGACCGCGACCTGCAGGAGACCGCGGTCAAGGCGCTGACATCGGTGCTGACCGGCTATGGCGACGGGGTGCATGCGACCCAGGCGGCGCTGGTGGCGATGCGCCCCGATGGGCGTATCGTCGCGATGGTCGGCGGGCGCGACTATAAGGCGAGCCCCTATAACCGCGCGACCCAGGCGCAGCGGCAGCCGGGATCGGCGTTCAAGCTGGCGGTCTATCTGGCCGCGATCGAAAATGGCGAGACCCCCGACACGCTGGTCGACAATGCGCCGCTGACGATCGATGGCTGGAGCCCCAAAAATTATGGCGGCCATTATGGTGGCCCGATCCCGCTGCGCAGCGCCTTCGCGCAATCGAGCAACGTCGCCGCGGTGCGGGTCGCCGAGCGGGTGGGGCTGGGCAAGGTCGCTGCCATGGCGAAGCGGCTCGGCATCACCGCGCCAATCGCGCCGGGGCCGTCGATGGCGCTCGGCACGTCGGGCATGACCCTGATCGAGCTGACGTCGGCCTATGCGGCGATCGCGCGCGGACAATTTCCGGTCAAGGCGAGCGGGCTCGTCAATGCGTCCCCGCCAGGCGGCCAGCCGATCGATCCGCGGGTGCGCGAGGCGATGCTCGACCTGCTGTGGACTGCGACCAACCAGGGGACCGGCCGCGGCGCGGCGCTGGGGATTCCGACCTTCGGCAAGACCGGGACGACGCAGAACCACCGCGACGCGCTGTTCGTCGGCTTCGCGGGTGGGCTGATCACCGGCGTGTGGGTCGGCAATGACGACGATACGCCGATGCGCGGGGTGACGGGCGGCAGCCTTCCCGCGGCGATCTGGGCGCGGTTCATGAACGCCGCCAGGCTGCGCGCCGGCGATCTCGACGTACCGCCGACGTTGATGGCCGCGATCGAGCAGCGCCAGGCGGCGATGCTGGTCGCCGCGGAGGAGCGCGAACTGGCCGAACTCGAAGCGGCCGAGGCGGCCGATGAAGAACAGGACGGTGCGCCGTTCGGCAGCTTCCTCGAGCGGATGATGCCCGACTTCCTGCGCGGCGGCGGCGCGACTCCGCCCGACGAAGTCGGCAACGACGCTGCGATCGCCGCCGCGGACGAGGCGCGCGCCCAACGCCGCGCGCGGATCGAGGAATTGCGGCGGCGCAAGGCCGAGCGCGAAGGCGCGGTCTTCCCGGAAGAGGAGTAGGCGGGCAGCGCCGACGATGCGCGATGGCGGTGAGGGAGGCCGCCACTGAAGCTGCGGGATATCATACCAACGGCGCTTCTTCTGCCCCTCTCCCGCTCTTCGCGGGAGAGGCCGGGTGAGGGTCTTCTTCTTCTGCTTGTTGTGCCGTGAGGAAGAAAAAACAGAAGACCCTCATCCAACCTTCTCCCGTGAAGAACGGGAGAAGGCTCAGAAGAAGCTATGTTAGCACTTATGCGGCGCCGCTTGGATCGATCCGGTCAGGGGAGCTCACAGCCAGCCGAAAAAAGTCGGGGCGCGGCGGATTTGGGACGCCGCGCCCCAGGGGGAACCCTGCTGGAGCGCCTTAGCGCTTGGCCTCCTGGAGGATCTGGTCGAACAGGCCGCCATCGTTGAAATGGACGGTCTGCGCGCGAGTCCAGCCGCCGAAATTCTTGATCGTGAACAGCGGCAGCTTGGGGAAGGTCGCCGCATATTGCGCGGCGACCTTCGGGTCGCGCGGCCGGTAATGATTCTTCGCGATGATCGCCTGCGCCTCGGGGGTGTAGAGGAAGCGCAGATAGGCCTCGGCGACCTTGCGGGTGCCCTTCCTGTCGACATTCTTGTCGACCACCGCGACCGGCGGCTCGGCAAGGATCGACACCGACGGGACGACGACCTCGAACTTGCCCTCGCCGAATTCGGCATTGGCGAGATAGGCTTCGTTCTCCCAGGTCAGCAGCACGTCGCCCTGGCCGCGCTGGGCGAAGGTCGTGGTGGCACCACGCGCACCGCTGTCGAGCACCGGCACGTTGCGGAACAGCTTGACCAGATAGTCGCGCGCTGCCTGCGGGGTCTTATATGTCTTCTGCGCATAACCCCAGGCCGCCAGATAGTTCCAGCGCGCGCCGCCGCCGGTCTTGGGGTTGGGGGTGATCACCTGGACGCCGGGCTTCACCAGGTCGCCCCAGTCCTTGATCCCCTTTGGATTGCCCTTGCGGACGAGGAAGACGATCGTCGAATAATAAGGCGTGCTGTTGTACGGCAGGCGCGATTGCCAGTTGGCCGGCAGCGCCTTGGTGCGCGCCGCGATCTCGTCGATGTCATAGGCCAGCGCCAGCGTCACCACATCGGCGGGCAGGCCGTCGATCACCGATCGCGCCTGCTTGCCGGATCCGCCATGGCTCTGGCGGATGGTCAAATCCTGGCCGGTCTGCGCCTTCCACTTCCGGGCGAAGGCGGTGTTGATCGCGGTGTAGAGTTCGCGGGTCGGGTCGTAGGAAACGTTGAGCAGCTCGACCGGAGCGGCCGTCGCGACCACGGGCGCGGTCAGCGTCGCCGCGCCGAGAACCGCTAATATCGAAAGGCGCCACCTGGACATATCATCTCCCCCGCTGTCACCGCATAGCTATCTCTACCGCTCAGCAAGAGAAGCAAGAAAATCTATCGGTTCGGTGTTGCAATATTTTTGCGCGATTTTTGGGCCTGCCCCAACCGCTCACGCCGGTTGAACGCCCTCGACATCGACCAGTTCCGGTCCGGTCAGCATCCCGATCACCCGCACATGCTTCGCGACCAGATCGACCGGGGTGCGGTGCAGGTCGAGCCGATACAGGCCGCCGGCATCGCGCTTGAGCGCGAAACCGCCGCCGTCGCGCAGCAGGATGCCGGTTTCGTCGATCGGTTGGAAATTCGCCATGACAGGATCCGCAACGCCGTCAGAGCGTCGCTTCGATCGCCCTAGCCGCGGCGTCGGGATCCTCCGCGCCGGTAATCGGCCGGCCGATGACGATGATCGACGCCCCCTGGTCGACCGCCATTCGCGGGGTCATCACCCGCTTCTGGTCGCCGACATGGCCGTCGGCGGGGCGGATGCCGGGGACCACGAAGAAGCCGTCGCGCCAGATCTTGCGCAGCGCCGCGACCTCGTTGCCCGAGCATACGACCCCGTCGAGGCCCGATTCCTTCGCCAGCAGTGCGAGCCGCTGGACCTGCTCGTGCGGATCGGATCCGACCCCGATCGATGTCAGGTCCTCGTCGTCGAGGCTGGTCAGCACGGTGACGCCGACCACCTTGGTGCCGAGCGGCGCCGAGGCCTTGGCATCCTCCATCATCGCCCGGCCGCCCGCGGCATGGACCGTCAGCACCGCCGGCTGGAGCGGACTCAGCGACTGCACCGCCTTGGCGACGGTGTTGGGGATGTCGTGGAGCTTGAGGTCGAGGAAGATCGGCAGGCCGAGCGCGGCGATCTCGCGCACCCCGGCCTGGCCATGCGCCGAGAAGAATTCGAGCCCGAGCTTGAGCCCGCCGACATGGTTCTTCACCTTGGCCGCGATCTCCTTCGCGCGGGCCAGGTCGGGGGTATCGATGGCAACGTAGATCGGGCTTCGCATCAGAACTCCAATGGGGTCGAAAGAGGGGGCTGCGGCGCGGGGGCCGGGGACACGGTGGCGATCGGCGGGTCGGCGACGATCGGCGCACCGCGTTCGCCGGCGTCGATCCTTCGCCGCATCCGCCAGCGCGCGGTGCGCAGCAGGACATAGGTCGGCAGGAATCCGATCAGCACCGACAGGATCATCAGCACCGGCAGCTTGGTGACCATCACCATGCCGGCCCACAGGTTGATCGAAACGTCGGTCCAGTTGGCATGGCTGAACGCCAGCACGATGATCGCCGCGATCACCCAGAACAGGGTCTTCAGGAAACGCATGGCAGTGCTTGTCTTCCCCCTGTCGTTCCGGGTCAAGGGGCGGAGGCGCCGCCGCCCTGAGTCTGCGCCGGTGTCCGCCCCATCGCCTCGACCTCCCGTTCGATCGTCTCGATCAGCTCGGGGACGGCGGTCAGCCGGTCGCGCTCCTCCTCCAGGATCGCCCGGAAGATCGCGCGCTTGGTCGCGAACACCGTCTCGGCGGCGATCTCGGCGCCGTCGGGCAGCGTCGACAGCATCAGGTCGATCAGCCGCTCGGCGCCGTGGAGGCGGCCCCACAGATAGTCGTTCTCGCGATAGGCTCGGCTGAAGAACGCCCCGAAACAGTTGAACTCGATCCCTTTCAGGGTCGCGCGGGCGCCGCCCTTGCGGATCGCACCGGCATCGTCGGGGGAGATGCGGTCGACCTGTATCGCATGGAACTCCTGCGCGCCCAGCTCCTGGATCAGCGACAGCGTCGCCAGATCGTAGAAGGTGAAACCCAGATAGGCGAGCAGCAGCGTGCGTCGGTCGGCACGCGACAGCTTGGGCAATGCTGCGGCGATCCGGGCATCGGTCTCCTGGTCGAGCGCCTCGAGATTGCGCGCCGAGGCGATGCTGGCGAGCGCGGTGTCGGGCGCCTCGACCGCATGCGCCGCCGCGGCGACCACCGGGCTGGTGTAGAAATCGCGCATCTGCAGATCGAGGAACGGCGCCAGCGATTCGTAGATCGCGTCGCGCGCCGCCTGCAGCCCGTCGGTGCCGCTGCCGCCCTCGCCATCCTCGATCTCGGTCAGCCGGTCGGCGAGGAAGCGCAGCCGGCGGATGCGGAAGCCGAGATCATGCGCGCGCAGAAACGCGATCGCATCGTCAGGCAACGCCTCGTCGGTCCGGGTGAGGCCGAGATGCGCATCGATCACATGACGGATCACGCTGCGGCCGGCCGGCTCCTGCTCGTCGGTCAGCAGCGCGACCAGCGACACCAGTTCCTCGGCGATCATCGCCAGCTTCATATGGGCGTAGCTCGAAAAGGCGAAGCCGGCCTGCTTCGCCGCGGCTTCGTGCGCCTTGGTCCGCCACGCGCCGATCCGTTCGGCGCTGGGGCGATAGATGAACAAGGTGCGGTCCATCGCATGTTCGACCGCGGCATTCACGTCGGCCCGGATCGCCGCGATGATCCGCTTGGTCTGCTCGATCCGGTGCGATCGCTGCTGGATCGCCTCCAGATTGTCGCGGATCGGCTGTTCGCGCGGGATCGTCGACAGCGCCCCGAACACCGTCGCGAAGAAGCCGGGCACCGCGATCGCGCCGTCGCGGTGGCGTTGCTTGTCCTCGATATTGGCGGTCGGATCGACATAGATGAAGCGGCGGTCGACCTCGCGGCGGGCGGGGCGGTTGCGCAGCGCCTCGATCGCCGGGCGGAACGGCGCATTGGCCAGCACCGATCCGTCGATCAGCACCAGATCCTCGGGGCTGCCCTCGGCATGGCGCGGGAAGATGCGGTGGAGGAACAGCTCGCGCCCCGGCCAGTCGCGCCGGCGCTCGGCGAGCACCGCGTCGATCTCGGCGACGTTGAACGGCGGGAAGGCGCCGGGGAAGCTCGCGGTCGCGCGCGCGGCGAAGGTCAGCTCGGCGGCATCGCCCAGGTCGCGCCCCTCGCGGCCATGGTCGGTGAAGTCGATCGTCAGCCGGTGCTCGCGCTCCTCGGCCAGCGCCGGGCTGTGCAGCCGCAGCCGCTGGTTGTGACCGTGGAAATCGGTGACGGTGACGCTGATGTCGAGCGGCTGGCCGGCCGGCAGCAGCGGCGGCCCCGCCGGCGCCGCCGCCATCGCGTCGAACGCGTCGAGCAGCAGCCGGGTGAAGGTCTTGCCGCCGAACGGCGGATGGAACCAGCGTGCGCGGACGAACAGCGACAATTTGCGCCGCACCTCGGCGCGGGCGCCGCGCGCGACGGTGCGCTCGACGGTGCCGCCGGGCTTGCGGCTGAGCATCCACGCGATCGGCAGCGCCCAGAATTTGGTGAAGATCGAAAAGGGGCGGGCGTCCGGGTCGATCAGCTCCTCGACATCGGCGGTGTCGAGCCACATCGCGGTCAGCGGCTCGAGCGACTGGCCCGATGCGATCGCCTGGCCCAGGAACAGCCCGTTGATCCCGCCCGCGCTCGCCCCCGCGATCACGTCGATCAGCGCGCGCAGCTTGATACCATGCTCGCGCTCGATCCGTTCGAACAGGCTGCGATAGACCGCCTCGCTGGTCAGCAGCGCGCCCGAAAGACTGTCCTCGCCGTCATGATAGGCCCGGCTGGCGCGGGCAAGCCGCCACAGCTCCTTGGTGATCCCGTGCATGTAGACCGCCAGGCTGACCCCGCCATAGCAGACCAGCGCCAGCCGCAGTTCCTTCTCCCGCATCGCGCTGCTTTTTCATCCTTTGCGGTGGGTTGCCAGCGAAAAGGGCGGCGATCGGCTCAGCGCGTGGGCCAGACCCAGCGCGATCCGACGCTGCCGCTGACCTTGGTTTCGCCGAAATCCTTCTCGAGCAGGAACTCGGCGGCATCGTCATGCCGGCTGAGCGCCCGCACCAGCTGGCCGCTGTGCGAGACGAGCACGATCTGGCATCGCTGTGCCGCCTTCGATAACAGGCGGGCGAGCGCATCGAGCAGCGAAGGGTGCAGGCTGGACTCGGGTTCGTTGAGGATCATCAGCTCGGGCGGCCTGGGCGAAAGCAGCGCCGCGACGAGCAGAAGGTAGCGCAATGTCCCGTCCGACAGCTCCGCCGCAGACAAGGGACGCAACAGGCCCCGCTGGTGCATTTCGACGCTGCCATAGTCCCCGCTGGCAAGGCCGACATGCGAACCGGGAAAGGCGTCGTCGACGGCATCGGCGAGCGCCCCCGCATCGCCGATCGCCAGGATGGTCGCGATCGCGGCCGCCAGGTCGGAACCGTCGCTCGCCAGCACCGGGGTATAGGTCGAGATTTGCGGGCGGCGGGCGGGGGCATCCTGGTCGGTCCGCAGATTGTCGTAGAAGCGCCAGTTGCGCATCCGCTCGCGCATCAGCAGCAGTTCGAGCCCGTCGTCGGGGTCGGCGCAATGCGTCACCATGCTGTCGAATGACGAAAGATCGTCGAGGCTGGTCCGCCATTCGCCGGTGTCGCCGCGTCGCAGGCGGACGATCCGGCCGCGCCGTTCGGCGAACAGGTTGACGCGACCGAGCATCTCGCCGGTCCACATCGCCTCGACCTTGATCTCGGGATCGCGGCCGAACGCGGCACCGGGTGCGGGTAGGCCGAGATCGATCGCATAGCCCAGATCCGCGCTCGAAAATCCCAGCCGCAGGCTGACCGGCCCCGATCGCACCGTTCCCTGGACGGGATATTCGCCACTGCGCATCTCGCGGCTGATCTTCTCGGGGCCGGCCCATAAGGTCGACGACAGACCGCCCTCCGCCGCAAGCGACGAGATCAGCCTTCCCTGCGCCGCTTCGGACAGAAGCCGCAACGAACGATAAAGGCTCGATTTGCCGGTGCCGTTCGCCCCGGTGACGATATTGAGCGGTCCCAGATCCAGTGTGAGATTGCGCAGCGAACGATACCCCGCCACCGCCAGCCGCGTTATCATGCGCGCTCCTTCGCCTCCGCCCGATCCGGATGATCTTGGGGCGAAATCGCGGATTGTCGATCGCTATCGCCGCCTTTGGCCACGAAATCTCGATTGCGGATCAAGGAACGGGAAGTGGGCGGAGCCCCCGGCCTGCAGAGCGGTCGGGCATTTCACGATGGAGTTCGCCATGTCCTTCCGCATTTCCGGCCTCGACCCGGCGCCCTTCCGTCACCTTTATGGCCTGGCCGATGCCGACCTCGCCGAACGCGGCGTGCGGCGCTGTCGGGTCGACGCGAAGCCGGGTTTTCCCGATCGCATCGAGCTGCGCGATGCCGAACCGGGCGAGGCGGTGCTGCTGCTCAATTTCGTCCACCAACCCGCCGCGACGCCCTATCGTGCATCGCACGCGATCTTCGTCCGCGAAGGCGCCGAGAGTGCGGTCACCCTGGTCGATGCGATCCCGGAAGTGATGACGATCCGCCCGATCTCGCTGCGCGCGTTCGACGCGACCGGCGATATGCTCGACGCCGACCTCGCCGACGGCCGCGACCTCGCACCGCTGATCGCCCGCTTCTTCGCCGACGAACGGACCGTCTATCTCCACGCCCACTACGCCAGACGCGGCTGCTACGCGGCCCGGGTGGATCGGGCAGAACAAACATAGCCCCTCCCTGTTCAGGGAGGGGTTGGGGTGGGTGGCGCAGCCAGAGGCTCGATGCCTCTGGCGAAGCTTCTTGCGGAACCTTGGGGAGGCTCGCTTCGCTCGCACCCACCCCAACCCCTCCCTTGAAAGGGAGGGGCTAGAAAAAGGCGGTGAGCTCGATTATGTTCCCGATACGTTCACTCCCGGGGATCTCGATGGCCAAGCCGCAGAAACGCTATGTGTGCCAGGCCTGTGGTGGCGTCGCGACGCGCTGGCAGGGGCAGTGCACCGACTGTGGCGAGTGGAACAGCCTGGTCGAGGAAGCGACCAACGTCACCGTCTTCTCGGCCAAGCATAATCTGCGCACCGGCGGTCGGGCGATCACGCTGGTCGGGCTCGATGCCGATGTGCCGCTGCCCAAGCGCGCCTCGACCGGGATCGCCGAATTCGACCGCGCGCTCGGCGGCGGGCTGGTGCCCGGGTCGGCAACCCTGATCGGCGGTGACCCCGGGATCGGCAAGTCGACCCTGCTGCTCCAGGCGGCGGCGAAGATGTCGATGGCGGGGATTCCGGTCGCCTATATTTCGGGTGAGGAGGCCGCCGACCAGGTGCGGCTGCGCGCGCGAAGGCTCGGCTATGGCCAGGCGCCGCTCAAGCTCGCATCGGCCAGTTCGGTGCGCGATATCCTGACGACGATGGCGCGCGAGGCGCCCGGGCTGCTGGTGATCGATTCGATCCAGACGATGCACAGCGACCAGATCGAGGGCGCGCCGGGCACCGTCAGCCAGGTCCGCGCTTCGGCGCAGGAACTGATCGCCTTCGCCAAGGAAAGCGGCACCGCGCTGGTGCTGGTCGGCCATGTCACCAAGGACGGCGCGATCGCCGGCCCGCGGGTGCTCGAACATATGGTCGACACCGTGCTCGCCTTCGAGGGCGAGCGCAGCCACCAATATCGCATCCTGCGTGCGGTCAAGAACCGCTTCGGCGGCACCGACGAGATCGGCGTGTTCGCGATGGTCGAGGCCGGGCTCGAGGAGGTCGCCAACCCCAGCGCGCTGTTCCTCACCGCGCGCGGCGAGGGGATGAGCGGCGCCACCGTCTTCCCGGCGATGGAGGGGACCCGGCCGGTTCTGGTCGAGATTCAGGCGCTGGTCGTCCGGCTGCAGAGCGGCGCCACCCCGAGGCGCGCGGTGGTCGGCTGGGATTCGGGGCGGCTGGCGATGATCCTCGCGGTGCTCGAGGCGCGCTGCGGATTGAGCTTCTCGACCTGCGAAGTCTATCTCAACATCGCCGGCGGCTATCGCGTTGTCGATCCGGCCGCCGACCTGGCGGTGGCGGCGGCGCTGGTGTCGGCGCTCGCCGAGCGGCCGGTCCCGACCGAGAGCGTCGTCTTCGGCGAACTCGCGCTGTCGGGCGAGATTCGCCCGGTCGCGCACGCGCCGCTGCGTCTCAAGGAATCGGCCAAGCTCGGTTTCACCAAGGCCTGGCTGCCGGCCTCGGCCGAGGTCAAGCAGGCGGGGATGGCCGCGTCGCGCTTCGCGACTCTCGGCGCGCTCGTTGACCACATCCTCGCTCGGGACTAGCTGCGAGCAATGCATGGCCTGACCGCGTTCGATATCATCGTCCTCATCGCGATCTTCGGTGGCGCGATCTTCGGGCTGATGCGCGGGTTCGTGACCGAGGTGCTGTCGCTGCTCGCCTGGGTCGCGGCGATCCTCGCGATCAAGTTCCTCCACGCGCCCGCCAAGGCGATGCTGATCCATGTCGTCGGCACCCCGAGCGGGGCGAGCGTGCTCGCCTTCGCGCTGATCTTCCTGATCGTGTTCGCCGGCGGCAAGATGCTCGCCGGGTCGATCGGCCGTTCGACCCGCTCGTCGGTGCTGGGGCCGCTCGACCGCGCGCTCGGTTTCGGCTTCGGCGCGATCAAGGGGCTGATCGTCGCCACCCTCGTCTATCTGCTGTTCAACCTCGGCTATGACACCGTCTATGGCGGGCAGGCCGAGCGACCCGAATGGATGCGCAACTCGCGCACCCATCCGCTGCTCAACGCCTCGGGCCGCGCCATCGTCGACTGGGTCGGCAAGCGCCGCAAGGCCGGCGCCGAGTCCGACAATGCCAGCGCCAGCAACGGCGTCGAGTATCGCTGAGCGTTACAGTGGCAGGTGCAGGAACTGGTTGAAGTCGCTGCGCACATAATCGGCAAAGGCCTCGCCGTCGGTGAAGCCATATTTGCGGTAGAGCGCGAGCGCCGGGTCGAATGCCGCGCCCGACCCGGTCTCCAGGCTGAGCCGGGCGATGCCCCGCGCCTTCGCTTCGGCGATGATATGGCGCAGCAGCGCTTCGGCGACGCCCTTGCGCAGATGGTCGGGATGGGTGCGCATCGACTTGATCTCGGCGCTGCCGTCGCCGAGCCGCTTGAGCGCGCCGACACCGGCGATCTCGCCAGCGATCCACGCGGTCCAGACGCTGATGTCGGGAGTCTGCAGCCCCGACAGGTCGAGCGCGAACACGCTTTCGGCCGGCGAATTGGCCTGCATCCCCGCGAGGTGGAGCGCGAGCAGCGCGCGGGTCGGGGCGCCCGACAGATCGTCGGGCCGAATCTCGATCGTCATAGTCTTGCTCCGAAATCGCCGCCGTCGGCGATCGTCACGTCCTCGAGGTCGAGCCACGCGGCCATCGTCCGCAACTCGTCGCGCAGCCGCTCGGCGACGATGTCGGCCGCCGCGCCCGCTTCGAGGTGGGCGCGCTGGACGATCAGCCGTGATGCCTGACGGTCGGCCTTGAGGTCGACCCGCGCGACGATCTGTCCGTCGAGCAGGAAGGGCAGGACATAATAGCCATGCACCCGCTTGTCGGCGGGGGTGTAGATTTCGATCCGGTAACGCAGCCCGAACAGCCGCTCGGCGCGCGACCGCTCCCAGATCAGCGGATCGAACGGCGCGAGCAGCGCTTGCCCCGAAATGCGGCGCGGAAGCTTGGAGTCGATATGGATATAAGCATCCTGCGTCCAACCCTTGACCTTGACCGGCCGCAGCGTGCCGGTCTCGACGAGTTCGGCGATCCGGGGATAGGCGTCGGCGGGTTTGAGGCGGAAATAGTCGCGCAGGTCGCCCGCGGTCGCGACCCCGAGCGCGCGGGCCGACCGTTCGAGCAGCGCGCGGTGGGCGTCGGCCTCGGCCGGGGTCGGGGTGTCGACGATCGCGCGGGGCAGCACCCGCTCGGGCAGATCGTAGACCCGTTCGAAGCTGCCGCGCCGGGTCGCGGTGGTGATCCGGCCCGCCCAGAACAGCCATTCGAGCGCGCTCTTGGTGTCGCTCCAGCCCCACCAGCCGCTCGTCCCCCGGGTCTCGGCGATGTCCGAGGCGGCGAGCGGCCCCTCGGCGGCGATCCGCGCGAGCAGCGCCTCGGCTTCGCCGCGTTTCTCGCCCGCGAAAATCTTCAGCCCGCCCCAGATCGCCTCGCCGCGCTCGGCGCGCGCCATCCGCCAGCGCAGCAAGGGTTGCAGCTCGAGCGGCAGCAGCGACGCCTCGTGCGCCCAATATTCGAACAGCCGCCGCGGACGCCCCCACGCCGCCTTGTCGAGCAGCGCGCGCGGATAGGCGCCGAGCCGCGAGAAGAGTGGCAGATAATGGGCGCGGACCACGACGTTGACGCTGTCGATCTGGTGGAGCGCGACCCGGTCGATGACCTTGGCGAGATGCGCCGGACCGATCGCGCCGGCCGGGCGCGCGCGGCCGAAGCCCTGCGCCGCCAGCGCGATCCGCCGCGCCTCGGAGGGGGACAGCGTCTCGGTCAGGGCTCGTCCGCCGCGGCGGCGGCCAGGTCCATGAAATTGCGCGCGGCCTCGCGGTCGGCCTCGTCCCTGAACGCCACGTCGAGATCGGGCGCGACCCCGAGCATGTGCATCAGCGCCCACAGCGCGAAGCGGCGCGGCCGGTCCTTTTCGAGGCCGAGGTCGACGCGCATATGCTCGACCGCCGCGGCCATCGCCTCGGGGGCGACCGCGCCGAGGTCGGCGGTGCCGAAATAACGGCGGATCTGATCGTCGAAGTCCATCGCACGTTCCTAGGCCGCCGCCCATGTTTCGCAAGGCCCGGCTTGATCGGCCGGTGCCGCCGTCCTATGTCCGGCGTCCATCGAAGAGGAGGCCATCATGAACAATCGGAACCCCGTCGCCCGACCCGTTCCCTTTGCCATGGTGCCCTATGTCCGCCTTCCTCACGCTCGATTCGCTTTCGCTCGCAACGCCTGACGGCCGGCCGCTCGCCGCCGGCCTGACCCTCGCCTTCGGACGCGAGCGCAGCGGGATCGTCGGCCGCAACGGTACCGGCAAGTCGACCCTGCTCCGGATCATGGGCGGCGAAGCACCGCCTGCGGCCGGCTCGCTCGCCCGCACGGGATCGGTCGGGCTGCTCCATCAGGACTGGCCCGACGACGGTATCTCCGCTGCGGCCGCGATCGGCGTCGCCGATGCGCTCGATCGGCTGGAGCGGCTGGTGGCCGGGGAGGGGACCGCCGACGACATTGCCGAGGCCGACTGGACGCTCGAAGAGCGGATCGGCGGGGCGTTCGCCGCGGTCGGGCTCGATCCTGCGGTGCTGCCGCGGCCGATCGGCAGCTTCAGCGGCGGCGAACGCACCCGAATCGCGATCGCGCGGATGCGGATCGCCGCGCCCGACCTGCTGCTGCTCGACGAACCGACCAACAATCTCGACGCCGCCGGCCAGGCGCTGATCGCGCGGTTGATCGCCGACTGGCGCGGCGGGGTGGTGGTCGCGAGCCACGACCGCGCGCTGCTCGAGACGATGGACCGGATCGTCGAGCTGTCGCCGATCGGCTGTACGGTTTTCGGGGGCGGCTGGTCGGACTATCGCGCGGCCCGCGATGCCGCGCGCGAGCGCGCCCAGGCCGAACTGGACCGCGCCGAGCGCGACGTCCGCCAGGTCGACCGCGGGATCCAGCAGCAGCGCGAGCGCAAGGCGACCCGCGACACCGCCGGGCGGCTCGCCCAGCGCAAGGGCAGCAACAGCAAATTGCTGCTCGACGCCAAGAAGGAGCGGTCCGAGCGTACCACCGGTCGCGACGGCGCGCTCGCCGAGCGCCAGCGCGAGCAGGCGAGCGCCGGGCTCGATGCGGCGCGCGAGCGGATCGAACGGGTGGTGCCGCTGCGCATCGAGCTGCCTTCGACCGGCTTGCCCGCCGACCGCCGGCTGATCCGCTGCGAGGCGGTCGAGCTGTGGCGCGGCGATCGCCGGGTGCTCGGGCCGCTGTCGCTCGAGCTGCGCGGGCCCGAGCGGATCGCGCTCACCGGCCCCAACGGCGCCGGCAAGACCTCGCTGCTGGCGCTGGTCCGCGGCGTGCTGGCGCCATCGGCGGGGACGGTCTGGGCGCTGCGCGATCGGATGGCGCTGCTCGACCAGCATCTCGGGCTGCTCGACCCGCACGCGACGATCCTCGACAATCTGCGGAAGCTGCATCGCGACCTGTCCGATCACGACGCCCGCGCCGCGCTCGCGCGCTTCGCGTTCCGCAACGTCACCGCGGAGCGGATCGTCGGCACGCTGAGCGGGGGCGAGCGGCTGCGCGCGGGGCTCGCCTGCGCCCTGTCGGGGCCGCTGCCGCCGCAACTGCTGCTGCTCGACGAGCCGACCAACCATCTCGACATGGAATCGATCGAGATTCTCGAAGATGCGCTGACCCAATATGACGGCGCGCTATTGGTCGCGAGCCACGACCGCGCCTTTCTCGACGGGCTCGACCTTACCGGCGAGCTGCGCCTTAGCGGACCGGCCAGAAGATCATGATCAGCGGCACCCCAACCAGCACGACCAGCAGCGAGAGCGGGGCGCCAAGCCGCGCATAGTCGCCGAACCGATAGCCGCCGGGACCCATCACCAGCGTGTTGCACTGGTGGCCGATCGGGGTGAGGAAATCGCTGCCGGCACCAACCGCGACCGCCATCAGGAACGCATCGGGGCGCAGCCCGATATCATGCGCGAACATGGCCGCGATCGGGGCCATCACCAGCACCGTCGCGGCGTTGTTGAGGAACGGCGTCACCGCCATTGCCGCGACCATGATCAGCGCCACCGCGCCCCACGGCGGCAGTGTCGCAGCGGTCGCCGACAGCCAGCCTGCGATCAGGTCGGTGCCGCCGGTCGCCTGCAATGCTTCGCTGACGGGGATCAGCGCGCCGAGCATCACCAGGATCGGCCATTCGATATGCTCATAGGCGTCGCGCACCGGCAGCGCGCCGCTGAGCATGGTGAGCGCCGCGGCGCCGAAGAAGGCGACGGCGACCGGCACGATTCCGAGCGCGGTGAGCAGCATCGCTGCCGCGAGGATCGCGATCGGCAGCAGGCCGCGCCGTGCGCCGCCCAGCCGGACCTGACGTTCGGCTAGCGGCAGGCAACCCAGTTCGCGGAGCTGCGCGGGCAGGATATCGAGCGGCCCCTGCAGCACGATGACGTCGCCGGCCTCGATCCGCGTGTCGCCCAGCCCCTCGACCCGCCGGGTGCCGGCGCGCGAGATGGCGAGGAGGTTCACGCCGTGGCGTTCATGCAGCCCCATCTGCGCTGCGGCCCGGCCGATCAGCACCGAATCGAGCGTCACCACCGCCTCGATCACCCCGACATCCTCCGACGCCGTATCGGTGACCGCGCTGCGGTCCTGACCGGCCAGCTCGAGCCCGCCCCGGGCGATCGCGCGCTCGAGTGCGTCGGGCTCGCCCTTGAGCAGCAGCGTATCGCCCTCGTGGAAAATGGTGCGGGCCAGCGGCAGCGGATAGCGGCTCGATCCACGGAGGACGCCGATGATCTCGACCTCGTCGTCGTTCGCGGCCATGAACTCGGCCACGGTCATGCCCTCCGAAGC
The DNA here is from genome assembly GCF_058801765.1 of Rhizorhabdus sp. GW822-FHT03C02. Taxonomy (NCBI): domain Bacteria; kingdom Pseudomonadati; phylum Pseudomonadota; class Alphaproteobacteria; order Sphingomonadales; family Rhizorhabdaceae; genus Rhizorhabdus; species Rhizorhabdus sp. GW822-FHT03C02. The sequence goes on from NZ_JBXANN010000002.1 coordinate 170,405, forward strand.
CGCCCCCTCGGCGACCGCCGCCTCGGTCGTATAATCCTTGATGTCGAGCGCCTCGCCCATCGTCGCCGCGGCCCGGCGATCGCGTGGCAACAGCCGGTAGCCGAAGCGCAGGAAGATGATCCCGGTGATCGCGAGGCCGAGCCCTACCGGGGCATAGTCGAACATGCCGAAGGGCTGGCCCGTCAGTTCCTCGCGGACCCGCGACACGATGATGTTGGGCGAGGTCCCGACCAGCGTGATCAATCCGCCCAGCAGCGAGCCGAACGACATCGGCATCAGGAAGACCGAGGGCGACGCCTTCGACTTCTTCGCCATTTTGAGCGCGGCGGGCATCAGCATCGCCAGAGCGCCGATATTCTTGACCAGCGCCGAGAGGAAGGTGACCGACATCACCAGGATCGTCAGTTGCCCGCGGACATGGGTCACACGCTGCGACACGCGTCCCAGCACCATCTCGATCACCCCCGATCGCTGGACCGCGGCGCTCACCACCAAGGCGCTCGCGACGATGATGACGATGTCGTCGCTGAACCCGGCGAAGGCCTTCTTGGGCGGTACGGTGCCGACCGCGATCGAAGCGAGCAGCGCCAGGATCGCCACCAGATCATAACGGATACGTCCCCAGATGAAGAGCAGCATCATCGCGGCCAGGATTGCGAAGGCCAGCATCTGGGGCAGTGTCAAAATATCATCCCGGTCCGTCGATTTCCCGACTGAACGCAGGCGACGGGTTTTGTCTCCCCCGGGGCTATCGCCCCGCGACGATCGCGTCGAGCTGGCGGTCGGCCAGCGGCAGGTCGAACCGGATCCCGATCCGCGTGTCGCGCCCCCAGGCGATGCGGCCGGTGATGACGATATCGTTCCAGACGATGCGGACCCGCTCGCCGACCGGGGGCAAATGCGGGGCGTTGGCGCGGGCGCCGGTGCGCGAGATGTCGAGCAGATGGATGCGCGTGGTGGTGCCGGCCTGGTTGAGCACCGCCGGCAGGAAGATCTTGTGGCGATGCGCGCGGGCGGCACGGGCCGAACCGGCCCTGGCGGTATTTTCGGAAGGGAAACTCAAGCTGACCAACCCGAATCGAGGAATGTCCGGCCGTGCGGTACGATGGCTGGAGAATAGGCCCCAATCGTTTCGCAGGCGTTAGCGGCGTGGCCTAAAGCCGCTTTCCGGATGTTGCGCAAGTGGCTGCGACTTCTTTGCAACATTGCAATAAATTGTAACGTTATCGCAATATTTTGCTTGCCGCCGATGCTGCGGCGCAGCGATCCTGCGACCTTCCGAGGGAAGAATAAGGGGTTGATCCATGATGAGATCCAAGGCGCGGCGCGCGGCATTGCTTTCCTGTTGCATCCTGTTCGACGGCTCGATCGCAGCCGCCCAGACCAGCACCCCGCCGGTCGATGCCGCCGATGGCGACATGATCGTCGTCACCGGATCGCGCATCCGCCGCGACCCGCTCGATCAGGACAAGCCGGTCGCGATCGTCGATGCCGAAGCCATCGCCAAGACCGGCCTGACCTCGGTCGCCGACGTGCTCCAGCGTCTTCCCAGCGCCGCGGGCGGTCTCAACACCAAGGTCAACAATGCCGGTAATATCGGCGGCCCGCCCGACGGCACCGGGGTCAGCTCGGGTTCGGCCGAAATCGACCTGCGCTATCTTGCGGCGAAGCGGACGCTGGTGCTGGTCGACGGGCTGCGCTTCGTCAACGGCTCGGCGGCGGGCGGCATCCCCGCCTCGGTCGATCTCAACACGCTGCCGACCAATCTGATCGAGCGGGTCGAGGTGCTGCAATCGGGCGCGTCGCCGCTCTACGGCACCGATGCGGTCGCCGGGGTGGTCAACATCATCACCAAGCAGGGGCAGAAGGGGCTCCGGGCGTCGGCGCAATATGGCAAATATCGCGCCGGAGACGGCGATACCCAGAATTACGAGGCGAGCTACGGGATCCAGTCGCCCGAGACCGGCACCTCGCTGGTGTTCGGCGGCAGCTACGCCAAGCAGTCGGCGGTGCGCACCGCCGACCGGTCGATCTCGCAATTCCCGAACCCGGACAATGTCCCCTGCGGCGGCCCGGCATCGGGTTGCAGCAGCGCGATTCCCAACGGCCGTTTCGACGTGCTGGGACAAAGCCTGACGCTCGTCGCCCCCGTGCTCGGCCGCAAGGCGGTCTTCCCGACCGATTTCCGCAATTATACCGGCGCGGATTCGTTCAACTTCGCGCCGTTCAACTATCTGCTGACCCCGTCGGAGCGCTATGGCGCGTTCGCCAATTTCAAGCAGGAGCTGACCGACAGCATCAACATGCGCGCCAAGGTGCTGTACAACCGCCGCAATTCGCGCACCGAGGCGGCGTTCCTGCCGTTGTTCATCGGGCCCGATGCCGGCAACGGCAATCTGCTCGACACGATCTCGGTCGACGCGACCAACCCGTTCAATCCGTTCGGCGTGACCCTGTCGTCGGGCGCCAACGGCACCCCGGCCAATTATTCGACGATCCGCCGGCGCTTCGTCGAGGCCGGACAGCGCGTCTTCACCCAGAGCGTCGACACGATGTCGGCGACGCTGACGGTCGACGGTTCGTTCAACATCGGCGAGCGCAAATGGTATTGGGACGTCAACGGCGTCTACGGCATCAACGATGCGCACCAGTTGTTCACCGGCAACGTCAATGCGGCGAATCTCGCCCGTGCGCTCGGCCCGGTTTCGGCCTGCACCGGCGCCTGCGTGCCGTTCAACATCTTCGGGGGCGCCGGATCGGTGACCCAGGCGATGCTCGATTATGTGACGTTCGACGAACGCGACAAGAGCTATCAGCGGCTGGCCGATTTCACCGCGAACCTCTCGGGCGAGCTGTTCGACCTGCCGGCCGGCCCGGTCGGGGTCGCGATCGGCTTCGAGCATCGCGACCAATATGCCAGCTATGATCCCGATGCGATCATCGTCGCGGGCCTGGGCGCCGACGTTCCGACCAGCCCGTCGCGCGGCGGCTTCAACGTCGACGAGGTTTATGGCGAGGTTCGCGTGCCGCTGCTGTCGGGCAAGAGCTTCTTCGAGAAGCTCGAACTCGACGGTGCGGTCCGCCATTCGAACTATTCGACCTTCGGCAGCAACACGACCTTCACGGTGTCGGGGCTGTGGAAGCCGACCGCCGACCTGCTGATCCGCGGCGGCTTCGCCGAAAGCCTGCGCGCGCCGAGCATCGGCGAACTCCATGCCGGGCTGTCGCGCACCGACGCCACGATCAACGATCCGTGCACCAGCGCGGCGGGCGGGTCGTTCCAGACCAATCCGACCGTGCGCGCCAACTGCATCGCCAACGGCGTGCCGGCGAACGGCAGCTATGCCGAGCCGACCGGCGGCCAGCAGGGCGTGTTCTCGCAGGGCAACGTCAATCTGAAGCCCGAAACCGCCAAGACCTGGACCGCGGGCGGGGTGTACAGCCCCGGCTGGGCACGCAGCAGCGGCTGGTCGAGCGCGCTCAGCCTCGAGGTCAATTACTACAAGATCAAGCTGAAGAACGCGATCGACTCGGTGCCGGCGTCGCTGACGCTGTCGCGCTGCGCGTTCAACGCCGATCCGGTGAGCTGTGCCGCGATCACCCGTACCGCCAATGGCAGCATTGCCGGGATCAGCGGACGGCTGCTCAACCTTAACGGCATCGAGACCGACGGTCTCGATGGGACCTTCACCTACCGATCGCCGCAGGTCGCCGACGGCACCGTCGGGCTGACGCTCAACGCGGCCTATCTGCTCAAATATAATGTCCTGCCGCCGGCCGATCTGGGTTCGCCGCCGCTCAAATTCGCGGGCACCGAACGCGGCAGCCCCGACCAGGCCTATCCGCGCTTCAAGCTCAACGGCACGCTCGATTTCTCGACCGCGGGTTATGGCGCGTCCTTCACCGGCCGCTACATCAGCAAGGTCGACGAGCGCGACGGCGTCCACACGATGAAGGCGACCTTCTACGGCGACGTCCAGCTCTACTTCTCGCCCGACTGGATGGACCATCGCCTGCGGCTGACGCTGGGCGTCAACAACGTCTTCAACAAGGCGCCGCCGGCTTGCTACACTTGCGACAGCGCCAATTTCGATCCGACGACCTATGACCTGCCGGGGCAGTTCGGCTATCTGCGCCTCTCCTACGGCTTCTGACGCGACGATGGCGGGTGGAACCGGCGAGCGGCCGGTTCCGCCCGCCGCCTGAAGATATGATCCGGCTTTTCCTCCTGCCTCGGGGCAGAAGGAAGAGGGGGTGGGCGGCGCCGGCAGAGGGACGAAGCCTCTGTCGGCGTTTTGCTATTCCGCGGCGGCGGGAATCGGGCGATTGCCCGATCCGCTCGCCGATTTCAGCCACCCGTTCGCCAGCAACAGCAGCACCGCCCCGATGACGAGGAAGGCAAGGTCGACGCCGATCGTCGCGGATTGGTTCAGACCGTTGCGCGCGATATGGCTGCCGACCAGCACCACCAGCGTCGCACCGCAGGCGATCCGCAGCATCCGTGTGACATGATCGGCATCGCGCAGCGCCAGCCCGACGATCCAGGTCGCGAAGGTCGCGCCCCAATAGAGCGGTATGGCCGGCACCGCGGCGACCAGATCGGCGAGGGCGGCAAGCGCGAGCACCAGCGGCTGGCCCCAGACCAGCGCCGCCCATAGCCGTTCGAGCCGGGGCGCCGCGCGGCCCTGGTCGCGCCGCCGGGCGAGCCAGACCTGGCCGCCGGTGGCGACGATCATCGTCAGCCCGGCGCCGAGCACGGCATAGATCAGCTTGAGCGGCAGTCCGCCATAGGTGCCGTAGTGGAGCGGGGTGACCATGCCGTAGATACGCATGCCGGCATTGCCGTCGGTGAAGCCGGCCTTGTGCTTCAACCGGCCGTCGGGGGCGAAGACATAGGATTCGGCGGTCGACAAATGGCCCGGCGCCGCCATCGATATCGTCACCTGCTGGCCGACAGTGCCGATATGCTCGTAACGCAACTGGCTGATTCGCGCGCCGGGCATGTCGCGGTCGATGCGCGCGAGCATCGGCACGAGCGCCGGCAGCGGCGCGGGGCGGGCATCCTCGGTCGGCTGCGGTCCGAGCAGCGCAGCGATCGCCCGGGTCTGGTCGCCGCGAAAGGCGACCAGCGCGAGGATCATGATGATCAGCCCCGACAGGCCGAGCAGCGATCCGGTCAGCGACACGATCAGGTGGAAGGGCAGTGCCCACACTCCGATGCGGTTGTGGAGATCGGCGTTGGTGAGCCGTTTCGATCCGCCCCAGCGCAGCCGGAACGCATCCTTGAGGATCCGCCTGTGGGCGAGGATGCCGGTCACCAGGCTGGCGAGCAGCAGGGTACCGAAGATCCCGACCAGATAGCGGCCGATCGCGCCGGGGACGGTCAGGTTGAAATGGAGCTGCTGGACGAAGGCGACCCAGGGGGTCTCGATCTCCGGGCCGAGCCGGCCGGCAGCGTCGACGCTCCACATGAGATGATTGCCGCCCTCGCCACCCTCGCCGAACGCGCCGACGGTCAAATGGGGCAGTTCGGGGGTCGGGGTGTTGACGAACATGTCGTGGGCGACGCCGGCGGCCCTGGCGCGGGCAAAAGCATCGGCGACGACGGTTTCGAGCCGGGCCGCCGAAACGCTTTCGACCACCGGCACCCGCGGCCGCTCCCACAAGCTGAGCTGGTCGACCATCACGATCAGCGCGCCCGACAGGCACAGGACATAGATCACCGCGCCGAAGGTCACGCCGATCAGGCCATGGCCGGCGAGCAGCGATCGGGTGAAGTCGGCCGAGAGGCGGGGCAGGCGCATTTATCAGGCTCCGGTCAACAGGGTCAGGCCGAAGCCGGCGCCGCCGATCGCGGCGAACGTCGCCGCCTGCAGCGGCAGCCGCCGGTGGCACAGCGTCCAGGCGATCGCGCCCGACCAGAGCGACGGGACGATCAGCCCGGCGAGGATCAACCTTGTCTGTTCGGCGAGCGGCGCCTGGGTGGCGAACAGCACTGCGATCCCCATCGCCGCGGCCAGGCCGAGCGGGCCGGCGGTGAGGGTGCGCGCGGTGCCGACCAGCCAGCGCCAGCGCGATGTCCGGGGAGCGTCGGTGCTGCGTTCGCGCGGCGGTCGGCTTTCGCGTCGTTCGATTCGGGTCAGGATGAAAGCGAAGGCGACTAGGGCGGCGGTCTCGAGTGCGAGCGGGATGCCGATCTCGGCGCCGAAGCGCCCGATCCAGATCGTTGTCGACACCGCCCAGAGCAACGCCGCGCCGGCGATCCGCGCGCGCATCGGCGCGCCGCGGCGCCATCCCGCCCATAGCAGGAACAGCCCGCCCAGCGACGCCAGCAGCGCCACCGCGATCAACAACATATCGGTCATCAGGTCCCCTTTTTGGGCGGTCTTATCGATAGTGCGATTGACTCGCAATATCCTTCAATTGTATCGGGCCGGCAACAAGGGGGATCATCACATGCTTATCATTCGTCCGGTTACGGGCTTGCTTCTGCTCGCCTCGTCGACAATCGCGCTCGCGCAGGCGGCGGTTCCGGTGGCGACGCTGGTCGCCGCGGACGAGGCCCAGCCCGAGGGCGGCGAGATCGTCGTCACCGGCGAAAAGTCGAACCGGACGCTGCAGAAGACCCCGGCCAGCGTCGCGGTGACCACCGCCGAGACGATCGCCAACCAGAATCTCACCAGCGTCTACGACATTCTCGAACGCACCCCCAACCTCGCGGTGAACGGCAATCGCACCAGCTTCACGATCCGCGGCATCGATGCGTTCAACGTGTCGGGCGGCGGCGACGGTGCGCTGGCCAGCGTCTATCTCGATGGCGCGGTGCTGCCGCGCACCGCGCTGACGGTCGGGCCGCTCGACCTTTACGACATCGCCCAGGTCGAGGTGTTTCGCGGACCCCAGTCGACGGTGCAGGGGCGCAACGCGCTGGCCGGCGCGGTGATCATCCGCACCGCCGATCCGACCTATGACTGGAGTGGCTGCTTCCGGTTGCTGATGACCGACCAGACCGGGGAGCGGCGCGCGGGGGCCGCGGTCGGCGGGCCAATCGTCGACGGGCAGATCGCGTTCCGGCTGGCCGGCGAGGTCGCGCGCAGCGACGGGCTGATCTTCAACCGGACGCTCAACGAGGATGCCGACAAGCGCCGTTCGGAAACGGTGCGCGGCAAGCTGTTGCTCACCCCCGAGGCGCTGCCGGGGCTGAAGGTCGTCGGCACCTTCATGCACGACCGCCATCGCCGCGGCACGCTCTACAGCGAGTTCGACGCGCCCTATGCGCTCAAGGACCGGATCGCGACCGAGGATGTCGCCGATGTCGTGACGGTCAAGAGCGACATCGCCACGCTGGCGGTGAGCTACGACCTCGCCGAGGGGGTCAGCCTCAGTTCGACGACCAATTACAGCGATATCCGTTATGTCTCGATCGCCGATTCGGATCGCAGCCCGACCACCGGGGCGATCAGCCGGGTGACCGATCCCGACAAGACCTTCCAGCAGGAACTGCGCCTCAACATCGACCGGGGCTGGGTGCAGGGGCTGATCGGCGCTTATTATCTGCGCGACGACAATCGCGATTATTATTTCGCGGCGACTCAGGTGTTGCAGTTGCGCCGGCTCGGGGTCGATCGCCAGCTGCTCGCGCTCGGGCTGCCGCAGGCGACCGTCGATACCGTCATCAACCTCTATAGCGGCGGCGCGGTGCCGATCCAGAACAGCCTCGCCCGGCCGCGGCTGACCAAGAATTACGCCGGTTTCGCCGATCTGACCTTCCCGATCACCGACCGGCTGCGGTTGCGCGCGGGCTTGCGCTACGATCATGAAAGCCAGCTGCGCGGGGCGACCCAGACGGTGGTGATCTCGGGGGCGCTGCCCGATCCGGCGGCGGTGCCGGCGGCGCTGCGGCCGGTCATCACCCAGCTCAACGCGACGCTGCGCGCGACCGCAGCCAATGCGAACAGCGTCGAGCCGGTGCACGAGGTCACCTATCAGGCATGGCTGCCCAAGGCGGGCATCACCTATGACTTCGCGCAGGACGTCTCGCTGAGCGCGACGGCACAGCGCGGCTACCGCGCCGGTGGCTCGGGCCTCAACCAGCAGCGCGCGCAATCCTATGATTTCGATCCCGAATATACCTGGAATTACGAGCTGGCGCTGCGCTCGCAATGGTTCGACCGCAAGCTGACGGTCAATGCCAATGCCTATTGGATCGACTGGCGCGACCAGCAGGTGTCGGTGCAGCTGACCCCGGGGGCGGTGTTCGACACCCAGGTGATCAACGCCGGCAAGTCGCGGCTCTACGGGTTCGAGCTCGAACTGAGCGGCCGGCCGACGCCGACGCTCAACCTCTATGCCGGGCTCGGCTACAGCAATACGAAGTTCAAGGAGTTCAATGTCAGCCTCGGCCAGCTGTTCCAGGGGGCGGAGGGCAATGAGTTCACCAATGCGCCGCACTGGACGCTGTCGGGCGGCGCCACCTGGCATGCGCCGAGCGGGCTGTTCGCGAACCTCAACGCCAATTATCGCAGCGCCTTCTATCAGGACACCCAGGACCAGGCATATCGCGACATCAAGGCGCGCACGCTGGTCAATGCGAAGCTCGGCTGGCAGGGCGACAATCTCGGCGTCTTCCTGACCGTGTCGAACATCTTCAACGTCCAGAAGCCGGCGTCGTTCTTCGTCGATTTCGACGGCCGGACGCGCGGCAGCCTGTACGAACCGCGGGTGGTGGGGTTGAGCTTCGAGGGGAAGTTCTGAGGCGGCGGTACGGGCAGGGGGCCGGGAAGCCTTCTGCCGGATCAATCTCGAAGAAGGCAGAAGAAGGCCCTCTCGCTACCCTCTCCCAAGAAATGGGAGAGGGGCCTGACCGGCCAAGTCGCGCATAGGCCGACAGGTCGGAGGGGGGCGGTCAGCGCGTATCGCGCCGATCAGCCTTCGGAGGACGCAGTGGCTTCGTCGAGTTCCTTGAAGGCGGCGAGCATCGCGGCCTTGGCGACGTTTGCGGCGGGGAAGCCGCAATAGGGGATGGTGGTGTAGAGGATTTCCTCGATATCGGCGCGGGTGAGGCCGTTCTTGATGCCGATCTTGGTGTGGTGCCGGATCTCGTCGGACTGCCGCAGCGCGATCGTCATCCCGAGGATGGCGCTGCTGCGCAGCTTGCGCTCGATGGTCTCGCGTCCCCAGACGGTGCCGAACGAGAAATCGCGCGACCAGCGGGCGCATTCGACGCCGAAGCTGTCGGTCTCGATATAGCGCGCCAGGCCGTCGGCCATTTCGGGACCATGAAAGGTCTCGAACAATTCCATGCCCTTCTCGCTTGGGGTCGTCATAATCGTCTCCTCGCTATGCTGGTCGCGCGCGGCGCGTCCGGTGGTCAGCCCCGTCCCTCGAGAAAATGCGCCGGGACCTGCGGGCGGCCCGAATCGCCGGCTTCGAACTCGGCGGCCTTGGCGCGGATGAAAGCATCGGGCGAGGCGGCCCATGCGGGCAGGGTGTCCCAGAGCTCGTCATGGGTCGGGATGATGATGCGGCCGTCCTTCATCCCGTCGGCGAGGATCCGGGCGGCGTCCGCCTGCGAAATCACGGTGAGGCCGCTGCCGGGACCCCGCATCAGATAGTCCGCGGAATAATGTTTCATGCCGATATTGGAGGTGGTCATCACCGGACCCGGGCAGAGGCAGCTGACCTTCACCCCCTTCGGTGCCAGATAGAGCGCGAAGTTTTGCGACATCGACAGCACGGCCGCCTTCGACGCCGCATAATGGATGCGGCTCGATGCGAAGGGATAGAGGCCGGCAAAGGATGCGGTGTTGACGATATGGCCGCTGCCGCGTGCGATCATCGCCGGCAGACAATGTTCGATCGCGCGGATCATCCCGAAGAAATTGATGTCCATCATCTGCTGCCAGCCGGCGACGGGGATGTCCTCGGGGTTGCCGCCGCTCAATATGCCGGCATTGTTCACCAGGATGTCGACCGGCCCCAGTTCGCGTTCGGCCTGCGCGGCGCAGTCGCCGATCGACGCCTCGCTGGCGACGTCGCACTGGACCGCGCAACCCTGTCCGCCGATCTCCGCGACGAGCGCCGCGGTCTCGCGCGCGCTGTCGAGGTCGAGGTCGGCGGCGGCGACCCGCGCACCGCGCCGCGCGAATTCGAGGACGATCTGCCGGCCGATATTCTTGCCGCCGCCGATGACGAGCGCGGTCCGTCCGGAAAAGATATCGGCTTCGTTCGCGGCATGGGGGTGCTGTGCGGTCATCGCTTCTCAGGTCCCTCTCGTTGGCCATGGCGCAGGGGCACCATGTTTTTTGTATAAGGGACTTGATATGCAATATAGATGCGAGATTCTAGTACGAATATGGATATAGAGTGTTTTCTATGGTGGACTGTTTTCGCGCTGGTCCTGCAGGCCGGCCGCAGGGAAAAGGCCCCGCCGCACCGATCGGCGCTGCAGGGCCCTGGCGGCGCTACCAGTTGTAGCGCACCGATCCGATCACGGTGCGCGCGGCGCCGAAATAGCAGCTGTTGGTGAACGGGCAGGCGCTGACATGGCGCTTGTCGAGCAGGTTGGCGGCATTGACCGCGAGGCTGATCCCGTCGAAGCGCGGGTCGGCCTTGCCCAGATCATAGCCGATCACCGCATCGACCAGGCTGAAGCCCTTGGTGTGGAAGCGCTGGAACACCGAGGCGCCATTGACCACCGCATAGGTGGTGATGCCGTCTGACCCGGCGACATAGCGGACGCCACCGCCCAGGTTGAGCCCGGCGAGCGCGCCGCCGGCGGCGCCGTCGCGATCGAAGTCATAAGTGAGGAAGGTCGATGCCGAATATTTGGGGGTACCGAGCTGGCGGGTGCCGGTGGTGGTCGGACTGATCCCGGCGGCGGGCGCGCCCTGGGTGATGATCGCGTCGGTATAAGCGGCGGCGACCACCACGTCGAACCCCGGCGTCACCTCGCCGCGGCCCTCGAACTCGATACCTCGCACCCGCACCTCGCCGATCTGGATCTGCGCGTTGCTCGGGATCGTGCCATTGCCGGCGTTGGGATCGGTGACCGGTACCTTCTGGCGCCGCAGGTCATAGGCCGACAGCGTGAACAGCGCGTTGGTGCCCGCCGGCTGATATTTGACCCCCGCTTCATATTGGCGGCCGGTCACCGGATCGAAGGGAACGCCCAGATAGGTCGATCCCGACTGGGGTTCGAACGATTCCGAATAGCTGACATAGGGGGACACCCCGAACGGCAGCTCGTAAAGTGCCCCGAGCCGCATCGTGAACGCGGTCTGCTTGAGGGTCGTGACGGCATTTTCGGTGCCGATGGCGCGCTTGTTGAGACTGGTCTGATTGTACCAGTCGTAGCGGCCGCTCGCGATCAGCTGCAGCTTGCCGATCGCGATCTGGTCCTGGAGGTAGAGGCCGGTCTGGTCGCGCTTGGTGTAGCTGTTGACATAGGCGGCCGACAGCTGGGTCAGGTCGAGGCTGGGCAGGCCGAGCCCATAGACCGGCGCGAACAGGCTGAGATTGGGAATGCTGGTCAGCGGGTTGGTCGTCACGCCGGTGTTGAACTGCTGAAAATTCTCGCCCCTGATGTCCTGATAGTCGAGGCCGAGCAGGATATTGTGGTTGAGCGGACCGGTGTCGAACTTGGCGTTGAGATGATTGTCGGTGGTGAAGGTGTCGAAATCCTCGTCGGCGCCGCCGCCACCACGGGTGATGATCGCGAAATTGCTGTTGCGGTTGACCCCGGTGCCGGTGGTCGCGAAGCCGCCGACATAGATCTGGCGGTAGGATAGCTCGTTGTTCTGGTAGCGGCTGTTCGAGCGGAAGCTCAGATGCTCGCTGAAGTCGTGGCGGAACATCGCCGCGATCGAGCGCTGGTGATGGTTGTAGCGCTCGTAGCCCGGATCGCCGGTGTTGACGTCGCGGGGCAGGGTGCCCGCCGGATTGGGCAGCACCGATCCATAGGCGGGCACCCCCGAATAGCCGCCGCCCGACGGCGCATGCTGATAGGCGGCGATCAGCGTCAGGCTGGTGTCGTCGTCGGGCACGAAGCTCAGCATCGGGCTGACATGATAGCGTTCGGCGAAGGTGCCATCGGTCAGGCCGTCGGCCTTCTGCCAGCCGCCGACGATGCGGAAGCGCAGCTTGCCGGCGGCGTCGAGCGGCTGGTTGATATCGGCCGCGACCCGCTTGCTGGCGAAGTTGCCGGCTTGCAGCTCGACCCGGCCGAAGGCGTTCGCCTCGGGGGTCTTGCTGGTCAGGTTGACGAGCCCGCCCGGGGTCGAGTTGCCGTAGAGCACCGAGGCGGGGCCCTTGACCACGTCGATATGGTCGATCCGGTTGAAATCGGTCTGCGGGGTCGAATAGGGGCCGGCGATCAGCCGCATGCCGTCGAGATAGAGGCCCGGCGAGAAGCCGCGCACGATCAGCTGATCGTAGCGGGTCACCATCGCTCCGCGCTGGTTGGTCGAGACGCCGGCGACATAGCCGAGCGCCTGGTTGATCGACTGGACGTTGCGGGCGACCAGTTCCTCCTTGTCGATCACGGTGATGGTCTGGGCGGTCTTCATCAGCGGGGTGTCGGTCTTGGTGCCCGAACCGGTGCCCTTCACCTGGACGCCGGTGACGACGATCGTGTCGCGCGTCTCGTCGGCCTCGGCCTCGGCGGCGGCATCGGCGGTTTCGGCCTCAGCGGCGCGCACCGGCGCGGGGGCAGCGAGGATCGCGGCGAGCAAGGCCGCCTGCGAGAGGCGCGCCGGAGAGCGGCGGAGGCGAAGCGAAGACACAGATATTCCCCTTTGCTGATATTGATAATGATTCGCAAAGGCTGCTACGGGCATGATCGGTTCGATGCAAGACGGGATGGACAATGGCCAAGCGGACAGCGACGCGGCGCCCTGGCGGGCGAATGGCGATGACGGGGCGCTGTGCCACCGCGCTGGTGGGCGGCTATGCCGCGGCTGCCGGGCTCGCCACGCTGTGCGCCCGGCTGCTGCCGATCGCGCGGGTCGAAGCGACCGCCTGGGGGATGACGATGTCGTTCCTGCTCTATGCGCTGATCGCGCTGTGGGCGTTCCACGAGCGGCGGCTGGTGGTGGTGGCGGCGGCGATCTGGGGCATAGCGGTGGGATCGATCGGGCTGTTGTTCCTGATCGGGGTGCGGCCATGAATGCGCAGCCGATCGCGAGCGAGGTCCGGCGGCCCGATCCGCCAGAGCCGGTCGGCGGCTGGCGCCAGTCGATGGCGTGGATCCACACTTGGCTGGGCCTGCTCGCCGGCTGGATCCTGTTCGCGATGTTCCTGACCGGCACCGCCAGCTATTTCCGCCCCGAGATCACCCGCTGGATGCAGCCCGAGATCGACGTGGCGGCGGTCGCGCCGTCGCGGGCGGCGGCGACCGCGGTCGCGCATATGCAGCGCGTCGCCCCGCACGACGAGCAGTGGACGATCCTGCTGCCCGACGATCGCACCACCACGACCCGGATCTTCACACGGGCGCGCCCGAATCCCGACCCGAAGGTGCCCAAGCCGCCGCGCAAGCCCGAGCTGCGGCTCGACCCGGCGACCGGCGAGCCGCTCGCAGCGCGCGACACCCGCGGCGGCGAGCATTTCTACCGTTTCCACTTCCAGCTCCAGCTGCCGCATCCCTGGGGGCGCTGGCTGGCCGGGCTGTGCGCGATGTTCATGCTGGCGGCGATCGTCTCGGGGGTGATCACCCACAAGCGCATCTTCGCCGATTTCTTCACGCTGCGCTGGAACAAGGGGCAGCGCAGCTGGCTCGACGCGCATAATGTCTCGGCAGTGCTGGCGCTGCCGTTCCACGCGATGATCACCTATACCGGGCTGATCACGCTGGTGGCGATGTACATGCCGTGGCCGGTGGTCGCCAACTACAAGGCGCCCGCGGCGTTCGCCGCCGATGCCTTCGGCACCGAGGATGGCGCGGCCTTTCTCGGGCGGCCCGCGCCGCTGGTGGCAGTGGCGCCGCTGGTCGAGGCGGCGTCGCGCGAATGGCAGGGCGGTCGCCCGGCGCGCGTCGTCGTGGTCAATCCCAACGATGCCTCGGCGACGATCATGGTCATACGCAGCGGCGCGGACACGCTCAACGCGCGCGGCCGGTCAATCGTCTATTCGGGGGGCGACGGCCGGCGGCTGTCCGCATCGCCCGCGCCGGGGCCGGCGATCGCCACCGCCGGGGTGATGCTGGGGCTGCATATGGGCATGTTTGCGGGACCGGTGCTGCGCTGGACCTATTTCCTGCTCGGCCTGTCGGGCGCGGCGATGGTCGGCACCGGGCTGCTGCTGTGGACCGCGAAGCGGCGCAAGCCGGGCGCCCGCCCGTTCATGGGCTTCCGGATCGTCGAGCGGCTCAACATCGCCGCGGTCGCCTGCCTGCCGGGGGGGATGGCCGCCTTTCTGCTCGCCAACCGGCTGGTGCCGCCGCAGCTGGCCGGCCGGGCCGATCTCGAGGTGGCGGCGATGTTCTGGACCTGGTTCGGGCTCGCTGCGCTGTCGCTGCTGCGCCCGGTCCGGCGGGCGTGGATCGAGACGCTGGCGATCGCCGCGGTCTGCTTCGCCGCGGTGCCGGTGGTCAACATGCTGACCACCGACCGTGGGCTGCTGCCCTCGATCCTGCGCGGCGACGGGCTGTTCGTGGCGTTCGATGCGGTGATGATCGCGATGGCCGCGCTGCTGGGCTTCGCCGCATGGCGGGCGTCGAAGCTGCGCGAACCGGTAGCGCGTGTCCGCCGCGCGCGGCCGGTTCCGAAGGTCGATCTGTCGGCGCGGGAGGCGATCGATGCCGCTTGAGGGCGCTTTCCTCGCTTATGCCGGCTTCGCCCATCTGGCCCGGGCGACCTATCGCCATCGCGACGCGCGCGCGCTGTCGTTCCTGCCGCAGCCTGCCCATCGATGGGTGGGCGCGGCGCTGCTGCTGCTGTCCTTCGCGGTATCGCTGGTCCGGTTCGGCGCGACCCAGGGACCGGCGGCGTGGACGGGCATGCTCTGCCTCGCCGGTGCGGTGATGGTGCTGCTGCTGTCGCGCTGGCCGCAGGCCGCCTTTTCGGGGGCGCTGGTCGCTCTGCCGGCGGCGGTGCTGGCGGGGCTGAGCTGATCATCTAACCTTCACGGCCTGTTAACCGACATGGGCTATACCGCATCGTCGAAGTTGCTGTGCGCCTTTGCGCGAAGCCTTGTCGTAGAAACCGCATGCCAGAGCCGCTGTTCATAGATTTCGAGGCCTCGTGCCTGCCGCGCGATGGGCGTTCCTTCCCGATAGAGGTTGGCCTCGCCGACGGCGCGGGCTGGTCGTGCGCCTGGCTGATCCGTCCGGCGCCGGCTTGGGCCGACTGGACCTGGGCGCAGGAAGCGGAGAGCCTCCACGGCATCGACCGGGCGACGCTTGAACGCGACGGCCGGCCGGCCATCGACGTCCTGACCGAACTCAACGCGATTGCGCGCGGTCGCGACGTCATCGCCGATCATGATTTCGACCGCCTCTGGCTCGCGACCCTGGCCGATGCCGCCGGCCGCCCGCCGGCTTTCCGCATTCGCCACATCGCCGAGCTGGTCGATCGCACCGGACCGGACGACACGCGTCGTGCGGTGGCGGCCGCCAACACCAAATTCCCGATCCGGCACCGGGCCCGGTCCGACGCACTATGGCTGGCGACCTTCGCGACCAATCTGTCGCCGATGATACCGCTGCCGCTCGCGGCCTGACGGGTTACTGCCGAGCGGCGTAAGTCAGGCGCCGATCGCAGTGTTCCGATCGGTCGGGTTGGTGGCCGCAGTGATCGCCGCGGCGAGCGAGCCGACACAATGGTCGGCGCCGATCGCCCGCTGGAGCCCCTCGTCGCGCAGCGCCGCCTCGCCGTGCGACCACAGGCCGGCGATGATCGGGGCGTCGGGGGCGCGGCTGCGCAGCCGCTTGATCATATAGCGCAGCTGCGCGGGCGAGCCGGTGAGATCGAGGCAGCAGATCGCGATCGTCGGCGCACCGCTGACGTTGAGGGTCGCGATCGCGTCGCGCGACACCGCGGCGTTGGCGATCGCCCGCGCGGGCACGCCGCGTTCGGTGAGCAACTGGACCAGCATCGCGGCGACCGCCTCGTCGAATGGGCCCGGCCCGGCGACGCACAGCACCGTGCCGGTGTCGGCGGCGAACGGCCGGTCGCGGTCGATCCGCTCGTCGAGATCCTCGACCACCGACAGCATCGACCGGTTCATTCGCGCAGCGCGCGGCGGATCGATCGTCCCGCGGGCGATGTCCTCGAGCGACAGCCGCAACCCTTCGAGCGCGACATCGTCATAATAAGCGACCAGCGGCCGGTCATCGAGCAGGGTCTCGGCCTGGGCCAGCGCCTCGTCGGGATTGTTGGCGAGGATTCGCTGGTAGAAGCTTTCGATCGGGGTCAGCGCCGGTCGGTCGCCGAGCAGCACGTCGAAAAATTCGAGGCTCTTCACATGGCGGCCGAGCACGACCAGGCACAGGGTCAGCGGCGTCGACATGATCAGCCCGATCGGACCCCAGAGCCAGGTCCAGAAGATCGCCGAGACGATCACCGACACCGGCGAGAGTCCGGTCGAATGGCCGTAGAGCAAGGGTTCGACGACATAGCCGGTGAACGGCTCGGCGATCAGGAACAGCGCGACCACCTCGATCGCCATCGTCCAGCCCGGATCGACCGCGGCGGCGAGCGCGGCGGGGGCGACCGCGGCGAGCAGCGCGCCGATATAGGGGACGAAGCGCAGCAGCCCGGCCATGATCCCCCACATTGCCGGCGACGGGATGCCGATCGCCCACAGCCCGAGGCCGATCACCACCCCGAAGCCGGTGTTCACCGCGAGCTGCGACAGGAAATAATGGCTGAGCCTGCGGCCGGCATCGTCCATCGCCCGCATCGTGCGGTGAAGGTCGCTCGATCCGAACAGCCGGATGAAGCGATCGCGCAGATCCTCCTTCTGCATCAGCACGAAGATCGCGACGATCAGCACGATCACCGTGGTTTCGAGCGGACCGAGCACCGGTTCGAGCACCGTGCGCGCGATCGTGAAGGGCGAGGTCTGCCCTTGGACGATCTCGACCGGGACCGGGGTGCGGGCGCTCTCGGCCGCTGGGACCGGCGATGCGAGCGGCGCGGTCGGCGACGGGGTGGTCGTGGCGGGATGGGGCGGCGGCTTGCGATTGCCGCCGAACTGGCTGGTGATCGCCGCGAGCTTGGCGAGCGCGAAGCCCTGGACGCCCTCGATCTTGGCCTCGACGGTCTTGGCGTAGCGCGGGGCATCGGCGGTGAGGGCGGCGGCCTGGCTGCCGATCAGCGAACCGATCAGGCCGAGCAGGGCGAGAGCGGCGAGCACGGTCAGAATCACCGCGGGCGCGCGCCACAGCCGCAGCCGCTGGAGCATGTTGACCACCGGCGACAGCACGAAGGACAGCATCACCGCCAGGGTGATCGGGATCAGCACGTCCTTGGCGCAATAGAGCGCGGCGACGATCAGCGTGCCGACCGCGATGCCGAGCAGACTCTTGAGTTCGGGCGACGAGGTCGGGGCGACCTGGGCGGCGCCGGCGTCGGCGGGCGGCGCATCATGCTCACCGGTCAGGATATCTTCATAGCCGGCGATCTTGTCGGAGCTGGTCATGCGTCGGCCTTCATTGCGTATCGTCCGCCCTTATCGTGGTTCGCCGTCGGGCACGACGACATTCGGGAGCGGGCGAATGTTCCGCCCGATCTGCGCCGACGGGTGCGATTGACCGGTCGGATAGACGCCGATAGGTCCGGATCGCGCTGCTGGCGGGAGAGATATGCCGATGATCGACCGTGCGCCGCCGATCGCCGGCTTTCTGCGCGGCGCGCTTGCGCTCTTCGCCCTCATCCTGTCCGTTTCCGTCCAGTCTGGAGTCCCGCTCATGACCCGTCACGCCACCGGCAGCTTCGAGGTGAAGATCAGCCCCGAGGCACAGGATGCCGGCCCCGAAGGCGGCCTCCCCACCAGCCGGATGGGGCTGTCGAAGATCTTTTCCGGAGGGCTCGCGGGCACCGCGACCGGCACGATGATCGCCGCGGGCGCGCCGAAGCCGGGATCGGCGGCGGCCTATGTCGCGATCGACCAGTTTCAGGGCAGCGTCGACGGGGTGCGCGGCGGCTTCGTCCTCGCCCATGTCGGGACGATGACCAAGGCGGGCGGCGCCGCGCTGGCGGTGACGGTTGCGCCCGACAGCGGCACCGGCGATCTCGAGGGGATCGGCGGGACGCTGACGATCGAGATCAAGGATGGGAAGCATTTCTACGACTTCGCTTATTCGCTGCCCGAGAAAAACTGAGCGATCATCCCAGCGTCAGGAAGGCGATCGCGCCTGACGCGGCGGCGAGCAGCGCGCCGATCAGCGCCGCCGCCTGGAAAGCCGAGGTCAGCGCCGCGCCCGATTGCGCGATCACCGCGCCGGCGAGCGCGGTCGCGATCAGGCCGCCGGTGCGGGCGATCGCGCTGTTGAATCCCGAGGCGGTGCCGGTGTGGCGGCCGTCGACCGAGGACAGAACCGCGGTCGTCAGCGGCGCCACCGCCCCGGCCATGCCGAGCGCGATCACCAGCATCGCCGGGAAGGCGCCGGTCCAGTAGCTGGCCATGGGATCGACCCGGATCAGCAGCGCGAAGCCGACGCCGGTGACGATCGGGCCGATGGTGAGCGGCCAGCGCGGGCCGACATGTTCGGTAACCCGCCCCATCAGCCGCGACGCCGATCCGATGACGATCGAGAAGGGCAGCAGCGCGAGCCCCGCCTGGAACGGCGCATAGCCGCCGCCGACGATCAGCAGATAGGGCAGCAGCACCAGCAGGCCGCCGAGCGCGCCATAGAGCAGGAAGGTCAGCAGGGTCAGCCCGACAAAGGCGCGCGACCCGAACAGCGACAGCGGCATCATCGCGCGGTCGCCGCGGCGATGCTCGACGACCAGGAAAGCGATCAGCAGGACGAGGCCCGCCGCGACGCCGGCGCAGATCTGTGCCGTCAGCGCGTGGCGGCTCGACCAGGATGTCAGCGCCCAGGTGAGCGTACCGAGCGCAAGCGTCGCCAGCGCCGCGCCGGGGGCGTCGAGCGGCTGCTCGCCCTTCGCGCTCTCGCCGACCCAGGCCCAGGCCATCGCGATCGCCGCGGCGGCGACCGGCAGGTTGAGGAAGAAGATCGACCGCCAGCCGACCGCGCCGACCAGCCAGCCGCCGAGCGGCGGCCCGACCGCGGCGGCGATCGCGCCGGCCGAGGCCCATGTCCCGATCGCCCGGCCGCGCGCCTCGCCCGCAAAGGCGTTGCCCAGGATCGCGAGGCTGTTCGGCATGAGCATCGCCGCGCCGATCCCCTGCATCGCCCGCGCCGCGAGCAGCAGGTCGAGCGAACCCGCCAGCGCGCACAGTATCGAGGCGCCGGCGAACAGCGCGATTCCGCCGATCAGCATCCGCCGTCGTCCGAAATGGTCGCCGGCGGCGCCGCCGATCAGCAGCAGCGCCGAGAGCGGCAGCAGATAGGCGTTGACCGTCCATTGCAGGTCGGCGGGCCCGCCGCCGAGATCGCGGCCGATCGACGGCAGCGCGACATTGACCACCGATCCGTCGATGAAGGCGAGGCTCGACGCGAGGATCGTCGCCGCGAGCGTCCAGCGCGGGTGGCGGGTGCCGCCATCGTCGGGCAGGCCGGCACCGTCGCAGGGGGCGGGGAGCGCCGAGTTCATGGTCGCAGGCTCATGAGGCGCTTCTCCGTGCGGCGTCCGGAACCGGTGTCCGCCGATGCGGATTATTGCCGGCAAATGCTGCAAAGGAAAGGAGAGCGGCGATGCCCCGTGGCGACAAGGACGCCTATACCGACAAGCAGAAGCGCAAGGCCGCGCATATCGAGCAGGGCTATGAGGATCGCGGCGTCCCGAAGAAGACCGCCGAGGCGCGGGCCTGGGCGACGGTGAACAAGGAATCGGGCGGCGGCAACAGGTCGGGATCGGGCCGCGGCAAGCCCGACAGCCATGTCTCGTCGTCGCGCGGCGGAAAGGCGCACAAATCGGGATCGGCCGAGCAGAGATCGGCGGCGGCGCGCAAGGGCTGGGACACGCGGCGGAAGAACGCGGCGAAGGGGTGAGTGTGCGGGGAGCGTCGAATGCTCCCTGCACTTAGCGCGTCATCATGCCCCGGCGTGGCGAAGGTGCTGAGCCGCCATCGGTGTTGCGTAGACCCATCCACCGCTTCGCGGTCCCCCTCCCCAAAAGCTGCGCTTTAGGGAGGATCTGCAGGGCGCGCGCGCCATTTTCAGGTTGCGGCGGACCGGCGGCGTTTCATAGCTTCGTCGCCGAAGCCTCGTCGCATGGCGCGACGGGCATGGCCGAAGGACGCGTGCCGCCGATGACCGATATCCGCGCTTCGCGTCCCGACGACGGGCCCCGTGCGGTGGAGATCTGGCAAAGGGCGGTCGATGCGACCCATGATTTTCTCGATCCTGCCGACCGGATCGCGATCGGCGCGGAGGTGGCGGGGTTCCTGCCGTCGGCGCCGCTGTGGCTCGCGGTCGATGCGCGGGACCGGCCGATCGGCTTCATGCTGCTCGATGGTGCCCAGATGGAGGCGCTGTTCATCGATCCCGATTATCGCGGCACCGGCGTCGGCCGCGCGCTGGTTGCGCATGCGTTGGCGCTGCACCCCGTCATCACCACCGAGGTCAACGAGCAGAACGGCCAGGCGGTGGGCTTCTACGAGCGGCTGGGCTTCGTGCGCACCGGTCGCTCGGCGGTCGACGGGCAGGGGCGGCCCTATCCGCTGATCCATCTGCGTTCGGCGCCGGCGGGCTGAACGACGGCGCTTGCCGCCGCGCCGAATCCAGATCAGCGTGGGGGGCGGGCCAAAGGGGAGGGACTCATGACCTATGATCGCCTGGTCAGGCTGCTGCCGTTCGCGGTGATCGTCCATGTCGGCGAGGAATATCTCACCCATTTTCCGCGCTATGTCGGCGAGGTGACCGGCAATCCGATGCCGGTGTCGGGCTTCCTGTTCAACAATCTGATCTTCTGGCTGGTGCTGGTCGGGCTGACGGTCTGGACGATCCGCGCGAAGACTCCGCTGTCGACCTTCCTGCTGCTCGCGTGGGCGGCGGGCAATCTGTTCTGGAACTTCGTCTTCCACCTGACCCTGGTCGAACTCTACGACCGCAATTCGCCGGGGCTGATCAGCGCGTGCCTCGTCTATCTGCCGCTGTCGCTCGGGCTGTGGTCGGCGGCGCTGCGCGAGCGGCTGGTGGGGCCGGGCAGGCTGGCCGGTGCGATCGCGCTCGGCGCGCCGGTGATGGGGTTGATCATCGTGGCGGGGCTGCCTCGTTGAGATTGACCCGGATGGTGCCTTGCCGCTGACGGCACCTCCAGTTCGAGCGTAGAAGCTCGCTACGCTCGCACCCACCTTCTTCAGGTCAACCATGCCCCCGGCATGGTTGAGGGAGCGCCGGGGGCGCTCCCGACCTGACGAACCCTCCCTTGAAAGGGAGGGGCTAGTCCCGAAACCTTAGCCGGGCAGCACCAGCTCCTTGCCGAGAAAGTCGAGGAAGGCGCCGACCCTGAGCGCGAGGCGGTCCTGGCCGTTGTAGAGGGCGTGGAGGTCCTCATGGTCGCCGGGGTTGAACGGGGCGAGGATCTCGACCAGCCGGCCGGCGGCGAGGTCGGCCGCGGCGTGGAAGCGGCCGAGCCGGGCGATGCCGCCGCCGGCGGCCGCCATCAGCCGCACCACCTCGCCCGAATTGCCCATGAACGGGCCGTCGACCGGGCGCTGGACGATACGGCCGCCGACCCGGAACGGCCAGCTGTCGATCGCCCGGCGGAAGCTGAAGCGCAGGCAGACATGGCGGGCGAGGTCGGCCGGCGCGGCGGGGGTGCCGTGGCGCGCGAGATAATCGGGGCTGGCGACGACCACCATCGCGCTGCGGCCGAGCTTCTTGGCGCGCAGGCGGGTGTCGCGCAGCGGGCCGATGCGGATGGCGATGTCGGCGCGCTCCTCGATCAGGTCGACCAGCGTGTCGGTGAGCGCGAGGTCGACCGTCACCGCCGGATACAGATCGATGAAGCGCGGCAGGATCGGCAGCAGGCAATGCACCCCGAACGGCACCGAGGCATTGACCCGGAGCGGCCCGCGCGGCCCGCGTTCGCCACGGCCGAGGCTGGTTTCGACCTCGTCGACTTCGGCGAGCAGCGCCGAGATGCGGTCGCGATAGGATTCGCCCTCCGGGGTCAGGGTCAGCGACCGGGTGGTGCGCTGGACCAGCACGATCCCGAGCCGCGCCTCGAGCCGGGCGACGCTGCGGCTCACCGCCGACGGGGTCAGCCGCAGCGTCTTGGCCGCCGCCGCGAAGCTGCCCCCGGCGGTGACCGCGAGGAAGGTCTCCATGTCGCCATAGCGATTGTCCATGTGCTGTTACTCGTGATTTCAAATCACTTCTGAAATACAGTTTTACGATCTAATCATCAATCGCGGCATCGCCTATCTTCGTTTCACACATTCGGAACAGGAGACTGACATGGACCTGCAACTCAAGGGCAAGACCGCACTCGTCACGGGATCGACCGCCGGCATCGGCCTGGCGATCGCCGAGCGTCTGGCGGCCGAAGGCGCCGAGGTGATCGTCACCGGGCGCAGCCAGGACAAGCTCGACGCGGCGGCGGCGCAGGTCGCCAAGGCCGGCGGAGCGGTGCGCGCGATCCTCGCCGATCCGGGCACCGCAGAGGGCAGCGCGGCGCTGATCGCGGCGGTGCCGTCGGTCGATATCCTGATCAACAATCTGGGGATCTACGAGGCCAAGCCGTTCACCGAGATCGCCGATGCCGACTGGCTGCACTTCTTCGACGTCAACGTGATGAGCGGCATCCGTCTTTCGCGCCATTATTTCCCGCAGATGATCGCGCAGGACTGGGGCCGGATCATCTTCATCGCCAGCGAGAGCGCGCTGATGATCCCGGGCGAGATGATCCATTACGGGATGACCAAGACCGCGCAGCTCGCGGTCGCGCGCGGGCTCGCCGAGCAGACCCGCGGCACCGGCGTCACCGTCAATTCGGTGTTACCCGGGCCGACCCGGTCGGAAGGCATTGTCGGGTTCATCCAGTCGGTGGTCGACAACAAGGATGCTCCCGAGGCCGAGCGCGAAGCCGAATTCTTCGCCAAGTTCCGCCCGTCCTCGCTGATCCGCCGGCTGATCGAGGCCGAAGAGGTCGCATCGATGGTCGGCTTCCTCGCCAGCCCGCTGGCGGCGGTCACCAACGGCGCCGCGATCCGGGTCGAAGGCGGGCTGGTGCCGACGATCGCGTAACCGACCGCCTTTGATCGGCCGATAGCAGGCCCCGTCGCCCCGACCCGGGCGGCGGGGCCTTTGCATATGCGATCCCTATGCGGCCTGCCGGGGGTGCGTCTCGAATGCCTATGGTGCGCGGCTTATCCAGCATGCGGCGAGGCCATCCAGGCCTCGCGTCAACCCGACGGCTGGAGGCCGACAAACATGGCTAGGGCGTATGACGCCGCACTTTCGCACGACACGATCATCACGATCGGCGTCGATGATCATGGACAATGGCTGGTCGAGGAAAATCACGGCCTGCTCGGCGGGATATTCGTCAGCCGCGCCGCCGCGCTCGGCTTCGCGCGGGCCGAGATCCATGCCTTTCCCGGTGCCCGCCTCGTCGAGCTCGCCGGTGGGTCCCACACCACCCATTGATTGCGGTCCATCGACCGTCCTTCGTTCCCGGAGCATGACCATGGCCTCGCGCCACGACCTTTCGACCGACCCCCTGCCATCTACCATCCTGCCACCCGCCATCCGACCGCCCGAGGCCGCACTGGCCTATGACGCGGTCGGCGCGGGCTATCGTGCCTATGCCGATGGCGACGTCGCCGAACCCTTCGCCTTTGCTGGCGCTTATGGCTTTGCCGACCGCGCGATCTGGGCGCGGATCGAGGCCGCGCTGGTCGCGCTGCGCGCCGACGGGCGCGACGGCCTGCGGCTGATCGACGCCGGCTGCGGGCCCGGCACCTGGCTGGTCCGCACCGCGATCCGCGCCCGCGAGCTCGGCTTCACTCGGATCGAGGGCTGGGGTTTCGACATCTCGCCCGAGATGATCGTGCTGGCCGCCGGCGCGGCGCGCGGCCTGTGCGACAGCCGGATCGCGCTCCACTTCGCGGTCGCCGACATCGCCGAGGCGCTTGCCGCGCATGAGGGCGCACCGTTCGACCTGACGCTGTGCCTCTACGGGGTGCTCAACCATCTGCCGGCGGCGCGGCACGAGGGCATCGCCTTCCAGCTCGCCCGGGTGACCGCGGGAACCCTGATCGTCACCGTTCGCAGCGTCGGTAGCCTGCCGAGCATCTATGTCGAGGCGCTCGACCGGGCGCGGGCGTTCCACCAGGACAATGACGCCGACCGGCTCGAGATCGACCTGGTCGACGGGCGGCATATCGGCTTCAGCTCGCACCTGTTCTGCGCCGCCGAGCTGCGGGCGATCTTCGCGCCGCATGCCCGCATCGCCGAACTGGCGGGTGTCGACCTGTTCCACAGCCGCTTCGCGCCCAACCGCCACTGGAATCCCGCGATCATCCCGGGCGCCGGCTTCGACGCCGCGCTCGAACGGCTCGAACGCACCCATGCGCAGGATCCCGCCTTCATCGACCGCGCGGCGCATATCCTGCTGGTCGGGGCGGTGGTTCCGCGCGCCGGCTGATCTTCCGCGATCCGTCCTGTTGCTCCACGATCCCCGCAGCAGAACGCACCTGAGCGGGCGGCCCTTTTCCGGTCGCCCGCTCTTTTTCGACGGGCCCGCAGGGCCCGCAAGGCCGAACGGCCGCCCGAGCTTATTGCGAGGAAGCCCAGGGACGCGGATGCGTCCCGCCCGGCGTCTGAGGGCCTAACACATCAGAGTCCTTCGCCTTCGACCCAATGCGCGTGCGCCAGCCGGCGCGCGACCG
Source organism: Rhizorhabdus sp. GW822-FHT03C02 (assembly GCF_058801765.1). NCBI lineage: Bacteria > Pseudomonadati > Pseudomonadota > Alphaproteobacteria > Sphingomonadales > Rhizorhabdaceae > Rhizorhabdus > Rhizorhabdus sp. GW822-FHT03C02. The sequence continues at coordinate 195,371 of NZ_JBXANN010000002.1, forward strand.
ACCAGGTCTGGACGCGGATGTCGGGGACCGCGACGATCTCCCAGAAGGCGCCGCGGGTCATCGGGCCGAGCGCGAACAGCCGCGGATTGGCGCGGCCATTGGCGTCGATCGTCTCGGCCTGGGCGTTGACGTCGATCCCGAAGCGGTGGCGGTCGGGACGGACATGGCCGGCGGCGAGCAGCAGGTGCAGCAGCGGCTCCTTCGTCCGCAGCAGATCGCCCTGCGGGCCGGTGCAGTTGATCACCCGGCGCACCGACAGCCGCTCGACCCGATCCTCGTGCCGCGGACGAAAGGCGAGATCGACCCGGTCGTCGGCGGCGGCGATCCGGGTCAGCTTGCCGCCGAGCACCTGCAGCCGTCCGCTGTCCTTGAGCGCCTGGACCTGGGCGGCGACCTCGGGCGCGAGGCGGTGGCGGTGGATGTCCCACCACGGGCGCAGATGGCGAATGAAGCGGACCTGTTCGGCATAGGGGGCGGCGAGCCACATCGCCTGGGTATAGGGGCGCAGCTCGTCGATCGCGGCGCGCCAGCCGACCGCCTCGGCGCGGCGGCGGACGACATGGACCAGATCGGCGCCGGTCGCGGCGGGCCGTTCGGACAGCGACGAGCGCGGCATCGCCGGGTCGCCATGGGCGTGCGGGGTGAGGCCACGGCGCGACAGCGCGACGATCCGGCCGCCAAAGCCCTGCGCCTCGAGGCTGAGCACGACGTCGACCATCGTCAGCCCGGTGCCGATCACCAGCACGGTGTCGTCATCGGTCAGCCCGGCGGCGAAGTCGGCGCTCCACGGGTCCGAGGCGTAGAGATCGGCCGGCAGGTTGGCGGCGGCGACCCCGGGCGGATCGCGCGGCGGCAGGTTGCCGAGCGCGAGCACCGCGGCATCGGCGGCGAGCTTGCCGCCGCTGTCGAGGCCGATCGTCACGCCCCGGTCGGTGCAGGCGACCTCGGTCGCGCTGTCCTGCAGCAGGGTCAGCCGGCCGGGGGCGGCGCGCATCTCGGCCTCGAGCAGTTCGGCGAGATAGGCGCCATAGTCGCGGCGCGAGGCGAAGCAGGTCGCGGTACCGCGGCCATGTTCGGCGAGCCAGCGCACGAAATGGCCGGGATCGTCGGGCAGCGCGCTCATATTGGCGGCGCGGACGTTGAGCAGGTGCGCCGGGCTGGTCGTCGAATAGGCGACCCCGCGCGCGAAGGCGCCGCGCCGTTCGATCAGGGTGACGCGGGGGCCATGATGGCGCAGCAGGTTGATCGCCTGCAGCGTTCCCGAAAAACCCGCGCCGACGATCGCGACATGCTCGATCCGTGGCGGTCCGCCGTCTGCCGTCATGAACACTCCAGGCCGCCCAGATGCGCACCTCGCCGGGCGCGGGATTTTCGTAAACGCGCGACCGGTCGGAGGCAATGGCGCTCGCGCTGGAGGCGGTAGCTTACTGCACCGCGACCTTGGTCGGGGCGATCGCGAAGCTGCGGTCGAAGCCGTCGGCGAGTGCGCGCTTGCCCGCGACCGCGCCGGCGTTGCGGAAATCGTCGAGGACGCGCTGCTGGTCGGCGACGACCGCGTCGTCGATCGGCACCGTCTCGCGCCGGTTCTTGTCGGCATAGTCGCGGGCGATCGCCAGCGGCAGGCCGGTTTCCTTCGCCATCACCGCCGCGAACTCGGCGCGGTGGGTGCGCTTCCAGGCGAGCGCCTTCGCCTCGCGCTGGACGAAGTCGGCGAGCAGCGCATGCTTGTCGCGGATCGCGCCCTCATTGGCGACGTCGAAGCCATAGCCGCGCACCAGGCTTTGCCCGTCGACGATGATCCGGGCATGGTCGGCGGTGGCGGCGGCGAGATAGGGCGTCCAGGTCGCCCAGCCGTCGATCGAACCCGAGCTGAACGCCGCCTTGGCGTCGCCCGGCGGCAGGAAGGTGAACTGGACCCAGTCGGGCGGCAGCTTCGCGTCGGCGAGCGCGCGGATCACCAGATAATGGCCGACCGAACCGCGGGTGGTGGCGATCTTCTTGCCTTTGAGATCGGCGAGCGAGCGCGCGGTCGAGTTCGGCGGCACCACCAGCGCGAGCGCGCCGGCGGGACGTTCGGGCACCATCTGCGCGGCGACCGCCTTGATCGGGCTACCGCTCTGATAGGCGAACATGAACGGCGCGTCGCCGACCAGCCCGACATCGACCGCACCGCCACCAATCGCCTCGAGCAGCGGCTGTGCGGCCGGAAATTCGGACCATTCGACCTTGTAGGGCGCACCTTCGAGCGCGCCGCTGGCGAGCATCACCGCCTTGGTGCCGCCGCGCTGGCTGCCGACATGGAGCACTTGATCGTCGCCGGCGCCGCGCCCGCATGCCGCGAGCGCCAGCAACATCGTCAGGGCAAAAAGCCTTTTTTTCACGCGACTTCCTTGCGTTCCGCACGCTCGGCATCGCGCTTGGCGACGCGGGCGTGGACCAGCGGCAGCAGTTGCTCGCCGTAGAGAATCGCGTCGTCGAGCGGCTCGAAGCCGCGGATCAGGAAATGGTCGATGCCGAGGTCGTAATAGTCGAGCAGCGCATCGGCGACCTGTTCGGGGGTGCCGACCAGTCCGGTCGAGTTGCCGCCCGCGCCGCCGACCGCGGCGAGGCCGGTCCACAGCCGGGTATCGGCGCGATAACCCTGCGCGGCGGTCTGGAGCAGCCGCTGCGAGCCGGCGTTGACCGGGCTGTGATCGGTGGTCGCGACCCCGGCCTTGGCACGGATCTCGCGGACGATCTCGACGACCTCGTCTGCACGCTTCCACGCGGCTTCCTCGGTGTCGGCGATGATCGGGCGCAGCGACAGCGAAAAGCCCGGGCGGCGGCCATAGCGCGCCGCCGAGGCGCGGATCGTCGACACCGCCTCACGGACCTGCGCCTGGGTTTCGCCCCACAGCGCATAGACGTCGGCATGGCGGCCGGCGACGTCGATCGCCTCCGGAGAGGATCCGCCGAAGAACACCGGCAGGTTCGTCGGCTTCACCGCGGCATAGCCCTGGCGAATGCGGTAGAAATCGCCGTCATGATCGAACGGCTTCTCGGCGGTCCATTCCTGGCGCAGCACCTTGAGATATTCGTCGGTGCGGGCGTAGCGCTCGACCTTGTTCGAGACGTCGCCGTCCTTGGCCATCTCGGCATCGGCGCCACCGGTGATGATGTGGACCGCGATCCGGCCGCCCGAGAGCTGGTCGAGGGTCGCGAGCTGGCGCGCCGCGAGGGTCGGCTGGGTGAAGCCGGGGCGGTGCGCGATCAGGAAGCCGAGCTTCGTCGTGATCGCGGCGGCATGGGCGGCGACGATCTGGCTCTCGGGCGAGTTGGAGCCGAACGGCACCAGCACCCGGTCGAAGCCGCCCTTCTCCTGCGCGATCGCGGCGGCCTCGACATAGTCCTTGTCGAGCGGGCGCAGGGTGCGCAGCCCGTGGATCTCGCTCTCGTTGTTGAAGCCGATATAGCCGATGAACTTGACGGTCATGGGGAGTCTCCTGGGGAGGCGATGTCAGATGACGAAGAAGCCGTGGGTGCCGTCGCGGGCGAGCTGGTCGACCAGGCCATATTCCCATTCGAGATAGGCCTGCATCGCCGCCGCCGGATTGTCGGTGCCCTCATAGGGACGCCGGTAGCGGCCCTCGCGCGAGCGCGGCGGCACCGCATGGGGGTTGCCGGTCTCGGTCGCGTCGGCGGCGAAGGCGCCGGTCAGCACATAGACCTCCCAGCCGAGCTGGGCGAGCCAGCTCGCGCTCATGTCGGCACGCGCGCCGCGATCGTCGGCGAGGACGATGCGGGCGCCGCGCACCGGCGCGAAATGGTCGGTCTCCTGGACGAGCTGGCCGCCGGGCGCCGACAGGAAGCCGGGCAGATGACCGGCTTCATATTCCTCGGGGGTGCGCACGTCGAAACGGTAGAGGGTGCGGCGCGGATCGGCGCCGAGATGCGCGAGCTCGGCGGCGTCGATCTGCTTGACCCCGGCGCGATAGGCGACGTTGCGGGCGCGGTGGCGGGCGGCCTCGGCTTCGGTCTCGTCGACCTCGGGGAAGCGCTGCTCGCTGCCATGGGCGAGGGTCTGGCCGGCGAGGGTCCAGCCGATCGTGCCGTTGCGCAGCGCCACCACCTTGTTGGGCAGCCCGGCATTGATCAGCGACTGGGCGCCGATGATGCTGCGGGTGCGGCCGGCGCAGTTGACGATGATCGTCGTCTCGGGGCTCGGCGCGATGCTCGGCGCGCGCAGAACGAGCTCGGCACCGGGGACGCTGATCCCGCCGGGCAGGCTCATCGTCGCATATTCGTCGAAGCGGCGCGCATCGAGGATCGCGATGTCGGCGGCGCCGTCGATCAGCGCCTGGACCTCGGGGGCGGGGAGCGACGGGGTGCCACGGCGATGCTCGACCAGTTCGCCGAACGCCTTCGAGTAGCTGTTGACGTCCTCGAACAGCTCGTAACCGGCATCCTTCCAGCCCTGGAGACCGCCGGCGAGGATGCGGACGCCGGTGTAACCGAGCGCGCGCAGCTTGCCCGCGGCGACATAAGCGAGATGCTCGCCATTGTCGTAGAGGACGATGGCCACATCCTTGCGCGGCAGCCGGTTGGCGGCCTCGATCTCGATCCGGTCGATCGGGATCTGCGACGCGAACAGCGGATGCGCGGTCGCGAAGGCGGCTTCGTCGCGCAGGTCGATCAGCGCGATCTCGTCGCGCGCGATCAGCGCGGCACGGATATCCTGGGGGGTGATGGTATCGGTCATGCGATCAGCGCCGGCAAAGGGGCATAGCCCGAGATGAAGGGTGTTTCCTGGCCGCTGCCGTCATAGGTCGCACGCCGCACCGCGCCGATATCGGCGCCATAGACATGGATGCTGATCGACACGCGGTCATCATGCGCGTTGGCGACGCGGTGGATGTCGCCGATCCGCGGCGAGACCGCATCGACCGCACCGGGATCGAGCCGCTGGGCGGGCCCGGTCGAGCGCAGGCCGGCCTCGCCGTCGCGCACGAAACTCTCGGCGAGTTCGGCGCCGCGCAGCACGCCGACCAGCCCCCAGACGCGATGGTCGTGGACCGGGGTGGCCTGGCCGGGTCCCCAGACGAAGCTGACCACCGAGAAGCGATCGCGCGGGTCGCGGTAGAGGAGATATTGCTGATAGCGGTCGCGCGACGGCGCCGCATAGGCGTCGGGCAGCCAGTCGTCGTGGCGGACGAGGTCGCCGAGCAGCCGGCCGCCGCGGGCGACGATCTCGCCCTCGACGTCGCTGTCCTCGATCAGCGCGGCGAAGTCGGCGACGAACTGGTGGAGGCGGGGCGAACCGGTCACCGGCGCGAACTGCTGCTGGGCATCGGGCGAGAGCGCGCTCATTCGGCCGCCTCGGCCATGTCGGGGTGGCCGGCGACGGTGTCGGCATAGCTGCCGGTGTGGGCGGTGACGCCGAGATGGCCGAGCAGGCGGCGGCGCAGGTCGCGCACGGTCGCGGTGCGCTGGCCGCGTTCGGCCTCGATCCGCTCCTCGGCGAGGATCCGGCCCTTGGACAGGACGAGGATGCGATCGGCGAGCGCGATCGCCTCGTCGACGTCATGGGTGACGATCATCACCGCCGGGCGATGGACCCGCCACAGGTTGAGCACCAGTTCGTGCATCTTGAGCCGGGTGAGCGCGTCGAGCGCAGCGAAGGGCTCGTCGAGCAGCAGCAATTGGGGCTCGCGGACGAGCGCGCGGGCGAGCGCGGTGCGCTGCGCCTCGCCGCCCGACAGGGTCAGTGGCCAGGCATCGAGCCGGTGCGACAGGCCGACCTCGGCCAGCGCGGCCTCGGCGCGATCGCGGACGTCGCGGCCCGACAGGCCGAGCCCGACATTCTTCCACACCCGCTTCCACGGCAGCAGCCGCGAATCCTGGAACACCACCGCGCGTTTGGCGGGGATGGTGACGTCCTCGCCGACCACCGGATCGAGCCCGGCGAGGGTGCGCAGAAGCGTCGTCTTGCCGCTGCCCGAATGGCCGAGCAATGCGACGAACTCGCCGGGGGCGATGTCGAGGTCGAGATCGTCGAGGATCAGATTGTCGCCGAAGCGGCGGCTATGCCCGCGCAGCCGGACGACCGGCGGCCCGTCGGCGTCTTCGGGCAACCCGCTGCGCGGCGCGGCGGGAAAGAAGGCGACGTTGTTCGAAAGCGCGGCGTTTGAAAGAACGGTCATGGGGTTCAGGCCTCCACCAGCTTGGGGCGCCAGGCGAGGGCGCGGTCTTCGACGATGCGGACGATGAGGTCGGCGCCCAGGCCGAGCAGCGCGTAGACCATCAGGCAGACGACGATGATGTCGGTCCGCATGAAGTCGCGGGCATTGTTGATCAGATAGCCGAGGCCCGCGCTGGCGTTGATCTGCTCGGCGATCACCAGCATCACGATCGCGATCGTCAGCGAATAGCGCAGCCCGGTCAGCAGCGACGGCAGCGCGCCGGGCAGGATCACATGGAGGATCAGCTGGACCCGGTTGAGCCCGAAGCTGAGCGCGGCGTCGACCAGCCGGCGGTCGACCCCTCTTATGCCCTGGTAGAAATTCAGATAGACCGGAAACAGCGTCGCGAAGGCGATGAGCGCGACCTTCGGGGTCTCGCCGATCCCGAACCAGACGATGAACAAGGGCGCGAGCGCGACCGCGGGAATGGTGCGCTTGATCTGCATCAGCGGGTCGATGACGACCTCGCCCTGCCGGGAGAGCCCGGCGACCAGCGCGAAGCCGATGCCGAGGGTGACGCCGATGCCCAAGCCCGCCGCCGCACGGCCGAACGAGACCAGCAGGTTGTGCGGCAGTTCGCCCGACTGGATCATCGAGAGCAGGGTCAGCAGCACGTTCGATGGCGCGGCCAGGATATGCTCGGGGATCAGCCCGGCGTGCGACGCCGCTTCCCAGACCAGCAGCAGGACGATCGGCGACAGCCAGCGCGAGCGCAGCAGATGGGCGCCGACCGAGCGCCGGGGACGGGAGCGCTCGACGGTGCGGGCGGGTGAAGTGGAGCTATGGGCGTTCATGCTTTTCAGGATTGGCTAAATCTCTATCGGTTCAATAGAGTTTAGCTGCTATCACCTATTAGCAAAGCTTTATCGACAGCTAAGGGGCTGGAAATATGGGATTTCATCGGGCGGAAACCCGCATTCGCAGAAAGGCTTTAGCCACTGAAACTTTGGCTGTGCGGCAAAGCGCCGCGATCGCGCGATAGGAGATCGTCATGGCCGTCAATCTCCCCACCAACATGCTGCGCAGTTTCGTCGCGATCGTCGACACCGGATCGATGCTGAGCGCGACCGAGCGTGTGTTCGTCACCCAGTCGGCGCTGAGCCTGCAGATCAAGCGGCTCGAGGAACTGGTCCAGCAGCCTTTGTTCGTCCGCGAGGGGCGGCGCCTCAACCTGACCGCGGCGGGCGACCTGCTGCTCGGCTATGCGCGCCGGGTGCTCGCACTCCATGACGAGGCGCTGGCGGCGGTGAGCGCGGGGCGGTTCGCAGGGCCGGTGCGAATCGGCATGGTCCAGGATTTCGCCGACCTGCTGCTGTCGGGCCTGCTCGCGCGTTTCGCCGAGCTCCATGCCGATGCGCAGATCTTCGCGCGGGTCGCGGGCACCGCCGAGCTTCAGGAAATGCTCGGTCGCGGCCAGCTCGACCTGGTGATCGGCTATGCCGCGGCGGGCGATCCGGCTTCGGTCCGCCAGGCACCGACGAACTGGTTCGGCGACGAGGCGCTCGCCGACAAGCGCGAGATCCCGCTGGCGGTGCTCGAAAAGCCCTGCCGCTTCCGCGAGGCGGCGATCGCCGCGCTCGACGCCGCCGGCCGGCCGTGGCGTATCGCGGTCGAGACCCCGAACCTGTCGACGCTGCGCGCCGCGGTCGCCGCAGGCCTGGGCATTTCGAGCCGGACGTCGCTGTTCATGCGCGACCTGGCGGTGCTCGACGGCCCGGCGCTGCCCCCCTTGCCCGATGTCGCCTGCGTGCTGCTTCGGGCCGAAAATCCCGGGGAGGCGCCACGCCATCTCGCCGAACTCGCCACCGAGTTGATCGAAGGGTTGTAAACCGGTCCGGCGCCCTGTTACCCGCGCGGGGAGGGGGCGCCATGACATTGCCGATGACGATCTTGCTGGCCGGGCTCGTCGCCGCTGTGCCTGCGATGGCGGATGAAGCGCCGGCCGGCGCGGCGCAGGCGCAACTCGTCGCCACGCCGCCGACGATGCTGTGGATCGGCCGCTATCGCGTCCTCGAGAAGGTCGTCGCGGACGCGCCGTGCCGGACGGTGTTCACCGGCCGCGGGATCCGCTTCGATTCCGATGTCGGCAGCTTCATCCGCGATCCGAAGGCCGAGCTGGAGGACCTCGTCATCGACTGGGCGACGGTCGCCTCGGTGGTTCCGGTCCCGCCCAAGCCCGGCAGCCGCACTGTGTTCTTCAAGCTCGACGCGCCCAGCGGGCCCAATCCCGACATCTATCTCTATTATGGCAAGGTCGCCGATCGCGATCGCATGGCGGAAGTCGCCCGGGTGCTGATCCGGTCGTGCGCCACCGCCGACAACGGTTGAGCGCTCGCGCGGCCGGCTATGCCGCGCCGCCGAGATTTTTCATCAGTTCGATGAGCGCCGGCAAGGCTCCGGCAAGCGTCGGGGCAAGCACCACCAGGACCTTCCCGATCGCCCCGAGCGCGCCTCCGCCCGCCGTTTGCGCGTCCTGTGAATCGGCGAGCGGCGGGAGTGCGGCGGCACGGTTGCGCAACGCCGTCGCGACCGGCAGCGAGAACAAGGCGATGACCAGGGTGTGCGATACGCCCGAGAAGAGCCCGTAAGCATTGACCTGCGCCTGGTAGGCGGTCGCGTCCGGTCCGCTCAGCAGTGCGAGCGGCCAGCGCATCCAGGCGAAGGACAGCGCCAGGCCCGCCACCATCAAGGCAGCGCCGGCATCGACATAGGATCGCAAGCGGCGATGCTGCCGGGCGATGAATGCGGCCTCCTCGATTGCCGTCAATCCTGCCAGCGGTCGGGCAAGGCAGGAAACGCCGCCGACGATCACGATCGCGGCGCCGACCATCAACGTCAGGCTGCCCGCTCCGGTCAAATGGTCGAACAGGTCGGCAAACCCGCTTTCGCTCGGGCCTGCGACCGCTGCCACGAAATCCGCGCCGATCATCGCCGATGGCGTCTCGGCGGCGAAAGCCGGTCCCAGCGACGCGGAACGTATCGTCCACGACAATCCGATCGCCAGCCCGACCGCCAGGGTCAGGACCAGCTTGCGGCGCATCTTCGGCCCGAATTCTTCCGCCAGGTCGTTGAGAAACAGGAGCAGCGTGAGGAAAGCGATGCCCCATGCGGCCAGCAGCGCGGCCAGAATATAGAGACGGCCGGCGCCCTCGAAATAGCCCTGGGCGGTGGTGGCGGAGAGGCCATGGGCCAGTAGCGGCACATGACGGGCGAACAGGGCGAAGATCATATCCGTGAGAATGAATGTCATCGTCGAAGGAACGACCAGCGCCAGCCCGATCCAGGAAATCTCCGACCTGTCTTCGTTGCGCATGACGTTCCCCCTCGGCGCAAAGCTAGCGGAAGCATGGGCTTGCGGAAATGATTTCCGGATCTACGCCCGATTGCAGGATCGGGGCCCGAATTTCCGCCATTTTCCCCCAAATGGTGGAGGCGCGTGCGCGCATGACGAAATTATGACTGTCCCGGGAGGCGGCATGATGGACCAGCGCACCAAGGACATCATCTTCTATATTTGCGTGATCGTGCTGCTCGCGGTCGGACTCTATGCCTTCTGGGGAAAATTGCAGGCGATCTGATGCGCCGCGGTCAATCCGGGCGTTCGAGCATCGCGATCAGCATGTCGGCGATCATCTCGAGGTCGCGCTGGCCGAGCGGAGTGCGGCCTATCACGACATGCTGGAGCATGATGCCGACATGGGTGTCGAAGACGAAGGCCATGCGCTGCTCGCTCGCGGTCGGGACGAGCGCCCGGAACATCAGGCGCCACTGCGCGCGCTCCTGCTCCTTGAAGGCTTCGGTGACCGCCTCGAGCTCCGGGATGCGGATGGTGGCGGCGGTGAGGCTGAGCAGGGCGGGGCCGCGCCCGCCCGACATATAGGTGACGGTGCCCGCCATATGCGCGAGCAACAGGTCGCGCGGCGACAGCCCGGCGGGAATGCCGGTTTCGATCGAGCGCGAGGTCTGGTCGAAGACTGCGGCGATCAGCTCGAGCTTGGTGGTGTAGCGGCGGTAGAGGGTCGACCGGCTGCAGCCGGCGGTCTCGGCGACCTCCTCGAAGGTCAGCCCGCCATAGCCGCGCCGGGCGAGCACGTCCCAGACCGCGGCCCGGATCGCCTCGTCCTTTTCGCTGTCGCGCGGTCGGCCGCGGCCGCGGTCGATCGTTTCCGGCATTCCGCTCCCTTGTCGTGAAGGGCCGCCGCGGTGATGTCCGCGGCGGCCGGTTTGGTCGGCGATCCTACTGGCCGGTCTTGCGAAAGCGAGCCCGGAAATCGTCCAGATCGATCGTGAAATCATCTTCGGCGAGATATTGTTCGTCGGTCAGCTTCGGCTTTTCCTGCTTGCGGTACCAGGCGGCATAGTCGGGGGCCTCGGTGCTCAGCGCCTTGTAGTGGGTCGAGCGGGTGCGGACATGGACGACCGGGGTGGCGGGGGCCATGTCGAAGGTCATCAGCCGCAGCCAGCCGTCGCCGATACCCTCGCCCTGCTGCAGTTTCGCGCCGGCATCGACCGCGGTCTGGCGCCGGTCCTGATAGTCGGACAGGATCTGATAGACCTTGTGGCCGAAGGCATTGGCGTCGGTGCGGAAGGCCTGGGCATGTTCGTGGCCGCACAGCACCATGAAGATCTGGTCGTGCCTGCTCAGGAACTTGTCCCAGATCATCTGCGGGCTGTTGTCGAGCGGATCGACCGCATGGTTGTCGATGATCGGATTGGGCAGCCGCGAGCCGTCGGTCTGCAGATAATCGTGCATGGTGACGATCGTCGGCAGCCCGGGATATTTCTTCACGATCGTCGCCGCCCACTCCAGCGAGGCGTTGGGCGCGTCGAACTGCAGCCCGATGTGGAGGAAACGATAGCCGCCAGCGGTGAAGATCTGGGCGCTGTCGGCGCCGCCGTCATGCGACGCGACATACCATTTCTGCCCCTTGAAATAGGGCGAGTCGGCGCCGAACACGCTGCGGAAATTGTCGAGGCCGCCGGCGTGGAGCATGCCGAGGCTCGACATGTCGACGAATTTGGCCGCGGGCGGATGGCTGGCGTCGGTCCACATCGCATCATAGTCGTGATTGCCCGGGACCACCGCGAACGGGACCTTGCCGGCGATCAGGTCATAGCCCTGCTTCGCGACCGGCATCTCGATCTCGATGACCCTGCGGCTGGGCGCGAACATCGGGTCCATGATCGGATTGGCAACCCGCTTGAAGCCCCGCGCGGCGTGCGCCGGGTCGATCGGCAGCGACTGGTGCTGCCAGATGTCGCCGAGCGCGCTGACGAAGGCGATATCGCCGCCCTGGCTTTCGAGGTTGGCGGCGACATAGCGCAGCTGGTCGAGGAACATCGTGCGCGCGTCGAACGCGAAGCCGGCCTCGGTCTGGTGGGTATAGTCGAGGTAATTCTGGGTGTCGGGGATCACCGCGATGGTGAAGCTGCTATCGTTGGCAAGGCTAGGACTGGGCGCGGGCGCGGCGATCGCGGCGGTGGTGGCCAGCGCGATCGTGGCGGCGGCGGTCAGCAGGGTACGGAGAAGCGGCATGTCGGGAACTCCCTGGAGGACGATCAGAAGGTGACGCGCGCGGTTGCGCCATAGGTCGCGGGGTCGCCGAAGAAGGCGACGTAGATGCCCGGCACGAGCGACCCGTAATTGAAGTAGTTCGACGCATAATGTTTGTTGGCGACGTTGCGTCCCCACACCGAGAAGTCCCAGCGCTGGTCCGCGGTGCGGATGCCGGCGCGCAGGTTGAGCAGGCCGTAGCCGCCGGTCAGCGAGTAGCGCGAATCGTCGAGCGAACCGAAATAATGCGATCGCCACGAATATTCGGGCGAGACATAGCCGACGAAGCGGGTGCCCAGCGGCTGCTCGAAGGTGCCGTTGATGCCGGTGGTCCAGTGGGGCGCGCCGGCGACCGGGCGGCCCGACAGGTCGCAGGTCGGCCGGCCGGTCGTCTCGAGCGGGCAGGGGCCGTTCACATAGGACAGATATTTGGCGTCGTTATAGGCGACGAAGCCGTGGATCGAGAGGTTCGAGGTCGGGCGGAAGGTCGCCTCGGCCTCGGCGCCCTGGGTCCGGACCTTGCCCGCCGATGTCAGCAGCTGGACGACCTGGCTGTTCACCTCGAGCAGGACATTGGCCTGATAGTCGCGCACGTCGGTGCGATAGGCGCTGAGGTTGAGGGTCAGGTGCCGGTCGAACAGATCGCTCTTGAGGCCCACCTCATAGTTGGTCGCCACCTCGGGCTGGACCTTGAGCGCGTCGCTGCCGAGGCCGGCCGGCGGCAGCGTCGTGTTGAGCCCGCCCGCCTTCTGGCCGCGCGACACCAGCGCATAGGCCATGATCCCCGGCGTGACATGATAGTCGGTGCCGAGCAGGAAGGACGGAGCGGTGTTCGAGATCGCGGCGTGGATCGGACCCGCGGCCTGGCTGGCGAGCGCGGTCACCGGCAGGCCCGTGAGCCGGCTGATCGGCACCGCGCGTGAGACGTCCTCAGACTTGGTCTCATGGGTCAGGCGGATGCCGCCGGTGATGTTCCATTGGGGGGTGACGTGCCAGGTCGCCTGGCCGAACGCGGCATAGCTGTTCGTCAGCGGCGCGGCGCGGGTGTCCCAGCGCGTATTGTTATAGGCGAGCAGGCCGGCGAGCGCGGGTGATGCCTGGGCGTAGATCGGCAGCAGGCTGTTGGGGATGCCCGAAAGCCAGGCGGCGGCGTCGCGGCCATATTCGGTATGCTGGTCGGTATCGACCTTCTGTCGGAAATAATAAAGGCCGGCGATCGCATCGACATTGCCCATCCGCGGGAAGGCGAGGCGCAGCTCCTGGGTCCACTGGTCGTTCTTGATATGATAGCCGCCGAACAGCACGTCGGCACTGCTGCCCTCGGTGTCCGAGCGCGAATCATATTGCCAGTAGCGATAGGCGCTGATCGAGGTGAGGGTGAAGTCGCCGAGCGACCAGTTGATCTCGGCCGATCCCGCCGCCTGGCGGGTGCCGGTTTCGACCGGTCCGTCGACCGCGGTGGTGCGCCCGTCGGGGTCGATCGCGATCTTCGCGCCGGTGGCGGTGAGCTTCGCCTGGATCAGCGCATAGCTGGTGCCGGTGGTCGGCAGCACGGTGACCGCGCCCGAGCTTTGCTGTTCGCGGGCATATTCGCCGATCAGGCGGATGCTGAAATCGTCGCCCGGCTTGTAGAGCAGTTGCAGCCGGCCGCCTTCGCGGCCGAGCGTGCTGGTCTTCTTGCCGGTGGTGATATTGTCGATCAGCCCGCCGCGGGTGGTGCGATAGCCGGTCGCGCGGAACGCCAGCGTGTCGCTGATCGGGCCGGTGAGCGATGCCTGATATTGCTGATAGTCATGATTGCCATAGGTCGCCTGGGCGCGCAGGCCGAAGTCGAAGCTGGGCAGCGCGGTGGTGATGTTGAGCGCGCCGGCGGTGGTGTTCTTGCCGAACAGGGTCCCCTGCGGTCCGCGCAGCAATTCGACCTGCTGGATGTCGATCAGGTCCATCGCGGCCATGCCGGGCCGGCCGAGATAGACGCCGTCGACGAAGATGCCGGCGCTGTTCTCGAGCCCGTCGCTGCCCGGATTGTTGCCGAGGCCGCGAATGCTGACGCTCGCCTGATGGCCGTTGGTGATCACGACGACGGTGCTCGGCGCGAGCTGGTTGAGATCCTCGAGCCGGATATGGTCGTTGCGGCGGAGCTGATCGTTGCCGATCGCGGTGATCGCGACCGGCACGTCCTGCATCCGCTCGCGGGTCTTGCGCGCGGTGACGACGATATCCCCCGATCCTGCGGTCTCCGCTTCCGCCGCGTCGGCGGCATCGGCGGAAGGCGCGGTGTCCTGCGCATGCGCCGCGGCCGCCGTGAGACCGGCCATACCCAGCACGCCACGAAGCGCCGCGCGCCGCCACCGGCGCCGCGCGCTCGACAAATTCACCACTGCAATCTCCCTGAATGGAATTACGATACAGTCGCGTGCCGTAATTTGGTTCGATGACGATTCGGCGACGGTCCGGCGGCGGATCGATGAGCCGCCGGAAATTTTCGTGCGCGGCGGAAATCTGCCGACGGCGGACGCAATTTCGTCCCGGCTGTCATCGTGCCGTCGCGCGGCGGGTGCATCAGGGCGGCGGCGGGAGGGGACTCGAAAGGAGGCTCCGGATGACGAACGACAGGCTGGAAAGCGACAAAAACCATCCTTGCGCCTGAGGCGCCGGACCCGCCGAAAAATATTTCACAGGCCAGGGAACGCGCAATGACGTGCGTCGTTCGTGGCCGTCACGACCCCGGAAATTTCATGCTTACTCCCCTGTTCATCGACTTCGAGGCCTCGTGCCTGCCGCGCGACGGCCGTTCCTTCCCGATCGAGGTCGGTCTCGCCGACGGCGCCGGCTGGTCGCGCGCCTGGCTGATCCGGCCCGAACCCGGCTGGGCCGACTGGGGCTGGACCGCCGAGGCCGAGGGCCTGCACGGGCTCACGCGCGAGACGCTGCTGCGCGACGGGCAGTCGGTGGCGTCGGTGATGGCCGAACTCAACGCGGCGGCGGGTGGCCATCGGGTCTATGCCGATCATGATCTCGATCGCCGCTGGCTCGCGACGCTCGCCGAAGCCGCCGCGATCGCGCCGGCCTTCGATATCGCGCATGTCGCCGAATGGCTCGACCTGCACCGGCCCGAACCATGGCAGGTCGAACAGGCGGTGGCGATCGCCGATCGCAGCGTGGCACAGCGGCACCGCGCCGAGCCCGATGCCCGGTGGCTGGCGGCACTGGCGTCGCAGATCGGCAACATCCAGGCGGGATCGTTCGGCTGGCCGCGACAGGCGGCCTGACCCGCGGCTGAAGCTGATCTCGACGATGCCGACGCATCCGCGATCGATCTGTTCGAACATCTTACGAGCGCGAAAAGCCGGGAGGGTGGGGGCCCTCCCGGCTCTGCGAAAACGCAATGCATACTGGCTTAGGGCATCGCTGCCCGACACGACTCCTTTAGGCGCTCGGCGGAGGGGGCGTTGTGATGCAGATCACCGGCGGGAAAAATCAGATGTAAAATCGGATTTGGCGTCCATTCATGCGTCACCGAGCAGCGGCGGGGCGCATGTCTTTTTCCTCCGCGATGGCATCTTTTGCCGGGCGAGACATGGATCCCGGCCTGCGCCGGGATGACGGGGATGGCTGGCGCTATTTCACCCCGCCGCGATCATACCAGTCGAGCCAGCGCTCCATGCGGTCCTTGAGGAAGCTCGGCCGTTTCAGCCCATGATATTGGCCCGGATAGATGATCAGCCGGGTCGAGATTCCGCGGCTGCTGAGCGCCTGGTAGAGCTGTTCGCTGTTGTGATGGGGGACGTTGAAGTCCTTGTCGCCGACCATGAACAGGGTCGGGGTGACGATCCGGTCGTTGTGGAAGAAGGGGTAGCTGATCTTCATCCAGCGATCGAGGCTGGTCCAGGGGGTGCCGAGTTCCATCTCATAGTCGCGGATATATTGGTCGGTGCCGTAGCCGGCGAGCGCATTACCGATGCTGGCGCCGCTGACCGCCGCCTTGAAGCGGGTGTCGGATGCAATCAGATAGTCGGTGAGCATGCCGCCATAGGACCAGCCGCCGACGAACAGCCGCGCCGGATCGGCGATGCCGCGGCGCACCGCATCGTCGACGCCGGCGAGCGCGTCGGGCACTGCCGGACCACCCCAGTCGGCATAGAGCGCCTTGGCGAAGGCCTCGCCGCGGCCGGTGCTGCCGCGCGGATTGGTCGAGACCACCGCAAAGCCATGTCCCGCGAAGATCTGCCAGTTCATGTTGAAGCCGGCGTTGAACTGCGACTGCGGGCCGCCATGGTTGAACAGCACGGCCGGCAGGGGCTTGCCCGCGACCGCGCCCGGCGGGGTAATCGTGAAGCCATGCACCTCGGTGCCGTCCTTCGAGGTCAGCACGGTCCGTGCGACCGGTGCGATCGCGACCTCCTTCAACCAGGCATCATTGGCATGGCTGAGCTGGCGCAGCGCGCCGCTTCTGTCGAGCGCGTAGAGTTCGGCCGGCGCGGCCGGGGTCGAGACCAGCACCGCCAGGCCGCCGCGCGGGGCCGCCGCCGGTGACGAGAACACCCTGAAACCGGCCGCTACCGACTTCGGTGCCCCGCCGGATGCGGCGATCTCGGCGATCCGTTCGACGCCGTCATCCTCGACGACGAAGCGGATCGCGCGCCCATCGGCCGACCAGATCGGGTCGTGGACGTTGCGGTCGAGCTTGCCGGTCAGGATCGTCGGCGCGCCGCCGGCGATTTCGACCACCGCCAGACTCTGCACCCCATAAGAGAAGAGCTCAACCGGGCCGCCCTGGAGATAGGCGATGCGGCGGCCGTCGGGGCTCCACGCCGGATAGCTCGACCATTCGGCGTCGTTGTCGGCGCCGGCGAAGTTGGTCAGTGCCCGCGGCTCGGCCGGCTGCGCGCCGACCGCGGCGACGAACAGGTTCGAATCATAGCTGCGATCGGGATCGGGCAGCCGCTTCGAGGTGAAGGCGATGCTGCTTCCATCGGGGGACCAAGCCGGCAACGCCTCGTCATAGTCGCCGGTGGTCAGGCGCCGGGCGCTGTGGGTGGCGAGATCGTAGAGCCAGATCCGGCTGCGGCGGGTGCCGAGATAGCCGTCGATATCCTGTTTGAACTGGAAGCGGTCGATCACGATCGGCCTGGGCTTCTTGTCGTCGCCCTTCTCCGTCGCGCCGGCTTCGGCGGCGGGGGCGGCGACCGCGGCGTCGGTGGTCGGCGGGGTCGAGGCGCCGGGCTTCGCCGGCGAGGCGGTGGCCGCCTGCGCGGCGGCGTTGGCCTTTTCGTCGGGGTCGGGGTCCTGGACGATCAGCGCGATCGTCTTCGAATCGGGCGACCAGGCGATGTCGCCGACCGATCCCTTGATCCCGGGCAGCCGCACGCCTTCGCCGCCGGTCCGGTCCATCAGCCAGAGCTGGTCGTCGTCATGCGAATCGCCGCGCGACGAGATGAAGGCCAGATATCGCCCGTCGGGGCTGAAGCGCGGCGTGTTCTCGCTCTCGCCTTTGCGGCCGGTGAGCTGGACGGTGCGGCTGCCGTCCCAGCGGCTCATCCAGAGATGGCTGACATTCTTGTCGGCGGCGACATCGCTCTCGGAGATCGTATAGGCGACCCAGGCGCCGTCGGGGGCGACCTGCGGATCGCCGACGGTGCGGATGCGGGCGATGTCGTCGGGGCCGATCGGCCGGGCGGCATGCGCCGTGGTGGCACCGAGCGCGAGGACAAGGGCAAGGCGGCTGGTCGTCTTCATGCGGGTCTCCGGATGGCGGATATCCGACATCGCATGGCCGGCGCCGCTTGCAAATCGGTTCGGCTGCGGAATTTCCCTTTTCGAAACCCGCTTGCCTGGCGGGTGGAATCGGTCAAGCTAAGGCCTTCTCCGAACAGGGATCGTCCGATGCTCCGCCCGCTTCTCGCCGTCTTCCTGCTTGCCTCGACCGCGCCACTCGCCGCCGCGGCGCCGACCGCCCCCGCGCGCACCCTGACCGGCGCCGACCTGTTCGCGCTCGAGGTCGCCGCCGATCCGCAGATCAGCCCCGATGGCCGCTGGATCGCCTATGTCCGCCGTTCGGGCGACATCATGACCGATCGGATGCGCGCGTCGATCTGGCTGATCGATACGAAGACCGGTGTTCAGACCCCGCTGGTCACCGGCGCTGGATCGCATGGCAGCCCGCGCTGGTCGCCCGATGGCCGGCGGCTGGCCTATGTGTCGAGCAGCGAGGGTTCGGCCCAGCTGTTCGTGCGCTGGATGGATGGCGGCGCGAGCGCCCGGATCACCGGCCTGCCCGATGCGCCGGGCGCGCTCGCCTGGTCGCCCGACGGCACCCGTATCGCTTTTGTCGCCAAGGTTCCCGACGACGGGGTCAAGCTCGGGTCGGCGCCCGCCAAGCCCGAAGGCGCCAAATGGGCGCCGCCGCTCGAGATCATCGACAAGGTCACCTACCGTGCCGACGATGCCGGCTATCTCAAGCCCGGTTTCGGCCATGTCTTCGTCGTCTCGGCCGATGGCGGCGCGCCGCGCCAGCTGAGCTTCGGGGCCTATGAAGATGACGGCCCGCTCGCCTGGAGCCGCGACGGCCGCTCGATCATCTTCAGTGCGAACCGCAATGCCGATTGGGAGCGCAACCCCAACAACAGCGATCTGTTCGCGGTCGATCTCGCCGGCGGGACGCTGCGCCGGCTCACCGACCGCGCCGGTCCCGACGAGGCACCCGCGGTCTCGCCCGACGGCCGCCAGATCGCGTTCGTCGGCTATGACGACCGCTTCCTCGGCTATCAGGGCAATATCCTCTATGTGATGGATATCGCCGGCGGGAAACCGCGCGCGCTCACCGCCGGTTTCGATCGCTCGCTCGGCCGCCCGGTCTGGGCGAAGGACGGCAAGGCGATCTATGTCCAATATGACGACAAGGCAGCGACCAAGGTCGCCCGCGTCGCGCTCGACGGCCAGTTGCGCGACGTCGCCGAGGGGCTGGTCCAGTCCGAACTAGACCGTCCCTATACCGGCGGCGCCTTTTCGGTGTCGGACGGCGGCGCGGTGGCGTTCGTCAGCGGTAGCGCGCAGCGCCCCGCCGACGTCTCTATCGCCGCCGGCGGCGCCAGCCGCCGGCTGACCCGGCTCAACGAGGAACTGCTCGGGTCGAAGGCGCTCGGCGCGCTGCGCAAACTGCCGGTCACCGCGCCCGACAAGCGCCCGATCGACGCCTGGCTGGTCACCCCGCCCGATTTTGACCTGGCGAAGAAATATCCGCTGATCCTCGAGATCCATGGCGGGCCGTTCTCCGCCTACGGCCCGTCCTTTTCGACCGACGTCCAGCTCTATGCCGCCGCGGGCTATGCGGTGCTCTACACCAACCCGCGCGGATCGACCTCCTATGGTGCCGAGTTCGCCAATCTGATCCACCATAAATATCCGGGCGAGGATTATGACGACCTGATGGCCGCGGTCGATGCGGCAATCGCCGACGGCCATGTCGATCCCGCCAATCTGTTCGTCACCGGCGGTTCGGGCGGCGGTCTGCTCACCGCGTGGATCGTCGGCAAGACCGACCGCTTCAAGGCGGCGGCGACCCAGAAGCCGGTGATCAACTGGACCAGCGAGGCGCTGACGATGGACATGACCCCGTTCACGTCGAAATATTGGTTCGCCAAATATCCGTGGGAGGACCAAGCGGATTACTGGTCGCGCTCGCCGCTGTCGCTGGTCGGCAACGTCAAGACCCCGACCCTGGTCGTCGTCGGCAGCGAGGATTATCGCACCCCCGACAGCGAGTCCGAGCAATATTATGCCGCGCTTCAGCTGCGCGGGGTGCCGACCGCGCTGGTCAAGGTGCCCGAGGCGTCGCACCACTGGCTCGCCGGCCGGCCGTCGCAATCGGCGGCGAAGGCCTCGGCGATCATCGCCTGGTTCGATCGTTACCGGTTGGGGGCGAAGTAGGTCCAGGACCCAGACCCGACCACAGCCGTTCGTGTCGAGCGTAGTCGAGACACCGTTCTCGACGTTGCGCCTTGTGTCTCGACTACGCTCGACACGAACGGTGGCGGGTGAGGTGGCCGCGGGTGAGGTTCGAAGGGGCTGAGGGCAGAAGGCGCGGCAATCGATTTGGGCCAAGTCACGGAAATTCGGCCTTTCGCCCGAACCGTGAACATGGTTAGACGCTTGGCCGAAGAGGCAGGGGAGCGCGCGCATGATCCTATGGACCCTCGTGGCCGGCGCGATCATCGGCTGGTGCCTCGCCGATTTCGAACAGTTCGGGCTGGTCGCCGGCGCGGTCGTCGGTGCGGCGATGGGGGCGTGGCTGCGCGCGGCGGTGCGCAGCGCGAACGACGAACGGATCGCGCAGCTCGAAGCGGTCATCGCCCAATATCGTGGCGCGGCGGTCGATCCGCCGGCACGATCCGCCGCGGTTGTCGTCCCGCAGCGCGCCGACCAGCCGATATCCGAGCCGGTCGCTCCGGTGCCGCCGGTCGCGGAGGCGCGGCCGCCCCGGGTGGCGCGGGCCGAGCCGGTGGCGATGGCGGTCCGCCCGGCCGAGCCAAGCGCGTCGGGTTTCGCGCTGCTCGAGCGCTCGTCCTATGATCAGCACACGCCGTTCGACGATGTCCTGGCCAAGGCGAAGGACTGGCTGCTCGGCGGCAACAGTATCGTCCGGCTGGGATTGCTGATCCTGTTCGTCGGCCTGTCCTTCCTCGCGCGCTGGGCGGCGGGGGCGGGGCTGTTCCCGATCGAGGTGCGGCTGGCGCTGGTCGCGGCGGCGGGGATCGCGCTGCTCGGGGTCGGCTTCGTCCGCCGCGAGGCCAGGCCGGCCTTCGCGCTGGCGCTGCAGGGCGGGGGCGTCGCGGTGCTCTACCTGACCGCTTATGCCGCGGGGCCGCTGTTCGGGGTGCTGCCGGCGATGGCGGTGTTCGGGGTGATGATCGCGGTCTGCGCGCTCGGCTGCGCGCTGGCGCTGCTCCAGAACGCGCAGGGCATGGCCGCGGTCGCCTTCGCCGGCGGTTTCGCGGTACCGCTGCTGGTCGGCAAGGCCAGCCCCGATCCGACCGCGCTGTTCGCTTATTATACGTTGCTCAATCTCGCGGTGCTGACGATCGCGTGGCGCCGGTCGTGGCGGGCGATCAACCTGATCGGTTTCGCCGCGACCTTCGGGGTCGGCGCCGCCTGGGGCGGCATGCGCTATGACCCGACTTATTATGGCGTGTGCCAAGCCTATCTGATCGTCTCGGTGCTGATCTATGTGCTGGCGGCGATCCTCCATGCCGACAACACGCCGAACCGCTTCGGCAAGACCGTCGACAGCAGCCTGTTGTTCGGATCGGCGCTTGCGGGTTTCGGGCTGCAGGTCGGGCTGGTCGGGCGATGGGACTATGGCGCGGCGCTGTCGGCGCTCGGCTTCGCGGCCTTCTACATCCTCGTCGCGGCATTGCTGATCCGCCGCGACCGGACCGGCTTCCGGCTGATGACCGAGGCGATGCTGGCGATCGGGGTCGGTTTCGTCACTCTCGCGGTGCCGCTCGCCTTCGACATGCGCTGGACATCGTCGACCTGGGCGCTCGAGGGCGCCGGCGCATTCTGGGTCGGCATGCGCCAGGCGCGCTGGCTGCCGCGGCTGTTCGGCCTGTTGCTGCAGCCGGTCGCCGCCCTGCTGCTGATCGGGACATTGGCCGACAATGTCGCGCGCTGGCCGTTCGCCAATGCGATGTTCCTCGGGGCGATGCTGGTGGCGCTGCCCGGGTTCGCGATCGCGTGGTGGCTGCGCGCCGCGCCGTTGCCGCACAGCGGCTCGGCGCTCGCGCGGGGCTATGCCGAGGCCGAGGCGGCGCTGGGCAGGGCCGCTTATCTCTATGCCTTCCTGTTCTGGTGCCTCGCCTGGATCGCCGAGATCTGCCGCGCGGTCCCGTCGCTCGACGCGAGCATCGGTCCGGTCGCGGTGTTCGGCACCGGCGATCGCCAGTTGCTGGCGATGGTCGCCTTGCTCGCGAGCGCCTGGCTGTCGGCGGGCATCGCGCGGCGGTTCGCATGGAGCGTCGCGCGCTGGCCGGGGCACGCGACGCTGGCGGTGCTCGTCGCCACACTGATCGGGCAGGTCGCGATCGGCGAGCGGCTGCTCTACACGCCGGGGTGGATCGTCTGGCCGCTCGCGCTGGTCGCGCATTACCGGCTGCTCTTCATCAACGACCGGTCGGGCGACGCCGTCGCGGGCAGCCCGCTCAGAATAATTTCGCGGTCGATCCATGTCGGCAGCGTCTGGCTGCTCGCCGCCCTGTTCGCCGATTGCCTATATTATTGGATCGATATCGGCCGGTTGTGGAACAGCAGCTGGTCGGGCGTAGCGACGCTCGCCAGCTTGGTCGTGGCACTGCTCGCGCTGACCCTGTGGGCGGGCCGTGCGGCGCGGCCTGCGCAGCGGGCGGCGCTCGGCTGGCCGCTGAACATTCACGCCAAAGGCTATTATTGGCAGGCCGCGCTCCCCTTTGCCGGCGCGCTCTTCCTGGGGGCGTTCGTGACCACGATGATCGCCGAAGGGCGTGCCGATCCGCTGCCCTATCTGCCGCTGGTCAATCCGGTCGACCTGGTGGTGGCGCTCGCTGCGGCGGCGCTGCTGCTGTGGGGGCGGATGATCGCCTCGGCCGATCCCCGGCCGCGCGGCAGCGACTGGATCGCGCATCCGCGGGCGATATTGGCGCTCGCGGGGCTCGGCTTCGTTCATCTCAACATGATGTGGCTGCGGTTCGCGCATCATCTGATCGGGGTACCATGGGATATCGAGGCGCTGCTCGGCAATTATGCCGTCGAGGCGGGACTTGCGATCATGTGGACGCTGCTCGCGCTCGGGCTGATGCTGATCGCCCGGCGCCGGGCCAGCCGCCCGGCCTGGCTGGCGGGCGCGGTGCTGCTCGGGGCGGTGGTGCTCAAGCTGTTCTTCGTCGACCTGTCCAACGCCAGCGGCGGCGAGCGCATCGTCACCTTCATCGTCGTCGGCGTGCTGATGCTGGTGGTCGGCTATTTCGCGCCGCTGCCGCCCGCGCAGCCCGCCGAGGGCGAACGGGAGGCGCTGGCATGAACAGACGTGCGTCGCTGCTGGCGTTGGCGCTGCTGGTTCTCGGCGACCATGGCGCCGGAGACGCGGCAAGGCCGGCCGAGCCTAAGGATTTCGCGATCCGGCTGCCGGTGACCCCGGCGCCGGGCGAAAAGCTGCAGCGGATCGTGCTGCCGGCGGCGCTGCTCGCCGCGATCGCGCGCGCCGACCGCGGCGATGTCCGGCTGTTCGATCGCAGCGGACGGGCGTTGCCGCTGGCGGTGGTGGCGTCGCCGGCCGCCGTCGGCGAACGGCGCGAGACGCGGCTCCCCGCCTTCCCGATCATGGGGACGCCCGGCGCGCTCAGGCTATCGGGGGTCACCCTCGACCTCGACGATCTCGACCATGCCCGGGTGGTGAGGGTCGAAGGCGCGGTCGCTGGCGAGGGGCGCGACGTCGTTCCGCTCGGCGCCTTCATCGACAGCCGTGCGATCGCCGATCCGGTCGAGGGGATCCGGCTCGATGCCGAACTGCCGGCGCGCCAGCCGATCCGCTTCACCGTCGCGATCGGCGACGACCTCCAGCATTGGCGGCCGCTCGCCGAGAAGACGATCTATCGCGAGGCGGGGCGTGCCGAGGCGCTGGGCTCGGAGACAATCGCGCTCGACCGGGCCGATCTGCACGGCGCCTATCTTCGGATCACCTGGAGCGCGGGGTCGAAGCTGCTCGGACCGGTCGAGATCCGCGCCGCGACCCTGATCGTCCGCCATGGCGACGGGCACGACGGGCGACCCGCGATCGCGACCAGCCCGCCGACGCTGACCGACGATCATCATGTCGAGTTCGCGCTGTCCCACCCGATCGCGATCGCCGCGCTCGCGCTCGATCCCGCGCGCGACGACCTGATCGTGCCGGTGCGGATCCAGGCGCGCGACAATGACGAGGCACCGTGGATCGAAATCGGCACGGGCACGGTGCGGCGCGGACCGGGCAACCGGCCGATCGCGCTGTCGGGCGGCGCGTTCAGCCAATATCGCATCGTCGCCGATCCGCGCTCCGACGGTTTCTCGGCCGCGCCGGCACTCCGGCTGACGCTGACCCCGCTCGACCTGGTCGCGCAGTTCGGCGACGGTGGGCCGTTCACGCTGGCGGCCGGGGCGGCGGAAGCCGGCAACCGCTATCTCGACATCGGCGACCTCATGCCCGGCTGGCGAGCCGGGGCCGAACATGCGCTGCCGGTGGCGTCGGTGACCGAACCCGCGGCGCCTTTGCTGGTGCTGGCGGCCTCCAAGGGAGGGGGAATCCCGCTGCGGACCTATGCGCTGTGGGGGCTGCTGGTCGGCGGCACCCTGCTGCTGGCGGCGATGGTCTATGTCCTGTGGCGCAAGTCGGACCCGACCGAGGAGGAATAAGCCGGCGGCGCCGATGTGTCCCTTGCCGATGGACCAGGTCTGCGATCGTCGATATCAGCGCTGCGGGACATCCCGGACGAGCCGGCGGATCCGGTCGGCGACCAGCCCGACCGCGGGGTCGCGGTCGCGGCGGCGATGCCAGGCCATGTGCAGGGTGAAACCGGGAATCGGCAGCGGCGGCGCGAAGCCGGCCAGCCCGGCCGCCGTGCGGTCGCCGAGGCACAGGCTCGGCAGCATCGCGATCATGTCGGTTTCGCGGAGCAGGTCAGGGACCAGCATGAAGCTCGGCACCACCAGCGCGATCCGCCGTTCGCGGTCGATCCCCGCCAGCGCCTCGTCGAGCGGGCCATGGGTCGATCCGTCGGACGAGATCAATATGTGTGGCCAGGCGAGCCAGCGATCGAGATCGAAATCGGCGGCGGCCGGATGATCGGCGCGCATCGCCACGCGATAATGTTCGTCGACCAGCGCCTCGACATGGAAATCGCGCGGATCGACCGGCGGCAGCACCGACACGATCAGGTCGATGCCGCCTTTCGCGGCGCGGGCGACCGCCTCGCGCCCGCCGCGCCACGCATGCAGCACCAGGTCGATGCCGGGGGCGACGGCGCCGATCGCCTCGACCAGCGGGCGGGCGAGCAGCGCGCCGAGGATGTCGGCCATCATGACATGGACGGTCTGGCGGATGTCGGCGAGGGCGGGCGGGGCGACCGAGACCAGCGCTTCGACCCCGGCGAGGATGTGCCGAAGCGGTTCGCGCAGCGCTTCGGCCCGCGGCGTCAGCCGCATCGCCCGATCGGCGCGTTCGAGCAGCGGATCGCCGAACAGCTGCCGGCAGCGTTCGAGCGCGCTCGACGTCGCCGGCTGCGACAGGCCGAGCCGGTTGGCGGCGCGCGAGACATGGCGCTCGTCGATCAGCGCGTCGAGGATCACGAGCAGGTTGAGATCGATGCCGCGCAAATTCATCAGATGGATATTATGGTATATATATTATCGATTGGAAGGATGATGGGATGCGCGCCTAGGCCGGTCGGCGAAGGAGACCGACCATGTCCACATCGATCCTGCTGTTCCATCCCGAGCCTGCCCGTTCGCAGGCCAATCGCGCGCTCGCCATGGCGGCCAGCGCGCTCGCCGATGTCGAGATCGTCGACATGGCGGCACTCTATCCGTCGGTCGACAGCATCGATGCCGATGTCGAGGTCGCGCGGCTGGTCGCCGCCGACCGGCTGATCCTGCAATTTCCGGTACAATGGTATTCGACCCCGCCGCTGCTCAAGGCATGGCAGGATCTGGTGCTCACGCGGATGTTCTATATCCGTCCGCAGGAAGGCGAATCGATCCGCGACCTGCCGCTGATGGTCGCCGCGACCGCGGGCAACGACCGATCGGCTTACACGCCCGACGGCGCCAACCTCTTTGCGCTCGAGGCGCTGCTGCGGCCGTTGCAGGCGACCGCCTATCGTTGCGGGCTGCGCTGGGCGGACCCGTTCCTGCTGTTTCGTGCGAACAAATCCTCGCCCGAGGAACTCGCCGCGGCGGGGCGCGCCTATGCGACGCGTATCAGCGCGTGGCGGGCCGGCGACACCGGTCGGCCGGGGTGGCGATGACCGCGGCGCCCGGCGGCGCGGTCAGGGCCGATCGAATGCGTCGAAGCTGCGGCGGCAGATCGCCGGGACATCGGCCGCGGCGACCGCCGCCGAGAACAGGAAGCCCTGGCCATAGCGGCAGCCGAGCCGCTGCAGCCGGCGCGCCTGCGATACCGTCTCGACGCCTTCGGCAACGACATCGAGATCGAGGCTGCGGCCGAGATTGACGACCGCCTCGACGATCGGTGCGGCGTCGCCATCGTCGCGCGCATCGGCGAGGAAGCTGCCGTCGATCTTGATAACGTCGACCGGGAACTGCTTGAGATGGCTGAGCGACGCATAGCCGGTGCCGAAATCGTCGAGCGCGATCCGCACCCCGGCATCGGCGAGCCGACGCAATGCCTTGCCGACCGAGTCCGCCGACCGGCCGAGGATCACCGGCTCGGTGATCTCGATCTGGAGCCGCTCGGCCGGCACCTGGGCACGGCGCAGCGCCTCGATCACCTGTTCGGCGAAGTCGGGGCGGCGGAAGTCGGCCGCCGAGGCGTTGATCGCGACATGGCCGAAATCGACCCCGGCGGCGATCCAGGCCGAAATGTCGGCGAGACTGCGGTCGAGCATCCGGTCGGTGATCGAGGTCGCGACCTCATGATCCTCGAACGCGGCGGCGAGCGCGCCGGGCAGGCGCAGGCGGCCGGTGCGGTCGGTCCAGCGCATCAGTGCCTCGAAGCCCGCGATCCTGCCCGACACCAGGTCGATCTTCGGCTGGTAATGCGGCGCGACCCGGTTGGCGGCGATCGCATCGCGGGCGATCGCGATCATCGACACGCGCTGCTGCAGGTCGGCGCGCATCTGCGGGCGGAACAGCAGCAATCCGCCGCGGCCGGCGGTCTTCGACGAATAGAGCGCCATATCGGCATATTTGAGCAGTTCGGTCGGCTCGGCGGTGTCGTGGGGATAGAGGCTGGCGCCCATGCTCGAGCGGCAGTCGAGCGTCTGGCCGGCATAGACGAAAGGCTCGCGCAGCCGGGCCAGCGCCCGCTGGCCGATCGCCGCCAGTTCGGCCTCGCCCTCGACCCCGCGCAGGATGATCGCGAATTCGTCGCCGCCGAGCCGCGCGGCGGTGTCGCCGGGGCGGATCGATTCCTGAAGCCGCTGGCCGATCGTCTGGAGGATCGCGTTGCCGGCGTCATGGCCGAGCGTGTCGTTGATCTGCTTGAGCCGGTCGAGGTCGACCGCGATCAGCCCGACCGCCTCGCCCGAGACCAAAGCTTCTTCGACCGCCTCGGCGAGCCGGGTCTCGAACAGGCGGCGGTTGGGCAGCAGGGTCAGCGCGTCATGGGTCGCGCTCCACTGGACTTGGTCCTCGGTCTGCTTCTGATGGGTGATGTCGCGGGCGATGCTGAGCAGCCGGATCGGCGCGCTGCCGCCCGCGAGCACCGGCGACACCACCACGTCCCACCATTTGATCGTGCCCTTGGCGGTGGCGCGCGCGGCCGAGAAGCGGGCGCTGCCGCCGGCGAGCGCGGTCCGCAGCGCCTCGGTCGCTTCGACCTGCGCGGTTTCGGGCCACAGGCTCAGCCAGTCGCGGCCGATGAAGCAGGCATTGCCGTCGAGTTCCATCGCCCGGCGGCTCGCGTCGTTCTCGAACAATATCCGGCCGTCGGCGCCGAGCAGCTTGATGCTGTCGGTGCTGGCCTCGACGATGCTGCGGTTGAACGCCTCGCTGCCTTCGAGGCTGATCTCGGCCTGCTTGCGCGCGGTGACGTCGATATTGATGCCGAGCATCCGCACCGGCTGGCCGGCCTCGTCATAATGGACCCGGCCGAGCCCGTTGACCCAGCGCATGTCGCCGTCCGGCTGCGGTACGCGGAAGGTGAAGTCGTAGAGCCCGCCGGTGCGCACCGCCTCGTCGACCGCCGCCCAGGCGCGGGGCCCGTCCTCGGGATGCACGAGCGCCGACCAGCTGTCCTTGCCGGGCAGCACCGGATCGGCGTCGGCGGCGAGGCCGTGCAGCAACAGGCTCTGTTCGGACAGATGGGCGGCACCGCCGATGAAATCGAGCTCGAACTCGCCGATGCCGGCGGCCTGGTGGGCGCTGCGCAGCCGATATTCGCCTTCGCGCAGCGCGAGTTCGGCGGTGACCTGTTCGTGGATATCCTCGACCAGCCCGTACCAGCGGACGATCTCGCCGCGATCGTTGCGGCAGGCGTCGGCGCGGACGCGGAACCATGTGTGGCGGCCGTCGCGCTGACGCAGCCGGTAGCGCAGGTCGACATGCGCGCCGGTCCGCAGCGAATACGCCCAGGCGGTCAGGGTCGGGTCGACATCGTCGGGATGGAGCGATCCGATCCAGCCCTGGCCGAGCGCTTCCTCGCAGCTGGTGCCGACCAGTTCGGGCCAGCGCGGCCCGACTTCGAGGATATTGCCTTCGGCGTCGGACATCCACGGGATCTGTGGGCTGAGCGCGACCGCGTTGCGATAATGTTGCTGGCTGGCCTGGAGCGCGCCTTCGGCCTCCTTGCGCTCGGTGATGTCGAGCAGCACGCCACGCACCGCGACGACGATACGATCGTGGAGGATCGGCCGGATCTTGGCCCAGCAATGGCGAATGCCGCCGTCAGGCCGGACGATCCGGAATTCGCGGCCGACCGGTAGACCGGTGCGGGCGGTGCCGTAGAGATGCTGGCGCATCGCCGCGCGGTCGTCGGCATGGAGGCAGTCGAAAGTGCGGTCGAGGGTGGGGACGAAATCGGCGGGGTTGCGGCCGGCGATCCGGAACACCTCGGACGACCAGCTGAAATCCTGGCTGCCGACGATCCAGCGCCAGACCCCGAGCTGGGCGATCTCGCAGGCATCCTCGAGGTCGGCGCGGGTGAGGGCGAGTTCGGACAGGTCGAGCGGCATCGCCGGATCGGCGGGGTCGGCCCGGCCGCGCATCGCCGCGGCCTGGTTCAGTTCGGCGGCGACCGAAATCCAGTCGACCGGGCGGGCAGCGTCCGCGGGGACCCCGACGTCGCGACGGCGACGATCGGTCTTCGGTATTCTGCCACCATAGGCTTCCAACGCAACGTCACCCGATCATTCGCCAACCGTGCGTGATTATCGATCACAGAAGGTTAAGATTTCTTCATCGATTGGACGGGGCAAGCCGATCGGGGAGGTCGATAGTCCGAAGACCGTTAGACTTTTGGCTTAAGCGGCAACCGCTACAGGCATGGCGGGCCGCCGCGCGAACAGGCGGTCGGCGAGTTCGCCGTAGAAGCGGTAGATGGCGGCGAGATCCCGGGCGGACGCCGGCGGGTTATGCCCGCGCGCCAGCCGGCGGCGCACGTCGCGGATCGCATCGAGCCGGGCTTCGTCGCCGGCGTCGAGCGGCAGCAGGGCGCGGACCGCGCCGAGCTTGGCGGCGACGCTGCGCCGGCGGCGGACCGTCGCGGTCTGGGCCGGGTCGAGCCCTGCGGAACCCGCAATCTCGTTGAGCAGGATCGCGGTCAGCCGGTCGAGTTCGCGCAGCCGGTTCATCAGCACCCGCGCGCGCAGCCGGGCATCGTCGCGCAGCACCGCGTCGGCGCGTCCGCTGACCCGGCCCAGCAACATGCTGCCCCGCATCAGCGCCAGATAGGCCTGTTCGATCCTGCAGGGGGGGCGGATGCCGGCCGGCACGATGCCATGCCGGGTCGCCACGCGCTCAGTCGGGGTCATTGGCCCCGATGAACGGACCGGACGCCAGATCGGATTCCTCGTCGCTGTCGAGCTGGCGATCGATCTCTTCGGCGAGCAGGTCGAGCTGTTCGAAGGTGGCGACGATCTCGTGGTTCGCGCCGTCCTGGGTGCCGATGCGGACGATATAGTCGTCGCCGGTGCGGACGATGGTGAAGGATGTGAGCTGGGCAGGCATGAGGCTCTCCTGGAGCGGGGGCAATGGCTTGGGGAACCGTCGGCATCGGCCCCGGCGATATCGGGGGCCATATATCGGGACGACCCTGAAGAGGGTCGCGGTCCCGGCTGAAATTCCATCGGACGTAAGCGGGAGCGCGCTGGTCTCTCAGCCGCCGGCGCTTACGGACGCGTACCGGCGATGCGCTGCCCATAGCATTGCCGGGCCGAAAACCCCGCATGGATTTCGACGGCGACAGTCGGGCGCCATACTGCTAGGCTGGCGCCGCTAATTTCGGCAGGCACGATCGCGTCGTGCAGGAGCCTTCCCCCAATGTCCCGAGCCATCAACGTCGACGCCACCGTGGCGCATGTCACCGATATGTGCGCCAAGCACAGCGCGCCGATCAGCGTGATCGAGCCGCTGCTGTCGGGCGGCACCCGCGTCGTCCTGCTCAACGCGCACGATACCGCGGTCGTCACCCGCGCTTATGGCGCCAAGGTCATGAGCGGGCCGGTGACGCGGATCCCGTCGCGCCTGCGCAACGGTTAAACAACTGGAAAAGCGGTAGTCTTGTGCCGGGCACCTTGGTGGTGACCCGGCTGGAGGCCGTTATGCAAACCATGACCTCGGGCCGTCGTTTCAGTCTGCCGGAACATCCTCGCGCCTGATCAGGCTGCGCAGTTCGGCGTTGCGGATATAATGATCGTCGCCGGTGACGATCGCGAACCGCCACAGATCCTCGCTGTCCTGCGCCTGGATATGGCGCACGAGGGTGGCGACCGATCCGGCCATCATCTCGGGCGGGACGCTGCGCGCGCCGTGCCAGCTGCGGCCATGATCGGCGGTGCGCATCAGCCGCGCCGGTGCCGCCCAGAAATCCGCGGTCATCACATCGTCCTGGGTCATGTCGCTCGGGGCCATCCGCATCTCCTCTGGTCGAGGGGCGTATCCGAGGAGCCGCCTTTGCGCCTCTACGTATCCCTGCAGCGCCGATCCTAGCACATCGTGGTTTCGATCAGGGATCTTTTGTGATCCCGAAGATGCTCACGCATCCGGGATCAATTTTGCTCGAGCGCCGCACGGGCTGAATCAACTATAAAAGATTCTCGACGGCTGATGCGGCAATCTCGTTGGTCGCGCGGGGGCGCCCGGGCCTAGCTCTGGAGGCCCCGCCTCCCCGGAGGCCAAAGCGAGGATCCGTCATGGCCACAGCCGCCACCCGTTCGCCGCTCGACGCGCCGCCCACCGGACGCCTGCAGGTCGAACAGCTCACCCCCGTGATCGGCGCCGAGATCGGCGGCATCGACCTGGCCCAGCCGCTCGATCGCGCGCTGCGCGACGAACTCTACGCGCTGCTGCTGCGCCACAAGGTGCTGTTCTTCCGCGATCAGGATATCGGCCGCGACCAGCAGCTCGATTTCGCCGCCAATTTCGGCGAACTTTATGCGCATCCGAGCGGCGGGCTGCAGAGCCATCGCATCATCCAGCCGATCGCGGCCGAGGCCGCGCGCGAATATGCCGATCGTGGCAATCACTGGCATACCGACACGAGCTGGCGGCTGAACCCGGTGCTCGGTGCGGTGCTGCGTGCCGAGCATATTCCCGACGTCGGCGGCGACACGATCTGGGCGAACGGTGCCGCGATCCTGCGCGGGCTGCCCGACGATCTGCGCGCGGCGATCGACACGCTCTATGTCGTCCACGATTTCCAGAGTTCGCTCGCCAAGGCCGGCGAAATCTATCCGCTGGTCTCGCACCCGGTGATCCGCACCCATCCCGAAACCGGCGAGGACATTTTCTGGATCAATTTCAGCCTCAAGCCGCGCTTCGTCGATCTCGACCGCGCCGAGAGCGACGCGCTGCTCGCCCGGCTTTACGACGAGGTCAAGAAGCCCGAGCACAGCGTGCGCTTCCGCTGGCGCAAGGGATCGGTCGCCTTCTGGGACAACCGCGCCGGCCTTCATTATGCGGTCAAGGATTATGGCGATTTTCCGCGGGTCATGCACCGGGTGCTGATCGCCAGCGACGACATCCCGCACCGCGTCCGCTGAACCCACAAGCAAGGATAGAGACATGACCGAGAGCCTTACCGCGGCGTTCGAGGCGCTGCACGCCGAACGCGAACGCAGCTGGGAACCCGCCAAGCTGGCGAAGAATGTCGAGCAGCGCCGCGCGCTGGTCGCCGCCTTCGATCCGGCGGCGGTGGTCGCCGAGGGCGATATCGTCGAGCCGTTCACGCTCGACTTGTCGACAGGTGCTAGCGTCACCCTCGACCAATTGACCGCCGACGGGCCGGTCGCCTTGATCTTCTTCCGTTTCGCCGGCTGCCCGGCGTGCAACATCGCGCTGCCTCATTATGATCGGACCCTTGCGCCGGCGCTGCGCGCCGCCGGGGTGAGGCTGGTCGCGGTCAGCCCGCATCTGCCCGAAAAGGGGCTCGATGCGATCCGCGAGCGCCACGGCCTGTCGTTCGAGGTCGCCTCCGATCGCGGCAACGCGCTCGGCCGCCGCTTCGGGCTGACCTTCGAGCCGGTCGATGCCGGCCCGGCGCCGAAGGAGGGCGACTGGATCGGTTCGCTCACCGGCACCGGGAGCTGGGAACTGCCGCAGCCGGCGGTGATCCTGATCGACCGCGACCGGACTGTCCGCTTCGCCGACATCAGCCCCGACTGGCTGAAGCGGACCGAGTCGCCGGCGATCCTCGCCGCGCTCGACCGCACCTCCACGGCCGCCGACGCGGTCGCGGCCTGACCGATCCGAAACGCCACGAAATGCCTGAAAACAGGCGTTTCGTGGTGCGGGCGAATTGAGCAAGACGCCGCGCCCGCGCCGAACCCGCAGCTGGAAACATCTGTCGGAAAAAAGAAATATTCAGACATATATATTCATGATTTCGTCATGAACCGGTAGCCGATCTGTCGCATCCCAAGGCGCAGAGCCCCACCCGCCGAGCCAAATCGGAAAAAAGGGTGGATATATGAAGAAACTGTCGTTGAGCGCGTTGCTGCTCGGAATTTCGCCGCTCGCGATCATGGGCCATCCGGTCCAGGCCGCCGAAGCCGATGCCGCGGCCGACATCGCCGAAGGGTCCGAGATCATCGTCACGGCCACCAAGGCGAACGAGATCGCGCCGGTGACCACCGCGCTGACGACCACCCAGCCGCAGGCGATCATATCGCGATCCTTCATCGAGGATTCGCTGCCCGCGACCACCGATTTCAACGGCATCGCGCTGATCTCGCCGAGCGTCTCCAACTATGGCGGGTCGAACGGATCGGGGCTGAGCGAGTCCAAGGCGCAGATCCGCGGCTTCCAGGACGGCGAATATAATATCACCTATGACGGGGTGCCGTTCGGCGACACCAACGACCCGACCCATCATTCGAACACCTTCTTCCCGTCGAATACGATCGAGACGCTGATCGTCGATCGCGGTCCGGGCAATGCCAGCCAGCTCGGCCAGGCGACCTTCGGCGGCAACATCAACATGTTCTCGCGCGAGACCCGCGAAGATGCGAGCGCCGAGCTCAAGGGCACTTATGGCAGCTTCAACACCTATCTGCTGCGCGGGCTCGTGCAGAGCGGCGCGGTCGCGGCGCTGGGCGGCAGCGAGTTCCTGCTGAGCGCGCAGCACACCAAGTCCGACGGCGAGCGCAGTTTCAGCCCGTTCAGGGCGAACAACATCTTCGGCAAGGCGATGATCCCGATCGGGCCCGACGCCAAGCTGACTCTGCTCGCGACCTATAACGAGAACAGCTTCAACCAGCCCGACAAGGATGGTGCGACGCTGGCGCAGGTCGCGCAGTTCGGCAAGAATTTCAGCCTGAACGACGATCCGACCAGCCAGACCTATTATGGCTATAACCACACCCACAAGACGACCGATTTCGAGATCGTCAAGTTCGAGGCCAACCTGTCGCCGACCGCGACCTTCGAGAACCGCGCCTATACCTACAGCTATGACAATGAGACGCTCAGCGGGACCGACGTGACGCTGTTCGGTACCGCCGACGCCGCGACGATCGCCGCCGCCAACAAGGTCCGGCTGTCGGCGACCCCACTGTTCGCGCCGACCGGGGCCACCGTCACCGGGGTGTCGGGCTATACCAAGACCAACAAATATCGGGTCTATGGCGACATCGCCAAGACCAGGCTCGATTTCGGCTTCGGCACGCTGACCGCGGGCGCCTGGTTCGAGCATTCGCACACCTATCGCCAGCAGCGCGACGTCGACCTGGTCACCGGCCAGCCCAACTATGTCGAAAAGGCGGTGACCAACCCGACCACCGGCGCGAAGACCCCGGCCGACATCAAGTTCGACCAGCATTCGCAGATCAACCACACCGAGGAGTTCGCCGAGCTCGAATTGCGGCCGATCGAGGGGCTGAAGATCACCCCCGGCGTCAAGCATGTCGATTTCAACCGCAAGATCGACGCCGACTACAACCAGACCACGCGCTACGCGCAGGTGCTGAGCAACAGCTATTCGGCGACGCTGCCGTTCGCGACGGTCAACTATGCCGCGACCGACCGGCTTTCGGTCTATGGCCAATATGCGCGCGGTTTCCTGATGCCGCCGCTCAGCGTGCTCTATGTCGCCAACCCGACGCTCTCGACGGTCGCGCCCGAGCGGTCGACCAACTATCAGACCGGCGCGGTCTTTCATGGCAGCCATTTGAGCCTCGACGTCGACGGCTATTATATCAAGTTCAAGAACAAGTTCGCGTCGTTCGCCTCGACGGTGCCCGGCGAGGGCACGATCTTCATCAACCAGGGCGCGGTGACCTACAAGGGCGTCGAAGGCCAGGCGACCTATGCGTTCGACAATGGGCTGGCGGTGTTCGCCAACGCCTCGCGCAACTACGCCAAGACCGACAATCCCGGCGCGGCGCACACCCAGGTCGCCAATGCCCCGTTCATGACCGCCGCCGCCGGTGTGCTGTTCAAGAGCGGTCCGGTCCGGCTGTCGGTGATCGACAAGTTCACCGGCGCCCAATATGCGGTCGACGGCGAACTGCCGGCCTATCGCCTGAAGGGCTACAACCTCACCAATCTCACCGGCAGCTATGATTTCGGCATCGCCCGGGTCGGTCTGGCGGTGTCGAACCTGTTCGACTCGCGGCGGGTGACCAATATCAGCCAGGGCAAGACGACCCCGTTCGATCAATATTTCTACCAGTCGGGCCGGTCGATAACCGGCGACGTCACGGTGAAGTTCTGATGCGCCGCGCCCTGCTGCTCTGCGTCGCCGCGGTCGCATTGGTCGCGGCGAAGGGGCCGACGGTGGCGCCGCCGTTGCCCGCCGACGCGATCGACCCGGCACTGATCTTGCCGTCCCCGCCCGCCGAGGGCAGCAAGGTCGCCGTCGGCGAACTGGCGGTGCTCCACGCGATCGAGGCGCAGCGGACGCCAGCGGAGTTCGACGCGGCCGACGCCGACGACAAGACCAAGGATGTGTCGATCTTCAATGCGGCGGTCGGCCTGGGTGTCGATCTGCGGGCGATGCCGCAGACCGCGGCGCTGTTCGCGCTGGTCCGCGCCGAGGAGAAGCGCGATGCCGATCGCGCCAAGGCGCTGTTCCAGCGCAAGCGCCCGTGGATCGTCGATCCGTCGGTCAAGGCCTGCACGACCGACGACGATCCGCTGTCGTCCTATCCGAGCGGGCACACGACGATGGGCTTTTCGATGGGCGCGATCCTCGCCCGGCTGGTGCCGTCGCGGGCGCCGGCGATCATGGCGCGCGCCGCCGGCTATGGCCGCAGCCGGCTGACCTGCGAGATGCATTTTCCGAGCGATGTCGCCGCGGGCCAAGTGCTCGGCATGATCGTCGCCGAGCGGCTGATGGCCGATGCCGCGTTCCGGCGGCAGTTCGATGCCGCGCAGGCCGAACTCGGGCCGATCAGTTCGCGTCCCGCGCCCTGATCGCCTGCAGCACCCCGAGCAGGGTCGTGCGGGTCGTCATATCGAGATCGCCGAAGAAGCGATCCTCCTCGACCTGCGCGACCCGCGCGATCCTGGCGTGGAGCGCGCGGCCCTTGTCGGTGAGGTGGAGCGCATGGCTGCGGCCGTCGGCGACCGCGCGCGATATCAGCCCGGCATCGACCATCGCCCCGATCACCGGCACCATGTTGGTGCGCTGGATGCCGAGCGAGCGGCTGATCTCGGCCTGGTTGCAGCCGGGATTGGCCTCGACCAGCCGGATGATGATCGCCTCCATCGGCCGCAGCCCGAGCGCCTCGAACTGCTCGTTCAACGCGGTGAAGGTCACCAGCGACGCCCGGCGCAGCTGATAGCCGATCATGTCGTCGAGCGGATCGCGCAGTTCAGGCTGTTTCGGGTCGGTCGCCATGGCCATCCTCTATCGACATCGTCTGTTGCCAACAATTGGTAAGTTGCCTACCAATCATGGCTGGAACCGACGGCGATACGCCGCGGACAGGAGAGGATCGGCCAGCATGCGCAACAGCATCTTTTTCGGATCGGCGATCGGCGCCGCAGCCCTGTGCCTGGCGGTGGCGGCGCCGCCCGCGGCCGCCGCGACACCCGCTGCGATCGCCGCGGTGCCGGGCAAGCCGGTACTGCTGCTCGGGGCGTTCGACCTCACGCCGCTCGGCTATCAGACCGAGGAATATTTCCTGTCGGGAACCGCGACCTCCTATCGTCTGCCCGGCGCCGCGCCCGCCGATGGCCGCTGGAACGCGACCGCCGCGGCGACCGCACCGTTCGCCACCCGGGTGGTGGTGGTGCGGCCGACCGATCCCGCGAAGTTCAACGGTACGGTGCTGGTCGAGTGGCTCAACGTCACCGCGGGACAGGATGCGCCGGCCGACTGGATGGTCGCGCATCGCGAGATGCTGCGCAAAGGCTATGCCTATGTCGCGGTGTCGGCGCAGAAGATGGGGGTCGAGGGCGGCGACGCGATCATGTCGGCGGGCGGGGTGCCGCTCAAGAAGGCCGATCCGAAGCGCTACGGTACGCTGGCGCATCCGGGCGATGCCTATTCGTTCGACATCTTCTCGCAGGTCGGCGCGGCGCTGAAGGGGCCGAAGGCCGGCGGGCTGATCGGGCCGCTGGTGCCCAAAAGGGTGATCGCGATCGGCGAATCGCAGTCGGCGGCGTTCCTGACCACCTATGTCAACGCGGTCGACCGGCTGGCAAAGGTCTATGACGGCTTCATGATCCATTCGCGTTTCGGCAGCAGCGCGGCGATCGACGGCACCCGGATGATGGGTGGCGAGGGGATCGTTCCTGCGCATGTCCGCTTCCGACCCGACTTGCGCGTACCGCTGCTGACGGTGATCACCGAGACCGACCTGCTCGGCGCGCGGCTGCCCGGCTATCATGCGTCGCGCCAGCCCGACAGCGACAAGCTGCGGGTGTGGGAGATCGCCGGCACCTCGCACGCCGACAATTATCTGTTCATGGGCGCATTCGGCGATTCGGGGACGCGCCCCGCCGCACAGCTCGCCAAGGTGTTCGTGCCGAGCACCAACGCGCCGGGCGGCAAGCTCGACAAGCCCGGCAATCCGGGGATGCCGCACCATTATATCACCGAGGCGGCGCTCGCCGCGGTCGACAAATGGGTGCGCAGCGGCAGGCCGCCGGCGTCGACTCCGAAGCTCGATCTCGCGACCGGCGGCAAGGAGGGCGAGACCGCGACGCTGGCGCTCGACGCCAACGGCCTCGCCAAGGGCGGGATCCGGTCGCCCTGGGTCGACGTGCCGACGATCCGGCTGACCGGCGGCGGCAATGGCGGATCGTTCGTGGCGATGCTGGTCGGCACCGGCGAGCCGTTCGACAAGGCGACGCTGGCGCGGCTTTATCCGGGCGGCAAGACCGACTATCTGGCGAAGTTCGAAAAGGCGCTCGATGCGACGATCGCGGCGGGCCACCTGCTCGCCGAGGACCGCCAGGAGATATTGGAGATCGCGGCGATCAACTTCGACGCGGCATCTTAGGCAAGAGCGTGATCGGGGCCGCCCGCGCGCGGCCCCGACCAACAGCGTTACGCGCGGCTGCGCGGCAGGCCGAGGCGTCGTTCGGCGACCATCGAGCGCAGCACCTCGCTGGTGCCGCCATAGATCGTCGTCGCGGTCGA
The DNA here is from genome assembly GCF_058801765.1 of Rhizorhabdus sp. GW822-FHT03C02. Classification (NCBI taxonomy): domain Bacteria; kingdom Pseudomonadati; phylum Pseudomonadota; class Alphaproteobacteria; order Sphingomonadales; family Rhizorhabdaceae; genus Rhizorhabdus; species Rhizorhabdus sp. GW822-FHT03C02. The sequence continues at coordinate 233,133 of NZ_JBXANN010000002.1, forward strand.
GTGGCGATAGCCCTTTTCGACGAGGCCGAGCCCCTGCTGGCCGCGCAGCAGCGAGCGTGGGGCGGCGAGGTCGAGCAGGTCGGCCGAGCGCTTGATGAACTCCTCGGTCGAGAAGACCTTCGCGGCGGGGCCGTAGGCGAGATCGGGCTGGCCGGCGAGCTTGGCGCCGAGCACCCGGCCCGACAGTGTCTCGGCGATGCGCGCGCTGGCATGGACCTCGGCGAGGCGGGCGAGGACGTCGGGATTCTCGATCGCCGGCTTGCCGTCGCGCTGCTCCTCGCGCGCCCAGTCGGCGACCGAGTGCGCCATCTCGCGCATCAGGATATGATAATAGCCGCCGCTCTGTTCCATGCTGAGCGCTGCCGCGAGCACCTTGGCGCCGCCATTGATCTCGCCCATCCGATAGCGGTCCTCGACGCGGACATCCTGGTAGAAGGTCGCGTTGGTGCGCTCGTCCATGAAGGTGTGGACCGGGTGGATCTCGATCCCGGGCTTGTCGAGCGGCACCAGGAACACGGTGATGCCCTTGTGCTTGGGGGCGTCGGGATCGGTGCGGGTGATCAGGATGACATAGCTGGCGAGTTCGGCACCCGAGGTGAACATCTTCTGGCCGTTGATGATCCAGTCGTCGCCGTCGCGGACCGCGCGGGTCTTGGCGGCGAACACGTCCGAACCGCCCGACGGCTCGGTATAGCCGAGGCAGGCGCTGATCTCGCCGCGGCCCATGCGCAGCAGCACCTCATCCTGCAGCTCGGGGGTGCCGGTCTTCTGGACGACATGGCCGATCATCGCGGTGGTGCTGCGCGGGAGACCCGCATAGCCGACCTCCTGCCAGACGGTCAGGCTGGCGCGGGTCGCGTCCGCATCGGCATCGCGGCCGCCCCATTTCGCCGGCCAGTCGGGATAGAGCAGGCCGGCGGCGCCGAGCGCGCGGTGAACCTCCCAGTCGTGCGATTCGAAATTATGGTCGACGAGGTTGTGCTTGGTCGGATCGAGGATCTTCGCGAACAGCGCGCGGGTCTCGTCGGCGAGCTCCTGGCCGCCTTCGGGCGGGTCGAAATCGATGTCGACCACGCCGGGATCGGGCAGGGCCGCGGTCTCGCCGAGCAGCAGCCGGCGGCCGGCGCGGATCAGTTCGACCTTCGGATCGCCCAGCACCAGCGCCCACGCCTTGGCGCGGCGATGGTAGAGCTGGATGTCATATTCGTTCGACAGGCCATAGCCGCCGAAGGTGTGGAGCGCATGCGCGACGCTGCGGGTCGCGGTGCGGCTGGCCCACCAGAACAGCATCGACACCGTCGCCGCAGCCTCGTCATGGCCGGTGGCGATCGCGCGCAGCGTCCACCACAGCAGCATCGCGCCGCCATCGGCGTCGATCACATCGTCGGCGAGCGGGTGGGCGATGCCCTGGTTGGCACCGATCGGCTGGCCGAAGGCGATGCGCTCGCTGGCATAAGCGGCGGCCATCTGCAGCGCTTCGCGCGACAGGCCGACCAGCGCTGCCGACGTCAGCAGCTTCCATTCCTCGATCCCGGCGGCCCAGATCTTCGCCGCATCGGCATTGCCCGACAGGACGATGCGTTCGCCCTGACCGGGGGTGAACAGGCCGATCGCCGCACCGCCGAGGGTCGAAGGAGCGTCGAGCGGCGCGCCCGGGATTTCGATCGCGACCTCGCTGCCGTCGAAGGTGAGCACCGCACCGGCAACCGCGCCGCCGGGGACGAGCTGGAGCTTGCCAGGCGCGGCATCGTGGAGCGCGAGGGTGATCAGGGTGCCGCCGCGGACCTTCTCGATCCATTCGCGCGCGGCGTCGCCGCCGATCTCGCCGAGGATGCGGACCGCGACGATCGCTTCGGCGAGCGGCGCAGAGGCGAGCCGGCGGCCGGCCTGCTCCATCATCAGGCAGGTGTCGAACAGGCTCATCTCGCCGCCGCCGGCATTGGCCGAGAGGCGCATCAGCGGCGCTTCGAGCCCGAGCAACTCATCCCAGAGCGCCTGGTCGAAACCCACCGGCTCGGCCGCGCGAATCCGTACCGAGGTCGATTCGGCGGCGAAGAACCGCTCGAACATTTCCTGCACGGGCTGGCTGTCGTCCGGCAATGCGAGTTTCATGCGAAGGCTCCTCTGGGCATCCTGGCTATGGGGCCGTCGTCGCGCGGTTGCCCCGCACTGCAGGCCCTGTTGCCGTCGGTCTGTCGGATGCGCCGGGGGCGATCAAGATCAATATCCCGGGCGGCAGGCGCCGGCGCCAATCATCGCGGCGACGATCAGGCTGGGGCAAATCGTGGTATGGTAAGGGGAAATGGACACGCCCTGGAACCCTCCCGCTTTCGCGGGAGCATGGCCTTGCCAGCGGTTCCAGGGTGTCCAAGGGACAGGGTGGTGCGGTCGAGAAGACTCGAACTTCCACAGCCTTTCGGCTACAACGACCTCAACGTTGCGCGTCTACCAATTCCGCCACGACCGCACACCGAGTAGGATCCCGGGTGCCCGGGATGCTGGTAGGCGGGTGCCACTAGCAAAGGGTTCGGGTGGGCGCAATGGCATAATCGCGTCTATGTGACTCAATAAAGAAACATCGGCATTCCGCGCACATTCATCAGCTTGGCGCGATAGGTGGCGGGATCGTAGAGCGCACCGACGTCGACCGACTTGGTCGCCTCGAGCAGCGTATCGATCGGCACATCGGTATATTTGCCGTCGCGCAGCGCCAGCATCCGCCCGGTCTGCTTCGCCGCGATCATCTGGATCGCCAGCCCGCCAAAGGCGAAGCCGACCATCCGGTCGAGCGCGTCGGGATCGCCCGCGCGCATCAGATAGGCGAGCTGCTGGACGATCGTGCCCTGGCCGGTGCGCTTCTCGATCAGCCGGGCGAGCCGCGGGCCGACCGCCTCGATCTGGCGCTGGGTGTTCGACAGCGCGCGCTCGGTGCTCCCATGCGTGTCGGCCTCATGATCCTCGCCGATGATCGACGCGCCCTCGGAGATGACGCACATCGAATAGCGCGCGGGCCGGCTCATGCGGTCGGCGGCGAGCAGCGGCAGCAATATGTCGGGATCGACCGGGACCTCGGAGATCACGGTGCGGTCGACCTGACCGAGAAAGCCGCTGAGCAGCGCGGTCTCGCCCGAGCGCCGGCCGAACAGCTCGATCACGGCGATCCGCTCATGGCTTTCGGCGGTGGTCCTCAGCGCGTTGATCGCATCGACCGAGCGGGTAATCGCGGTCGAGAAGCCGATGCAGTAATCGGTCCCGAACACGTCGTTGTCCATCGTCTTGGGGATCGAGATCACCGGAAAGCCAAGCGACGACAGATGCGCCGAGAAACGCAGCGTGCCGTCGCCGCCCAGCGTGATCAGCGCGTCGATGCCGAGCCTGGCGAGCACCGCCAGCACATGCGGGGTCCGGTCGCCGCCCTTTACCGTGCGCGGATCGGTGCGCGAGGTGTGGAGCATCGTGCCGCCGACCCGGTCGATTCCGCGAACCGCCTCGCGATCGAGCGGGATCGTCTGCGCGGCGATGCTGTCGAGGTCGTCGGGATCGATCTCGAGGAAGCCCTGCCAGCCGCGCCTGAACCCGGTCATCGCCCAGCCGCGATCGAGCGCCGACAGCGCGATCGACCGGATGCACGGGTTGAGTCCGGGCACGTCGCCGCCGCCGGTCAGGATTCCGATCCGCATATAGGCTCCCTCCGCTTTGCCTCCGGTCGCAGGCGTAACGGCCGGGAGGAGATTTAGCTGCCGGTCGGGCCGATGAAGCTCAGATGGAGATTCTTGGCGCCGCGCGGAATATCGACCGCGGCGCTATCGAAATCGGCGGCGCCGCCGGGCGGAAGCTGGGCGACCGGGCGGGTGATCGTCCAGCTGTAGACGGTGCGGCCCTGGACGTCGCGCAGCTCGGCGCGGATGTCGCGGACGGTCTGGGTGCTGGCGGTCGGATTGACGATCCGTCCCGCGACCGCGAGCAGTTCGTTGCCGCTCGCGGTTTCGCGCCGGTCGGGCTTGCGGGTCATTTCGATCCGCAGCATCACCGGCGCCGGGTTGAGGCCCAGCTTCTGGGCGAGCGTGTCGGGTCCGATCGCGATCACCGCGCCGATCGCGGCGATCAGCACCAGCGCGACGATCGCCGCGGCGATCGTCAGCAGCTTGCCGACATTGCGGCGCCGCGGCCGGATGGCCACCGGCGGCAGCGCCGGCGCCACGAAGTCGGGCGCGTCATAATGGGCGACGACCTGCTCTTCGGCCAGGGTCGGGGGAGATGCCGGCGACGGCGCAGGTGTGGCCGTCGTGGCAGCTGTGGGCGGCACGGGCTGCGCGGCGGGCGCCGGCGCAGGCTCGCGCAGATCGAGTTCGGGGGGCTCCTGGAACCAGCTGTGCCGGCAATTGGCGCAGCGAACCTGTCGACCGGTAGGGCCGACCGCCGTGTCGGGGACGAGATAGCGCGTATTGCAGGACGGGCAGGAAAGTATCATTGGACCCAGACATTATTGGCGCGGCCGCGCATGACATCACTAACCATGGCCACCATGCCCCTGCAACCCCGCGCAGGTGTATCGGTTCCGTAACGTTGCAACGATAGGCATTTTCATGACGACCGCACCGGATCCGGCGGCCGGCACCGGCCCGCCATCGCGGAATCTTTTGCCTTGTGGGCGGGGCCTGTGTCATGGCCGGGATATGCGCAGCCAGGGGATTATCCAGCAATGAATCCGGGCGCGATGGGCAGCATCGTGCAGTTCGAGAATGTCGGTCTGCGCTATGGTACGAGCGCGGAAACGCTGTCCGACGTCAGCTTCAGCCTGGGGGCGGGGGCCTTCTATTTCCTCACCGGCCCGTCGGGCGCGGGCAAGAGTTCGCTGCTGCGGCTGATCTATCTGGCGCAGCGGCCGAGCCGTGGGCTCATCAGGATGTTCGGCGAGGATGTCGTCACCCTGCCGCGCGATCGCATGCCGCTGTTCCGGCGGCGGATCGGGGTGGTGTTCCAGGATTTCCGGCTGGTCCCGCATCTGTCGGCCTATGAGAATATCGCGCTGCCGCTGCGGGTGAACGGGGTGCCGGAGGCCGATATCGACACGCCGGTGCGCGAGATGCTCGAATGGGTCGGGCTGTCGGGGCGCGCCAGCGCCCGGCCGGCGACGCTGTCGGGCGGCGAGCAGCAGCGGGTCGCGATCGCCCGCGCGGTGATCGGCCGGCCCGAGATCCTCGTCGCCGACGAACCGACCGGCAACGTCGATCCCGAAATGGCCGAGCGGCTGCTCTATCTGTTCGACGCGCTCAACAAGCTCGGCACCACGATCCTGGTCGCTACCCACGATCTCCATCTGGTGCCGCGGGTCAACAATGCGCAGGTAATCCGCCTCGATCGCGGCCGGGTATCGGACCCGACCGGCGCGCTGCGCTATCCGCCGAAGCGCAACTGATGGCCGGACAGCGCGCGAACTGGCTCGGAAGCTCGGCGGCCCGCAAGCTGCTGCCCGAAGGCTGGCTGTCGGGGCCGATGCCCTGGGTGATCGCGATCATGATGTTCCTGATGGTGCTCGCCGCCGCCGCCGGGCTGGCGCTCAGCTTCGCCGCGAACGAGCTCGACGAGACGCTGGGGCGCCAGTTCACGATCCAGATCGTCGATGCCAACGGCGTGCGCCGCGACGCCGCCGCCGACCGGGTCGCCACCGTGATCCGGGCGATGCCGGGGGTGGTCGCGGTCGACCGGATCGGCGAGAAGGCGATGACCGACCTGCTGCGGCCCTGGCTCGGCGCCGGGCTGGCCGACACCGACCTGCCGGTGCCGGCGATGATCGACGTCCGCTTCGCGGGCGGCAAGCGCGACCGGATGGCGGCAGTGCGCGCCTCGGTGCTGCGGATCGCCCCGGCGGCGCGGATCGACGATCATGCGCAGTGGCTCGGGCCGCTCGCGGGGTTGCTCGGGTCGCTGCGCTGGCTGGCGGGGGTGCTGGTGCTGATGATGGCGGCGGCGGCCGCCTTCACGGTGGTGCTCGCGGCGCGCGCGGCGCTCAACACCCACCAGGCGACGATCGAGGTGATGCACCATCTCGGTTCGACCGATGCCCAGATCGCGCGGCTGTTCCAGCGCCGGATCGCGCTCGACGCGCTGTTCGGCGGGGCGGTCGGGCTGGCGCTCGCCGCGCTGGTGATCTGGGGCGTGGGGGAGCGGATCGTCGAGGTCGGATCGGACCTGCTCGGATCGATCGGGCTGCCGCCGCTGGCTTGGGCGGTGTTGATATTGTTTCCGCTCGGCGGCACCCTGCTCGCGATGTTGGCGGCACGGATCACGATCATGCTCGCGCTGAGGCAAAGGCTGTGATCGCGCGGATCGCCGGGCTGCTGATCGTGCTGTGGATCGCCGGATTCATGGTGTTCGCGCTGTTCTTGCCGCAGCCCGCCCCCGACAATGTCGCCACCGACGGCATCGTCGTGATGACCGGCAGCAGCGGCCGGATCGAACGCGGTCTCGCGCTGATCGCGGCGCAGCAGGCCAAGCGCCTGCTGATCTCGGGGGTCGATCGCCAGGTCAAGCCGCACGAACTGGCGCTGCAATTCCATGTGCCCGCGCATCTGATGGATTGCTGCGTCGATCTCGGCCATGAATCGGTCGACACCCGGTCGAACGCCGACGAGGCCACGGGCTGGATCCGCCGGCACCATTACAACTCGATCCGCCTCGTCACCTCCGACTGGCATATGGCGCGCGCCCGGTTCGATCTCAGGGCGATGGTCGGTCCGAAGGTGCAGGTGGTGACCGACGCGGTGCCGACCGAACCGGGCTTCGTGCAGCTGGTGCGCGAATATAACAAATATGTGCTGCGGCGCTTCGCCGCGCTGGTGGGGATCTGATGGCCTTTCTGCGCTCGCTGCTGTTCGCCGTCATCTTCTATGGCGGCACGATCCTCATGGTGCTGTTCGCGGCGGTGCTGATCCCGTTCGGACCCCGGCATATGGCCGGCCAGGGGCGGCGCTGGGCGGTCTTCCACCGTTGGTGCGCGCGCACCATCCTGGGCATCACCACCCGCGTCGAAGGCACGGTGCCGGCCGGCCAATATCTGTTCGCGGTCAAACATCAGTCGATGTACGAGACGATCGACCTGGTGGTGGTCGCGAACAGCCCGATCGCGGTGCTCAAGCGCGAGCTCGATACGATCCCGATCTTCGGCGGCGTCTCGCGCCGCTACGGCACGATCCCGGTCGACCGCACCGGATCGGCCAAGGCGCTGCGCCAGATGGTCAAGGATGCCGCCGCCGCCCGCGCGACCGGACGGTCGGTGATGATCTTCCCCGAGGGCACCCGGGTCGCGCCGGGCGAACAGCCGCCGCTGCGTGCGGGATTCGCCGGGCTCTACAAGGCGCTCGGCCTGCCGGTGGTCCCGGTCGCGCTCGACAGCGGCCTGGTCTCGCCACGGCGCAGCTTCATCAAGCGGCCCGGGGTGGTGACGATGCGGTTCGGCGAAGTGCTGCCACCGGGCCTCCCCCGCGCCGATGTCGAGGCGCGGGTGCATGCGGGGATGAACGCACTGGAGTGAAGGCCGCGATCAATATGTGGGATTACACCTGACTCATATCGCTTCAAGCGATCGCCGCCAGACCCTTGTTCTTCACGAGATTGAGGAGCTTGAGCGACGGCCCGTCCGGGCGTTTCTCGCCGCGTTCCCATTTGCTGACGGCATCCTTTCGGACGTTCAGATAATGAGCGAACACAGGCTGCGAGACATTCTCGCGCTCGCGCAAGGCGCGGATCTCATCGGGGGCGAGCGGCTCGACCGGCGCCAGGCACAGGGCATCGATCTCACGCATCGTGGTCTTGTCGATGATGCCGGCATCGTGCAGGCCCATCGCGGTTTCGCGCACGGATGCGAGAATGGGGCTCTCAGCCGATCCGTATTTGGTTGTCGCCATTGTCCGTCACCTTCACAAATTCGCCGGCCAGAACCGCCCGTCCGATATCGTCATCCGAAAGATCGAGCAGGATTTCTGCAAGCTTCTTCAGCGCCTTCAACTCTTTGGCACTGACATTGGGTTTTTCGCTCTTGGCAAAGCCGTGCGCGAAAAAGCTGTTCCGACCGACCCTGAAGATGATCAGGGTACGGAAGCCGCCCGACTTGCCTTCGCCTGCGCGTGCAACGCGCTGCTTGTAGACATGGCCACCGAGGTCGGCATCGAAATTGCCCGCGGCAACGTCGGCAGCCGCGCGTGCAAGGCTTTCGCTGGATAGCTCCGCTTTCCGGGCGAAACGCGCAAAGGCCTTGGTCATCAGCGTCGTCATCGAGAGCCGAAATTATAGCTCCTGGAGCTACACTCCGCAATGTGCAGCGGATGCTTTCAGGCGAATGATATTTGAAAGGCTATGGTCGGAGGGATTCTGGCTGGAACCGACTTGCTAGTGCGAGCGCCCGAAGTCGGGGCGGCTGTCGTCCTGGCCCTGCTCGATGATGCTGCGGCGGACCGCCCGCGTCCGGGTGAACAGGTCGAACAGCGCGTCGCCGTCGCCCCAGCGGATCGCGCGCTGCAGCGCGGTCAGGTCCTCGGAGAAGCGCTGGAGCATCTCGAGCACCGCATCCTTGTTGTTGAGGAAGACGTCGCGCCACATCGTCGGGTCGGACGCGGCGATGCGGGTGAAGTCGCGGAAGCCGCCTGCCGAATATTTGATGACCTCGCTCTGGGTCACTTCCTCCATGTCGGAGGCGGTGCCGACGATGCTGTAGGCGATCAGGTGGGGGAGATGGCTGGTGACCGCGAGCACCAGGTCGTGATGCTTGGGGTCCATCGTCTCGACATTGGCGCCGATCCGCTTCCAGAATTCGACCACCCGGCTGACCGCGACCGGCTCGGCGCCCTCGGGCGGGGTGACGATGCACCAGCGGCCGTTGAACAGCGTCGCGAAGCCGGCGTCGGGGCCGCTATTCTCGGTGCCGGCGACCGGATGCGCGGGAATGATCGTCGCCCCCGGCAAGGCCTGCGACAGTGCGGCGATCACGCTCGCCTTCGAGGATCCGACATCGCTGACGATCGCATCGGCGGGCAGGTCGTCGGCGATCTCGGCGGCGACCGCGCCCATCGCGCCGACCGGCACGCACAGGATCACCAGGTCGGCGTCGATCACCGCCGCTCCCGGGGTGTCGGCGACGTCGTCGAGAAAGCCGAGCGCCCGCACCCGCTCGCGCACCTCGGGGCTGGCGTCATGGCCCGACAGCCGCACCGTCGGCATCGTCGCCTGCACCGCGCGGGCGACCGACGAACCGATCAAGCCCAGACCGATGATCGAAACACGCGCGAAGGGCAGCATCAGCCCGCATTCTCCGCGAGGCCGCGCAGCGCCGCGACGATGCCGCGCACCTCGTCCTCGGTGCCGATGGTGATCCGCAGCGCGTTGGGAAGGCCCTGGCCGGGCAGCCAGCGGACGATATAGCCCGCCTCCATCAGGCCGTGATAGGCGGCCTCCGCGGTCAGCCGGCCCTCGAACAGGACCAGCGAGAAATTGGCCTTGCTCGGCACCGCCCGCAGCCCCTGATTGCCGAGGCCCGCGATCTCGCCTTCGAACCAGCGCAGCCATTTGGCGTTATGGTCGCGGCTGGCGGCGACGAATTCGGCATCGGCGACCGCGGCGATCGCCGCCTGCTGGCCGGCGGTGGTGATGTTGAACGGCGCGCGGATCTTGTGCATCGCCTCGACCACCTCGGCCGATCCATAGCCCCAGCCGATCCGTTCGGCGGCGAGCCCGAAGATCTTCGAAAAGGTCCGGGTGACCAGCACATTGGGCTGGGTCCGCGCGAGCTCCAGCCCGCCATCGTCATCCTCGGGCGCGAGATATTCGGCATAGGCCTGGTCGATCACCAGCAGGCAGTCGGCCGGCACCGCGGCATGGAGCCGGGCGAGTTCGGCGCGGCTGCTATAGGTGCCGGTCGGGTTGTTCGGGTTGGCGACGAAGATCACCCGGGTCTGCGGGGTGATCCGCGCGATCAGCGCATCGACGTCGGTCGCATAGTCGCGGTCGTCGGCCTCGATCGGCTCGGCGCCGACCCGGCGTGCGGCGATCGGATAGACCGAGAAGCCGTAACGGACATAGAGGATCTCGTCGCCCTGGCCGGCGAAGGCGCCTGCCGCGAGGTGGAGCACCTCGTCCGATCCGGTGCCGTAGATCACCCGCGCCGGATCGAGCCCGTGCTGGGCAGCGATCGCCTGGCGCAGCGCGGTCGCGCCGGCGTCGGGATAGCGATCGAGCGTGGCGGCGGCGGCGGCGAAGGCGGCGCGCGCCTTGTCGCTGGTGCCAAGCGGATTCTCGTTCGAAGACAGCTTGGCGACCTTGCGGCCATCATCGGTGGTCGAGCGGCCCGGAACATAGGGCGCGATGGCGTCGATCCACGGCTTGGGGAGGGGCTTCGTCATGGCCGTGGGCTCTAGGCTGCGGTGGCGATGATCGCAATAAGCGAGATCGCCGCAATGCGCCGCCGGTCCGGCTCGCGAGCGCATCATTGACAAGCGGCCCGCGCGGGTCCTAGCCCGCTTCGCCCATGTCCGACGATCGCCGTTTCGGCCTAGCCCGTTCCGTCATCCTCCCCGGCCCGCTGCGGCTGGACGGCGGCGGCGAACTCGCCCCGGTCGAGATCGCCTATGAGACCTATGGCACGCTCGACGCCGGGCGCAGCAATGCAGTGCTGATCTGCCACGCGCTGACCGGTGACCATCATGTCGCCTCGACCCATCCGCGCACCGGCAAGCCCGGCTGGTGGACGCGGATGGTCGGCGCGGGCAAGCCGATCGATCCCGCGCGCCATTTCATCATCTGCGCCAATGTGCTCGGCTCATGCCTCGGCTCTTCGGGGCCGGCCTCGGCCGATCCGGCGGGCCTGCCCTATGCGATGCGTTTCCCGGTGATCACGATCCGCGACATGGTGCGCGCGCAGGCGATGCTGCTCGACCATCTCGGGGTCGGCATGCTGCGCGCGGTGGTCGGCGGATCGATGGGCGGCATGCAGGTGCTGCAATGGGCCGCGACCTATGGCGATCGCGTCCAGGCGGCGGTGGTGATCGCGGCGGCGGCGCGGCATTCGGCGCAGAACATCGCCTTTCACGAGGTCGGCCGCCAGGCGATCATGGCCGATCCGAACTGGCGCGGCGGCGACTATTATGCCGACGGCAGGCCGCCCGTCGCGGGCCTCGCGGTCGCACGGATGGCCGCGCACATCACCTATCTGTCCGAAGCCGGACTCACCGAAAAATTCGGCAGGCGGCTGCAGGCCAGGGACGCCAAGAGCTTCGGCTTCGACGCCGATTTCCAGATCGAGAGCTATTTGCGCCACCAGGGAATCAGCTTCGTCGAGCGGTTCGATGCCAACTCCTATCTCTACATCACCCGGGCAATGGACTATTTCGACCTCGCCGAGGAACAGGACGGGCTGCTCGCCAACGCCTTTCGCGGAACCAGGACGCGCTTCTGCCTGGTCAGCTTCGACACCGACTGGCTCTATCCGACCGCGGAGTCGCGGGTCGTCGTCCATGCGCTCAACGCCGCCGGGGCGGCGGTGAGCTTCGTCGAACTGTCGTCGCCATTCGGGCATGACGCCTTCCTGCTCGACGTGCCCGAACTCAACCGGGTGGTCGACGGCTTCCTGCGCGCGGGGGAGGCGGCATGACGATCGGCTATTCGCAGGCGCATGACGACATGCAGCTCGACATGATCCATGGCTGGCTGACCCGAAGCTACTGGTCGCCGGGCATTCCGCGCGAGACGGTGGCACGGGCGATCGCCGGCAGCCATGTGATCGGCGCGTTCGACGGCGACGCCCAGATCGGCTTCGCACGGGTGATCACCGATCATGCGACCTTCGCCTATCTCGCCGACGTCTTCGTGCTCGACGGCTGGCAGGGCCGGGGCATCGCCCGGTCGATGGTGCGGCAGCTGCAGGAGGCGCCGACGCTGCAGGGCTTACGCCGCTGGCTGCTCGCGACCCGCGACGCGCATGGCGTCTATGCGCAGCTTGGCTGGACGCCGATCGCGGCGCCCGAGATGTTCATGCAGAGGCACGATCCCGACGTCTATGCGCGTGAGGACCGGTCATGACGGTTGCCGCTCCCCGCAGCGAACTGCGCCCGGACCTGGCGGTCATCGCCGACCATGTCGCGCGCGGCGCGCGGGTGCTCGACGTCGGCTGCGGCAATGGCGAGCTGATGGACGTGCTGCGCGCCAAGGGGTGCGATGCGCGCGGGATCGAGCTCGATCCCGCCAATGTCAGCCTCGCGGTCGCGCGCGGCCTGTCGGTGGTGCAGGGCGACGCCGATACCGACCTGATCAACTATCCCGACAACGCCTATGATTATGCGATCCTCAGCCAGACGCTGCAGACCGCGCGCGCACCCGACCGGGTGCTGGCCGAGCTGCTGCGGATCGGCCGTCACGCTTTCGTGTCCTTCCCCAATTTCGCCTATTGGCGGGTGCGGCTGTCGCTCGCCTGGGGCGGACGGATGCCGGTAACCCCGGCGCTGCCGGTGAGCTGGTACGCGACCGACAATATCCATCATCTGACGATCGACGATTTCCGCGCCTTCGTCGCCGAACGCGGGCTTACGGTTGAAAGTGCCTGGTTCCTCAACGGCGACCGGCGCTGCAGCCCGGCGGCCGCCAATTTGCGCGCCGAACATGCGGTGTTCCTGCTCAAGCGCTAATCAAGGATCGTCAGCCAGGGCCAGCGCACGCGATAGTCGGTCGCCTTCGCGAGAAAGAGATCGGGGCGCGGATTGCGCGGATTGAGGCGCAGTCTTCCGGCTTGAAGATCGTCGAGGCTGTCTGGGGCGTGGAGCGTGCCGGTGGCGGCATCGATGCCGACGCAGGTGCAGGCGAGCAGATAGCGATCGATGCCGTCGATGGCCGATGCGAGCGCGGGATAGGAGCCGCCGAACTTCGCCTCGTACCAGAGATGGACCCGCGCCTGGTTGCGCAGCTCGATCCGGATCGGAAGATCGCCCAGCAGCGCTTCGGCCCGGCGGATCGCGATATCCTCCGCGTCCCAGGACAGATCGCTCGAATCGAAATAGAAGACGTCATAGTCGCGGATGGCCGCGGCGGGGTCGCGGTTGCTTTCGAGGTTCCAGACCGTCTGGAAAAGGCAGCCCGCGACGAGGTGGCATTGCGGCAGGCCGAGTTCGGGCAGGCGCTCGAGCAATTCTGCATTGAACGGATTCGCACGGATCCGGTCGACGAAGCGCGCCGCGGTCAGCGTCATCCGATCCTCAGGCGCGCTCGGCCTGTGAGATCGCGTCGGCCGCACGCAGCGCCGCCAGGATCTTCATCAGATGCTGGACGTCATGGACCTCGACCGTCACCTCATAGGTGTGGAAGCTGCGGTCGCGGTGCGACAGGGTCAGGTTGACGATATTGGCCTGGTGCGCGCCGAGGATGCCCGCCATCACCCCGAGCGATCCGGGCTCGTTCTTGACGATCACGGTCAGCCGGGCGGTCCCGCCGTCGGCCTTGTCGCCCCAGGCGAGATCGACCCAGTCGGCGTCCTGGCTGTCGGCGAGCTTGCGGCAGTCGATCGCATGGACCTCGACCGGCTGGTCCTCGCGCCGCAGGCCGACGATGCGGTCGCCCGGAACCGGGTTGCAGCAGGTCGCGAGCTGGAAGGCGACCCCCGGGGTCAGCCCCTTGATCGAGATCGCCTCGCGCTGCGCGGGCACCTCGCGCTTCGCGCCGGTGGTGTCGGCGCTGCCCGGCATCAGCGCATCCATCAGCGTCGCGTCGTCGATCAGCTTGCGGGCGATCGCCTCCATCAGCGCGTCCTCGTCGGCGAGCTTGAGCCGCTTGAGCGCGTTCTTCATCGCGTCGGGCGCCAGTTGCGTGGGTAGCCGCTGGACGATCTCGTCGTAGAATTTGCGGCCGAGCGCGACCATTTCGTCGCGCTCCTTGGTCCGGACGAAGCGGCGGATCGATGCCCGCGCCTTGCCGGTGATCGCGAAGTTGAGCCACTCGGGCTGGGGCTCCTGGCCCTTCGAGCGCAGGATCTGGACCTGATCGCCATTTTCGATCGGGGTGCGCAGCGGCACCACCCGGCCGTTGACCTTGGCGCCGACCGCCTCGTCGCCGACATTGGTGTGGACCGCATAGGCGAAATCGATCGGGGTCGATCCGCGTGGCAGCTGGATCAGCTCGCCGGTTGGCGAGAAGGCGAAGATCCGATCCTGGTACATCGCCATGCGGGTATGTTCGAGCAGCTCTTCGGGGCTGTCGGCATGTTCGAGGATCTCGACGAGGTCGCTGATCCAGCCGCTGTCGCCATTGGGCTTGGCGGGCTTGCCGAGCTTGTAGGCCCAGTGCGCGGCGAGGCCATATTCGGCCTGGGCGTGCATTTCCTCGGTGCGGATCTGGACCTCGATCCGGACCTTCTCCGAATGGATCACCGAGGTGTGGAGCGAACGATAGCCGTTGCGCTTGGGGGTCGAGATATAATCCTTGAACCGTCCGGGGACCATCGGCCAGCGCTGGTGCAGGATGCCGAGCGCGCGGTAGCATTCGTCGATATCCTTGACGATCACCCGGAACGCCATGACGTCGGACAATTGTTCGAAGCTGATGTGGCGCTCGGCCATCTTGCGCCAGATCGAATAAGGATGCTTCTCGCGGCCCTGGATCTCGGCGGGGATGCCGTTGCGGCCGAGCTGGAGCCGCAAGCCCGATCCGATCCGCGAGATCAGGTCGCCGCCGCCCTCCTTGAGCTGCTGAAGCCGCTTGGTGATCGAGGCATAGGCGTCGGGTTCGAGCTGCTGGAAGGCGAGCGTCTGCATCTCGCGCATGAACTCGTACATGCCGATCCGCTCGGCGAGCGGAGCGTAGATATCCATCGTCTCCTTGGCGATGCGTCGCCGTTTCGCCTCGGCCGGGATATGATGGAGGGTGCGCATATTGTGCAGCCGGTCGGCGAGCTTGACCAGCAGCACCCGGATATCGCCCGACATGGCGAGCAGGAATTTGCGCAGATTCTCGGCGGCGCGCTCGGTTTCGGTCTGCGCTTCGATCTTCGACAGCTTGGTGACGCCGTCGACCAGCCGCGCGACCGAGGGGCCGAAGCTCTTCTCGATCTGTTCGGGGGTGGCGACCGTGTCCTCGATCGTGTCGTGGAGGATCGCGGTCGCGATCGTCTCGTCGTCGAGCTTGAGGTCGGTCAGGATGCCTGCGACTTCGATCGGGTGGCTGAAATAAGGGTCGCCGCTGGCGCGTTTCTGCGATCCGTGCGCCTGCATCGAAAACACGTAAGCGCGGTTGAGCAGGGCTTCATCCGCATCGGGGTCATAAGCAAGGACCCGGTCGACCAGTTCATATTGTCTCAGCACACCCCAATGATGGGGGTGGCGGGGGCATTTGCGCAACAGGCAAAGCGCGGGATTTGTGGCTTAGACCCAAACCCGACCAACTTTGCACGTCGTGACGGAGTCGATTTTGGCTCGGCGCGAGGAGGAGGGGCGCTGGAATAGCGGGGCTATTTCAAGCCCGTCCGACGCGGCGCTGGGCCAAAATCGGCCCGCCCCTGCGGGGTTGCGCTGGGAAGCCCGCCGGCGGCGTCGGTCAGCTTGGACGGGGCAATCAGCCCGTCCTGCGCCGACCTCCTGGCCAGCGAACTTCCCAGCGCAATCACGACGTGCAAAGTTGGTCGGGTTTGGGTCTGATTACCACAAGCGGCGTTCGGATTGCCGCAAAAGCCGGCCCGCCGGGTCGCGATCGGGTGTCAATGCACCCGATTGCGGCCCCAGCGGGAGAAATTCACTCGTAGTCGCCGCCGATATTCTGGTTGCGCGGCGGCGCGGCGGCGGTGAGGCGCAGCGCCTCGGCCGAGGCCGACAGCGAACCGATCTCGTCGGGCGCATCCTCGTCGTCGAAGCGGACGCGCTGGAGCGAACCGATCACGGACTCGTGCAGATCGGCGGGGGTGACCGTCTCCTCGGCGATCTCGCGCAGCGCGACGACCGGATTCTTGTCGCGATCGCGATCGAGGGTCAGCTCGGCACCGCCCGAGATCTGGCGCGCGCGCTGCGCGGCCATCAGCACCAGATCGAACCGGTTGGGAATCTTGTCGACGCAATCCTCGACGGTGACGCGCGCCATATCAAACGCTCCGCTTGTAAACAGGAGTAATGGAAAGGCGGGCGGCTATCAGGCGAATGCCGCGATGTAAAGGAAAAAGGCCCAATCGGGCCTAGAGCTTGCGGCTCAGTCGCCGCCCTTCCAGGCCCAGAACAGCTGGCACGGCGGCAGGTTGATCCATTCGCGCTCATTGTCGATCCGCGCGAAATGCGGCGCGATCAGCGCCTCGACGAAGCGCGAATATTGATAGACCAGAAAGGCGCCGCCGACCCTGAGCGCGCGGTGGGTCGCCTCGGCGATCGCCGGCGCAACCCCATCGGGCAGCGTCGAGAAGGGCAGGCCCGACAGGATATAGTCGGCCTTGTCGAAACCATGATCGGCAAGGATCTGGTTCACGTCGGCGGCCGAACCATTGACCGCGAGGAAGCGCGGATCGGCGAAGCGGCGGCGCAGATAGTCGACGAACACCGGATTGGTGTCGATCACCAGCAAGGTGGCGTCGGCGGGCAGCCGGGCGAGGATGTCGCCGCAGAAGGTGCCGACTCCGGGGCCATATTCGACGAACAGTCGGGTGTTCGCCCAGTCGACCTTCGACAACATGTGATCGATGGTTCTTTGCGACGACGGCAGCACCGCGCCGATCATCGCCGGATGACGCAGAAACTCGCCGAAGAAGAGCATGAACGGGTTCGGGGAAGGGCCGGTGCTGCGGAGTCCGGCTTTGCGGATCCTGCGGGCCTTTAGTGCGCGCTCCGCCGAATATTCACCCATGACGCTCCTGTGGGGTTCTGTTCTTCACCCTGTTCCGTTGGCAAATGCGGTGGGCAAAGGCAAGCGCCCCCCATCGCGATCCGCCAGGACGGTCTTCCAATGTGTGGAAGCGTCGAAATATCCGGCGCGGGCAAAAAAAAGGCCGACCCAAGGGGCCGGCCGAAAAGTTTTAGGAGAGGATGCCTGAAAGGCCTGCTCTTTGTGCAGTGCGGCGTGATTTCATGCAAATGCGAACATGTTCGAGGCGGTTGCATTTCTTGCAACTTTATATTAGCCTGAAAATCATCGAAAAACGGGGGTAATCCGCGCCTTTTGGCAATTGGCTTATCTCGCTGCATCGCGGTGGCGATGCAGGGTTGAACCTCGCAGGGAGGATGCGATCATGCGCAGGCTACCGCCGCTGACCGCCATCGAGGCATTCGTCCAGGTCGCGCGCCTGGGATCGGTGAAGGCCGCCGCCGAGGAACTGGCGCTGTCCTCACCTGCGCTGAGCCGAAGGGTTCAGGCGCTGGAACGTTTTCTCGGTCGTAACCTGTTCGAGCGCCGGCACCAGTCGATGGTGCTGTCGGGTGACGGCGAGATGCTGCTCAACCGGATCGCGCCGGCGCTCGACGCGCTGACGCTGGCGATCGACGCGACCTCGGGCGAGACCGAACTGCTGCGGCTGCGGCTGGGGGTGCTGCCGCTGTTCGCGTCGCAACGGCTGATCGGACGGCTGCCCGAACTGCGCCAGCGCCATCCCGAACTCCATATCGACATCGACACCGCCGCGCATGCGCTGGCGCGGCTCGGCGAAGGGGTCGATGCGGCGATCGTGCTCGCGCGCGATATCGACGCCAGCCTCTATTCGCGGCGGATCGACCGCGACTTCGTTTCGGCGATCATCAGCAAGTCGCTGCTCGACGGACGCTATCCGGTGCGCGGCCCCGGCGATCTCGCACGGATGACGATCTTCCTCCACCGCGACATGTCCGAACTCTTCTACGCCTGGCGCGAGGCGCTCGGCATTCCCGATCTCGAGCCGGCCGCGGTCGATCATTTCGATTCGGGCCAGCTGATGCTCGACGCCGCGGCGCAGGGCCTGGGGGTGGCCTTCATGCTGCGCGGCCATTTCGAGGAAGCGCATGACGACCGGCTGGCCGACATCCTCAACGAGGATATCGAAAGCCCTTACAGCTACTGGTTCGCCTGCCGCCGCCCCGCGCTGTCGAACCGCGCGGTGCGGATCTTCCACGACTGGCTGTTCAGTTCGATCTCGACGCTTTGAGGCGTTGTTGGCCAGGGGGCGGCGAACAATCGCGCGTCGCACCTCTCCTCCGTCATCCTGAACGTGTTTCAGGATCCACTCTTCCGCGGGGGAGCGGCCCCCTGGGGCACGGTGGATGCTGAAACACGTTCAGCATGACGGATGAAAGAGGGTGTCGTGCCGGGGGCTTAAGCGCCAACGGTCGCCTTGACGATCTTGCCCGGGGTACGCGGCGGCTCGCCCTTAGGCAGCGCGTCGACATGCTCCATGCCCGATTCGACCACACCCCAGACGGTGTACTGGCCGTCGAGGAAGCGGGCGTCGTCGAAGCAGATGAAGAACTGGCTGTTGGCGCTGTGCGGGTTCGAGCTGCGCGCCATCGAGCAGACGCCGCGGACATGCGGCTCCTTGCTGAATTCGGCCTGGAGGTTCGGCTTCTTGGATCCGCCCATGCCGCTGCCGGTCGGATCGCCGCCCTGCGCCATGAAGCCCGGGATCACCCGGTGGAAGACGACGCCGTCGTAAAAGCCCTCGCCGGCGAGCTCCTTGATCCGCTCGACATGGCCAGGGGCCAGATCAGGGCGCAGATTGATGACGACATCGCCGCCGCTGTCGAGCGTCAGGGTCAGGGTGTTTTCGGGATCGGCGGCCATGGGCACTCTCCTTGGGAATGGACTCGGGCATGGCTCCTACCGATTGATCGCGCGCGAGGCCAGCCCGTCCGCGCGAGGCGGGGCACGGGCAAGCTCGATCGCGCATTCGATTGGAATGGCGCTTCTTCGCGGCTGCGAAGGGTTGCCTGACCGGTCAAATTGGCTAGAGCGGGCGCTCACCTCGATCGGCGGAGGACGGCATGAGCGAGACCGAGACCGACATCGCCGCCGAAGCGCCCGCCGCTGCCGCCCTGCTCGACGAGGATGATCGCCTGAATCCGTCGTTCGTCGAGGCCGTCATCGAGCGGGTCGACGCGGGCGACGACGAAGGCGCGCGCGCGCTGGTGCGCCCGCTCCATCCGGCCGACATCGCCGACCTGTTCGAACTCGCGCCGCAGGAGATGCGCAAGCCGATCGCCGCGGCGATCGCCGAACTGCTCGACGGCGACGTGTTGTCGGAGATGAACGAGTGGGTGCGCGAGGAGCTGATGGAGCAGCTCGATCCGCACCAAGTCGCCGAAATGGCGACCCAGCTCGACACCGACGATGCGGTCGCGCTGATCGAAGAGCTCGAGGAGGAGGATCAGCGCGCGGTGCTGCGCGCGATGGAGCCCGACGATCGTGCCGCGATCGAGGAAGCGCTCAGCTATCCGGAAGAAACCGCCGGCCGCCTGATGCAGCGCGACCTGATCGCGGTGCCCGAACATTGGACGATCGGCGACGTTCTCGACTATCTGCGCCGCAACGAGGATCTGACGACTGATTTCTGGGAAATCTTCGTCGTCGACCATGCCCATCACCCGATCGGCACCTGCAAGCTCAGCTGGATCATGCGCACCCCGCGCAGCGTCACCGTCGGCGACGTGATGCAGCGCGAACAGACGCTGATCCCGGCCGACATGGACCAGGAAGAGGTCGCGCTGCGCTTCCAGAAATATGCGCTGATCTCGGCAGCGGTGGTCGACATGTCGGGGCGGCTGGTCGGGATGATCACCGTCGACGACGTCGTCCACATCATCCAGCAGGAAGCCGGCGAGGATATCCTCAAACTGTCGGGCGCCGGCGACGGCGACATCAACGAACCCATCTTCGAGACCGTCAAGGTCCGGCTGTCCTGGCTGATCGTCAACCTCGGCACCGCGATCATCGCGGCCTCGGTGGTCGGGCTGTTCCAGGGGACGATCTCGCGGCTTGTGGTGCTCGCGGTGCTGATGCCGATCGTCTCGGGGATGGGCGGCAATGCCGGCACCCAGACGATGGCGGTGGCGGTGCGCGCACTCGCGCTCAACCAGCTCACCAGTTCGAACACCGCGCGGATGGTCATGCGCGAGCTGCGGATCGCGATCACCAATGGCTTCTGCCTCGGCGCGCTGATCGGCCTGGCGGTCGGCACGCTCTACGGCAATCGCGATCTGGGTATGGTGATCTGCCTGGCGATGATCATCAACAACATCATCGCGGGGCTCGCCGGCATCCTCGTGCCGGTCGGGCTCGATAAGGCCGGCGCCGATCCGGCGGTGTCGTCGGCGGTGTTCGTGACCACGGCGACCGACGTGATGGGGTTCTTCTCGTTCCTCGGACTCGCCGCCTTGTGGGGACTCCACAGTTAGGCGAGGGCGTTGATCCGCGCGATGCTACACCCGATATGGGACCTATGAGCGCCCTCCATCTCACCAAGATCGCCTTCGGCTGTGCCAGTTTCGACGATCTGCGCGAGCGGATCGAGGGGCGCACCGCGCGGGGCGAGCCGATCCGGCTGTCGACCCGCTACAAGCCCAAGCGCGCCGACGAGATCGTCGGCGGCTCGCTCTACTGGATATCGCAGCACCGCTTCGGCCTGCGGCAGGTGATCACGGGCTTTGAGGAAGGCGAGGCGGGCCGCTGGCTGATCTGCCTCGACCCCGAAATGGTCGAGGTCGAACCGCGCCCGCGCCGCGCGCATCAGGGCTGGCGTTACCTGACCGGCGAGGATGCGCCGCGCGACGTGCCGAAGGGCGCCGATGCCGAGGGACGCCTGCCCGCCGGGCTCGAAGCCGAGCTTGCGGGCCTGGGGTTGCTATAGAGCAGGTCGTTCCGGCCCTACCGACGCGATCTTCAACCGCAGCGTATATCGCCCGATCCGGTCTTGCGGGTGGTGCAGCGCGGGTGGCCGGCGATGTTGATGTCGCCCGAGCCGGTGACGCTGGCATTGGCGGCCCGGGCAGCGCCCATGGCGAGATCGCCCGATCCGGTGACCGAGACGTCGACGCTGGTCGCGGTGAGGCCGCCGCCGTGGAAATCGCCCGACCCGCGCACCGCCGCGGTTGCGCTCTCGGCATGGCCGACCAGGGTCATGTCGCCCGAACCGGTGATGCTGGCGGTCAGCTTGCCGGTCTGGAGCTGCGGGACGGTGAAGTCGCCCGATCCGGTCAGGGTCGCGGCGAACGCCGGTCCCTTCACCTGATCGATCGTCAATTCACCCGACCCGGTCAGTTCGGCGGCGCTCAGCGTCGGCACGGTGACGTCGATCACGACATTGTCGTTCTTGGTCCAACTGATCCCGCTCCAGTTCCAGCTCTTCTCGCTGGTGATGACGAGGGTGCCGCTGCGATTCTCGACGATCAGCCGGTCGAGCCGCGCCTGCGGGCCGTTGGCGGTCACCGCGACGCGCGGGCCGGTGTGGACGCGCACCGTCCACGGCCCCTCGACACGCAGTTTCTCGAAGCCGGGCACCGAGAAGCTGCGGGTGGCGGCGGTGGCGGGCAGGCAGGCGGTCAGGGCGACGCAGGCGGCGAGCAGGGGGAGCGAACGGCGCATCGGGCGATCCTTCGGAAGGTCTGTATTGTGATGATAATACAGCCCTGCTCGAGCGGTGCAAGCCCGCGGCGATGCGGATGCGGGGCATCTTGCCAAACTGGCTGTCCCAAAAAAGAAAAGGGCGGCCCCGAAGGACCGCCCTTTTCTCAGCCCGGCCCGGAGGCCTGCGGCTTATTTGTTGTGGATCGCCGCCGCCTTGCGGAGGATATCCAGAATCTTCTCCTGCGCGGTCGGCTCGTCGACCGCTTCCATCGCCGCGAGTTCGCGGGCCAGGCGGCTGGTCGCCGCTTCGAAGATCTGACGCTCCGAATAGCTCTGCTCGGGCTGGTCGTCGGCACGGAACAGGTCGCGGACCACTTCGGAAATCGACACGAGGTCGCCCGAATTGATCTTCGCTTCATATTCCTGTGCGCGGCGCGACCACATCGTGCGCTTGACCTTGGGCTTGCCCTTCAGCGTGGTGAGCGCTTCGGTCATCGTCACGTTCGACGACAGCTTGCGCATGCCGACGGCTTCGGCCTTGTTGGTCGGCACGCGGAGCGTCATCCGCTCCTTTTCGAAACGCAGCACATAGAGTTCGAGCTTGGCGCCCGCGATTTCCTGACTTTGCAATTCGACGACCCGGCCGACACCATGCTTGGGATAAACGACATAATCGCCGACGACGAAGCTCAGCGCCTTAGCAGCCATGTAGTAAGACCTTTCTTCTGGAATGCGCGCCTGGTCCCGTCCGGTCCCGCCAATCCCCTTATTGCGGCCGTCGGCAATCCTGGCGAGCTAAACAACAGTTCCTTCTTGCAGGCGCGTGTCAGGAGTCGCGCCCATCGGCGACTCTGTAACATAATATCAGGCGAAACGCCAGCATCATGGGCTTTTCGGCCCCGCGGCGGTCATTTGTCCCAATCGTTACGGTGCCGATTCGCAACCGTTGGCATGGTTGCGGCAGGCCGATCGGATCGATCCGACATTGTCGATCCGCGGCTTTTGCGACGGGCGAGCGCCCACGACCGGCTCGATCCACCGGAAAAATCACCGATCCCCGACAATAAACAGCTGAAAAATAGGGCGATCAACCGCCAGCCATCGGCTCAGTCGCCCTGGCCGGGCTCCGGCGAGAAGAACTTCTCATATTTGCCTTCGACGCCTTTGAACTCGTCGGCGTCGGCCGGCGCATCGCGCTTGCGGGTGATGTTCGGCCACTGGTTGCCGAACGTGTTGTTGAGTTCGAGCCACTGCTCGAGCCCCGACTCGGTGTCGGGGAGGATCGCCTCGGCGGGGCATTCGGGTTCGCACACGCCGCAGTCGATGCATTCGCTCGGGTTGATGACGAGCATGTTGTCGCCCTCATAGAAGCAGTCGACCGGACAGACCTCGACGCAGTCCATATATTTGCAACGGATGCAGGCGTCGGTGACGACGTAGGTCATTTCAACTCCCTCGGGCGGAACCGCGGCTCCCTAGGTCGCGCCCGGGCCGCCGTCAACATATGCTTGCTTGTCGGCTTCCAAGGAGGGCGGCGCAAGATCGGTATAGCAGGCCCGGGCCTCGGGGGCGGGGCCGCGGCGGACGGGGATCGCCTCGACCCGGATGACGCGGACGCGATCGTTGAGCGGAAAGCTCAGGACGTTGCCGATCCTGATCGCGACATGCGAGCGATCGACCGGGCGACCGTCGATGCGCAGATGGCCGGTTTCGGCGATCTGCTGGGCGAGACCGCGGCTTTTGACGAGGCGGATGAACCACAGATATTTGTCGAGCCGCATCGACCGCGTTCCGTCGTTACCGCCGTCCGGCCGAGGGGGCCTGCGCGGCGGGCCATAGATCGGCAAGCGCCCCGAATGCATTGCCCGGTCGCGCCGCCACCGCCTTCTTCGGCGGCCGCTTGCCCTTCCACACCCAGCTGTCGGCCTCTTCGCCGGCGACGAAGCGGAAGCCGAGCGCGAGCATCAGCTGCGCGAAGCTGGCGCCGCGCAGCCCCAGCGAGGTGGCAAGCCCGGGATCGGGGCAGAAGGCTCCGCGCCCCTCGCGGCTGTCATGCGCCAGCCGCGCGAGCCGCTCGACCAGATCGACCCGCAGCATCTGTGCGCCGAGCGGGCGATAGCCGGCGCGCACCATCGCCTCGCAGGTCGCGACATCGGTCGGGGTGGCCATCGAGACCGCGCCGGGTACCGGCAGCTCGGGCATCGGCTGGTCCTCGGCGGCGGCGAACATCGCCAGCCGCCAGCGAGTCGGCTCGGGCTTGAGTAGGGTCGGCGAATGGATGTCGAGCGTGCCGATCTTGACGTCGAGCCGGCCGGCGCGCGACCGGTCCTCACGTGTGAGATGGTCGATCGCCGATCCGATCTGGCCACGGGCGATGATGCCGCCGGCCTCGGCCAGCGGGGACAGCAGCGCGCGCAGCGACGGCGGGCAGGCGGGATCGCGCGCCGCCTCGAAATAGCGCATCAGCGGCTTGAGCTCGCGTTCGATCCGGGCGTCGAGCCAGGCGGCAAGCCGGCTCTCGACGCCGGCGCGATCGGCATTGCCGAGAACTTCGAGCGCGCGGTGGAGGCGGATGCGCGGGCTGAGCAGGTGGCGGCCCTTTTCGAGCCGGGCGACGACATCGCCGCGCCAGAAGATCGCGACCGGCCGTCCGGCGTCGGTCGCGAGGCTGAAATGGCTGTCCTCGTCGGCGGCGAGCTGGCGTGCGCGTGCGGCAAGCTCGGTGCCGAGGCGGCGTTCGGCCGCGGCCATCAGCCGTTTCATGTCGCCATGGCGCGCGAGATGGTCGGCCTTGAAGCGGAAGCCGATCAGCCGGCCGATCGGTTCGCCGTCGACGGTGACGATGCCGTCCTCGTCGACCTTGACCGGCAGCAGCAGGTCGCCGCCCTTGGCGCCGAGGTCGCGCATCAGCACCGAGGTGCGCCGGTCGACGAAGCGCTGGGTCAACCGCTGGTGGAGCGCGTCGGACAGCTTCTCCTCGAGCGTGCGGGTGCGCTCGGCCCATTTCTCGGGATCGTCGAGCCATTCGGGTCGATGGGCGATATAGGCCCACGTCCGGACCCCGGCGATGCGGTCGGCGAGCGTCTCGACATCGCCCTGGACGCTGTCGAGACGCGCCAGCTCGTCGGCGAACCACTGCACCGGCAGATGGCCGTCGCCTTCGCTGAGATGGCGGAATACCCGCCCGACCAGCCGGCCATGCGGCTCGGGTCCGGTCTTGCGGAAGTCGGGCAGGCCGCACGCCGCCCAGAGTCGGCCGATCATTCGCGGGCCGCGCGCGCGTTCGCGGACCCAGTCCTCCTCGGCAAGCCGCTTGAGCACCGCCAGGTCGATCGCCTGCGGCGCGGCGCGCAGCACCTGCTTGTCGGGGCGGCGTTCGAGATCGCCGATCAGCCCGTCGAGGCTGTCGAGCGTCGGGGTGCCGCAGCGCCAGTAGAGATGGTCGAGCGGCCGGAAGACATGCGCCTCGATCGCATCGACCTCCTCATCCTCGAAGCGTGCGCCCTGGGTTCCCTCGAGCGCGAGCGTGCCGAAAGTGCCGTCGCGCTGGTGCCGGCCGGCGCGGCCGGCGATCTGCGCCATTTCGGGGATGGTCAGCCGGCGCGAGCGGCGGCCGTCGAACTTCCTGAGCGAGGCGAAGGCGACATGGGCGACATCCATGTTCAGCCCCATTCCGATCGCATCGGTCGCGACCAGATAATCGACCTCGCCCGCCTGGAACATCGCGACCTGGGCGTTGCGGGTGCGGGGCGACAATGCCCCCATCACCACCGCCGCGCCACCGCGCATCCGTCGCAGCATCTCGGCGACAGCGTAGACCTCCTCGGCCGAGAAGGCGACGATCGCCGATCGCGGCGGCAGCCGCGACAGCTTGGTCGCGCCGGCATAGCTGAGCGTCGAGAAACGCGGCCGGCCGATGATCTCGGCATCGGGGACCAGCGCGCGCAGCATCGGCCGCAGCATGTCGGATCCCAGGATCATCGTCTCGTCGCGGCCGCGCGCGCGCAGCAGCCGGTCGGTGAAGACATGGCCGCGTTCGGGATCGCTGGCGAGCTGCGCCTCGTCGATCGCGACGAAGGCGAATTCGCGGACATCCTTGTTGGTGCCGCCGGCGCGGATGCTGTCGCCGATCGGCATCGATTCGACCGTGCACAGATAATATTGCGCGTCGGGCGGCAGGATCTTCTCCTCGCCGGTGATCAGCGCGACCCGTTCCTTGCCCTTGATCGCGACCACCCGGTCATAGACTTCGCGTGCCAGCAGCCGCAGCGGGAAACCGATCATGCCGCTCGAATGGCCGCACATCCGCTCGATCGCGAGATGCGTCTTGCCGGTGTTGGTCGGGCCCAGCACGGCGACGACCGGCTGCTCGGCGAAACGAGACATGGGACAGAGATTGGCAGGCCGGGGGCCGAACGCAAGCGGATGTTTTTCGGGAAAGCGCGAAAGAGCGCTTTCCAAGACGGCACCAGCCCGCTCCCCCGCCCAATCTCCCGACATCGTCATGCTGTATCGGGAGGTTGGGCGGGGGAGCGGGCTGGTGCCGTCTTCCTAACAAAGGCGACTCGACTCACGGCCGAAAGGACTCGGTTCGTCGCATTGGTTCATATTCTGAACCCGCATTAGTTTGACATTAACCATGGTCGGGCACAGTCCTCTTGCCCACAGCGCCGAAAACCGCTCCAGGGCAACAAGATAGCGGTATATCAGGGGACGCGTGGATTTGTTCCAGGACGGGCAACAGGGCTTCGGTGCCGATCATCAAGGCCAGGGCGGCGGTGCCGGCGCGCTGACGCTCACCCGTCCGGCACGGCTGGGCGCGATTGGGCGGGTCGGCCAAGGCGTCGGCGATCGTCTCGCCGCCACCGACCTCGTCGTCGATCTCGGCGCCCGCATCGGATCGCGCGAATGGTGGCGGGGGCTTGCGACCTGCACCGCGCTGTGCGTCGCCGCGGGCAGCCTCGCCCCAAGTTTCAAACCGGTCGTCCTGTCGACCGAAGCCCCGATGAGCCAGGCGCAATGGGAAGAATCGCGTGCGCTGGCGATCGCGCCGCTCGGCCTCGGCGCCGACACCGGTCGCCGGCTGGCGGCCAACGACCAGGTCGAGCGTCTCGCCGACACCCCTGAGCGTCCGCGCATCGACCTGACCGCGACGATCGGCCAGGGCGACGGCTTCGCCCGCGTGCTCGAACGCGCCGGCGTCGCCAAGGGCGAGGCGGGCAGCATCGCGTCGATGGTGGCGGCGGCGGTACCGTTGTCCGAACTCGACGCCGGCACCCGCATGGACCTGGTGCTCGGGCGCCGCGAGCGCAAGAGCGATCCGCGTCCGCTCGAAAGCCTAGGCTTTCGCGCCCGATTCGATCTCAAGCTGGCGATCGAGCGGGTCGACGGCGCGCTGCGGCTGAAGCGGATCCCGATCGCGGTCGACAACACCCCGCTGCGCATCCAGGGCCGGGTCGGATCGAGCCTCTACAGTTCGGCGCGCGCCGCCGGCGTTCCCGGCGATGCCATCCAGGCCTTTCTGCGCGCGATCACCCGGACGCTGGCGATCCGCCAGATCGGTTCGGACGCGCGATTCGATGCGATCATCGCCCATCGCCGCGCCGAGACCGGCGAGGTCGAGATGGGCCAGCTTCTCTATGCCGGCATCATCCAGGGCAACCGCAAGACCCAGATGCTCAAATGGACGGTCGGCGGCCAGGACAAATGGTTCGAGGCGAATGGCGTCGGCGAGACCAAGGGGGTGATGAGCCGCCCGGTCATGGGCCATCTGACCTCGAGCTTCGGCATGCGCTTCCACCCGGTGCTCGGCTTCTCGCGGATGCACCAGGGCCTCGATTTCGGCGCGCCGTTCGGATCGCCGATCGTCGCCGCCACCGACGGCAATGTGATCTTCGCAGGGCCACATGGCGGCCATGGCAATTATGTGCGGATCGGCCATGCCGGCAATATCCAGACCGGCTATGCCCATATGAGCCGGATCGTCGCGCGCGCCGGTGAGCATGTCCGCCAGGGCCAACTGATCGGCTATGTCGGATCGACCGGCCTGTCGACCGGCCCGCACCTCCATTATGAGGTGTTCCAGGGCGGCCGCGCGATCAACCCGGCCTCGATGAAGTTCACCACCACCGAGCAGCTGGCGGGTGCCGAGCTGTCGCGGTTCAAGGCCAAGCTCGCCAGCCTGCTGGCGGTGCGGATCGCCTCGGCGGCAGCCCCCGAGCCGAAGGCCGAGAAGCGCGCCGAGACGGTGGCGTCCGCAAAGAAGGACAAGCGCGGCTGACAAGGCCGCGCGGTGGCTATTCGACGGCCCGGATGGTGCCCGCCGCATAGCCCGATTCGACCATGAACGGCGGATCGGGGATCGCCGCGCGTGATTCGTTGAGCAGCAGCGACCAGCGCTGCGACAGATTGACGAAATAGGGGTCGTCGATCTCGATCCGGCGTCGGATCACCGGCTGGGTCGGATCGGCGCGGATCACCAGTACGTCGAACGGCAGCCCGACCGACAGGTCCGACCGGATCGTCGAATCGAACGACAGCAGCCCGACCTTGACCGCCTCGTCGAGGGTCGAATCATAGTTCATCGCGCGATCGAGGATCGGCTTGCCATATTGGGTCGCGCCGATCTGGAAGAAGGGGCTGTCGGGCTGGCATTCGATGAAGTTGCCGGCGTCGTAGATCAGGAACAGCTTGATCGGGCCGTCGCCGATCCGCCCGGCGAGCAGCAGCGAGATGCCCGAACTGACCCCAGCGGCATAGAGCGCGGGTTTGAGTTCGCGACCGGCCGCCATCACCGCCTCGCCGACCAGTTGCGCGGCGCGGAACATCGTCGGCATATCGTCGATCCGGCGCGGGCGCTCGTCGTCGCCGAGCGGCGGCAGCCCTTCGTGAAGCATGCCGAGCACCGACTGGGTCACCGACAAATTGCCCGCGCTCGCCGCGACGATCAGCCGGTCGTCGCTGTCGGCGAGGATGTGGAGCTTGCGATAGGTGGAGATATTGTCGATCCCGGCATTGGTCCGGGTGTCGGCGATCATGATCAATCCGGCTTTCAGATTGATTCCGATACAATAGGTCATCTTATGCCCCTCCGCGCCGCGTTCACCGTCGGTCGTCGACTGTCATATAGCAAGAGACGCCAAGGGGACATGCTTTCCTAAGCGGAGCGGGATTTGCGCGACGGCGCCGGCCTACTTGCCGAATATCAGGACTTCAAAACAGCGAGAGCTGCGCGCCGCCGGGCTTGCGGAACAGGTCGGTGCGCAGGTCCATCCGCTTCGCCTCGATGCCGTGCCGCTTGAGCGCCGCCTTGAACCGCGCCTGCAGCATGGCGGCATAGGCGCCCTTGGGCTGCATGCGGGTGAAGAAGCCCGGATCATTATCCTTCCCGCCGCGCGCCTCGCGGATGATGTTCATCACCTTGTCCTTGCGGTCGGGGAAATAGGCGTCGAGCCAGTCGCGGAACAGCGGCGCGACCTCGTGCGGCAGCCGCACCATCAGCGAGAAGCCGCCGATCGCGCCGGCCTCGGCCGCGGCCTCGACGATGCGCTCGATCTCATGGTCGGTGATCGCCGGGATCACCGGCGACAGCGACAGGAAGGTCGGCACGCCGGCGGCGGTCAGCGCGCCGATCGCGGCGATGCGCTTGGCCGGCGCCGAGGCGCGCGGCTCGAGCCGCGAGGCGATCTGCGGATCGAGTGTCGTCACCGACATCATCACCGCGGCGAGCCCGCGTTCGGCCATCGGGCCCAACAGGTCGATGTCGCGCACCACCCGCGCCGATTTGGTGGTGATCGTTACCGGATGATCATGGTCGGACAGGATTTGGAGGATGTCGCGGGTGATCCGGTAATGCGCCTCGATCGGCTGATAGGGATCGGTGTTGGTGCCGAGCGCGATCGGCCGGCAGCTGTAGGATTTCGCGGCCAGTTCCTTGCGGAGCAGCGTGCCGGCCTCGGGCTTGGCGAACAGCTTGCTTTCGAAATCGCGCCCCGGCGACAGGTTCATATAGGCGTGGGTCGGCCGGGCGAAGCAGTAGATGCAGCCATGCTCGCAGCCGCGATAGGCGTTGATCGAGCGGTCGAAGCCGATGTCGGGCGACTGGTTGCGGGTGATGATCGTGCGCGGGGTCTCGATCGTCACCTCGGTCCGCAGCACCGGCGGCGCGCCGTCTACGCCCTCGCGTTCGTCGAGCCAGTCGCCGTCGGCTTCACGGCCGAGATCGTCGAAGCGGCTGCTGGCGGCGTTGCGGGTGGCGCCGCGCCCGTCGGATTTGCGCTGTTGAGCCATAGCCGGAAATTACGCCGGGCATGAGAACAAATAAAGAACAAAATCGCGGTAAGGGAGTCTATTTCTCGAGCAGGCGCGGCATCAGTTCCACGAAATTGCACGGCATGTGCCGGCTATCGAGCTGATATTGCAGGATGTCGTCCCAGCCATCCTTGACCGCGCCGGTCGATCCGGGGAGCGCGAAGATATAGGTGCCGCGCGCGACGCAGGCGGTGGCGCGCGACTGGATCGTCGAGGTGCCGATCTTGGCGTAGCTCAGCCAGCGGAACAGCTCGCCGAAGCCGGGAATCTCCTTGTCCCACACCGCTTTCAACGCCTCGGGGGTGACGTCGCGGCCGGTCACGCCGGTGCCGCCGGTGGTGATCACGCAGTCGACCGTCGGATCGTCGATCCAGTCCTGGAGCCGCGCGACGATCCGTTCGACATCGTCCACGATGATCGCGCGGTCGGCGAGGATATGCCCCGATCCGGTCAGCCGCGCGGCCAGCGTGTCGCCCGACCGGTCCTCGGCCAGCCCGCGGCTGTCCGAGACGGTGAGCACCGCGATCCGGACGGGGTGAAAGGGCAGGTCTTCCTTGATCGGCATGGGGGGACTCCGTTCAGGTCACGAGCGAATGGCTCGGGCGCCGGATAAGAACAGTCGGCTGTTTCGAACTTAAAAAAAGCGATGGTCCTGCTGATAGATGGCATCGACAAGAGCGAATATATGGGTCGCTAGTGGCGTACCGATCACCTCATCTCGGCGCAGCGCATGTTTCGCCAGGTCGCTGGCGGCCACTGGCCGGTTCGATGA
Source organism: Rhizorhabdus sp. GW822-FHT03C02 (assembly GCF_058801765.1). Lineage (NCBI taxonomy): Bacteria > Pseudomonadati > Pseudomonadota > Alphaproteobacteria > Sphingomonadales > Rhizorhabdaceae > Rhizorhabdus > Rhizorhabdus sp. GW822-FHT03C02. The sequence continues at coordinate 263,743 of NZ_JBXANN010000002.1, forward strand.
ATCGATCACCATGACGGCCGGCGTTCCGTCCGGTTGTTCTCGATGCACAAGTGAGACCGCCATGCGATCCTCGGCATTGGTCTGGTCTCCCCAATCGCCGATTATCAGATCGAGATTGGCTCCGAGGTCTCTCATATGTCCGACGGTCCAATGCATCCAATAGGCGGCGGTTGCCGACTCTTCTTGAAACACGAGGCCCCAAACGGATCGGCTCGCATTGCCGCAGCATGCGCAGTGGCCCTCGCTGGCGCCTGAGAATTCCACGACGAAATTTGGCTTGCTGTTTGGCATGACCGCGATCTTAGACGATTGACGTAAGCCTTCCACGATCTTGCTTTGGTCCAGCGCATCGAGAGCTGAAGGCTATGCACCGCTCACACCAGATGCAGCCCGCCGTCGATCGTCAGCACCTCGCCGGTCACATAGGCGGCGCCCGCCAGATAGAGGATCGCGTCGACCACCTCGTCAACGGTGCCGAGCCGCTGCAGGGGCACGCGGTCGACCAGCGCCTGGTAGCGGTCGAGCAGCGCCGGGGTGGCGGTAAGGCCGGGCGAGACCGCGTTGAGGCGGATGCCGTCGGCGGCCCATTCGATCGCGAGGCTGCGCATCATATTGACGATGCCGGCGCGCGCCGCCGCCGAATGGGCGAGTTCGGCGGCGGGGCGTTGCCAGAGATTGGCGACCACCATCACCACAGCGCCCCGGCGGCGGCGCAGCGCGGGGTAGAATTGGCGGCAGAGATGGAAGCTGCCCGACAGGTTGGTGTCGACCACCGCCTGCCAGCCATTGCGCGACATCTGCGCGGCCGGGGCGGCGAACTGGCCGCCGGCCGAATTGACCAGCAGGTCGAGCCCGTCGGGTTCGAGCCGCGCGCCGATCTCGCCGAGCCGGTCCCAGTCGCGGACATCGGCTTCGAACGCCCGGGCGTCGCCGCCGGCGCCCGCGATGTCGGTGACCGCGGTGTCGAGCTTGGCGCGGTCGCGGCCGAGCAGGATCAGGCGGTGCGTGGCGGCGAGCCGGCGCGCGCAGCCGAGGCCGATGCCCGAGCCGCCGCCGGCGATCAGCGCGAGCGGGCGGCATTCATTGGCGGTCACATCCGTCTCCCCTGCCAGCAGCGGTGAGGATTTATAATATCCTCAAATATCCACCGTCACCCCAGCGAAGGCTGGGGTCCATTGCTGGTGCGTTGGGCGGGAGCCGTGAGGTTGTAAACCAGCTCTGCTCTATCCGGCCTGTTCTCATGCCGAACCAGCCATGGACCCCAGCCTTCGCTGGGGTGACGTGGAAAGGTCGCGACCCGCCTACTGCGCCGCCGCCAGGCCGCCGAGCGAGGTCAGCCGCACCGCGCCTTGGCCGGGCAGGCCGGGGAAGCGCGGCCACAGGCCTTGGGCGATCGCGGTCAGGCTCGCCGGCTTCGCCCCTGATTGCTGCTGATACATCCAGTAGTTGCGCAGCACGATCGTGACATAGGCGCGGGTCTCGCCGAACGGGATCGATTCGATGAACAGCAGCGGATCGGCGAGATTGCGACCGCGCGCGTTCCAGTTGGCGATCGATCCGGGGCCGGCATTATAGGCGGCGATCACCTTGGGCAGCAGGCCGCCGGTGCTGCCGCTGTCGGCGAGCTCGCGCAGATAGGCCTGGCCCAGGTCGATGCTCATCGTCGGCTGGCCGAGCGTCGCGGGATCGATCGTCCGGCCTTGGTGGCGGGCGACCATCTGCGCGGTCGCCGGCATCAACTGCATCACCCCGCGCGCGCCGGCCGAGCTGGTGGCGTCGGTGCGGAACTGCGATTCCTGGAGGGCGTGGGCGAACACCAGCGCCTTGTCGACCTGCCAGCCGCTCGCCGGGGTCCAGGCGGGCATCGGGTAGCGCGCGCTGATCGACAGGCGGGTGCCCGACGGGCCGTTCTGGGCGAGCCAGATCTGGGTCGCGGGCATGTCGAGCCGGGCGGCGAGATGGATCAGCGATTCATGATCGGCGGCGGCGCCGATCCGCGCCTGATAGCGCAGCGCCTGATCGGCGAGTCCATCCTCGCCGATCTCGGCGAGCGCGGCGGCGCGCAGGACATTGGCCTTGGCGCCGATCGCCGCCCAATCGTTGGCGGTAAGCTTCATGCCGCGATCGGCGGCGTCGGTCATGCCGAGCGAGGCTTGGGCGAGCAGGCCGTAGAAGGTCTCGCCGAGCCGGGCGGCCGAGCGCAGCCGCGGTTCGACCCGCTCGGGCCGGCCGCAGGCCATGTCGGCGCGAGTGGTCCAGTAGAGGCCGGCAGCGACCATCTCGCCGTCGCGGGCGCGCGACGCGACGGCATCGAAAGCGGTGGCGGCGGCGTTGCAATCCTTCTGCCGCCAGGCGGCAAGCCCGGCGACCCAGTCGGCCTGGACCGCCCAGTCACCGCCGCCGGTGCGCGCCTGCTGCGCGAGACGCAGCGCATTGGCATCGTCGCCGGTCAGATAATAGGCCCAGGCGGTGCGCTGCAGCCATTCGGCCTGCGCTTCGGGCGACAGATCGGGCAGGCGCGCCATCACGATCGCCTCGGCCTCGCTCGGCTGGTCGGCCTTGAGCAGGGGCGTGGCGGTCTGGGCCAATAGGGCGGCGGCGCGGTCGTTGCGCAGCGCGCGGGCGGCGAGGCGCTTCGACGGGCCGGCGTAGCGGACGAGATCGCGCGACACCGGCATCGACGGCACCGAAAGGCCGCGGGCGAGCGCGAGCTTCGCGATCGCCGGCGCCTGCGGCATGTCGGGGGCACTGGCGAGCAGGGCGAGCAACTGCTCGTCGCTGGCTTTGGGCGACCCCTTGGCGAGGATCAGCTCGGCGCGCGCGACCGAGGCCATCGGTCCCTGCGGCTGCGCGTCGATCAGCGCGCCGGCATTGGCCCAGTCGCCGGCGCGGATCGCGGCGAAGATCGTGCGATAGGCGGTGCGCTGGTCGGCGCTCAGCTGGGCCGGGATCACCAGCGGCTGGGTCGCGGCGGCCAGCGTCGGTGCGCTATTGGTCGCCGCGGCGGTCGACACGCTCAGCGTCGCGGCGGCAGGAACCGCGCTCTGCGCCAGGGCGATGCCGGGCAGAGCGGTGCAGGTGAGGCCGAGTAGGATGTGGCGCAGCGTCATGATTCAAGCGTCTTCATCAGGAGTCGTAGGTCGGCCCAGGCCCGCGCCTTCTGCGCGGGATGCTGAATCAGGGTCCGGGGGTGGAAGGTGGCGATCGCCTTGTAGGGGCCGCCGGGAAGATCGATTTCGTGCACGCGCCCGCGTGCCTCGACGAAGCCCATCCGGAGCAGCGCGCGCGACGGGCCTTCGCCCATCAGCAGCAGCAGCTTCGGCTGTGCGAGGGCGACATGGTGGCGGGTGAGCCGGGTGAACAGGTCGGCAGACCTCGCGTCGATATAGCCGCCGGCGGGGCGGCCGGGCGCCATTGCCGCCAGGTAGAGCGAGCTGCGGTCGCGGCCGATCGCGGCGAGCATCCGGTCGAACAGGGCACCGATATCGCCCGCCATCAGCATGTCGGTGTCGTCGGCCTCGGGCTGGTCGACCAGCAGCATCAGCCCTGAAGTGGCGTCGCCGGCGGGGGCGATACGCTGCGCGGGCGGGACGGGCAGCTCGCCATGGTCGGCGAGCCAAGCCTGGAAGGCATCGAGGCTGGCCGGCAGGGCGTCGGTGGGGCGGGCGGGCTGCGGCGCCGTTGGGGCGGCGGGCGCGAGATTCTGCGGTGCCGGAACGGGCGCCGACCTGCGTTCGACGGGCGCCAGCCAGTCGCGTGTTGCCTCATCGACGAAGACATCGACACCGGCCTGTTCCCACCATGTGAGAAGGCTGGCGATCTCCGCGGATGGGCCGGTAATTCCCCCCAGCTCCATACCCGTCAGTAAAGGAGTGGGTTGACGAGCATGTCAAATTCCGGTCAGCGGCTTTCGGGCGTGACGTTTTTCTGACACGACGACTGGATAGCTGGGGACAGGGTTAAGAGGGATGAGCAGCATGTCGGAACGCGAATCGATGCCGTATGACGTCGTGATCGTGGGGGCCGGACCAGCGGGTCTGGCGGCGGCGATCCGGCTCAAGCAACTCGCCAACGAAGCGGGCAGCGAACTGAGCGTCTGCATCCTCGAAAAGGGATCCGAGGTCGGCGCGCATATCCTGTCGGGTGCGGTGGTCGACCCGATCGCGCTCGACGAGCTGATCCCCGACTGGCGCGACCTCGACAGCCCGCTGACGGTGCCGGTCACCGAGAATCTCCATTGGGTGCTGACCAAGAACAAGCAGTTCGCGCTGCCGCACATCATCCAGCCGCCCTTCATGAGCAACAAGGGCACCTACACCGTCTCGCTCGGCAATCTGTGCCGCTGGCTCGCCGGCTATGCCGAAAATCTCGGCGTCGAGATTTTCCCGGGCTTCGCCGCCGCCGAGATCCTCTACAATGACGACGGATCGGTGAAGGGCGTCGCCACCGGCGACATGGGCATCGCCCGCGACGGCAGCCACAAGCCCGATTACCAGCCCGGCATGGAGCTGCACGGCAAATATACCTTCTTCGCCGAAGGCGTGCGCGGCCATCTGTCGAAGATGCTCAAGGGCCGTTTCGACCTCGAGGCCGATTGCGAGCCGCAGACCTTCGGCATCGGCATCAAGGAACTCTGGGACATCGATCCCGACAAGCATGTCCCGGGCCGGGTGATCCACACCCAGGGCTGGCCGCTGACCGAGGAGGTCGGGGGTGGCTTCCTCTATCACCAGGCGAATAATCAGGTCGCGCTCGGCTTCGTCGTCGGGCTCGGCTACAAGAATCCGCACGTCTATCCGTTCGAGGAATTCCAGCGCTGGAAGCAGCATCCGGCGATCCGCGCGATCCTCGAGGGCGGCCGCCGCGTCTCCTACGGTGCGCGCGCGATCAACGAGGGCGGCTGGCAGGCGATCCCGAAGCTGACCTTCCCCGGCGGCGCGCTGATCGGCTGTTCGGCGGGCTTCGTCAACGTGCCGCGGATCAAGGGCAGCCACACCGCGATGAAGTCGGGCATGCTTGCCGCCGAGGCGGCGTTCGCGGCGATCGCCGGCGGCCGCGAGGGCGACGAACTGGCGAGCTATCCCGAGACGCTCGAGGCGAGCTGGATCGCCAAGGAGCTGAAGACCGTCCGCAACGCCGAGCCGTTCATCGCCAAATGCGGGCCGTTCACGGGCACGCTGCTGGCGGGCGCCGACATGTGGATGCGGGTGCTCGGCATCGGCCTGCCGTTCACGCTCAAGCACCACAAGGACAATGAGGATATGTGGCGTGCCGATATCGCGCCGAAGATCGCCTATCCCAAGCCCGACGGGGTGATCAGCTTCGACCGGCTGTCGTCGGTGTTCCTGTCGAACACCAACCATGAGGAAGACCAGCCGGTCCACCTGCAGCTCAAGGATCCGAGCGTGCCGGTGGACATCAACCTGCCCTTCTACGCCGCGCCCGAACAGCGTTACTGCCCGGCGGGGGTCTATGAGATCGTCGGCCAGGACATCGGCAAGCCCGCGCTGCAGATCAACGCGCAGAACTGCGTCCACTGCAAGACCTGCGACATCAAGGACCCGACCCAGAACATCAACTGGGTCACCCCCGAGGGCGGCGGCGGACCGAACTACCCGAATATGTGAGGTGAGTTTTAAGCCCCTCCCTGTTCAGGGAGGGGCTTTATTTTTCGCGGAACCGCACCGTCTTCACCGCCTCCCACGGCCCGTCCCGATAGCGCCACGCCGACAGCCCGGCGATCCGCAGCGGCGTCGGCCGGAAGCCGCGCGCCAGTTCCTCCGCCAGCCGCTTCGCCTCGGCCGCGGGTACCTTGTTCTGGACGGTGATGTGCAGCCGCGGCGTCGCCCGGTCCTGCGGGGTCAGCAGAGTCGCGAAGGCGCCGGCGAGATCGTCGCGCAGCGCCATCAGGTCCGGACTGTCGATGCCGAACGCCACCCCGCCGCCGAGGTTCAGCACCCGCGCGATCCGCGCCTCGGGCGCCGCGCCGGCGCAGGCGCGCTTCATCCGGTCGAGCAGCTCGCCTTCGAGCGACGGCGGCAGATGGTGGAACAGCGTCAGATGCGCCGGCACGACATTGCGATCGGGCGGGAAATGCGCGCGGCGCAGCGCATCGGCCCAGGCGAAATCGGCGTCGCCGAGCGCGGCGGTGAGGATCAGCGGTGCCATGGTCGAGGCCGTCATCGTCGATCCGTTCAGCGTCCTGCCATGTGGTGAAACGCACTGGCGCATGCGCGGCGGTCTGTCATAGATAGACGTCATCGAGGCGGAGACAATGATGGACAAAAGGGCTCTCGTGCTGTTGGCAGCGCTCGCGGGTGCCGCCCATGCGACGGTGACCACGCCGGCATCGACGCTGGCGAGCCAGCAGGCCGAACTGCGCCAATATGTTCATGCCCGGCTGTCCGATGCCGCGGGCCTGCCCGATGCCGCGGCGTCGAGCTATGCGCGGTTGATGAACGCCGACCCGGCCGACAAGCGGCTGGCGATGCGCACCTATCGCCAGGCGATGACCGCGGGCAATTTCGGGCTCGCGGTGCAGGCGGCCAAGACGCTCGACCGCCAGGGATCGCTGCCCGCCGACGCCACGCTGCTGCTGCTCGCCGAGGCGGTGCGCGACAAGGACTGGGCGCGGGGCCGCGCGGTCGGCGACCGGATCCAGCGCGAGGAGGTGTTCGCCTTCCTGCTGCCGGTGATCCGCGGCTGGCTCGCGGTCGGCGCGGGGACCGACCCGCAGCATATCCTCGCCGAAAGCGCCAAGGTGCCGCTGTCGGGCGGCTATGTCCGCGACCATGGCATATTGATCGGCCTGCTCGCGGGCGCGAAGGACGGCAGCCGCGACCGGGCGCTCGCCGAACTGCGCGAACTGATCGCCAAGAATGACGGGCGCGCGCTCAGGCTGCGGCTGGCGGCGGCGGCGCTCTATGCCAAGCGTGGCGACCGCACGACCGCGCTGTCGCTGCTCGACGGGCGCGAGCCCGAACTGGTGTCGGCGCGCACGACGCTGCAGGCGGGCAAGGCGTTGCCGGGAGCGGTCGACAGCGCCGCCAAGGGCTTGTCCGAGCTGCTGATCCAGATCGCGATCGACATCAAGGGCGACAACCAGTCGCCGGTTTCGCTCCAGCTCGCCCGGCTCGCGACCTATCTCGACCCCGACAACGCCGCGGCTGTGATCGCCACCGCCGACCAGATGGCCGCCGCCGATTATCGCGACGCCGCGCTCGCGCTGCTTGCGACCGTTCCGGCCGATAACCCGTTGTCGGAGGCGGCGCGCCAGGAGCGGGCGTCGATCCTCGTCGCCAAGGGCGACACCGAGACCGCGCTCGCCGAGGCGATCAAGGCCACGTCGCGCAAGGATGCCGATGCCGGCGATTTCGTCGAGCTCGGCAGCATCTATGCCGAGGCGCACAAGTCGGCCGAAGCGGTGAAGGCCTATCGCCGGGCGATCGAACTCGACGAGGCCGACGCCAAGCCCAACTGGTCGCGCTTCTACCTGCTCGGCGGTGCGCTCGACCAGGCCGGCGACTGGACCGCGGCGAAGGTCGCGCTCCACAAGGCCAACGACCTCGATCCGCGCCAGGCGATCGTGCTCAACTATCTGGGGTACGGCATGCTCGAGCATGGCGAGGATCTCGCCGAGGCGCAGGCCTATATCGAGCGCGCGAGCGCGCTCGACCCGGGCGACGCCGCGATCAGCGATTCGCTCGGCTGGCTCTATTACAAGCGCGGCAATTATCCCGGCGCGATCGCCGCGCTCGAACGCGCGATCGCGGCGTCGCCGGGCGAGCCGGTGATGCACGAGCATCTCGGCGACGTCTATTGGGCGACCGGGCGGCGGATCGAGGCGCGCTATGCCTGGCGCGCGGCGCTGGTCGGCGCCGAGAAGACCGATCTCGACCGCATCAACCACAAGCTCGCCGACGGGCTCGCCTCCGCCAAGTGAGCCCGTTCCTGCGATGATCGAAACCGCTTACGCCAAGATCAACCTGGCGCTCCATGTCCGGCGCCGGCGCGACGACGGCTATCATGAGATCGAGACGATCTTCGCCTTCGCCGCCGACGGCGATGCGATCGCCGCCGATTTCGCGCGACCGTCCGGACTCGATCTGAGTGGGCCTTTTGCCGGTGCGCTCGCCGGGGAGGCCGACGACGACAATCTGGTGCTGCGGGCCGCGCGGCTTATCGTCGGGCGCGCGGGGCGGGGGCATGTCCCGGCGATCGGCCTCGACAAAAGGCTGCCGGTCGCGGCGGGGATCGGCGGTGGTTCGGCCGATGCCGCGGCGGTGCTGCGGCTCATGGCGGCCGAGATCGGCGTGGCTGCCGACGATCCGCTGCTCTTCGAGGTCGCGGCGAGTCTGGGGGCCGACGTGCCGGCCTGCGTCGCCTCGGTGACCGTGCGCGGCGACGGCCGGGGCGACGCATTGCAGGCGATCGAGGCCAGCGGGTTGAAGGATATGCCGCTGCTGCTGGTCAATCCGCGGGTGCCGCTGGCGACCGGGCCGGTGTTCAGGGCGTGGGACGGCGTCGATCGCGGGGCGCTCGGCGACGGCGACCCGCTCGCGGCGGCGATCGCCGGGCGCAACGATCTCGAACCGCCGGCGCGGTCGCTCTGCCCGGCGATCGGCGAGGTCGTCGGGCTGCTCGACCGCCAGGCGGGGGTCAGGCTCGCGCGGATGTCGGGATCGGGCGCGACCTGCTTCGCGCTGTTCGACCGGCTGGCCGATCGCGATGCGGCCGCGGCCGCGATCGCATCGGCGCGGCGGGACTGGTGGCAGCTGGCGACGGTGCTGCGCTAAGCTTTCCGCTTCGTGGCCACCGGCAGCACCACCGTCTCGAGCAGGTCGAGCGGCATCGCGCCATTGGCGAGCACCCGGGCGTTGAACTCGCGCAGGTCATATTTGCGGCCCATCCGCCGCGCGAAGCGGTCGCGCAGGTCGATCAGCCGCAACTGGCCGAGCTTGTAGCCGAGCGCCTGTCCGGGCCACGCCATATAGCGTTCGACCTCGGCGACGATCTCGCTCATCGCCGATCCGGTATTGGCCTGCATATAGGCGATCGTCGCCTCGCGGCTCCAGCGCAGATGGTGCAGCCCGGTGTCGGCGACCAGCCGCACGCAGCGGAACAGGTCGTCGGCGAGTCGTCCGATATCGCCGGCGGGGTCGTCCTTATAGGCGCCGAGATCGGCCGCCATCCGCTCGGCATAGAGCGCCCACCCCTCCTGATAGGCGTTGAAGCTGGCGATCCGCAGCAGCAGCGGCGCCTGCGGCAGCGACAGCGAGGTCGCGCCTTGGGTGTGATGGCCCGGCACGCCTTCATGATAGCTGAGCGTCGGCAACTTGTAGCGCGGCAGCCCCTTCATGTCGCGCAGGTTGATCCAGTAGATGCCGGGGCGCGAGCCGTCGAGCGAGGGCCCGTCATAATAGCCGCCGGGCGCGCCGTCCTGGGTCGCGACGGGGACGGGGCGGACCTCCATATGCTGGGTCGGGATCATCGCCGCGGGCAGGAATTGCGGCTGGCGCGCCTCCATGCCGACGATCAGGCTGCGCAGATAGCCTAGCAGCGCGGCCCGGCCGGCGTCGCTGTCGGCGAACTGCTGGCGCGGATCGGCGGTCAGTGCGTCGAGCCGCTCGCGGATCGTCCCCTTGCTCAGCCCGATCTGCTTGAGCCGCGTGTCGATCCGGCTGCTCACCAGCCTGACCTGGTCGAGCCCGATCCTGTGGATCTCGTCGGGCGGCAAATGGCTGTCGCCGACCGAGGCGATATTGGCGGCGTAGAGTGCGGCGCCGTCCTGCTGCGCCCAGACCCCGGCTTCGCCCCGGCCACGGGTGGCGAGGTCGGCCATATGCGCGCGCAGCTTCGCGATCGCCGGGCGGGCGCGCTTGTCGAGCGCGGTGATCGCGCGCTTCTCGGCGGCGGCGCGGGTCTGGCCGTCGAGGCCCGCGGTCGCCATCCGGTCGCGCAGGCCGACGATCAGCGGATGCGCATCGGCGGGGCCGTTCAGGAAGCTGTCGAGCACCGGCAGCGTCTTCTCGATCAGAATCCTCGGCGGGATACAGCCATGCGCCTCGTCGGCCTTCACCTTCTCGACGACCCCGGCAAAGCCGGGCGCGAAGCTGTCGAGCTTGGCGATCCAGGCGTCGACCTCGATCGGCGAACTCAGCGCCTGCTGGGCGATCATCACATTGGGGGTGTTGATGTGCGGGCCGGAGATCTGGCTGACCAGATAGGGTTCATGCCCCGAGAACCAGAAGGGATTGGGCCGGCCATAGCTGATCGCGGCGGTGCGGGTGCCGTTCTCGATCACCGCGGCGGAAATCTTGAGCCGCAATTCGCTCAACGTGTCGCCCGAACAGCCGATCTGTTCGATCGCGATGCCGGCTTCGGCCAGCGTCGTGCGCCAGCGTTCCTCGCCCTCGGGCGAATAATCGTCCATCCGCCGCGCCAGCCGGCCGCCGCCCAGCGCGGCCGGTACCCCGCCATAGGTGGCGATTTCGGGGGTCTGTTCGAGCACCCGGTCGCAGATCGTGTCGAGCGGGTTGGTGATCGGGCAGGGCGGGGCCTTGCGGATCGCGCCGAACGCCGGGTCGAACAGCGGCGGCGCGGCAACGGTCGCGACTGCCCCGCCGCCGAGCATCAGCGCGGCCTGGCGGCGCGAAAATTGGGTGGGCAAGATGAATTCCCGTATGGACTGGCGCAGCGGTGGTGACATTTCCGCGCAGCAACGGCAACAGTCGCGCCCATGTTCCAGATCGATTCTGCCGGCCGCATCGCGCGGATCAGCTTCGCCCGGCCCGAAGCACGCAATGCGGTGCCGCTCGGCAGCTGGACCGCGCTCGCCGAGGCGATCGCGGCCGTGGCCGGAAGCGATGCCCGGGTGTTGTTGCTGCGCTCGGCGGTGCCGGGCATCTTCAGCGCGGGCGCCGATATCGGCGACCTTGACCGGCTGCGCGCCGAGCCCGCGCTGCGCAGCCGCTTCCGGACCGACATGGCCGCCGCGATCGGGGCGCTCGGGGCGCTGCCGATGGCGACGATCGCCGCGATCGATGGCGGCTGCTACGGCGCCGGGGTCGCGCTGGCGATGGCGTGCGACATCCGCATCGCCGGTGCCGCCGCGCAGTTCGCGATCACCCCGGCGAAGATCGGCATTGCCTATCCGCGCAGCGACGTCGCCCGGCTCCAGGCGCTGGTCGGCCCGGGGCAGGCCGCGCGGCTGCTCTATTCGGCAATGACGATCGACGCCGCCGAGGCGGTCCGTATCGGTCTGGCCGACGAGCAGGTCGACAGCGCCGAAGACGGCGCGATGGCGCTCGCCGCGCGGATTGCCGCCAATGCACCGTCGAGCATCGCCGGCCTCAAGCGCATCCTCGCCGCCGATCCGGCGTCGGACGCGCTGTTCGATAATGCCTTTGGCGGTACCGACTTTGCCGAGGGTGTGACCGCCTTCCGCGAACGACGCGCGCCGGAGTTCCGCGCATGAGCGAGGTCGTCCATCGCGTCGCGGGCAACGCGGGCCTGCTGCTGATCGCCGACCATGCGTCGAACCATGTCCCCGCCGATATCGACCTCGCCATCGATCCGGCGCTGCTGACCCAGCATATGGCGATCGACATCGGCGTCGAACCGCTCGGCCGCCTGCTTTGCGAAAGGCTCGATATGGCGGGGCTGTTCGCCGGGGTGTCGCGGCTCGTCATCGATCTCAACCGCGAGGAGGATGCCGCCGGGCTGGTCCCGGTCGCGAGCGACGGTTTTGCGATCGCGGGCAACGCGCTGCTCGACGCCGACGGCCGCGCCGCCAGGGTCGCGCGCTTCTGGCATCCCTATCACGGCATGATCGCCGACAGCATCGCCGCCGATCGCCCCCGGCTGATCGTCTCGCTCCACAGCTTCACCCCTCGCCTCGCCAGCCGGCCCGAGGAACGGCGGCCCTGGGAGGTCGGCGTCCTCTACAACCAGGACGATCGCGCCGCGCGCATCGGCATCGACGCGCTGCGCGAGGCCGGCATCGCGACGGGCGACAACGAGCCCTATTCGGGCAAGGTGCTCAACGCGACGATGAACGCGCATGCCGAGGCGAACGGCATTCCCTATCTCGGGCTCGAGGTGCGGCAGGACCTGATCGGCGGCGATGCGGGCGTGGCGCGCTGGGCCGAGCGGCTGGCGCCGGTGATCGCCAAGGTGGCGGCCGCTTTCTTCTAAACCCCTCCCTTGCAAGGGAGGGGTGAAGTGAAGGATTGCCATCGGCACCCTCGCGGGCCTATCGCGCCAGACGCAACAGGGACGGTCCGATGACCCCAACATTCGATATGCCGCGGCCCGCCGGCCGCCCGTCCGCGCTCTGGGCGCTGACCCCGCTCGCGCTCGGCGCCTGCCATGCGCAGGGCGACGGCAAGCCCGCCGGCGCCGTGACGATCGGCTGCCGGCTGCCGGGCAAGGCGGGGTTCGAGACGCTCTGTTCGGCCGAGCGGATGGCGAGTCCCGACGGCACGGTGGTGACGGTGCGGCGGCCCGATGGCGGTTTTCGCCGGCTGCTGATCGTCAGGGACGGTCGCGGCGTGGTCGCGGCCGACGGGGTCGATCCGGTGCGGGTCGAGGCCGCCGACAAGGAGCATATCGATGTCGAGGCCGGTGGCGTCGTCTATCGCCTGCCCGCGACGGTGACGCCATGAGCCCACGCTTCATCCTCACCGCGGCCGAGACCCGTGCCGCCGAAGAGCGGCTGTTCGCGGGCGGCACCAAAGTGGTCGACCTGATGGAACGTGCCGGCCAGGCGGTCGCCGAGGCGGTGTGGCGCTATGCCGGCGCGCCGCCGGTGCTGGTGCTGTGCGGCCCCGGCAATAATGGCGGCGACGGCTATGTGATCGCACGCGCGCTGGCCGAACGCGGGGTCAAGGTGCGGGTCGCGGCGAGCGGCGAGCCGCGCACCGACGCGGCCTGGGCGATGCATGCGCGCTGGGCGCGCCCGATCGAGAGGCTCGAGGACGCCGGACCGGCGCCACTGCTGATCGACGCGCTGTTCGGCACCGGGCTCACCCGGCCGCTCGTCGCCGAATATGCCGAGCCGCTCGAGCGGCTGGCGCGCGCCGCGCGCTGCGGGATCGCGGTCGACCTGCCGAGCGGGATCGGCACCGACGACGGCGCGCTGCTCGGGCCGGCGATCGATTACGACCTGACCGTTGCGCTGGGATCGCTCAAGCCCGCGCACCGGCTGCAGCCGGCGGTGGCGCGGATGGGGCGGATTGTCGTTGCCGATATCGATATCGGCGGGACATCGAGTCTCGTCGAGGTCGCGCGGCCGCATCTTCCGGCGCCGGGCCCGCGCGATCATAAATATACCCGCGGCCATGTCGTCGTCGTCCAGGGCGCGATGCCCGGCGCCGCCCTGCTCGCGGCGACCGCGGCGCAGCGCGGCGGCGCGGGCTATGTCACGCTGGTCGGCGCCTGGGCGAAGGGCCCCGCATCGCTGGTGCGCCGCGACGAGGATCTCGCCACGGTGATCGCCGATCGCCGGGTCGGCGCGATCGTGATCGGGCCGGGGCTCGGCCGCGGTCCGGCCGCGCAGGCCCAGCTCGACCAGGCGCTCGCCAGCATCCGCCCGTTGGTGCTCGATGCCGATGCGCTGGCGTTGCTCGCCGACGACGCGGCGCGGCTGCGCCACCTCGATCGTCCGCCGGTGCTGACCCCGCATGAAGGCGAATTCGTCCGGCTGTTCGGCGACCTGCCGGGGAGCCGGATCGACCGCGCCCGCGAGGCGGCGCTCCGGTCGGGGGCGGCGGTGGTGCTCAAGGGTCCCGACACGGTCGTCGCCGCCCCCGACGGCCGCGCCGCGATCGCCGCGCCGGCCCCGGGCTGGCTGGCGAGTGCCGGCACCGGCGACATATTGGCGGGGACGATCGGCGCCTGCCTCGCACGCGGCATGACCGCCTTCGACGCCGCCTGTGCGGGCGTGTGGCTCCATGCCGAGGCGGCGCGGCGCGCCGGCCCAGGGCTGATCGCGGACGATCTGCCGCTTCATCTGTCCGCCGCGCTCGCAAGCTGCGCATGACCGACGCCGAACCGATCGTCCGGATCGCCGCCCGCGGCGACGGCATCACCGCCGATGGCCGCCACTCGCCTTATTCGGCGCCGGGCGACCTGCTGATGCTCGACGGCACGCTGGTGCCCGGGCCCCATCATGTCGATCCGCCATGCCGCCATTTCCCCAAATGTGGCGGCTGCCAGCTCCAGCATGTCGACGACGAAAGCTATGCCGAGTTCCTCGCGCAGCGGATCCTCGGCGCGCTCGGCCAGCAGAAGATCGATCCGCCGCCGATGGCGCCGGCCCTGCTGTCGCAGCCGCGCACCCGCCGCCGCGCCTCGCTGCGGGCCGAAAAGCAGGGCAAGCGGATGCTGGTCGGCTTCAACGAGGGCGAGAGCCACCGCGTCGTCGACATGCGGATGTGCTCGATCCTGCATCCCCGGCTGTTCGCGCTGGTCGATCCGTTGCGCAAGCTGCTCCACCCGATGCTGCGCGACCGGCGGCCGGCGGGCATCCGCATGACCCTGGTCGACCAGGGCGTCGACCTGCTGCTCGAAAAGGTCGAGGTCGAGGGCTTCGCCGCGGTCGAGGCGCTCAACGATTTCGCCCAGGCGCACAAGCTGGCGCGGTTGTCGATCGACGAAGGCTATGGCGCCGAGGCGCGCTGGGAACCCGAAGGCGCGACCGTCACCCTGGGCGGCGTGCCGGTCGGCTTTCCGGCCGGCGGTTTCCTCCAGGCGACCGCCGAGGGCGAGGCGGCGTTGACCGCGGCGGTGCTGGCGATCGTCGGCGACGCGACCGAGGTCGTCGATCTGTTCGCCGGGCTCGGCACCTTCGCGATGCCGCTGTCGGAAACGGCGCGGGTGATCGCGGTCGAGGGCGCGCGCGACGCCGCGCTCGGGCTCAAGGTCGCGGCGGGCCGGGGCCAGCGCCCGATCGCGGTCGAACATCGCGACCTGTTCCGCCGCCCGCTCGACAAGGCCGAACTCGACCGTTTCACCGCGGTGGTGCTCGATCCGCCGCGCGCCGGCGCCAAGGAACAGATGGCCGCGCTCGCCGCCTCGACCGCCGATCGCATCGCCTATGTCTCGTGCAACCCGTCGACCTTCGCCCGCGATGCGCGGATGCTGATCGAGGGCGGCTGGCGGATCGAGAGCATCACCCCGGTCGGCCAGTTCCGCTGGTCGACCCATGTCGAACTGGTGGCGGCGTTCTCGCGGTAGCGACCGCCTGATACCAGCGGACGGAATCCCTGACTCCCCCCTCCGTTCGTGTCGAGCGTAGTCGAGACACGCTCCACTACCGCGCGGTGTCTCGACTGTGCCCGACACGAACGGGTTGGTATCAGGGGCCCTTGGTACCGGCTATTCGCCGGCCAATGCCTTGTGGTCGTAGCTGAACACCCGCGCCAGCCGCCAACTCGTGCCGTCGAACTTCCACAACTGGGTGAAGCGCGCCCAGCCGACCTTCTTCTCGGGTCCGTCGCCCTTGCGTTCGTAGAAGACATGCTCGCCCTGTTCGATCGCGCCGAACCCCGGCACCGGTGAGACGACCAGCGTGCCGGCGACCAGCTCACGCCGCGACCGCCAGGCGTCGGGCTTCTTCTTCTCCTCGCACTGTCTGGCATAATCGGCGACGAACGGTGCCGATGCGGTCGCGACCACGCCGCCGCGGTCGTGATACATTTCGAAGTCGGGGGTGAGCATCGCGTCGATCCTGGCGGGCTCGCATTTCTCGAAATAGGTCGAGAAGAAGTGCGTATCGGCGTCGGTCACCGCCTGCGTCAGCGCCGGCCCCTCGGGCAGTGTGATCGCCGGGGCAGGAGTGGCGGCGGCCGCGGCGAGCATCATCAGGGTCAGCATCGATACCTCTTAACTGTATTGCTGTAATAATACACAATGTGCCGGTGCGGTCAAACATGGCTAGCGGCGCGTTAACCCTATCTTTGCGCCTGGTGCTGCATGGTCGCCCCGTCCCCGACGACAGGTGTTTCATGGCTCTCAGGCAGATCATAGCGGCCGCCATCGCATTCGCGCTCGCGCCGTCGGCGCAGGCGGCGATGACGCTCAACCGCGCGCCGGTGCGGCTGGCGTTCAACATCGCCAGCCTGTCGCAGGGCGCGGGCACGGTGCTGACCACCGGCGGCCGGCTGGTCGTCACCGTCCATTCGCGCCGCCTCGAGGCGAAGCTGGTCGATCCGGTCGCGGACCGCGACGCCGACGGCGCGCTGCGGCCGCGGCTGCCCGGCTATGCGCTGATGGGCGATGTCTATCCGCTCGGCACCGGGCTGCGGGTTTCGGCGGGGGTGCGCGAGGACGATAATCGCCGGCTGCTGCGCGGCACGACGATGGGATCGACGATGATCCGCGACGTCGATCCGGCCGGCCGGATGGCGCCGGGCACCGCTGAGAGCACCCGCCAATATGCCCCGGTGATGACCGTCGGCTATTCCGAACAGGTCGCCGAAGGCCTCGCGATCGGCGCCGATGTCGGCATGCTCTTCCACGGGTCGCGGATGGGCGGATCGAGCATCGTCCGCCTGCCGATCGAAACTGCAGGCGGCGCGGTCAACCGGCACCAGAAGGTGATCCAGATGTCGGCCGGATATCGTTTCTAGGCGGCGTCCTGTTCTCTGCGGCATTCTGGTGCTATCGCGCCGCCGCCCATGACCGAGACGATTCCCCCCATCCGCGTGGTCGGACTCTACCGCTTCACGCCCTTCGCCGATCCCGCGGGCTTGCGCGATCCGCTGGCGCGGCTCTGCTGCTCGCTCGGGGTGAAGGGGACGCTGCTGCTCGCGCACGAGGGGATCAACGGCACGATCGCCGGGCCCGACGAGGCGATCGAGGCGGTGCTGGCGCATATCGCCGCGCTGCCCGGCTGCGAGACGTTCGATCGCCGCGAATCGCGGGCGCCGTCGATGCCCTTCCATCGGATGAAGGTGCGGCTGAAGCGCGAGATCGTGACGATGGGCGAGCCCGACATCGATCCCGCCGATCCCGGCACCTATGTCGATCCGGCCGACTGGAACGCGCTGATCGACGATCCCGACACGATCCTGATCGATACCCGCAACGATTATGAGGTGCAGGTCGGCAGCTTCCGCGGCGCGATCGACCCGCACACCAAAAGTTTCAGCGATTTTCCCGCCTGGTTCCGCGACCATCGCGACGAACTGCTCGCGGGCCGCGAAGCGCCGCGGATCGCGATGTTCTGCACCGGCGGCATACGCTGCGAAAAGGCGACCGCCTTCCTGAAGGCTGAGGGGCTCGACGAGGTCTATCATCTCAAGGGCGGCATCCTGACCTATCTCGAACAGGTGCCCGCCGGCGAAAGCCGCTGGGACGGCGAATGTTTCGTGTTCGATGAGCGGGTCGCGGTCGGCCATGGCCTCGAGCCCGGCACCCACACCACATGCCGTGCCTGCCGCATGCCGCTGAACGCCGAAGACCGCGCGCATCCCGCTTATGTGGAGGGGGTCGCCTGTCCCGCCTGCCACGCCGATCGCACCGACGCCGATCGCGCCCGCTATGCCGAACGCGACCGGCAGGAGCGGCTCGCGAAGGCGCGCGGCGAGATGCACATCGGCGCGGTGCGCGCCGATCGCTGATATGGCCGCATGATCTGTCGATAACCGGATTTCCGGGGAAGATTCGATATCTCCGAAATGGAGATGACTCCCGTCGCCGTTCGTTTTCCGCGACGCCCCGAACGCTGTAAGCGTCCATCCGGCCTAAATGGCGCCGGGGATGAAAGCGGTGGCGTTTGTGGCGGCGGCTGGCCAAGGTGGCGGCTTGGGGGAACGGGCGATTGCTAACCTATATGCGTGACTATGGGCGGGTCTTGTTGCTCGCGTTGCTGATGCTGATGTCGCCGGCCACGGCGATGGCCGCAGGGCCGGGACATCGGCCACAATTGCCGGCCTTCGTGGTGCCGGTGGCGATCCCGGCCGCCAATCCGGCACGCCAGCGTGCGGTCGAAGGCGGCGTCGACGAACTGCTCGACGATACGCAGGTCCTGACGGCCGATCGTGACGAGACGGTCTACCGTCGGCGCGTCCGCAAGGCGATCGGACGCAATGGCCTCGAGGGCGCGGCGAAGACCAGCATCGATTTCGACCCGGCGGTCGAGCGGCTGGTTATCCACAACATCCGAATTCTTCGTGCCGGCCGCACCATCGATGCCTTCCCGGATGCCAGGATCGAAACGATCCGGCGCGAGTCCGATATGGACGACGATATCTGGACCGGTGTGATGACCACGGTCGTCAACGTTCCCGGCCTCAAGGTCGGCGACATCGTCGATGTCGACTGGAGCTGGGAGTCGGTCAAGCGCAACTGGCCTGGTCACAGTTTCGGCAGCTATGAGCTGGGATGGAGCGTGCCGGTCGCGCTGACCCACGTCCGGCTGATCAACGCCGGTACCAGGCCGATCCGGTTCCGTGCCCTGCGCGGTGCAAAGCCGCCATCGGTCGTGCGTGACGGCCCGCGCACCATCTATGAATGGCGTGTCGTCGATCCCGATCCCATTCCCGGCGATGGCGGCACGCCCGACTGGTATTCCTCCTGGCCCAGGGTGCAGGTTTCGACGATGGCGAGCTGGGCCGAAGTCGTTGCCTGGGCGCTGCCGCTCTATGCCGATCCCGGGGAGATTCCGCCGGAACTCGACAGGCGTGTGGCGGCGATCGCCGCCTCGACCGCCGATCCGTCGCAACGCGCGTTGGCCGCGCTGCGGATGGTGCAGGACGAGATCCGCTATACCAGCCTGTCGATCGGCAGCGGCGCCTATCATCCCCGACCGGTCGCCACGATCTGGCGATCGGGTTTCGGCGACTGCAAGGACAAGGCGCAGATCCTGTCGGTGATTTTGCGGCGCATGGGCATCGCGGCGTGGCCCGCGCTCACCGACATCGATCGTGGCGCTGCGCTGGCCGGTCGCATCCCGTCCCCGTCCGCGTTCGATCATGTCATCACCCGGATCGAGATCGGTGGCAGGGTCCATTGGGTCGATCCGACCGGTTCGCTCGAAGGCGGCACGCTCTCCACCCTGGCCGATCTGCCCTATCGGTGGGCATTGCCGATCCGCGCAGGCCAGACCGCGCTCGCGCCCATCGCCTGGCGGCCTTCGCGCCAGCCGACCGAATTCGTCAAGGAAAGCTATCGCATCGGGCCCGATGGCATGACGCTGGGGCTGCGCGTCGTGATGACGATGGACGAAGCCGATATCCAGCGGCGGCGGATCGCATCCAAATCGCTGGCGGCGGTCGAACAAAATTATCTCGATTATTATCGCGACCGCTATCCGGGGCTCGAAAGCGCCGGTCCGATGCGGGTCGGTGACGACCGGCGGCGCAATGTCGTGATCCTTCGGGCGGGCTATCGACTGCCGCTGTCGGCGCTCGACAAGGGCGATCTGCGCACGCGCTTTCCGATCGCCGGCTGGGCGCTCGACGATCTTTACAAGACACCGGCCAATGGCCCGCGCCACGATCCGTTCGGGCTGCCGTTCCCGGTCAACCGCATCCACCAGATCGAGATCACCCATCCCGGTGCCTATGTCGGGGCGCCGACCGAGAGTCATCGCGACGGACCCGGGCTCCGGTATCGGCTGGATGTCCAGCGGCACGGCGATACGTTGCTGGTCGATTATCGGATGTTCGGCAAGCGGCCTGAAATCCCGGCCAGCGATGTCGCGGCCCATCGGGCGGACGTGGTCGCGCTCAACGACGCGGTGAGCTGGTATGTCAATCTCGATGCCGAGCCGGCAACCGACACGACCGCTGTCATCTATCTGCTACTTTGCCTGGCCGTGCTGGTGCTTTTCTGCCTTGCCGTCATACGCGCCCGGCGCAGGACGCGGCTTGCCGCCGAAGGGCAGCATTTCTATCCGGTGCGGATCGGCAAGTTCGTCATCCTGTCGCTGACGACACTCGGTTTCTATGCCGCTTACTGGCAATATCGTTGCTGGAAGCAATATGCCGCGACCGACCAGCAGCGGATCATGCCGTTCTGGCGCAGCGTTTTCGGCATATTCTGGGTGAAATCGCTGTTCGACAGGGCCAATGACAGGGCCCTGCCGCCCGTGCCCGGCTGGATCGGGCTGCTCGGTGCGATCGGCTATTTCCTGTGGGAGGTGGTGACCAATGCCGGGACGCGGATCGGCGGGCATGATTCCGCCTGGCTTCTCGCCAGCCTGCTGGCGCCGCTGTTCCTGCTGCCGATGCTGATCGCGGTCAATCGCGCGAACGATGCCGATGCCGTGATCGCCAATGGGCGCGGTTCATGGATCGCTTATGTCACGGCGGCGACCGGTACGGCGATAACGGCCATGCTTTTGTTCACCGATGTCGGTGCGCGCTGACCGCGCAGAGCGTCGGCGCGTATCTACTTCCTGCAGGCGCCGACCCATTTGCCGCTGCTCGTGGCGCTCGACGACATCGTCATCGGCCCGGTCATCGTCGAGCTTCCGGTCGAGCTGAACGAGGTCGGGGTGAAGCTGCCGGTCGACTTGATCGTCATCCGGCTGCCGCCCTGGTTGCAGACCATCTCGGTCGTCATCGTCGTGCCGACCACCAGCTGCTTGGTGAACTTGCAGCTCGGATTGGCCTTGAGCATATCCTGCGGACCGCGGGCGGCGTCCTCGGGCGAGATGCAGACGCTGACCGTCGTGGTCTTGCCGATCATCGACTGGCGCACCTGCGGCGGCACATTGGGCATGTCGAGCGACTTGACCGTCGAGCTGATCTGCCATTTGCCGGGCTTGATACCCGCGGCCTGCGCCGATCCCGCCAGCGCGATCAGGGCGCCGGCCATTGCCAGTCGTGCGATCACCATCATCTCCTTGCTTGTCCTTGTCGGGACTCGGGATAGGCGGTTCGGCAGCGGCCGGCTGTGTTCTAGATCATGGTGGCATGTTGTACGCGATCTCGAAGATGCTGACGCATCCTCGATCGATTTGCTCAAGCGCCGCACGGGCTGATACCAGGTCTCGGTGAGCCGTGCTCACCCGAATTGGGCGTCAGGCCGCCGGCCCGCTCAGCAGGATCAGCGCCGCGTCGATCGCCATCGCCAGCAGGATCAGCGAGCCGATCGTGAACACCGCGAAGCGCACCATCACCACATTGCTCAGCGCATGGACCAGGCTGTGCACCACCCGCACCGCGACATAGGCCCAGGCGAGCAGCGCGTGGATGCCGCCGCCGGCGCCGAGCAGCGACAGCGTGATCGCGGTCGCGTAGAAGATCGTCGGCTGCTCCATCAGATGGTTGTAATTGTCGGCCGCCCAGCGCGCCCGCGGCGGCATCCGTTCGGTGAAGGCCGAATTGGGCTGGTTGCGATCATATGTGATGCCGAGCTTCGTGATCGCCGGGATGCGCATCGCATAAAGCCATGTCCACATCACGAACGACCACAGGACCAGCGCGATCACCGCGCCGAGGATCGGGGTATGCATCGTCATCCTCCTTATCGTTTTCCCGGCCGGCCGATGCCGGTCCTATTGCGCCTCGGCGGTCCCGCGCATCATCGCCCAGTAACTGCCCGCCGCCAGGATCAGCCCGACGAACCAGGCATAGGCATAGATATCGGTCCAGGGCGACCCGATCCCGGCGAAGGCCTGCGGCGCCGCGGCGTGGAGGAAGCCGGGCAGGTTGGGCAGCACCCCGGCCGCGAAGGCGATCAGCGCGCGGCCGTTCCAGCCATTGCCATAGCTGTAGCGGCCGGCCGACCGGTAGAGATCCTCGACATGCAGCCGGGTGCTGCGGATCAGCCAGTAATCGGCGATCAATATCCCGGCGATCGGTCCGAGCAGCGCGCCATAACCGGTCAGCCAGGTGAAGATATAGCCGTCGGTCGTCGCCAGCAGCTTCCACGGCATGATCAGCACCCCGATCGTCGCGGTGATCAGCCCGCCGGTGCGATAGGAAATCCGCGCCGGCCATAGCGACGAGAAATCATAGGCCGAGCAGACCATGTTGGCGGCGATGTTGCACGAGATCGTGTCGATGCTGATCGCCAGCAGGCCCAGCAGCACGAACGGCCCCGACAACGTGCCCGCCAGCGCGACCGGATCCCACATCGCCTTGCCGTAGATCACCACCGTCGCCGAGGTGGTGATGACGCTGGCGAGGGTGATCAGCCCCATCGTCGGCGGCAGCCCGATCGCCTGGCCGATCATCTGGTCGCGCTGGCTGCGCGCGAAACGGGTGAAGTCGGGGATGTTGAGCGCCAGCGTCCCCCAGAAGCCGACCATCGCGGTCAGCGACGGCAGGAACACCGACCAGAACTGTCCCTCCTTCGCGCCGCCGGGGGCGAAGGCGGACGGGGCGGCGAAGATCGGGCCGATCCCGCCGGCCTTGTCGATCGCCCACCACACCAAGGCGGCGCAGATCAGAATCTTGACCGGTGCGGTCCAGGTCTCGAGCCGGCGGATCGTCGTCAGCCCCTTGCGCACGAAGATCAGCTGCAGCGCCCAGAAGGTCGCGAAGCCGGCGAGCTGCCCGGGGCCGATGTCGAGCAGCGGGATCGGCGCGCCGCGCAGGTCGGCCTTCAGCAGCACCCCGAGCAGGGTCAGCAGCGCCTCGCCGCCGATCCAGGTCTGGATCCCGTACCAGCCGCAGGCGACCAGCGCGCGGGCGAGCGCGGGCAGCCGCGCGCCGCGCGTCCCGAACGCCGCGCGACACAGCACCGCATAGGGCACGCCGTAGCGGGTGCCCGCATGGCCGATCAGCAGCAGCGGGATCAGGATGACGACATTGCCGGCGAGGACGATCGCGGTCGCCTGCAGCGCCGACATGCCCTGTTCGATCAGTCCCGCGGCGAGCATCCAGCTCGGCACCGCGACGATCATCCCCACCCACAACGCCGCGAAATGATACCAGGTCCAGGCCCGCTGCGCGGCGGTGGTCGGCGCCAGATCGGCGTTCCAGAGTTCGGCTGCCTGTTCGTCCATCGTCGATCACCCCCGGCGGCGATCGTTCGATATTATGCTGCGTTGCGCAAGGGGTTGGACGCGTCGTGCGGTGGAGGTGGGCTATCGTCTCGGACTGGGTTAGGACTGTCATGATGATCAGCGACGCGACCCCCGGCACCGAGAAACCCGACAGCGCCCGCGCGATCAGCGTGACCGAGCTGTTCACGATAGGGGTCGGGCCATCGAGCTCGCACACCGTCGGCCCGATGCGTGCCGCGCGCGACTTTGCCGACCGGATGATCGGGCGCGGCGCGGTGGTGCGGGTCCAGTGCGAATTGTTCGGATCGCTGGCGCTGACCGGTCTCGGCCATTCGACCGATATCGCGGTCCTGCTGGGCCTGAGCGGCGAGGCGCCCGAGACCGTCGATCCCGATGCGATGGCGGCGAAGGTCGCGGCGATCCGCAGCGACCAACGGCTGCCGTTCGCGGGCGGCGCCGCCATCGGCTTCGACGAGGACAACGACCTGCTGTTCCGCCGCGGCAAGTTCCTGGCCGGCCATGCCAATGCGATGCGCTTCACCGCCGAATTCGCCGACGGCGCGCTCGAACATGCCGTCTATTATTCGATCGGCGGCGGCGCGATCCTGCGCGAGGGCGAGCCCGCGCCGCTGGTCAACTTCACTTTGCCGCATCCCTTCTCCTCGGGCGCCGAACTGCTCGCCCAGGGCGAGGCGACCGGCCTCGGTTTCGGTGCGATCGTCGAGGCGAACGAACTCGCCTGGCGTCCGGCGGCCGAGACCCAGGGCTTTCTCGACGAAGTCCGTACCGCGATGCTCGCCTGCATCGTGCGCGGGCTGAAGGGGGAGGGAGAACTGCCCGGTGGGCTCAAGGTGCGCCGTCGCGCGCGCGAACTCCACCAGCGGCTGCTCGATCGCGGTCCGCGCAGCGATCCGTCGGCGGTGTTCGAATGGGTGAGCCTGTGGGCGCTGGCGGTGAACGAGGAGAATGCCGCGGGCGGCCGGGTGGTGACCGCCCCGACCAACGGCGCCGCCGGGGTGCTGCCCGCGGTGCTTAAATATTATGAGGTGTTCACCGCCAGCCCGACCGCGGCCGGCAGCCGGCTGTTCCTCACCACCGCCGCGGCGATCGGTTTCCTCTACAAGAAGCGCGCGTCGATCTCGGCCGCCGAGATGGGCTGCCAGGGCGAGGTCGGGGTCGCCTGCTCGATGGCGGCGGCGGGGCTGGCGGCGGCGCTCGGCGCCAACAACGCCCAGATCGAGAATGCCGCCGAGATCGGCATGGAGCATAATCTTGGCCTCACCTGCGATCCGATCGGCGGGCTCGTCCAGATCCCCTGCATCGAACGCAACACGATGGGCGCGATCAAGGCAATCAACGCCGCCTATCTCGCGCTCCACGGCGACGGCCGCCACATCGTCAGCCTCGACGCGGTGATCGAAACGATGCGCCAGACCGGCGAGGACATGCGCTCGAAATACAAGGAAACCAGCCTCGGCGGCCTCGCGGTGAACGTCGTCGAGTGCTGAAGGAGCATTGCTGGTCATCAGGTGCCAACGTTCAAACATTCGTCATCCCGGCGGAGGCCGGGATCTCAGGAGGTCAGCGCGCGCGTTATCCTCACGAGATCCCGGCCTCCGCCGGGATGACGATTTGTTGGGGCGGTATCTTAGGCAAACCCATGGCACGACATCGGATTTGGAGTCAGGCCGCGGCGAAAATGGTGACCTTCGAGACCCGGCGCGCAGCGTGCTTCATGCACGTGAGCACCGGAAGCGAAGAAGGGCGCCATTTGCAGCCCGGCCTGATCCAAATCCTCAGCCAACGGCGTGATTTGTCCAGCGCGAGGGGCTATGCCCCGCCACCCCGCTCGCCTCGCGCTTGGCGCGGCGCATCGCCTCGTCGGCTTGCGCCAGCAGCGGGTCGAGATCGGCGCCCTGCTGGGTCGCATAGGCATAGCCGACGGTGACCGGGATATCGATCATGTTGCCGGCGACCCAATAGCTCTTCTCGATCGTCGCCGCGATCTGGCGCGCGAGCAGGTCGATCTCGCGCGGCAGCGTGACCCCGCTCTGGACGATCAGGAAATCGTCGGCGGCGAGCCGGACCGCGAAGCTGTCGCCGCGGACGATCCGGTTGAGCCGTTCGGCGACCGCCTTGAGCACCGCGTCGCCGACCTGCTGGCCATAGCCTTCGTTGACCGGCTTGAAGCGGTTGAGGTCGAGCCGGTGGATCGCGATCAGGTCGCCGCCCTGGGCGGTGCCGGCGAACTGCTCGAATCGCTCGCGCAGGCTCAGCCGGTTGGGCAGCCCGGTCAGTTCGTCATGCCGCGCCAACGTCGCCAGCAGCCGGTGCATCGAAATCTGCTTCGAGGTCGCGCGGTAGCGGCGGATCATGCTTTCGATCCCGCCGATCAGGAACAGGATCGAGATCGCGCCGACCCCCCAATTGGGCACGCCCGGCATCGTCAGGCTCACCAGGATCGTCGGCACCAGCGCGACCAGCACGCTCGGGATCGAGATCCAGGGGCGCAGCGAGATGCCGGTGGCGACGCCGGCGGCATAGCCATAGATCAGCGCGACCAGCAGGATATGCGCCGAAGGCGAGGCGATCGCGAAGGCGCGCGCCGAAAACAGCCCGAACATCACCGCGAAGCCGAGATAGGCGATCGCATAGCGTTGCTCGATGCGGCGGGCCTCGGCGGCCTTGATCGGCGCCGACAGCGCCGGGCGGCGATAGCCGAGCAGGACGGCGATGCGCACCGCCGAGGCGAACAGGCCGAGGGCGTAGAGCCAGGCCAGCGGCTGGTCGGCGCTGACCCGGATCAGATAATAGCCCGCCGCGGCGAAGTTGAGCGTCATGATGATCGTCGGGATCACCGGTACGAACAGCGACCGCACCAGCTCGATATAGGTGCCCTCGGGCAGGTTGCGGCCCAGTGCGTCCTCGTCGCGGCCCAGCGCGTCGCCGACGGCGGTGACGGCCACAGGCACGGAAGACGGAGACGCGGCCATCGAGATTTCCTGATCAGACATGGCGCCACATGCGCCAACCTACGCTCACGGATATGCGACCCGCACGAGGCTCGCCGACCACCCCCCGATCGCCCGGCCCTTCTAAAAACCCTATATTTCAGATATCTACCAAATTGTAAAAAAGTTTGACCTGCGCAAAATATTTGCGGTCATTACCTAATCCGATCGTCGGCATCGGCGGCGGGAAAGCGGCTCAGGCCGCCCAGCGGATCGCTTCGGGCCGCGCCATCGGCGCATCGGTCCGCTCGATCCTGCGGATCGCGCCGGTGGCGTCATAGGCGAAGGTGTAGATGCCGCGGCGGATGCGCACCTGCATCGGCGACCAGGCGATCAGCCCGTCGTCGGCGGCGACGGTGGCGAGCACCGCGCCGTGCCGATCATAGACGCTAATATTGCCACCTGACTGCTCGACCCGCTCGATCATGGTTTTACTCCCTTATTGTCAGGGAGCATTAGGCTAGTACTCTCGCGGAATCCGTGATCATCCTCACGGTCGGCAGTTGGTGGAACTCACCGATGATCGCTGCACCTCAGACTGATCCCATTATCGCGGCCTGGGCGCGCAGCTTAACGGAGCGTTGATTCCGTTGGCGGTAACGGTGACCAATCTGTGGAAGGGGTTTGAATCCTGGATGACAGCCTCGACCTGCGAGTCCGGCTTCGAAAAATAGGTCGCGCCTTCTGCAGCGCAAGGCAGGAAACCGGCCGTTTCGAACGACCGTTTGAGTTGGTCGATCTTCTCTTCTCCATCGCCGTCCGCCCAGAACATGATCCGGTCGAACCACGGCTCTCCGTCTGGCGTGCCGAGGACCGAAAAATCGACATCAGCAACAAGGCCCTTCACACCCAGCAATGAGATGCCTCGATGGCGGCAGCGTTCGCCCAAAGGGCTATTCTTCGGGTTGCATTCGGTGAAACCCACACGATCGGCGAGGCGGCGGTTACCCGAGAGAGGCAGGCCTTCAAAATACACGACGGGGAGGCGCGACCGGGCAAAATGCGCGACCGGCTTCGCCAGCGGCGCCGGCTTATCGCCATTGGTGAAAATCAGCGCGGCGCCGAGAGCGGCAATAGCGCTGAGACATACAGCCCCACCGATCGCACGATATCGGCATGATAACCAGCTTGATGCGTATCGCGAATGTTTCAACCCACCGCCGCCCTCTGCCGATAACTCAACGCCTCGGCCACGTGCACCCGCCCGACGCCGTCCACCCCCGCCAGATCGGCAATCGTCCGCGCCACCCGCAGCATATGTGTATAGGTGAGCAACCAGCTTCAGATCGCAGGATCGTTTGAAATGCGCGGCCGCACCGCCAGAAACCAGAACAGCCCAGCTGTCACCGCCGCGGCAACCGCACTCACCCCCGCGATTAGAAATCCAAAAGCGCTAAATAGCATCTCAACCAAAGATGCTCCAGCAAATGGGCTATTATCACCAACGCCAACGGGCGGTGGTACTGGTTCGAATAACGCAACGGCGAAAACAATCAACCATACCGAAAACACCGCGACGGTCTGGTATGCTCCCATGCCAGTTATACACTGTCGTCGCAGCAAGAAGTCGGCGGGAAGTCCCACGAGCGCCATGATGCCATAGCTCCCCGCAAAAGCGATGGTCAGGCTGATAAGCATGTCGCTCACGCCCAGGCTTGGCTTCACGATCACCAGGCAGGTTATAAGAAATATAGGAAGCGGCGCCAGCAGGAACCCGCGAGCGGCGCTTTTGAAATGAGCCACCATCTCTCCCTCAACTCACTAGGGGACGGCGTCTGTAGCTTAACGCCTCCGCCACATGAATGCGTATGACCTGCTCAGAACCGGCCAAATCTGCTATTGTTCTACTCGTCCTGAGCACCCGGTGATAGCCGCGCGCGGACAGTCGCATCGCTTCCGCGGCCTGCGCCAACAGCTTGCGTCCGGCCTCGTCGGGCGTCGCGACCGCGGCGAGAAGGTCGCCATCGGCCTCGGCATTGGTGCGTACGCCCCGGCCGGCATAGCGCTCGGTCTGGATGGTGCGCGCGGCGGCGACCCGGGCGGCGACCTCGGCCGATCCTTCGGCGGGCGGTGGCAATACGAGGTCGGCGGCGCTGACCGCGGCGACGTCGATATGGAGGTCGATCCGGTCGAGCAGCGGCCCCGACACCTTGGTCTGATAGTCGGTCGCGCATTTCGGCGCGCGCGAGCAGGCGAGGCCGGCGTCGCCGAGATGGCCGCAGCGGCACGGATTCATCGCCGCGATCAGCTGGACCCGCGCCGGGAAGGTGACATGCGCGTTGGCGCGCGCCACCGAGACCTTGCCGGTCTCGAGCGGCTGACGCAGCGAATCGAGCACGCCGCGCTGGAATTCGGGCAGTTCGTCGAGGAACAGCACGCCCAGATGGGCGAGGCTGACCTCGCCCGGGCGCACCTTGAGTCCGCCGCCGACCAGCGCCGCCATCGACGCCGAGTGGTGCGGCGCGCGGAACGGCCGCGCCCGGCGCAGCGCCCCGTCCTGCAACTCGCCCGCGACCGAGGCGACCATCGACACTTCGAGCGCCTCGGCCGGGGTCAGCTCGGGCAATATGCCCGGCAGGCATGACGCGAGCAGCGACTTGCCCGCACCGGGCGGACCGCACATCAACAGATTATGCGCGCCGGCCGCGGCGATCTCGAGCGCGCGCTTGGCGATCTCCTGACCCTTGACCTGTTTGAGGTCGGCCATCCGCGGCGGCAGCTCGACCGATCCGGGGCGCGGGGTGGGGAGCAGCGATCCGCCCTTGAAATGGCCGATCAGCTGGAGAAGATCGGGGGCGGCGATCACTTCGACCGTGCCCGCCCAGGCGGCCTCAGGCCCCTGCGCGACCGGGCAGACCAGGCCGAGCCCGCGCTCCGACGCGTGGAGCGCGGCGAGCAGCACCCCGGGCGAGGGCGCGGTGCGGCCGTCGAGGCCGAGTTCGCCGACCACCAGATAGCCGGCGAGGGTCTCGGCATCGATCACCCCCATCGCCCCGAGCAGCCCGAGCGCGATCGGCAGGTCGTAATGCGATCCTTCCTTGGGCAGGTCGGCTGGCGAAAGATTGACGGTGATCCGCTTGGGCGGCAGCGCCAGCCCGATCGCCGAGATCGCCGCGCGCACCCGTTCGCGGCTTTCGGCGATCGCCTTGTCGGGCAGGCCGACGACGACGAAGGCGGGCAGCCCAGGCGCCACATGCACCTGCACCTCGACCGCGCGCGCCTCCAACCCCAGAAACGCCACCGTCGCGACGTGCGCCACCATTCACCGTCCCCCGATGTTCCCGGCCTGTTCTAACGCGGGGGATGGCGATGTCGAGAGGTGGCGAGCGGGGTGCCAGCATCTGGCGCGGGCGATTCCGGGCGCTGAGACAGAACGCCGAAGGGGTTGTGCTGGACGGACTTGGGATGGATCGCGAACAACTCCGCCGATATGGCGAGAGGATGAGCGAGATATATGAGACGAAGATCGGCCTCCGGTTCTTCGGCGATGACCTTGATCCCGACGAGATTAGCGCGCGCCTCGGTCGAGCGCCTTCGGTCGGGGTTAGGAAGGGCGCTAAATGGACCACCAAACTGGGGGCGGAAAAAGTCGCCCGCACCGGATCGTGGCGGCTCGCCGCTGGCGGTCGCCGGCCCGGCGACCTCGATGGCCAGATTGCCCAACTTCTCGAATCGCTCAGCGATGATCTGTCGATTTGGGAGAATCTGGCCGGGCGCTTCAAGGCCGACCTTTTTCTGCGGCATTTTCATGCACGAGGGCAATGAGGGCATAAGCCTGTCGACAAATTCGATGCAGGACTTGGGTGCACGCCGACTCAAGATCGACTTCGATATCTATGGCGCGAGAGCTTAGACTGGGTCCTGGCCTCTCAGGCAGATGCGTCGGGGCGTCTCCGTTTCAGTGTCCGCGCGACGCAATTCGCTCGGCAGACGTTCAGGCGCCCGACGGTCGGCGTTCGCTTTGCGCGCCGCCATGCCAGAAGCGGTGGAGGATCAGCGCGATCCGCCGCTCATGCTCGCCGAGCCGCTCGGCAAGCAGTTGCCGCCGGCCGCCGACCGTCTGGGCGATCCGCGCCTTCACGCTGCGCGCGCGGGCGCGCTCGTCTTCGAGTTCGTGGATCAGCAGTTCGGTTTCGGTCATCACATGTTCCTTCGCTGTCGCATCAACGCACGCAGCTCGGGAAGGTTCGACGGCGGCGAATCTATTCCGCGCCGCCCAGATACATAAGCAGCGCGAAGAACAGGCTTGAGGTGATCGTGGTGAAGGTCAGCAGCAGCGCTAGCCGCCACAGCGCGCCGGCCGTGCCGAGCTGATAGGCGCCCTTCAGCTGCCGGTACATATGCACCGGCGGCACCAGCCCGAACGCGGTCCACAGCATCCATTGCGGCACCCCGGCATAGAAGAGCGCCGCGAGCAGGGTCGCGAACAGCAGCATGAACGACAGCGAGTAGGTCGCGAAGATCGCATGGTCGTAGAGCCCGACGTCGCGGCGCAGCGGGAACAGCAGCCAGATGAACGGTACCGAGATCGGGATCAGCGCCCAGCTATATTTATAGGCATAGGTCTTGACCTTGTAGGCGAACAGGCCGGGGTTATCCTTGACGTGCTTCACGCTCTTTTCGAAGCTCGACCCGCTTTTGGCCTCGGCGGCCTTCGCCTTGGTCTCCTTGGCGAGATCGACGTTCAGCGCCTTGGCGGCGGCGGCGATCCGCGCCAGTTCGGCGCCGGCCTTGTCGCGGCGGGCAGTGGCGTCGGCGCGATCGGTGACGTCATCCGACTCCGAGGCGTCGACCGGCCGTGCCAGCCGCTTGTCGGCCCTGGCGAGCCGCTCGGCTTGATATTGATATTCGCTGACCAGCGCCTCGCGCGGGTCCGAGCGGTCGAGGCCGCCGCCGAAGCTCCAATTCTCGGCGAGCGAGGCGGCGACCGCGAACATCAGGAAAACC
This sequence comes from Rhizorhabdus sp. GW822-FHT03C02, assembly GCF_058801765.1. Classification (NCBI taxonomy): domain Bacteria; kingdom Pseudomonadati; phylum Pseudomonadota; class Alphaproteobacteria; order Sphingomonadales; family Rhizorhabdaceae; genus Rhizorhabdus; species Rhizorhabdus sp. GW822-FHT03C02. The sequence continues at coordinate 294,664 of NZ_JBXANN010000002.1, forward strand.
GAGAACAGGAACAGCGCCATCGGCGACATGAACTTGGCGCGCTCACCCTGCGCGTAGCGGCGGGTGAGCTCGCCGGGCCGGGTGGCGAGCAGCGGCAGCGTGTTCCAGGTCTTGCCCTCGAAATGGAAGACCCCGTGCAAGATATCATGGCCCAGCGCGCCGATCGTCCGGTGGACATGGCCATGCTGGCCGCAGTCGGCGCAGAAATGGCCGGTCAGCGCCGCACCGCAATTGGCGCAGGCGTCGCTCGGATCATGGCCGTCGCCACCTTTCGGCGTGCCCCGGCCATGGGCGTGCGCGCCTTCGACCTCGCGGGCGATGATGCCGCCGGTCGCCGCCATGCCCAGGCCATCGATCGCGTCGTTCACGTCTGCTATTCCCCCTTCGTGCGTCGCATCATGCCAATCCTGCGCGGCGCCGTCGAGGATGATCAGGGCCGGCGGATCGGCGGGCGATGGTTGACTCCCGTGGCCGATTTGCCTAAGCGCCGCCTTCGTCAGTGGCCGCCGCCCGTTCGGTGGCCTTTTTACGTTTAGAATTTGAGGCAATTTCGATGAAGCGCACTTTCCAGCCGAGCAACCTGGTCCGCAAGCGGCGCCACGGCTTCCGTTCGCGCAGCGCCACCGTGGGTGGCCGCAAGGTTCTTGCCGCTCGCCGTTCGCGCGGCCGCAACAAGCTGTCTGCCTGAACCGATGTCCTACGCGGTGCTGTCGCGCCGCGCGGATTTTCTGGCCGCCAACCAGGGCAGGCGCGCCCCGATGCCGGGGTTCGTCCTGCTCGTGCGGCCGCGCGGGGACGATGATCCCGTCATGCGCCTGGGCCTGACCGTCACCAAGAAGATCGGCAACGCCGTCGTGCGCAACCGCATGAAACGGCGTTTTCGTGCGCTTGCGCATGAGCTGATGGGCGATCATGGCGTGGCGGGGGCCGATCATGTGATCATCGGCCGGGCCGGCGGCATCGAGCGCGATTTCGACGATCTGCGCCGGCAACTGGTCAAGGCGCTCGGCAGGATTGCCAGCGGCGGCGGCGCCCCGGCGGATCGCGGCGCCCGCGCATCGTCATGATCGCCCGGCTGCTGATCCTCGTCGCCCGTGCCTGGCAGTTGGGGCCATCGCTGATCCTGCCGCCGACCTGTCGTTACGTCCCTTCTTGTTCGGCCTATACGATACAGGCCCTGACGCGCTATGGCGCGCTCAAGGGCGGGTGGCTGTCCGTTCGCCGCATCTGTCGGTGCCACCCTTGGGGTGGCTCGGGCCATGATCCAGTTCCGTGACCAAGCCCATGATACCGGGGAGTTTTTGTGGATAACCAGCGTAATCTGATCCTCGCGATCGTCTTGTCTGCGATCGTGTTGTTCGGCTGGACTGCTCTGAGCGACCGATTCTTTCCGGTCGCCAAGCCCCCCGTCACCCGGATCGCGGGCGGCAAGGAAACCGTCGTCGCCGATCCGGCGGCCGGGCCGGTGCTGCAGACCCCCGGCACGATCCGCGACCGCGCGGTCGTGATGAAGGAGACGCCGCGGATCGCGATCGACACGCCGAAGCTCGCGGGCTCGATCAACCTCAAGGGCGCGCGGATCGACGATCTGGTGCTCAAGACCTACAAGGAAACGATCGCCAGGGATTCGGCGCCGATCCGGCTGCTGTCGCCGGCCGGCACCACCGACGCCTATTTCGCGGGCTTCGGCTGGACCGGCGACGGCGTCGATGCCCCCGGCCCGAACAGCCAGTGGACCGCCGACGCGACGGTGCTGACCCCGGCCAAGCCGGTGACGCTGAGCTGGAGCAATGTCCGCGGCCAGCGCTTCCAGACCGTGATCGCGGTCGATGCCGACTTCATGTTCACGATCACCCAGAAGCTGGCCAATACCGGCACCGGCGCGGTCGCCGCCCGGCCTTATGGTCTGGTGTCGCGCGACGGCGTGTCGAAGGACGTGTCGAGCTGGACCAACCACACCGGTCCGATCGGGGTGTTCGACGGCAGCGCCAACTACAAGATCGATTTCAAGACCCTCGACGAATCGGGCAAGGCGGGCAACCGCTTCGCGACGACCGGCGGCTGGCTGGGATTCGGCGACAAATATTGGCTGACCGCGCTGATCCCGGATCCGGCGGCGACGATCGACGCCGGCTTCCTGTCGCCCTCGGCCAAGGTCTACCAGGCGGTCCAGACCGGCAAGCCGGTGGTGATCGCGCCGGGCAAGACCGCTTCGGTCACCCAGCATTTCTTCGCCGGCGCCAAGGAGGTCAAGCTCCTCGACCATTATGAAAAGTCGCTCGGCATCGTCCATTTCGACCATGCGATCGACTGGGGCTGGTTCTACTGGTTCGAACGGCCGATCTTCTGGGTGCTCGACCAGATTTTCAAGCTCGTCGGCAATTTCGGCGTGTCGATCATCCTGCTGACCTTCGTGATCCGCGGCCTGATGTTCCCGATCGCGCAGAAGCAGTTCCGCTCGATGGCCGGCATGCGCGTTGTCCAGCCGAAGATGAAGGAACTGCAGGAACGGCATAAGGACGACAAGCCGCGCCTCCAGCAGGAGATGCTCAAGCTGTACCAGGAGGAGAAGGTCAATCCGCTCGCCGGCTGCCTTCCGATCGTGATCCAGATCCCGGTCTTCTATGCGCTCTACAAGGTGCTGATGCTGACGATCGAGATGCGGCACCAGCCGTTCATCCTGTGGATCCGCGATCTCTCCGCGCCCGATCCGCTCCACATCCTCAACCTGTTCGGGCTGCTCAACTTCACCCCGCCGGCGTTCCTCGGCATCGGCGTGCTGGCGCTGCTGCTCGGCATCTCGATGTTCCTGCAGTTCCGCCTGAACCCGACCCCGATGGACGATTCGCAGAAGCAGATCTTCGCGCTGATGCCGTGGATCATGATGTTCGTGATGGCGCCGTTCGCGGCCGGGCTGCTGGTCTACTGGATCACCTCGAACTTCCTGACGATCGCCCAGCAGGCCTATCTCTACAGCCGCCACCCCGGCATGAAGGTCGCGCCCGCCGCGGTCCCGGCCAAGAAGTGAGTGCCAGCGCGTGCCAGAACTGACTGACGGCCCCGCTCCCGGGATCGATCCCGACGACGCCAATCCTTATGCGGACTGGATCGAGCCCGCGCGCAAGCTGTTCGCGGGGCCGATCACCTTCCTGAAGTCGGCGCCCAGCCTCAACTTCCTGCCCGATCCGACCGTGCCCGAAATCGCCTTCGCCGGCCGGTCGAACGTCGGCAAGTCGTCGCTGCTCAACGCGCTGACCAACCGGAACGGCCTCGCGCGCACCTCGAACACCCCGGGGCGCACCCAGGAACTCAACTTCTTCGACGTCGGCGGCAGCGAAGAGGAACCGCCGGCGATCCGGCTGGTCGACATGCCGGGCTATGGTTTCGCCAAGGCGCCCAAGGATATCGTCAAGAAATGGCGCTTCCTGGTGAACGACTATCTGCGCGGGCGGGTGGTGCTCAAGCGCGCGCTGGTGCTGATCGACAGCCGCCACGGCGTGAAGGAGGTCGACCAGGAGGTGATGGAGATGCTCGACAAGGCAGCCGTCACCTATCATCTCGTCCTGACCAAGGCCGACAAGATCAAGGCGAGCGAACTCGACGCGGTGATCGAGAGCACGTCCGCGGTGGCCCGCAAGCATGTCGCCGCGCATCCGGCGCTGCTGGTGACGTCGAGCGAGAAGGGCATGGGCATCGCCGAACTGCGCGCCGCGATCCTCGAGGCGGTTCAATAGCCGACCTTATCAGCTGACAAGCCCAACCGGGCTTGTCTCGCGACCTGCCCGCGCTATGCCGCCCTTTACAGCTATCGAATGCACATGTCGGGATGTCGACCGTGCCGCTGTCGATCCTCCCTGCGCGTAGCGTGGGGAGGGGGACCATCCGCAGGATGGTGGAGGGGTTTTCCGCGCTGTCGACGTTGCGCAGACCCCTCCACCGCTGCGCGGTCCCCCTCCCCATCTGCGATGGGGAGGATCTGCAGGACGCGACCCGATGCGTGAATCCGGTGGTCTTCATCAGGGAGGCACGACATGACCCTCAGGCTCTATATCGGCAACAAGGTCTACAGCAGCTGGTCGATGCGCGGCTGGCTCGCGGTCAAGCAGTCGGGGCTGCCGTTCGAGGAGCATGTCGCCTCGCTCTACGGCGACGCCTGGGACGATACCCGGCAGCAGCCCGAATTCGCGCCGTCGAACGGCAAGGTGCCGATCCTGTGGGACGGCGACGCCGCGGTCTGGGAGAGCCTGGCGATCGTCGACTATCTCGCCGACAAGGTCGGGCTCGATCGTTTCTGGCCGACCGATCCCGCGGCGCGCGCCTTCGCCCGCTCGATCGCCTCCGAGATGCACGCCGGCTATCAGGCGCTGCGCCAGCAGCACACGATGAACATCCGCCATGTCTATCCGCCCGAGCCGCTGACCCCCGAGGTCGCCGCCGACGTTCAGCGGATCACCTCGCTGTGGGACGAGGCGCGCACCCGCTACGGCCAGGGCGGCGATTATCTGTTCGGCGCGTTCGGCGCCGCCGACATCATGTTCGCGCCGGTCGTCACCCGCTTCCGCACTTACTCGATCGCGCTCCCCTCGGTCGCCGCCGACTATTGCGCGGCGGTGCAGGCACATCCCTTCGTCGTCGAATGGACCGCTGGTGCCGCGGGCGAGAACTGGGTGATCGACAAGTTCGAGCGCGAAGCGGAAAAGGCGGTCTGAGGTCGTTTCCGACGCTCAACTCCTCATCGTCACACCAGCGAAGGCTGGTGCCGATGTCCCTGTCCACAAACGGCATCGCTTGACGTCTTAGACATAGGCACGCTGGTGCGACGGTGTAACTCAATAGGCCGTCCCGTCCTTGCGCCAATAGCGCCCCTCGGCATCGATATAGACGTCGATGTCGGGATAATGGCACGGCGTATCGCCGGCGACGCCGATCGCCAGAAGCACACAGTCGGCGTCGCTCTCGTTGATCAGCTGGTGGCCATTGCCGTCGTTTTTCGGGAAAGCCGCACAGTCGCCCGGCCCCATCGGGGTGCGGCCTTGATCGTCGATCAGCACCGCATGGCCCGATAGGATCACGCAGAACTCGTCCTCGCCCTCGTGCCAGTGGCGCTGCGACGAGGCGGCGCCGGGCTGGAGCACGACATGGCTGATCCCGAAATCGCTCAGGCCGCCCGCCGTCGCCAGCCGGCGATACCAGCGCCCCTGCACGGCCGCGTCATAGGGCGCCGGATAGCCGGTGCGGTTGGTCGGCGCGATCGCGTCGATGTCGATCTTCGGCATGGCTTCCCCTTTGCAAGCGGCGGCGGCGAGGGTAGGCGGGCGCGATGAGCGGCACAATCGACCCCGTAGACCTCACCCGGCGCCTGATCGCCTGTCCCAGCGTCACCCCGGCCGATGCCGGGGCGATGGCGGTGATCGCGGATGCGTTGACCGGTATCGGCTTCGAGGTCCACCGCTTTGCCGCCGGCGGACCGCCCGACGGCCCGATCGAGAATCTGTTCGCGGTGCGCGGGCAGGGCGGCCGCCATTTCGCCTTTGCCGGGCATAGCGACGTGGTGCCGCCGGGCGCCGGCTGGGGCGGCGATCCGTTCGAGGGGCAGATCCGCGGCGAGCTGCTCTATGGCCGCGGTGCGGTCGACATGAAGGGGGCGATCGGCGCGTTCATCGCGGCGGCGGCGCGGGTGCGCGACCATGACGGCACCCTCAGCCTGATCATCACCGGCGACGAGGAAGGGCCGGCGACCCACGGCACCGTCGCGCTGATCGACTGGATGGCCGAACGCGGCATCCGCCCCGATCTGTGCCTGGTCGGCGAACCGACCTCGTCGCAGCGCCTGGGCGATATGATCAAGATCGGCCGGCGCGGATCGGTCAACATCTGGATCGACAATCCCGGCACCCAAGGCCATGTCGCCTATCCGCATCTCGCCGACAATCCGGTCCCCGCATTGATCGCCGCACTGAACGCGCTGGCGGGGCTGAAGCTCGACGACGGCAATGCCTGGTTCCAGCCGTCGAACCTCGAGATCACCACGGTCGACGTCGCCAACCCCGCGACCAACCTGATCCCGGGCAGCGCCTCGGCGCGGATCAACATCCGCTTCAACGACGAATATTCGGGCGCGACGCTGGTCGACATGGTCCGCGCGGTCGTCGCCGACCATGCCCCGAACGCGACGGTGCGCGCCACGATCTCGGGGGAGAGCTTCATCACCCCGCCCGGCGAGCTGTCGGCGCTGGTCGCCTCGGCGATCACCGGAGTCACCGGGGTCGTCCCTGAATTCTCGACAACCGGCGGCACCTCCGACGCACGCTTCCTGTCGCGCATCTGTCCGGTGGTCGAATTCGGCCTGTGCAACGCGACGATGCACAAGCTCGACGAGGCGGTCGCGATCCCCGACCTCCACGCGCTCACCGATATCTATGCGGCGATCATCGAGACCGCGCTCAACTGAGCTTCAGTTGCGCAGCGCGACCGCGGCGCCCGCGCTGAACATCCCGCCGGCGCCGAGCACCAGGCTGGTGCGGACATTGTCGACCTGCGCGGCGGCGCGGCCCTGGAGCTGGCGGACCGCCTCGAGCAGCGCGAACATGCCGTACATTCCGGTGTGGGCGTAGAGCAGTCCGCCGCCGTTGGTGTTCATCGGCAGTCGCCCGCCCGGGCCGGTCGCGCCGCTGCGGATGAAGTCGACCGCCTCGCCGCGGCCGACGAAGCCGATATCCTCGAGCCCGTAGAGCGGCACATGCGCGAAGGCGTCGTAGATCATCAGATGGTCGACATCGCTATGCGTCCAGCCGGCGCCGCGCATCGCCTCGGCCGATGCGTCGCGAAACGCACGGAAGCTGGTGAGATCCTCCATGAACACGGGGCCCGGCCCCTCGCAGGACTCGCCCGATCCGACGATCGCCACTGGCCGGTGGCGCAGGTCGAGATCGGCGGCGCGTTCGCGCGAGGTCAGCACCAGCGCGCCGCCGCCGTCGTTGACCGGGCAGCATGCGAGCCGGTGGAACGGCCAGGCGATCAGCGGCGATGCCTGGACGTCGGCGACGCTGAGCAAATCGGGCCGGGTCGCGCGCGGATTGCGGTTCGCCCAGCGCGACTGCGCGACCGGCACCTCGGCGAGGTCGGCGGGATCGAGGCCATATTTGTGGAGATAGGCCATCACCGGCAAGGTGAAGTTCGAAAAGGCGCCGAACACCCCATAAGGCAGCTCGAACTGCCCGGTCATGCTCGCCGCATCCCGGGCCCAGCCCGGCGCGCCGACCCGCGAGCGGCCGGATTCGCCATGGGCGATCACCACCACCTCGGCCTGGCCCGCCTGGATCGCCGCGACCGCATGGCGGACATGGAGCATATAGGAACAGCCGCCGACCATCGTCCCGTCGAGCCAGCGCGGCCGCGCGCCCAGCGTGAAGGCCAGGTCGACCACCGGCAGCGTGCCGGCGATGCCGTCGACATCGGCGATCGTCAGCCCCGCCTCCGCCAGCGCGGCGAGCGCGGGTTCGATCGCGAGCGCCATCGCCGACTGGTCGGGGATCACCCCCAGCCGGGCCGATTCGGCGGCGCCGACGATGACGACCTCCTTCATGCGCCGATCACCCGGAACTGCGGCAGCGCGATGCCGTCCTCGGTCTCGAAGGTCAGCTCCAGCGCGGCGCCGATCGTCAGCGCGGCGGGATCGGGCGGCGACCCCGGCAGGTTGGTCATCATCCGCACCCCCTCCTCGAGCTCGGCGAGCGCGATGATATAGGGCAGCTTGTCCTCATACCCCGGCGCCGGTCGGTGCGAGATCACGAACGAGGCGAGCCGCGCCCGGCCGCTCGCGCGCTGCCAGTCGACCGCACCGCCGGTGAAGGGCGAAAAGGCGCGCGGCGGGAAGAAGACGCGTGCCGTGTCGACGCAGCGTGGTAGCCACAGCTCGTGCGCCATCGCCTTCTCCCAGAAGAAGGCGGTCTCGGGGGTCGGCTCGGGTGATAGCCTGGCCATATCGTTATCCCCTGCGAAGCCCGTGCAGTGCGCAATCTGCGGGAGGGCGCGCGCGAAGTCGACCGCTGTGCGCCACGCACGCATAGTGATCGCCGCAGCGAATGTCGAAAGGGTCGGTCTCGCTGGGTTGCGCAGGGCTTGCGCGCGAAAGGCGCAAGAAAACCGGTGTGGAGGTTGCGTCCCCGATGCTGCTGGTTATAAGGCGACCCCGGATGCGGGCGTGGTGGAACTGGTAGACGCGCCGGACTCAAAATCCGGTTCCGCAAGGAGTGTCGGTTCGATTCCGACCGCCCGCACCACTCTTCATCCTTGCAGCATAAGAGCGTGTCGACGCCTTTAGGGGCCTCGCTGGAGCGACAGCGCGACGCGTATTCAGCGCGGCGAAGGCTTGATGGTGGGTGATCGCAGCTCGATCTCGCCTTTGCTGATCTCGACCGAGTGCGGATAGGGCAGTTCGATGCCTTCGCGGTCGAAGGCTTCCTTGACCAGCTTGAGCATGTCGGACCGATAGCGCTTGTGATCGGCCTTCTTCACCCAGACCCTGGCCGAGAGATTGACCGCGAAGTCGCCGAGGCTGACGACGCCGAACCACGGCTCCAAATTGGTCAGCGCGCGGGTATCGCCCAGCATGACCGATTCGAGCACGCCGAGCGCCTTGTCGATATCGTCTTCATAGCCGATCCCGAACGGCAGGACGCAGCAGCGGTTGCCGCTCGTGGTGAAGTTGGTGATCGGGTTCGAGATCGCCTGGCCGTTCGGAATCAGGACGCGCCTGTTTTCGGAGGTCCTGATTTCGGTGAAGAACAGATCGAGATCGGTGACGGTGCCTTCCTTGCCGTTCAATTCGACGAAGTCGCCGATGTGATAAGGCCGGATCAGCGCGATCATGATGCCCGAGGCGACGTTGCTCAGCGTGCCCTGCAGTGCCAGGCCGATGGCCAGCGCGCTGGCACCGAGGATAGCGACCAGGCTGGCGGTCTGCACGCCGAACATCTGCAACACGACCACCAGTACGATGGCGATGATCGCATAGCGTATCGCGCGCGCCAGGAACGTCCCGAGGGTCGTGTCGATGCGCGGATTCTTCTGCGCCTGGACCTTGGCGAATTTCGACAGGAAGAAGGCCAGCCATATGCCGACGATCAGGACGGCGGCAGCGGATGCGATGCGCACACCCCAAACGAGCATCAGGTCGGTCACATGTGTACTCATCGGCGGTCAACGCCACAGCCGGTTTTTGGGTCCGCATGGCCGGGCGGTGCCGATGCCTTAAGATGGAGCAGAGCGCGGATGCCTCGTTCCGCATTCGTTGTGATGTAATACTTTTTGGTATATCTGGGATCGCATCGAAAGAGGAACTGTGCATGGCGCGCAACACGTCCGTGACGATCGGCGACCACTTCGCCGGCTTCATCAGCGAGCAGGTGCAGACAGGGCGTTATGGTTCGGCAAGCGACGTCGTGCGGGCAGGGCTGCGTCTGCTGGAAGAGCATGAAGCCAAGGTCCGGGCGCTGCAGGATGCGCTGATCGCTGGAGAGCAGTCCGGGGATCCGCGTCCTTTCGATAGCGACGCATTCCTGACCCGGATGCGCTCGAAATATGCATCCCCGCATGACGACTAGGGGCTACCGGCTTTCGCCGCTGGCCGAAGTCGATCTGGAGGAAATCTGGTTATACACGCTGAAACACTGGTCGCTGGACCAAGCCGATAGCTATCATCACGATCTGGTCGCGGCGTTCGAGGCGCTGGCCTCCGGTGAGAAGCGGGGCAGGACGGTCGATATTCGGCCCGGTTATTTCAAGCATCCCGCCGGCGCGCATATGATCTATTTTCGCGACGATGGCGACTGGGGCGAGGTTATCCGCATCCTGCACAACAAGCGCGATGTCGAACGGCACCTGTAAGACCATGGTGTCGGGGTGTCGGAGCGGGATGTTGGATCCCTCAGCGGCCCGCCGCCAGGATCATCGCCGCGCCCTTTTCTGCGATCATCATCGTCGGCGCGTTGGTGTTGCCCGACGTGATCCGCGGCATCACCGAGGCGTCGATCACCCGCAACCCGGCCAGCCCATGCACCCGCAGCTCCGGATCGACGACCGCGCGGGGGCCGGTGCCCATCGCGGCGGTGCCGACCGGGTGGAAGATGCTGGTCGAGATCTGGCCGACCGCCTCGGCGATCGCCGCGTCGCTGTCGATCTCGGGGCCGGGGCGGAATTCGATCGGGCGGTAGCCGGCGAGCGCGGGCTGGGCGACGATCGCGCGGGTGATCTTCACCGCCTCGATCGCGACCCGCATATCTTCGGGATCGGACAGATAATGCGGCTGGATTCGCGGCGGCTCGGCGCGGTCGGGCGAGGCGATCCACACGCTGCCGCGGCTCTGCGGGCGCAGGTTGCACACGCTCGCGGTGAAGGCGGGGAAGGGGTCGAGCGCACCGCCGAACGCCGCGAGGCTCAGCGGCTGGACATGATATTCGAGATTGGCGGTCGCGAAGCGCTCGTGCGAGCGCACGAACAGGCCGAGCTGGCTCGGCGCCATTGCCATCGGTCCCGACCGGCGCAGCAGATATTCGAGGCCGATCAGCCCCTTGCCGATCATCGTCGCCGCGCGAATGTTGAGCGTCGACACCTTCTCGACCTGGTAGGCGCAGCGTATCTGCAGATGGTCCTGCAAATTCTCGCCGACCCCCGGCAGATGGTGGACCGGGTCGACGCCGAGCGCGCGCAGCCGGTCGCCGTCGCCGATTCCCGATCGCTGGAGGATCGCCGGCGATCCGATCGCGCCGCTCGCCAGCAGCGTTTCGCCCCGCGCCCGCGCCACGAACTGACGGCCCTCGGCGACGAACGCGACCCCGGTGACCCGGCCCTGTTCGACCGTCAGATGGTCGACCAGCGCGCCGGTCTTGATTCGCAGATTGGCGCGTTTGGCGACCGGGCGCAGAAAGGCGTCGGCGGCGCTCCAGCGGCGCCCGCGGCGCTGGGTGACCTCGAAATAGCCCGATCCCTCATTGTCGCCGGCGTTGAAGTCGTGGATTTCGGGGACGCCATATTGGCTGGCGGCGGCGCGGAACGCCTCGAGCAGTTCCCAGCGCAGCCGCTGCTTCTCGACCCGGATCTCGCCGCCGGCGCCATGCACCGGGCCGGGACCCGCGACATGATCCTCGGCGCGCATGAAATAGGGCAGGACATCGTCCCAGCCCCAGCCGACATTGCCCGCCTGGCGCCAGCCGTCATAATCGGCCGCCTGGCCGCGCATATAGATCATGCCGTTGATCGACGAACTGCCGCCGATCACCCGACCGCGCGGATAGCTGAGTTCGCGCGCATTGAGATGGGGTTCGGGCGCGGTCTTGAAGCACCAGTCGGTGCGCGGATTGCCCATGCAGTAGAGATAGCCGACCGGCACCTTGATCCAGATATAGTCGTCCTTGCCGCCGGCCTCGAGCAGCAGCACCCGGTTGCGCGGGTCGGCGCTCAGACGGTTGGCGAGCACGCAGCCGGCGCTGCCGCCACCGACGACGATATAGTCGTAATCGCCGAAATCGTCCCAGCCGTGCATCATCCGCCTCCCGAACCCAGATCCCTAATCAAGCCTGCCGGGGCCGTCCATCGCCACGGGGCATGCGGCGTGAAGCATCGCTTGCCTGATGATATGGCCGCGCTATAGCTGGGCCATGGTTCCCTTTTCGTTCTGCTCGCTCGAACTGGTGGCGCTGGCCGAGGGGGCGGCGTTCGCGCCCGCTCATGGCGCGCTGCTGCTCGCCGATCTCCACCTCGAAAAGGCATCGAGCTATGCGGCGCGCGGACAGATGCTGCCGCCCTATGATTCGATCGAGACGCTGCGGCGGATCGAGGCATTGGTGGCGAAGACCGGAGCGCGGACGATCTATTGCCTCGGTGACAGTTTTCACGACCGCGGCGGGGTTGCCCGGCTCGAGGATGGCGCACGCGCGCTGCTGCTGCGGCTGACCGCGGCGGTCGACTGGGTGTGGATCGTCGGCAACCATGACCGCGAGATCGGCGACCCGTTCGGTGGTCGGGTCGCTGGCGAGGTCGATCTGGGCGGGGTGACGCTGCGGCACGAGGCCGATGCCGCCGATCCGCGGCCCGAGATTTCGGGCCATTATCACCCCAAGCTGCAACTGACGGTGCGGGGCCGACGGGTATCGCGACCCTGTTTCGTCGCCGGCCGCTCGAAGCTGATCCTGCCGGCGTTCGGTACGCTCACCGGCGGAATGGACGCCGCCGATCCGGCGATCCTGAAGGCGGTCGGCCGCGACGCGCGCGCGCTGGTGCCGGTCGAACAGCGTCTGCTCAACTTTCCGCTCGCGGCGTAATTGAAGGGACCATCCGATGACGATCGAAGGCGGCTGCCGCTGCGGCGAGGTGCGCTACAGCCTGGCGGTCGAGGCGATGCCGCCGGTCTATGCCTGCCATTGCCTCTATTGCCAGACGTGGAGCGGTAGCGCCTTCGCGCTCCATGCCTTCGTGCCCGAGGGCTTGTTCGCGGTCGATGGCGCGCTGTTCGCTTATGCGCATGAGGGCACGGGACGTCACCATGGCTGCGAGCGCTGCCACACGAGGCTGTTCAACTATAGCAAGGCGATCCCCGGCATGGTGGTGCTGCGCGTCGGCACGCTCGATGCCAGCGACCGGGTCGAGCCGATGGCGCATATCTGGACCCGGCGCAAACAGCCCTGGCTGACCCTGCCCGACGGCGTGGCGAATTGGCCCGAAAGTCCGACCCCCGAGCAGTTCGCCGCCGGGGTCGCCGGGCGTAGCTGAGCGCTTATCCTACCGGGTAGACCGTGACCGGCTTGTTCCGGAAATGCTGGGGAAAGGCGACCCGCAGCGCCTCGACCTTGGGCAGGTCGTTATAGACGATATAGGGATAATCGGGCTGCCGGGTCAGGAAGTCCTGATGATATTTCTCGGCCGGGAAGAAGCCCTTATACGCCTCGACCTTGGTTACGATCGGCGCCTTCCACAGCTTCGATGCCGACAGCTGGGCGATATAGGCCTGGGCGGTCTGCTTCTGCGCCGGGGTCGTCGGGAAGATCGCTGTGCGATATTGGGTGCCGCGATCGGGACCCTGGCGGTTGAGCGTCGTCGGGTCCGCGACCACCGCGAAGAAGATGCGCAGCAGCGTGCCATAGCTCACCACCCGCGGATCATAGGTGACCTTGACCGATTCGGCATGGCCGGTGGTGCCGCTGCCGACCGTCTCATATTCTGCGCTGCTCTGCGCACCGCCCGAATAGCCCGATACCGCTGCCGAGACGCCGTTCACATGCTGGAACACGCCTTGCACGCCCCAGAAGCATCCGCCGGCGAACACGGCGCTGGCCTTGGCGGCGGGATCGGCGGGATCGATCGTGGCGGCGGGAACCTTGACGATCGGGCCGGCATCGACGCGTGGGGCGGGAGCAATGGCAGGGCTGCGGGTGGCCATGGTGCCGGCGGCACCGAGCAGCAGCAGACCGGCGAGCAAACCGGCTGCGATCGGCCGGCGCGGAGCGTCCATCAAATGGGCATCCTTTTTTTCATCGTGTGACCAATCTGCCACAGTAAAATGCGTCATGTCGACGACTTATTGCGGTAGGATATGGGCCGCCTCCGCCGCAGCACAAGGCTGCAGCGGTAAAGCGCGATGATTTTCAGATGCTTAGCGGAGCGCCGCCGCCGCCGTCTGGATACGCTCGCAAGCTTTGGTGAGGATCTCTTCCGAGGTCGCATAGCTCACCCGGAACGCCGGCTCGAGCCCGAAGGCGCCGCCATGGACCGCCGCGACTCGGGCGTCGTCGAGGAAATAGTCGATCAGGTCGGCGTCGGTCTCGATCGTCTTGCCCGCCGGCGTCGCCTTGCCGATCAGCCCCGACACGTCGGGATAGACGTAGAAGGCACCCTCGGGCCGCGGGCAGTGGATGCCGTTGACCTGATTGAGCATCGACACGACCAGGTCGCGGCGCTTCTGGAAGGCGATGTTGCGGTCCTTGAGATGCTCCTGCGAACCGTTGAGCGCCGCCACCGCCGCCGCCTGCGCGATCGAGCAGGGATTCGAGGTCGACTGCGACTGGAGTTTGGCCATCGCCTTGATGATCGGGGTCGGGCCGCCAGCGAAGCCGATCCGCCAGCCGGTCATCGAATAGGCCTTCGAACAGCCGTTGATCGTCAGCGTGCGCTCGTAGAGGTCGGGGGCGACCTCGGCGATCGTCGCGAACTTGAATCCGTCATAGACGATATGCTCGTACATATCGTCGGCCATGATCCAGACATGCGGATGGCGGCGCAGCACCTCGGCGATCGCCTTCAGCTCGTCGGCCGAATAGGCCGCGCCCGACGGGTTCGACGGCGAGTTGAGCAGGATCCACTTGGTCTGCGGGGTGATCGCGGCTTCGACCTGCTCGGGGGTGATCTTGTAGAGCTGGTCGGCGCCCGCGCGGATGAACACCGGGGTGCCGCCGGCATATTGGACGATGTCGGGATAGCTCACCCAGTAAGGCGCCGGGATGATCACCTCGTCGCCGGCTTCGACCGTCGCGACCAGCGCGTTGAACAAGGTGTGCTTGCCGCCGACATTGACGCTGATCTGCGACGCTTCGTAGGTCAGGCCGTTGTCGCGCTTGAACTTGGCGGCGATCGCGGCCTTCAGCGCGGCGGTGCCGTCGACATTGGTATATTTGGTCTGGTTGGCGTTGATCGCGTCGATCGCCGCCTGCTTGACATGGTCGGGGGTCGGAAAGTCGGGCTCGCCGGCGGACAGCCCGATCACGTCGACGCCCTTTGCGGTCAGCTCGAGCACCCGGCTCGTCATGGCGAGCGTCGGCGACGGCGAGATGCGGTTGAGGGCCGAGGAGATGAGGCTCATTTTTGCGCTTTCGTGACCGGAGGGGCCCGACAGGACCGGGAGGAAACGCGCGCGCTATAAACGTCCGTCCGCCGATGCGGCAACCACAGCTTTGCTTTGTCGCGGGCTAAAATCGATATGGCGCGCGCTCAGGCGAGCCGCGCCGCCATTAGACCGCGTAGCGCATTGCCGACGAAGAAGCCGCCGCCCAGATCCTCGGGCCGCAGATCGCCCTCGATCGCCTTGCCTTCGTCGATCAGCCGGCTGCGCAGCACGCCCGGCATCAGGCAGCCGAGCAGCGGGGTGACCAGCCGTCCCTCCTTCTCGACGAAGACGTTGGTGAAGCTGCCCTCGGTGAGGAAGCCGTCATCGTCGACGAACGCGACCTCGAAGGTCCCGGCGGCGGCGCGGGCATCGTCGAGGAAGGCGCGGTCGCTGGTCTTGTGGCGCAGGCGGATATCGTCGCGCGGCACCGGCAGCGGCGCCAGCTTGACCGTCACCGGGCCCGCCTGTGGCTCGGGCAGCGGTCGGACCTCGATCGCCAGCGCGCCGCTGCGCGACAGCAGCAGCCGAATCCGCGCACTGTCGCGCAGGCGGAAGGTCGCCGCCTGCAGGTCGTTGCGGCAATCGTGCCGGTTGAAGGTGAAACCCAGTTCGAGCGCGCTTGCCTTCATTCGGGCAAGATGCCGGTCGAGGTCGATAAATCCCTCGTCGGCATCGAAGTGCATCGTCTCGATCAGGTCGAAGGGTCGCCCCGACATCGCTACAAACCCCCCCTTGGCGAGACATTCGCGCCACTCGTCGTCCCGAACCGAATCGGCAACTATTCCAGACCCTAGCCCAATCATGGCGGTTTTTTCACCCCTCGCGATCGCCAAGCTACGGATGGCGACGTTGAAAGTTGCATCCCCGTTACAATTTATCGCGCCGATCGATCCGGTATAGGCGGCACGCGGGCCGGCTTCGACCGCGTCGAGAATGCGGGTCGCCTGGATCTTGGGCGCGCCGGTGATCGATCCGCACGGGAACAGCGCCGCCAGCGCGTCGACCGCGTCGAGCCCGGGCCGCAGCCGCGCGGTCACCCCAGACGTCATCTGGTGGATTGTTGGGAAGCTCTCGATCGTGAACAGGTCGGGCACCTCGACGCTCCCGGCCGCGGCGACCCGCGCCAGATCGTTGCGCAGCAGGTCGACGATCATCAGATTCTCGGCGCGCTGCTTGGGATCGTGGCGCAGCCGTTCGATCGCCGCGGCATCGGTCGCGGGATCGGCATGGCGAATCGCGGTGCCCTTCATCGGGCGCGCCGCCAGCGCGCCGTCCTTCAGCGTGAAGAACAGCTCGGGCGACAGACTCAGCAGCCAGTCGTCGCCGTCGAAGACGATCCCGCCCCAGCCGGCGCGCGCGGTGGCGCGCAGCCGGGCGTAGAGCGCGAGCGGATGGCCGGCGAACGGCACCGATGCCGGGAAGGTCAGATTGGCCTGGTAGATGTCGCCGGCGGCGATCGCGGCCTGGACCCGCGCGAAGGCGGCGTCATAGCGCAGCCGGTCGATCCGCGGTTCGGGGGCCCCCGCCCAGGCCGCGGCCGGCGAAGGCAGCAGCGTCGGGACATCGGCAGCGGCGATCGTCTCGACGTCGGCGAACAGCCCGAACCACAGCAGCCGCTTCTGCGGGTGCGCGAGATCGGCGAGCGCCGGCTCGATCGCATGCCCGGCCTCGAACGCGATCAGCCCCGCGGCGTGCAGGCCGTCGCGGGTGGCCCGGCGGATCCGCTCGAATGCGACGGGGACATCGACGGGGTCGTCGACCCGGATCGTCTCGACCGGCCGCGCATAGAGCGTCGCGCCCCGCCCGCCGGGACGGGCATCGTCGAGCAGCACGAAGGGGGCCGATCCATCGATCATCGCCGCGCGATGCTACCCGCGTGCGCGATACTCAAGGCGAAAGCGTCATTCGCTTGAATGTCGGCGCGCTTTTGCTCATCTCCGGCGGATGACCGACGCCAAGCCCACCCCGCCGATGCAGGCGGTGATCGTCCCCGTGACCGCGCTCCAGCAGAATTGCACTCTGTTGTGGTGCACGAAGACGATGAAGGGCGCCTTCGTCGATGCCGGCGGCGAGCTCGACAAGTTGGTTGGCGTCGCCCGCCAGCATGGCGTGACGATCGAGAAGCTGCTCGTCACCCATGGCCATATCGACCATTGCGGCGCCGCGGGGATCCTCGCCGAACGGCTCGGTGTGCCGATCGAGGGGCCGCATCGCGACGATCTGTTCCTGATCGAACGGCTCGAAGAGGATGGCCGCGCCTATGGGATCGAGGGCCGGCCGTTCGAACCCGATCGCTGGCTCGAACAGGGCGACCGGGTGACCGTCGGCGAACTGGCGTTCGACGTCGTCCACTGCCCGGGGCACACTCCCGGCCATATCGTCTTCCACCAGCCCGAATCGCAGGTCGCGCTGGTCGGAGACGTCATCTTCCAGGGATCGATCGGCCGCACCGATTTCCCGCGCGGTAACCATCAGCAACTGATCGATTCGATCACCCTGCGTCTCTGGCCGCTCGGCAACCAGACCGCCTTCGTTCCCGGCCATGGCGCGATGTCGACCTTCGGCCGCGAGCGGCAGACCAACGGCTTCGTCGCCGACTCGGTGCTGAGCTGAACTCACCTATCCGATCCGTTCGTGTCGAGCGTAGTCGAGACACCCCGCGCTGGTGGAGCGTGTCTCGACTACGCTCGACACGAACGGAAAAGGGGTAAGCCCCTCCCGGAGCTTTTTTGCCTATCTCGCCGGCGCCGCCAGCGAGTCGCTCGTCACCGTGGTGATCGTGCCGTTCTTGGTCACATAGGGAATGCTCAGCGCATAGCCGGCGAGGCCGAGCAGGACGACGAAGGTCACCAGGATACCGGCGGCGCGCAGCGCATTGGCGTCGCCGCGCTCGAGCCCGAACGGATGGGCGATCCGGGCGAGGATATAGAGGATGCCCGCGCCCCACAGCCAGGTGCTGGTGCCCTGCGCCAGCTCGATCAGCGCGATCAGGATCAGCACGAACGGCGTATATTCGACGAAGTTTGCATGCGCGCGCATGCGCGCGAGCATCCGCGGATTGCCGCCGTCGCCGATCAGCACCTTGCCCTTGACCCGGAGCGCGGCCACCCGGGTCGCGAGCCAGAAATTGACGATGGCGGCGGCGCCGGCAATCGTGAGCGTCACAGGCAGGATCATCTCGTTCCCCGTTGGTTGCGGCGCGCCCTCCCGTCGGCGGGCGGCGGCGCGGCTTTTGGTCGTGGCGGCCAACCTACAGGCTGAGGCCATACTTGCAACGCGGAGCAAAATCGCTATAGGACGGCCCCGCTCGCGACGAGCCCCGGCCGCTATGGTCCGCGGCCAGATAGGCCGTCGGCACATGGTGACGGGGAACTCGTCGCTTTATTTATTGTACAGGAACAGGTGCCGACATGGCCGTCCCCAAAAGAAAAACCTCGCCCTCGAAGCGCAACATGCGCCGCAGCCACCATGCACTGGCGGTGGAATCGTTCCAGGAATGCCCGAATTGCGGCGAACTGAAGCGTCCGCACAATCTGTGCAACGCCTGTGGCCATTATAACGGCCGCGAGATCGTCTCCGTCGAGGCCTGATCGGGCCTGAAGACATGATGACGGGGCAGGGGCCGCGAATCGCCATTGATGCGATGGGCGGTGACATAGGGCCGGCGACGATGGTTGCGGGCGCGGCGATAGCGCGTGGTCGCGACCCGTCGATTTCGTTCATCTTCTTCGGTGACGAGGGCCAGGTGCGCGCCGAGGCGGCGAAGCATCCGGCGCTCGCCGATTGCCCGATCGTCCATTGCGACGAGGTGGTGACCGGCGACGACAAGCCCAGCCAGGCGATTCGCCGCACCAAGACCACGTCGATGGGGCGTGCGATCCTGGCCGTGAAAGACGGCGAGGCGCAGGCGACGCTGTCGGCGGGCAACACCGGCGCGCTGATGGCGATGGCCAAGCTGACGCTGCGGACGATGCACGGCATCGATCGCCCGGCGCTGGCCGCCTTGTTGCCGACGCTCGGCGACAATGACGTGGTGATGCTCGATCTCGGCGCCAACACCGACTGCGACTCGCGCAACCTCGTCGAGTTCGCGGTGATGGGCGCTGCCTATTCGCGGCTCGCGGTCGGCGTCGCCTGCCCGCGGGTTCGGCTGCTCAACATCGGCACCGAGGAACTCAAGGGCACCGGCGAGCTCAAGGAAGCCGCGGCGATGCTGCGCGCCCAGACCAGCGGCCAGTGGAAGTTCGAAGGATTCGTCGAGGCCGACCGGCTCGGCCGCGGCGAGGTCGACGTGGTCGTCTCCGACGGTTTCTCGGGCAACATCGCCCTGAAATCGATCGAGGGCACCGCGCGCTTCATCACCGACCTGCTCAAGCGTGCCTTTTCGAGTTCGCTGCGGTCGAAAGCGGGTTTCCTGCTGTCGCGCCCGGCTTTCACCCTGCTCGGCGGCCATCTCGATCCGAACAACCATAATGGCGCGGTATTCCTCGGGCTCAACGGCCTCGTCGTGAAGAGCCATGGAAGCGCCGATCCGCGCGGCACCGCCAACGCCATCGACGTCGCGGTCAAGATCGCGCGCGACGACATCACCCGCCGCATCACCGAAGATCTCGAAAGCTTCCGCAGTCGCACCGACCTGCCCGAAGAAGCAGCGTGATCGCCGCGGACGCGACAAAAAAATATCTGGGAGAGAAGATGCGAAGCGCCGTCATTGCCGGGACCGGATCCGCTCTTCCCCGCACCCGTGTCTCCAACGGCGAGCTTGCGGCGCGTTTCGGCATCGAGACCTCGGACGAATGGATCGTCGAGCGCACCGGCATCAAGGCGCGCCACATCGCCGATCCCGACGAGACCACCGGGTCGCTGGCGATCGACGCGTCGCGCCGGGCGCTCGAGGCTGCCGGCATCGACGCTTCCGAGGTCGGTCTGATCGTGCTCGGCACCGCCACCCCCGACCAGACCTTTCCGTCGACCGCGACCAAGGTCCAGGCGGCGCTCGGCATCGACGACTGCGTCGCCTTCGACGTCCAGGCGGTCTGCTCGGGCTTTCTCTACGCGCTGTCGGTTGCCGAAAGCATGATCCGCGCCGGCACCGCCGACACCGCGCTGGTGATCGGTTCGGAAACCTTCAGCCGGATCATGGACTGGGAAGACCGCACCACCTGCGTGCTGTTCGGCGACGGCGCCGGCGCCGTCGTGCTGCGCGCCGAGGACGGCGATCGCGGCGTGCTCGCGACCAAGCTCCATGCCGATGGCCGCCACAACCAACTCCTCTATGTCGATGGCGGTCCCTCGACCACCGGCACCGTCGGCAAGCTTCGGATGAAGGGGCAGGAGGTGTTCCGCCATGCGGTGGTCAACCTCGCCAATGTCGTCACCGAAGTGGCTGCGCTCGGTGGCTTCGATGCCGCCGACATCGACTGGGTGATCCCGCACCAGGCCAATCGCCGCATTCTCGACGCGACCGCGCGCAAGCTCGGCCTCAGCCCCGACAAGGTGGTGGTGACGGTCGACCAGCACGCCAATACGTCGGCGGCGTCGGTGCCGCTGGCGCTCGACGTCGCGGTCAGGGACGGCCGAATCAAGCGCGGCGACCTGCTCGTGCTCGAGGCGATGGGCGGTGGCTTCACCTGGGGCGCGGCGGCGATCCGTTACTGAGCCCCGGCCGGTTCGGCCGATGGAGTTGCGCGGCGCTTTCGCCCGCTCGCGGCGACATTGTAAACTTTGCCCCGCGATGTTTCCCGCCGATGTCTAAAGCCCTCAAACCCTTGTAAATCGGTCTTTGCCTTATCCTGCGAGATCGATAAGGTAACGAGTGCTCATTTGCATGTCGGGGGAGTGGGGATGGCGGTGGACAGCGGTACGTTAACGCGGGCGGATCTGTCGGAGCAGGTGCATCAGCAGATCGGACTGTCCAGGGCCGAATCGGCCTCCATCGTCGAGCAGGTGCTCGAACATATCTGCAAGGCGCTGTCCGAGGGCGAGAACGTCAAGATTTCGGGCTTCGGCAGCTTCGTCCTGCGCGAAAAGGGCGAACGGATTGGGCGAAATCCGAAGACGGGCGTTGAGGTGCCGATCGCACCGCGTCGCGTGCTTACCTTCCGGGCAAGCCAGATGCTGCGCGATCGGATCGTGACCGGCGGTTAAGGCGCAGATATTTCGATGGCGATGGGTGGTGACAAGGCGGAAGACGCATTCCGCACGATCGGCGAGCTTTCGGACGAGCTTGGCATCCCCCAGCATATATTGCGCTATTGGGAGACGCGCTTTCCGCAGCTGCGGCCGCTCCAGCGCGCCGGCAATCGCCGCTATTACCGCCCGGCCGATGCCGCTTTGGTGCGCCGCATCCACAGTCTGCTCAACGAACAGGGCTATACGATCAAGGGCGTGCAGAAGCTGCTGACCCAGAAGGCGCCGGCGCCCGATCCCGATCCGGTCGTGGAACCGGCGCCCGCGCGCCAGCCGATCGCACCCCAGCCGGTGCTGGTGGTCAGCAACCCCGCGCTGCCCGCTTCGCTCCGCCACGAACTGATCGCGATCCGCGAATCGCTGGTCGATGCGCTCGCCGCGGACATGGATTGAAGGCGCGGTCCGGCCCGAACTGCTTCACACCGGCCAGCGAAACCGCAGCACCGTCTCGCCTGCCATCTGCGCCTCGGCATCATAACGCCGCTCGATGAAGACGCCTTCGCCCGCGCGGTCGATCGCGACCACCGAACTGCAGCGCGTGCCGTAGACCGAATCGCGGATGAAGATCGCCGAATCGCGCGGTTCCTGCGGCACGTCCGACGCGACCGCCGGCCCCAGACCGATGTCGGGCACGACCTCTTCGCGCAACCCCGCCAGCAGCGCCTCGGGCTGTGTCGCGTCACCCATCATCCAGCCGAGCAGGATCGATTTGAGCCGCATCGTCTTGGGCCAGGGTTCGTCGAGCCGCCCGTTCGACAGGCCATAGAGGCCGGGGGCGAGCGCGGTGCGAACCGCTTGCGGCCGGTTCGACAGGAACAGCGCCCGGGCGCGATCGATGAGGATCAGGTTGACCGGATTGAACGCCGCGACGTCGATCCTGTCGGGATCGCCATGGTCGCCCGACGCGGTCAGCAGGTCGGTGACCAGCGCGCCGCGCGACGGGCGATCGGGCGCGGGATCGCCATGGCCGCGCAAATTGGTGACGACGGTGAAGCGGCCCTCGTCGGACACCCCCAGCCAGGTCCCGCCCGAACGCAGGTCGCGCCCGGCGAGCAGATGGTCATGATCGTCCCAGCGCGCGAGCGGGGCGGCGGGGCGTTCATGATATTCGTCGCGATTGCCGGCGACGATCAGCTGCCAGCGCGGATGCGCCTGCCAGGCCAGCGCAAGGACGCACATCGCGGTCGGCTTTCCTCAGCCCCGGTCGGGACCGAGCGTCGGATCGAGGTCGCGCGGGCGGATGAACTGCGCGAGCGCGCCCTTGTTGGGGGCGACATCCTCCCAGCGATCGACCTCGAACCGGATCAGCGCCAGGCTCGCGGTCGGAAATTTCTCCTCGATCTCGTCGCGCACCAGATCGTCGGGATCGTCGGGGACCAGCATCAGCACCAGCTCCTCGAGCCCCGGATTATGCCCGGCGATCATCAGATGGTCATAGCCGTCATTGCTCTCCTGGATCAGGTCGAGCAGCGACGGCGCCGAGGCGAGATAGACCCGCTTGTCCCATTGCGGCGCGATCGTCTCGCCCAGCCCCTCGGCGATCTGCTCGAGCGTCTCGACGACGCGGGCGGCGGGGGAGGCGACGATATGGTCGAATTCGAGATGCTGGGCGCGCAGATATTCGCCGATCCTGAACGCCGCGCGCTTGCCCTTGGCGTTGAGCGGCCGATCGAAGTCGCGCGCGACCGGATCGTCCCAGCCCGATTTGGCGTGGCGCAGCAATGTAACCGTCTTCATTGCCAGGCAATCCTCCACCCCGTCGCTCAGGTGATGCCCGAAAGCTGCGACGGAGAAAAGTCACTCGGCGCGGAAATTCGGCCCGCGGCGATCCGCGCGACCGCTTCGTCGAGGGTGACGCGGTGGACGCCGACCCCGCCCGGGAAGGCGTCGAGCAGCCGCGACGGGGTCGCCGCGCCCAGAAGCACGAACTGGCCGCGGTCGCCGACGCCGCGGATCAGCCGGCCGAACGCCTGGCGCAATCGCGCGCGGACGATGCGGTCGTCATAGGCGCTGCCGCCATTGGCCGCCCGCCGCGCGCCGTGCAGTACCGTCGGCCGCGGCCAGGGAATCCCCTCCATCACCACCAGCCGCAGCGAATCGCCGGGCACGTCGACCCCGTCGCGCAGCGCGTCGGTGCCGAGCAGCGAGGCGTGCGGGTCGTCGCGGAAGATGTCGACCAGCGTGCCGGTGTCGATCGGGTCGACATGCTGGGCGTAGAGCGGCAGCCCGTCGCGCGCTAGCCGGTCGGCGATCCGGGCATGGACCGCGCGCAGCCGCGAGATCGCGGTGAACAGCCCCAGCGTCCCGCCCTGCGCCGCGGCGATCAGCCGGGCATAGGCCTGGCCCAGCTGGGCGACGTCGCCACGCTTGAGGTCGGTGACGATCAGCACCTCGGCATGGTTGGGATAGTCGAACGGGCTGGGCACCGCGATATGGTGGAGCCGCCCGTCGATATGGCTGGCGCCGCTCTGCGAATCGGCCAGCGTCCAGTCCTCGCCGTCGCGCAAGGTCGCCGAGGTCACCAGCACCCCCTGCGCGGGCTTGAGCACGGTGTCGGCGAGCGGGCGCGCGGGGTCGAGCCAATGGCGATGCAGGCCGATATCATATTCGCGCCCCTCGACCCGGTCGACCGCCAGCCAGTCGACGAAATCGGGATCGACCGGCCCGCCCAGCCGCGCGAGCATCGCCACCCAGGCGGCGATCAGCTGGCCGCGCTGCATCAGCCCGGCGACCGCGCCCTCGATCCGCGCGAGCGCCTGGCCGTCGAGCCAGTCGGGGCCTTCCTCGATCACCGCGGTCAGCCGCTGGCGCAGCCGGGCGAGCGGCCGGCGCAGCTCCTCGAGCGCCTCGATCGCGCTTTGCGCGCTTTCGATCAGCCGCGGGTCGGGCTCGCCGACGTCGGTCTCCAGCCCATAGCCGGCGTCCTGCGCGCTCGCCCGGGCATGCGCCGCCGCGCGAACCGCCGCCAGCAGCCCCTCGATCGGGCCGCTCGGCGCATCCTCGCCCAGCCGGCCGAGCCATCCGTCCGACGGCAGCTTGGCGGCCGCCGCCGACGCCGCCTCGACCGCGAGCGCACCCTGCTCGTCATAGCTCGCGACGTCGGACAGCCGCGCCGAAAGCCCGCGCCGGCGTCCGCGCGCCTTCGATTCGGGGCCGATGATCCAGCGGCGCAGCTCGATCGCCTCCTGGCCGGTCAGCGCCGCCGCGAAGGTCGAATCGGCGGCATCGAACAGATGATGGCCCTCGTCGAAGATGATCCGGCCCAGCGGATGGCCCTCGCCGGCGCGGCGCTGCGCCAGGATCATCACCAGCGCATGGTTGGCGATGACGATGTCGGCCTGTTCGGAGGCGCGCGCGGCGCGTTCGATGAAGCATTTGCGGTAATGCGGGCAGCCGGCATAGACGCACTCGCCGCGCCGGTCGGTCAGCGCGGTCGATCCCGCCCGGCGGAACAGGGTCGGCAGCCAGCCCGGCATGTCGCCGCCGACCATGTCGCCGTCGCGGCTGTACATCGCCCAGCGCGCGACCAGTTGCGCCAGGATCGCGGCGCGATTCTGGAATCCGCCCTGGATCGCATCCTCGAGGTTCAGCAGGCACAGATAATTTTCGCGGCCCTTGCGCACCACCACCCGCGCCCGCCGCTCGACCGGATCGGGGAACACCCGCGCGGTCTCCTTGTCGAGCTGGCGCTGGAGCGCCTTGGTATAGGTCGATATCCACACCGTTCCGGCCGCGCGCTCGGCCCACAGCGAGGCGGGGGCGAGATAGCCGAGCGTCTTGCCGATCCCGGTCCCGGCCTCGGCGAGCACCATGTTCGGCCGGTCCTCGGCGATCCGCGGATCGAACGCGCGCGCACCGGTGGTCGCATAAAGCCGCTGCCCCTCGCGGCTGTCGCCGCGCTCGCCGAGCAGCGCCGCCAGCCGTTCGATCGTATCGGCATCGTCGAGCACGATGTTGCGCGGCGGCGGGCGCCCGGCGCCCTCGTCCCATTCGGGCAGCCGCGCGAACAGCCCGCGTTCGTTGCGTTCGGGCCGCGCCAGCACCGCGTCGACCGCCTTGTACCAGGGCCAGCGCAACCGGCCGAGCGACTGGGCGACGTCATAGGCACCGCTGCGTTCGGCCCAGCCGTCGGGCCTTTCCATCCGCGCCAGCAGCGCCTGGGTCGCCTCGATCAGGAAGATCGCCGCGCGCGCCTCGTCCCTCGGCGGTTCGATGCCCAGCGCGCGGGCGAGCCCGGCCGGGGTCGGCACCACGAACTGCGCCGGATAGACGAAGGCATAGAGTTCGAGCAGGTCGAGCCCCGCCAGTTCGGCGACCCCCAGCCGGGTCGCGGTCACCGCGGCGTTGAGCATGATCATCGGCGTCTCGGCGGCGCGCGCCGCGGCCTCGCCGCGACCCAGGCCACGCACCTCGCCTTGCCCGTCGACCTGCCGCGCGATCCAGATGCCGCCATGGGTCGCGTAGAGCGCGTGATAGGGCAGGTCGATCGCCATATCCGTCCCATTTAGGCGAGGTGGAACGATAGGGGAACGGTCGCCATGCGCCGCGTCGCACAATTTTCGGTGACGCCGCCGGTACGATCGGTTAAAATCGGGTGAAACCGGCCATTTTTGTCCGGCGGCTTTCGGGGGAAAGCATGATGAAACTGGGGCTTTTCCATATCCTGTTCGCCGCGCTCGGGCTGGCGGCATCGCTGCCGGTCGCGGCCCCCGCCTCGGCGGCGGCGATCGTCGACGCCGGCGTCTGCGACACCGGCTGCGTCGCGGTGCCGCTCAACACGACGATCTTCGGCCACACGATCAACGCCGCCGGCATCAAGTTCACGACGACCGAGATCTTCAACCTCACCGCGATCGCCGGCACCTTTTCGGGATCGGGCAGCGGTACCTTCTCGATCTATTCGTTGACCAGCGGCGGGCTGCCCGACCAGGAAATCTTCAGCACGCCGGTCACGATACCCTCGGGCAGCAGCGGATTCGGCAGCTATTCGGTGTCGATCAGCGCGGTGCTCCAACCGGGCAGCTGGGCACTGGTCGCGACGCCCGGGCCTGGGGTCGCGACGCTGATGACCCAGGCCGGGGCGGCGAGCCCGGGCTTCACCACCTATCCCTCCTTCGCCAAGGTCGACGGCGTGTGGCAGGGCCTGCCGATGAGCTATATGGGCCGCAGCGTCTCGTTCGCGCTCTATGGCGACGCGGTCCCCGAACCCGCGACCTGGGCGATGATGATCCTCGGGCTGGGCCTGGTCGGCGCCGCGCTGCGCACGAATGGACGTAAGGTCGCGGCGCAGACGGTGCGAGTCTGATCGCTGACCGGTAATGGCGCCAAGCGCTCTTTAATTCGGTGACAGTGCACTTTTAGCGGCAGCCTTTGCTAAAAGTGCACTGTCACCGAATTGTGCGAAAGCCCTTTAAAAACGGGTCGGCTTGCCGCTACAGGGGCGGCATCATGGACGCACCGATCACCCCCGCCGCCCTGCGCGAAGCCGCGCTCGTCTCCAAGGCCTGGCCCTATGAGGAGGCGCGCAAGCTGCTCAAGCGCTATGAGAAAGCGCCGCCGGCCAAGGGCCATGTCCTGTTCGAGACCGGTTACGGCCCGTCGGGCCTGCCGCATATCGGCACCTTCAACGAAGTGCTGCGCACGACGATGGTTCGCCGCGCGTTCGAGGAGATGTCCGACATCCCGACCCGGCTGGTCGCGTTCAGCGACGATATGGACGGGCTGCGCAAGGTCCCCGACAATGTCCCCGAGCGCGAGATGCTCGCCAACTATCTCGGCATGCCGCTGACCAAGGTCCCCGATCCATTCGGCACCGATATCAGCTTCGCGCACCACAACAATGCGACGCTGCGCCGCTTCCTCGACCAGGCCGGCTTCGATTACGAGTTCGTCAGCTCGACCGACTATTACAGGTCGGGCCGCTTCGACGACGCGCTGCGCGGCGTGCTGCGCAACTATCAGGCGATCATGGACATCATGCTGCCGACCCTGCGCGCCGAGCGCCGCGCGACCTATTCGCCGGTGCTGCCGATCTCGCCGAAGAGCGGGATCGTGCTGCAGGTGCCGGTCGAGGTCATCGACGCCGAGGCCGGGCTCGTCCGCTTCGTCGACGAGGGCGAGACGATCGAGCAGTCGATCCTCGGCGGCGGCGCCAAGCTGCAATGGAAGGTCGACTGGGCGATGCGCTGGGTCGCGCTCGACGTCGATTATGAAATGGCCGGCAAGGACCTGATCGATTCGGTGATCCAGTCGGGCAAGATCGCCCGCGTGCTCGGCGGCCGCCCGCCCGAGGGCTTCAACTACGAGATGTTCCTCGACGAAAAGGGCGAGAAGATCTCCAAGTCGAAGGGCAATGGCCTGTCGTTCGAGCAATGGCTGACCTATGGCCCGATCGAGAGCCTCGGCTTCTACATCTACCGCGAGCCGCGCAAGGCGAAGTCGCTCCACCTCGGGCTGATCCCGCGCGCGGTCGACGATTATTGGCAGTTCCGCGCCAATTATCCCAGCCAGCCGGTCGAACAGCGGCTCGGCAATCCGGTCCACCATGTCCATGAGGGCAAGCTGCCCGAGGGAACGATGCCGGTGACCTTCGGGCTGCTGCTCAACCTTGTCGGGGTGATGGGCGACGCCTCGCGCGAGCAGGTCTGGGGCTATCTGAGCAACTATGTGCCCGAGGCCTCGGCCGAGAAATATCCCGAGCTCGACCGGCTGATCGACTATGCGCTCGCCTTCCACCGCGATTTCGTCGCGCCGACGCTCAAGCGCCGCCGCCCCGAACCGAACGAGGCCGCCGCGCTAGCCGCGCTCGATGCGAAGCTGGCGGCGATGCCCGCCGATGCCTCGGCCGAGGATATCCAGAACGAGGTCTATGCGATCGGCAAGGACGAGGCCTATGGCTTCGCCTCGCTGCGCGACTGGTTCAAGGCGCTCTACGAAACCCTGCTCGGCGCCGAACAGGGGCCGCGCATGGGCAGCTTCATCGCGCTCTACGGAATCGCCAACAGCCGCCGGCTGATCGCCGAGGCGCTGGGCTGAAGGCCTTTCCCGTATCAAAATCTCGTCATTCCGGCGAAAGCCGGAATCTCGTGAGAATCGGGAGCGCCCTTGCCTCCTGAGATCCCGGCCTCCGCCGGGATGACGATGAAGGATCGCGGAGGAGGGAGCCCCACCAGCTCCTTCCGGCCGCTTTTTCGCGATTCCCAGATTCTTTTCGCAGCTGCGGAAACAAATCGGCACGGCGGCGTTACGGGCTTTGGTCCATCCCCTTTCGGACTGGCATGCGTCCGCGCATGCCGGCCGCGCCGTCCAGCATAGCGGCGCGGCCAGCCGGGAGGCAGGCCGCGTCGTTGCGTCGAGAAGAGGATGAATGGGAGCGCGCGCTGCCGGCGCGCGCTCCACGCCTTTCGGCCTATTTTCCCTTTTGGGCCTCGATCCACCCGTCGAGCTTGGCCTCGAGCACCGTCATCGGCAGCGCGCCGGTGTCGAGGATCTGCGCATGGAACGCGCGCGGATCGAACCTGGCGCCGAGTATCTTCTGCGCCTTGGCTTTTTCCTTGAGGATGGTGAGCGCGCCGATCTTGTAGGCGAGCGCCTGGCCGGGGATGGCGATATAGCGTTCGACCTCCGCGGTGGCATCGGTCTTGCCGATGTTCGAATGGCTCAGCATATAATCGATCGCCTGGTCGCGGCTCCAACCCTTGGCGTGAATGCCGGTGTCGACCACCAGCCGCATCGCCCGCAGCATCTCGTCGCTCAGGCCGCCGAACCGCTGATAGGGATCGGTCTCCATGCCCAGATCCTTCCACAGCGTCTCGGCATAGAGCGCCCAGCCCTCGACGAAGGCGGTGTTGCCGCCGAACCGCATGAACGCCGGCAGCGCCGTGTTTTCCTGCGCCAGGCTGATCTGGAAATGATGCCCGGGCACCGCCTCGTGCAGATAGAGCGTCTCCATGCCCGGGGTGGTGCGCGACGGCAGGTCGTAGCTGTTATAATAGAAGGTGCCCGGCCGCGATCCGTCGGGGGTTCCCTGCTGATAGCTGCCGCCGGCGTCGGTCTTCTCGCGGTAAGGTTCGACCGCCTTGATCTCGAGCGGGCTCTTGGGGATCAGCGCGAACTGTTCGGGGATGCGCTGGTCGACCTTCTTGCCGATCGCAAAATAGGTGTCGCGAAGCCATTCCTTGCTCGGCGGCTGGAATTTGGGATCGGTGCGCAGATAGACGAAGAAGTCGGCGAGCGAGCCCTTGTAGCCGACCTGGGTCTTGATCGTCTCCATTTCCTTGGTGATCCGCGCGACCTCGCTCAGGCCGAGCTGGTGCACCTCCTCGGCCTTGAGCGGCAGGGTCGTGTTCGATTCGATCATATAGGCGTAGAGCTTGTCGCCGCCCTTCATCCCCGACAGGCCGACACTGTCGCGCGCGACCGGCAGATAGTCGGTCTTCAGGAAATCGCGCAGCCGCGTATAGGCCGGGATGATCCCGTCCCTGATGATCGCCGCATAGTCGGCCTTGAGCCGCGCCTGGTCGGCGGCGGAAATGCCCTCGGGGAAGCTCTTGACCGGCCCGTAGAAGGTCGATCCCTCGACCCCCTGGCCGATCTGCAGGTTCATCTGGTCGATGAC
Organism: Rhizorhabdus sp. GW822-FHT03C02; assembly: GCF_058801765.1. Classification (NCBI taxonomy): domain Bacteria; kingdom Pseudomonadati; phylum Pseudomonadota; class Alphaproteobacteria; order Sphingomonadales; family Rhizorhabdaceae; genus Rhizorhabdus; species Rhizorhabdus sp. GW822-FHT03C02. The sequence continues at coordinate 324,345 of NZ_JBXANN010000002.1, forward strand.
GTTGTTGACGACCAGCTTGGGCTGGACGACCCCGGTCTTCATGCCCTCGCGGAAGCGGACGATCCAGGCGTCGATCATCGCGATATATTCGCGGTGGCGCTGGAGGTTGTTCTCATAGTCGGCGACCGTCTTGAACGGGGCCGCGCCCTCGCCCGAGGCGAAGCCCGGATAGAAGGTGTGGAAGCCGTAGAAATGGTCGACCGGGCGGACCGCGGTCAGCGCCAGCATATCGGGCTGCAGCCCGCGCAGGCCGAGCTCGGTCTGCCATTGGAACACGTCATAGGCGATCTGGTCGGTGGCGTTGAGCTTGGCGCGGTCGATCGTCTTCAGCGCCGCCAGGTCGGCCTCGCCGGCCGCGCGTTCGCCGGCATAATAGGCATCGGAGACATAATCGCCGAGATGCGCGGCATAGCGCATGTCGCCGCGGAACATGCCGCTGATCGGGTTGCGCTTGAGCGACGCCTCGTCGCTGTCGGTGAAGATCTGAAGCAATTTCTTGTCCTCGGCACTCTGGGTTTCGACGGTCGCGGCGGCCGGGGTGGCTGCGGAAGCGAGTGTCGGCGCCAGGGCGAGGGCAGCTGTCGCCAGCAAGGCGGTGCGCAGGGTCATGGGAAGGTCATCCTCGAACGAAGTGATGCCTCCTGACCTATTGTTCTAACACACCATGTGCAAGCGGCCCCGGCATCCGCCTGGACGCCGGGGCCACCGATCGTGCGTTACCAGAAGAAGCCGTTATAGACCTGCTGGACGCGGCCGGTGCGGATGTTCACCAGCACCACGTCGTTGCCGTAACGGACCCAGCGATTATAGCCGGCCGGGCGAGCCAGGCGGTAGCGCCACGGATCGGCAATCACATATTGCGAGCCGTAATAATGCGGCTGGAAGCGATAGCCGACATTGACCGGCCGATAGGCATAGCCGCGCGGGCCGACATAGGCCGGGCGGCGATAGACGTCGCGGTGCGCCTGGCGATAGTCGCGCCAATCCTCGCGACGCTCCTGGCGGGCGTTGCGCAGGTCATTGCGGGCATCGCGCACGTCGCGATGATCGCCATAAGCCTGGGCGCGCGCGAGGTCGCGTTGGGCGTCGCGGACCTCGCGATTGTCGTGGCGGACCTCGGCGGCCGACTGGGCCTGCGCCATTGCCGGCATCGCCGCTGCGGCGATCAGTGCCATGATCAGAGTCTTACGCATCGAACTACTCCTCGATTCTCGTTTCGTTGCCGGCGCATAATGTCCGGGCGCGCCAACGGTTCCTGATTCGCACAGCCCGCCTGAATTCGTCCGGAATGGCGCGGTCAGCGAAATGAAAGCTTTGGAACCGAAAAAGGCCCGGCGACCGCTTGGGTCACCGGGCCTTTCTTCAAGTCCCTGATTTCAGGTGCTATTATCGCCAGAAGAAGTCATAGATGATGTCGACGACCTGGCCGGTGCGCAGATCGACCAGCAGCACGTCGTCATAATAGCGCACCCAGCGATAATCGCCCCAGACCGGCGGCAGGCGGTAGAAACCCGGATCGCTGATCCAGTAGCTCTGGCTGTAGAACCAGGGATCGATCCGGTAGCCCGGCGACCAGCGGCGATAGCTGTAGCCATAGCCGCGCGGACTCACATAACGCGGCACCCGGAAGATGTTGCGGTTCTGATTGCGGTAATCCTGCCAGCCATAGCGGCGGTCGTTGCGCCAGTCGCGATTCCAGTCGCGCCGGTCGTCGCGACGGTCGCCATTCTGCCAGTTGCCGCGCCCGTCGTCGCGGCGGCCGTCCTGGGCATTGCCGCGTCCGTTCTGCCAATCGCGCCTGTCGTCGCGCCGATTATCATCGCGCCTGTCGTCACGGCGGTCGTTCTGGTTGCGGTCGTCACCGCGGCGATCGTCCTGCCCGTTGCGGCCCTGCCAGTTCTGATTCTGGCCACCCTGATTCGGGGCGTCCGCCCCATTGCGGCGATCGCCGCCGCGATCCTGGAAACCGGCCCGGTTCTGGGGCGGGACCCGGCGATAGGTGGGTTCGGCGGCCGGTGCCGGGGTGGCCGCGGGTTGTGGGACCGCCTGCTCGCGCTGGCGGTCTCCGCCGAAGCCGCGCTGGTCGCGATCGGCGCGATTATATTGTGACGGCGGGGCGGCCTGCGGCGGCGCGGCCTGGGGCGCCTGGGCCGCGGGCTGACGCTGCGCTTCGCCGCCATTCTGCCGGCCCTGATTACCCTGGTCGCCGCGCCGCTCGCCGCGGTCGCCGCCATATTGGCGGCGTTGTCCGGCATCCTGCGCCTCGGCCACAACCGGCGTCAGCGCGGTGGCTGCGACCAGCAGACCGATCATCGATTTCGACAGGCTACGCATTTCAAACTCTCCGCTCCAAGGCCGGCCTCTTGCCAGCCTCATCGCTCGAATCGCACGACTCGGCTGATGAAATGCTGAACCGGCCAGTCAGCAACCAGAAAGCTTTTAACCCTTCGGTACCGTCAACGCCGGAATCGCGGTGGCGGCGTCGGCCGGATCGATCCCCGGTGGCGGGGCGGCGGCGATCTTCTCGGTGCCGGCCATCACCCGCGCGGCGCGGCGAACTGCGGCGCGGATTCGCGGATAGGTGCCGCAACGGCAGATATTGGTCATCGCCGCGTCGATGTCGGCATCGGTCGGCGCGCGATTCTTCTCGATCAGCGCGGCGGCGGCCATGATCATCCCCGACTGGCAATAGCCGCACTGGGGCAGATTCTCGGCGACCCAGGCCTGCTGGACCGGATGACTGCGATCGCGCGACAAGGCTTCGATCGTGGTGACGAAACTGCCCTCGATGCTGCCGATCGGCACCTGGCAGGATCGCATCGGCTGGCCGTCGACATGGACGGTGCAGGCGCCGCAAAGTCCCTGTCCGCAGCCATATTTGGTGCCGGTCAGGTTCGACGCGTCGCGCAACGCCCAGAGCAGCGGGGTGGCGGCGTCCATCTTGTAATGCACGGGCTGGCCGTTGACGGTGAACCGGGTCATGCGCCTTCATAACGCCATGTCGGCGAGGGCACACGCTTTTGTTCCTCGGCGTCGGCTTTGAGGCTATGGTGGCGGTCCATGGTCGCTCCGCCCCAAAAAGCGCGCGATGGGGTTGAAGAATCAACCTTGTCTTGATAGGGGCGCTGCTTCCCGACGCGGAGGTTTTCCGCGGCGACATGCTTTTATTGCGCGGGAGCAGGAAGACGCTCGTCGGATCGGCGGCGCGGACGGCTCGCTCTCGGGTGATGTTTGGAGACCATTTTTTTTATGCAGATCATCGTTCGCGACAATAATGTCGATCAGGCCCTCCGCGCGCTCAAGAAGAAGCTGCAGCGCGAAGGCGTCTATCGCGAGATGAAGCTGCGCCGTCATTACGAGAAGCCGTCCGAGAAGCGCGCGCGCGAGCGCGCCGCTGCCATCCGCCGCGCCCGCAAGCTGGAGCGCAAGCGGATGGAGCGCGACGGCGTTCGGTAAGACTGCGCTACCCCGCCGCCCGATCGGGCGGCGGATTTGAATTGCCTTCACCTCACAATAGCGAGCCCGCCCATGTCGGAAGTGACCGCCGTACCCCTCCGCCCGATCGCGAAGGGGTCGCTTGTCAAGCTGTGGGCGGGTGTCGCCCTTGTTCTGGCAGCGGGCATCGGCGTCGCTTATTATGGCACCCAGAAGCAGGTGCTGATGGCGCAGACGCCCGAGGAATTCCTTGCCGCGAACGGCAAGCATAGCGGCGTGATCACCACCGCCTCGGGGCTTCAATATGAAGTGCTCGAGCAGGGCAGCGGCCCCAAGCCTGGCCCCAGCGACGTCGTCCTGGTCGAATATGAGGGCAAGCTGGTCAGCGGCGAGACCTTCGACGCCAGCGCCCGTTCGGGCGGCCCGGCGGCGCTTCCGGTCGGTGGCGGCATCATCCCCGGCTGGACCGAGGGGCTGCAGCTGATGAATCAGGGCGCCAAATACCGCTTCTGGATCCCGCCCCAGCTCGCTTATGGCGAACGCGGCGCCGGCAACGGCAAGATCCCGCCCAACGCGATCACCATCTTCGACGTCAAGCTGGTGGCGATCGCCCCGCCGCAGGCGATGGGCGGCATGGGCATGGGGGCCGGCCACGGCGGCATGTGACGCCGGACGTCAGCTTTGTGAGACACAGGGGGCCGCAGCGATGCGGCCCCCTTTTCGTTGTGGGATGGACGCGCGATCGTCGGTTGAGGCGGGGAGGGCGCAGTCCGATGCGGTCGCCCCGGCGGAGACCGGACCGCGCACGTCTCTTTCGCGACCGTCGAAGCGATTGCCGCAGCCATGCTTGCCTTGCCGGGGAGAATCCCAACCCGTTCGTGTCGAGCGTAGTCGAGACACCGCGCGGTGGCGGAATGTGTCTCGCCCTAGGCGTGTCCCGAGTGTCTGCCTGGCAGGCAGTCGAAGGGAATGGGGAAGGGGCCGTCAACTATCTCGCCGGTGGGGCCTTGGCCGGTCGCTCCCGGCTTGGGCGGCCCCGGCCTCCGCCGGGGCGACGGAGCCGACGCGTGACAGCCGGACAATGTAAAAGCAGACGGGGGAAGCGCCCGCTTCCCCCTCGAACCTCAGCCCTTGGTGCGCTCGGGATGCAGGCTCGTGCCCGCCCGGCCGGTGCGCAGCGCGGTGAACCAGCTGATCGGGTTCCAGATCTTCGAAGTGCCGTCGAGCGAGAAGGTGATGAACTCGGCGCGGCCGCCGATATTCTCGAACGGCACCGGGCCGTCGAGGCCGTTGCGCCATGCCGGCACGCGGCTGTCGGCCGACTGGTCGCGATTGTCGCCCATCACGAAGATATGGTCGGGCGGGATCGTGATCGCCGGGAAATCGTCGACTTCCGAGAAATAGCCGAGATCGATCGTGTCGTAGCTGCGGCCGTTGGGCAGAGTCTCGCGGAAGCGCGGCAGCGCGCAATAGAGCACGCCGTCGGGGCCGGTGACCTTGAACGGCGCGACCTGTTCCTGGTCGCACGGGACATTGGTGTCGACCGGGATCATCGCCGGGCTCTCGGCGACGCGCTTCACCGGCACGCCATTGAGCACCACCGTCCCGCCGCGCACCTCGAGCCGGTCGCCGGGCAGGCCGATCACCCGCTTGATGAAATCGGTGTCGGCCTGGGGCGGCTTGAGGATGACGATGTCGCCACGCTCGGGCAGGCGCCCGAACAGCCGGCCGCGGATGAACGGCAGCACGTGGAAGCTCGGCGAGACATAGGACCAGCCATAGGGATATTTGGTCACCACCAGCCGGTCGCCGGTGATCAGGGTCGGCATCATCGATTCCGACGGGATGTAGAAGGGCTTGGCGATGAAGCTGTGGAAACCGAGCACCGCCAGCACCAGCCACACTATCCCACGGATCTCGGCGAACCAGTCGGTCTTCGCCTTGGCGGGCTGGGCAGGGGGCGTCGCGCTCTCGTCGGTCTCGGCGGCGGTCACGGCGGGGGAAACGGTCTCGGCAGGCTGATCGCTCACAGCGATCCTCTCCTCAAATGGGGCGCGCATACAGGATGACGAACGCCTGCGCCCAGGGATGATCGTCGGTCATCGTCAAATGTACGTCCACCGCGTGGCCCCGCGGCGTGATCGCGTCAAGTCTGGCTTTTGCCCCACCCGTCAAAACCAGCATCGGCCGGCCCGCTTCATCATTCTCGACCCCGACGTCCCGCCACGACACCCCGCCGGCCAGCCCGGTGCCCACCGCCTTGGCGAACGCCTCCTTGGCGGCGAAGCGCTTGGCATAGACCCCGGCCCGCGTCGCCTGGCGCCCGTCCGCCCGCGCGCGCTCGACATCGGTGAAGATCCGCCGGACGAAACGGTCGCCGAACCGGTCGAGCGAATTCTGGATCCGCTCGATATTGCAGAGGTCGGAACCGATGCCGAGAATCAAAACACCCCTCTCCCTGCAGGGGAGAGGGAGGGGCCCGCCGCGCAGCGGTGGGAGGGGCGCAGTGCGTCGCCATGCCGGGGGCATGGCAAGAGCGCGGAGCCGGCTGCGAAGCAGCCGCGGCTGGGCACGCGTGTGGCACTAGCCGGACCGGCGCGACAGGAATGCGCCGTGCCCTCGCCCTTCCCACGCCTGCGGCGCGGGCCCCTTCCCTCTCCCCTGCAGGGAGAGGGAGAAAGAGAGGAGAGGGGGTCCTTCACCGCGCCGCGTCCATCAGCGCGCGCATGCGCTGCACCACCGGCGCCAGCCCGTCGAAGATCGCCTCGCCGATCAGGAAATGGCCGATATTCAGCTCGGCCAGCTGCGGGATCGCCGCGATCGGAATGACATTGTCGAAGGTCAGCCCATGCCCGGCATGCGGCTCGAGCCCGTTCTTGGCGGCGAGCGCCGCGGCGTCGGCGATCCGGCGCAGTTCGGCGCTGCGTTCCTCGCCCTCGACATGCGCGTAGCGGCCGGTGTGGAGTTCGACCACCGGCGCGCCGAGTGCGATCGCCGCCTCGATCTGGCGCGGATCGGGCTCGATGAACAGGCTGACCCGGATGCCGGCCTCGCGCAGCCGGGTGATCAGGGGCTTCAGATGATTATGCTGGCCGGCGGCGTCGAGCCCACCCTCGGTGGTGCGCTCGGCGCGCCGTTCGGGGACGATGCACGCGGCGTGCGGCCGGTGGCGCAGCGCGATCGCGACCATCTCCTCGGTCGCCGCCAGCTCCATGTTGAGCGGCAGCGAGATCGCGCCGATCAGCCGGCCGATATCATCGTCGATGATGTGGCGGCGATCCTCGCGCAGATGCGCGGTGATGCCGTCGGCGCCAGCCTCCTGCGCGACCATCGCGGCGCGAATCGGGTCGGGATAGGCGCCGCCGCGCGCGTTGCGGATCGTCGCGACATGGTCGATATTGACGCCGAGGCGCAGCCTGTTCACGCCGCCATCTGCCGGCTGCCGGGCTTGATCGCGGGGATCGCCGCCAGTTCGGGCGGCAGCGCGTCGGCGGCATAGGTCGGCACGTCGAGCCGGATCAGCGGGAAGAACGGCACTCCCAGATCGGCCTTGCCGTTCGAGCGGTCGACCAGCGAGGCCGCGGCGATCACCTGGCCGCCCGCCGCCTCGACCGCCTTGATCGCCTCGCGCGACGACAGGCCGGTGGTGACGACGTCCTCCATCAGCAGCACCGTCTGGCCGGGATCGAGCCGGAAGCCGCGCCGCAGCCCGAAAACCCCGTCGGGCCGCTCGACGAACATCGCATCGAGCCCCAGCGCACGGCCCATTTCATGGCCGGCGATCACCCCGCCCATCGCCGGAGACACCACCGCCTGGAGGCGTTCGCGGATCGCGGCGGGGATCTGCGCGGCGAGCGCCTCGGCCAGCCGCGCGGCGCGCGCCGGGTTCATGAGCACCCGCGCGCATTGCAGGTAACGCGGACTGCGCAGACCGGACGAGAGGATGAAATGGCCCTCCAGCAGCGCCTCGGCAGCTCGAAATTCGGCCAATACCTCGTCTTCGGTCATGGATGTCACCCTTCTTCGGTTGCCGCTTTGCAGCATCGGCCCAGATAGTCCGATGCGATTATCGCTTCAACCAAAGCTTCCTGTGCTTGCAATCCGCGGCCTACAGTGCTTGAGACGCCGGGGCTGCGCGCCTATAAGGCCCACGGTTTCGACGGGCCAGATAACAGGAAGTCGTGGGTTTCGCCGCGCTTTACGGGGGTGAGATGAAGACGTTCAAGACGATGATGATGGCGCTCTCGCTGGCCGTGGCTCCCGCCGCGGCTTTCGCGCAGGACGCTGCAGCGGCACCGGCCGCAGCGGCGACCGCGCCGGCGGCAACGCCCGCGGCGCCTGCGTTCGAGCATGCCCTGCCGGACGCCGACATCGGTCAGCCGATCCCGGGCGGCTTCAAGATCCAGCCGCAGGTCACCGACATCGGTCGCGGCGCGCAGTGGTTCCACAACACCCTGCTGATGCCGATCATCGTCGTGATCTCGCTGTTCGTGCTCGGTCTGCTGGCCTGGGTGGCGATTCGCTACCGCGCCGCCGCGAACCCGGTTCCGTCGAAGACCTCGCACAACACCCTGATCGAAATCATCTGGACGCTGGCGCCGGTGCTGATCCTGCTGGTGATCGCGGTGCCCTCGATCCGGCTGCTCGCGCACCAATATGCCCAGCCCAAGGCCGACCTGACGATCAAGGTGATCGGCAACCAGTGGTACTGGACCTATCAATATCCGGACAATGGCGATTTCGAGCTCGTCTCGAACATGCTGCCCGAGGACAAGCGCAAGCCCGCCGACGGTCCGCGCCTGCTTGCGGTCGACGAACGCGTCGTCGTTCCGGCCGGCGCCGTCGTCAAGCTGATCGTGACCTCGAACGACGTCATCCACAGCTTCGCGGTGCCCGCCTTCTGGACCAAGATGGACGCGGTTCCCGGCCGCCTGAACGAGACCTGGTTCAAGGTCGACCGTCCGGGCGTCTATTATGGCCAGTGTTCGGAACTGTGCGGCGCGCGTCACGGCTTCATGCCGATCGCGGTCGAGGTCGTCAGCCCGGCCCGGTTCGCCGAGTGGGTCCACTCGAAGGGTGGCAAGCTGAAGGGTGAGGAGGCGGCCGCTGCGCCCGCCGCCGCTCCGGTCGCTGCCGCCGCGGCGCCTGCGGAGGGTGTTCCTGCCACCCCCGCCGGCGACAATGCCGCCGCGCCTGCCTCGCCAGTCACGTCCCAGCCTGCGACCGCGCAGAACTAAGGCCTGAGAAGATGATCGATACCACCGCAAATCCGGCTGAGTTTCATGCGCATGACGATCATGCGCATCATCATGACGCCGACCACAAGCCGGCCTTCTTCCAGCGCTGGTTCATGTCGACGAACCACAAGGACATCGGCACGCTCTATCTGATCTTCGCGATCTTCGCCGGCATCGTCGGCGGCGGGATCTCGGGTCTGATGCGCGCCGAGCTCGCCCATCCCGGCATCCAGTATCTCGGCATCTGGACCCACCTGATGGGCGGTGCGCCCGATTTCGACACCTCGCTCCACATGTGGAACGTGCTGATCACCGCCCACGGCCTGATCATGGTGTTCTTCATGGTGATGCCCGCGATCATCGGCGGCTTCGGCAACTGGTTCGTCCCGATCATGATCGGCGCGCCCGACATGGCCTTCCCGCGGATGAACAACATCTCGTTCTGGCTGCTGATCCCCGCCTTCCTGATGCTGCTGGGGTCGAGCTTCGTCTCGGGCGGCACCGGGCATGGCGCCGGCACCGGCTGGACGGTCTATGCACCGCTGTCGACCAGCGGCTCGGCGGGCCCGGCGGTCGACATGGGCATCTTCGCGCTCCACATCGCGGGCGCCTCGTCGATCCTCGGCGCGGTCAACTTCATCACCACCATCTTCAACATGCGCGCGCCGGGCATGACCCTGCACAAGATGCCGCTGTTCGTCTGGTCGGTGCTGGTCACCGCTTTCCTGCTGCTGCTCTCGCTGCCGGTTCTCGCCGCGGCGATCACCATGCTGCTCACCGACCGCAACTTCGGCACGACCTTCTATGACGCGTCGGGCGGCGGCGATCCGATCCTCTATCAGCATCTGTTCTGGTTCTTCGGTCACCCCGAAGTGTACATCATGATCCTGCCGGGCTTCGGCATCGTCAGCCAGGTGCTCTCGACCTTCTCGAAGAAGCCGATCTTCGGCTATCTCGGCATGGCCTACGCCATGGTCGCGATCGGCGTCGTCGGCTTCGTCGTGTGGGCGCACCACATGTTCACCACCGGCCTGTCGGTCGACACCAAGATGTACTTCACCGCGGCGACTATGGTGATCGCGGTCCCGACCGGCATCAAGATCTTCTCGTGGATCGCGACGATGTGGGGCGGCTCGCTGTCGTTCAAGACCCCGATGCTGTGGGCGATCGGCTTCGTGTTCATGTTCACCGTCGGCGGCGTGACCGGCGTGGTGCTCGCGAATGGCGGCGTCGACAACTATATGCACGACACCTATTATGTCGTCGCCCACTTCCATTATGTGCTGTCGCTGGGCGCGGTGTTCTCGCTGTTCGCCGGCTTCTACTACTGGTTCGGCAAGATGTCGGGTCGCCAGTATAACGAAGTGCTCGGCCAGCTCCATTTCTGGATGTTCTTCGTCGGCGTGAATGTGCTGTTCTTCCCGATGCACTTCCTCGGCCTCGACGGCATGCCGCGCCGCATCCCGGATTATCCGGATGCGTTCGAGAAGTGGAACCACGTCGCGACGATCGGCTATATGATCATGGCGACGTCGATGATCTTCTTCTTCGTCAACATCTTCTGGTCGCTGTTCGCCGGCAAGAAGGTCAGCGGCAATTACTGGGGCGAAGGCGCGACCACCCTCGAATGGACGCTGTCGAGCCCGCCGCCGTACCACCAGTTCGAACAGCTGCCGCAAATCGGCGACGAACACGGCCACTGAAACCGAAACGACAACCGAAGCGCCGCCGTCCGATGATCTCGCATCACCGGGCGGCGGTGTCGGTATGAAAGACCGATATGGCGAGTAAGGCTTATACCCCGGCAAGCGCAGTCCCCGCGGACTGGCGCGACTTTCTGGCCCTCACCAAGCCGAAGGTCCTGACCCTCGTCGTCTTCACCGGCCTGTGCGGGCTGCTGGCCGCGCCGCAGTCGATCAACCCGATCCTCGGTTTCACCGCGGTGCTGTGCATCGCGCTGGGCGCGGGCGCCGCGGGCGCGCTCAACCAATGGTATGAGGCCGATCTCGATGCGCTGATGAAGCGCACCGCCAACCGCCCGCTGCCGGCGGGACGGATGGACCGCCAGGCGGCGCTGCATTTCGGCGTCGGGCTCGCCTTCTTCTCGGTGATCCTGATGGGGCTCGCGGTGAACCTGCTGTCGGCGGCGATCCTGACCGTCTCGATCCTGTTCTACGTGATGATCTACACCGTCTGGCTCAAGCGCCGGACCCCGCAGAACATCGTCATCGGCGGCGCCGCCGGTGCCTTCCCGGTGATGATCGGCTGGGCGGCGGCGACCAACCGGGTCGAACTGCTGCCGGTGCTGATGTTCGCGACCGTCTTCCTGTGGACGCCGCCCCATTTCTGGGCGCTGGCGCTGTTCGTGAAGACCGATTACGCCAATGCGGGCGTGCCGATGATGCCGGTCGTCGCCGGGGCGCGGGTGACCCGCATCCAGGTGCTGCTCTACACGCTGCCGATGGTGGTGTCGGCGGTCCTGCCCTGGCCGCTCGGCCTGACCGGTGCGATCTATGGAATCGGTGCCGGCCTGTTGTCGGCGATCTTCCTGGTGCTGGCGGTTCGCGTCGGTTTCAGCACCGAAGCCGATCAGGCGAAGATGAAGGCCGAACGCTATCTGTTCGCCTGGTCGATCATCTATCTGTTCGCGCTGTTCGGTTTCCTCGTTGCCGATCGGATGCTGCTCGCATGAACCAGATGCCCCCCGAGGAACTCGCCGAAATCCGCCGCCGGCAACGGTCGCGCTCGATCGTCATGGGCGTGATCCTGATCGCGCTGGTGATCCTGTTCTACGCCATCTCGATCGCGAAGATGCTGTGACCGCCGGCGCGCGCGATGATGTTTTGACCGCGCACGCGGTCGGGCAGGACAAGCGCAACAAGCGGGTCGGCTGGGCCGCGCTGGCGATCGCGATCGGCATGCTCGGGCTCGGCTATGCCGCGGTCCCGCTTTACCGGATGTTCTGCCAGGCGACCGGCTTCGGCGGCACCACGATGCGCAGCGCGACCGGGATCGCGCCCGGTGAGGTGATCGGCAAGATCATCGACGTGCGCTTCGATGCCAATGTCGCGCCGGCGCTGCCGTGGACCTTCGAGCCCGAGAAGAAGGTCGCCCGCGTCGCGATCGGCGCGCGCCAGATGGCGTTCTTCACCGCGACGAATCTCTCGGATCACCCGATCACCGGCACCGCGGCGTTCAACGTCACGCCCGAGCTCGCCGGCGCCTATTTCACCAAGATCCAGTGCTTCTGCTTCACCAGCCAGACCCTGAAACCCGGCGAGACAGTCCGGATGCCGGTGGTCTATTATGTCGATCCGAAGATCCTCGACGACAAGGAAGCATCGAAGTTCAACGAAATCACGCTGTCCTACACCTTCTTCCCCGACAAATCCGCTGTGGATTCGCCGGCGGCAGGCGGTTAAGGAACGGCTAAGCCGACACTAGACTAGAGCAATTAGGGGCAAGACCATGGCCGGAGCCAAGAGCCACGACTACCACATCCTACCGCCCAGCCCATGGCCGCTGATGGGCGCCGTTTCGGCGTTCCTGCTGTTCGGCGGGTTCGTGATGTGGATGCACAATGCTCCTTATGGTGCCGAGGTCGGTCTGCTCGGCGTGGCGATGGTGCTCGCGACGATGTTCTTCTGGTGGAAGGACGTCATCGCCGAGGCGCATGCCGGCGACCATACCCCGGTCGTCCAGCTTCACCTGCGTTACGGCATGATCCTGTTCATCGCCTCCGAGGTGATGTTCTTCGTCGGCTGGTTCTGGGCCTGGTTCGACTTCTCGCTGTTCCCGCAGCCGATGCAGGTCGTTGACGGCGCGATCTCGATCATCGAGGGGCCGAACAGCATCACCCATGCTGCCGGCCTGTGGCCGCCCAAGGGCCTCGAGGTCATCGACGCCTTCCATTTCCCGCTGCTCAACACGCTGATCCTGCTCTGCTCGGGCACCACCGTGACCTGGGCGCACCACGCGCTGATCCATGGCGATCGTGACGGCCTCAAGAAGGGCCTGTGGCTGACGATCATCCTGGGTGCCTTGTTCTCGTGCATCCAGTTCTACGAATATGCCCATGCGCCGTTCGCGTTCAAAGGCCTGAACTACAGCTCAGCCTTCTACATGGCGACCGGCTTTCACGGCTTCCACGTGCTGGTCGGGACGATCTTCCTGATCGTCAACCTGATCCGCGCCTATAAGGGCGACTTCACCCCGAAGCAGCATTTCGGCTTCGAGGCGGCGGCCTGGTACTGGCACTTCGTCGACGTCGTCTGGCTGTTCCTGTTCATCGTCGTCTATGTCTGGGGCGGCTGGGGCGCACCAGTCCACGCAGGCTGAACCCGTGAGCAGGATGTTTTGATGGAGAATTGGCAACTTGCGCAGATCAATGTGGGGCGGCTCGCCGCTCCCCAGGGCGATCCGCAGGTTGCCGGTTTCTTCGTCGAACTCGACCGGATCAACGCGCTTGCCGAAGCTTCGCCGGGCTTCGTCTGGCGATTGAAGGACGAGGCGGGCAACGCGACCGCGATCCAGCCCACCCCCGACCCGCGCTTCATCGTCAACATGTCGGTCTGGACCGACGCCGACGCTCTGTTCGCCTATGTCTATCGCAGCGCCCACACCCCGGTCATGGCGCAGCGCCGCAGCTGGTTCGAACCGCAGTCCGGCGCCTATCAGGCCTTGTGGTGGATCGAGGCCGGCAGCGTGCCGACGATCGAGGAAGGGCTGTCGCGGCTCTGGATGATCGATCGCTTCGGCCCCAGCGGCCACGCCTTCACCTTCAAGGCGCGCTTTCCCGCCCCCGGCCTCGGCGGCCCCGCGGTCGACATGCAACCCGATCCCTGGTGCGTCGGCAACGCCTGACACCCCCTGATGCGGCGTGTCCCGATCCTTGCGACCCTGCTGGTGCTGATCGCCGTGCTGACGATGATCGGCCTCGGCCTCTGGCAGATCCAGCGCGCGCATTGGAAAGAGACGCTGCTCGCCCAGTATCGCGCCGCTGCCGGCGAGCCGCCGCTCTATGGCCTGCCCGAGGGCCCGAGCGTCGATGCGGTCGCCTTCCGCCGCAGCCATGTCCTGTGCGAGGTCGCGACCGCGCCGCTCCAGATCGGCGGCGCCAACAAGGCCGGACAACCGGGCTTCCGCAACATCACCGGCTGCCGGCTGATCGACGGCCGGACGATGATGGCCGATCTCGGCTGGAGCCCGGTCAGCGCGAAGCCTGCGCTGCCGCCGGTCGGTAGCCGGGTCGAGGCGATGGGGGTGCTGGTCCCCGACACGGTGCTGGCGGGCAGGGTGCTCGGCGCGGCGACGGCGAAACCGCTGCCGCTGCTGGTGGTGATGGAGGTCCCGGTGACCGGGCTCCAGCCGAGCGTGCCGCCCAGCGTCGAGGATATCCCCAACAACCACCGCGCTTATGCGGTGCAATGGTTCATCTTCGCGCTGACCGCGCTGGTGATCTACGCGATCGCGCTGCGGCGGCGGCTGCGGTGAAGACGATCGGCCTGATCGGCGGGATGAGCTGGGAGAGCTCGGCCGAATATTATCGCATCCTCAACCGCGCGGTTCGCACCCGGCTGGGCGGCCATCATTCGGCGCGCACGCTGATGCTCTCGGTCGACTTCGCCGAGATCGCCGCGCGCCAGCATGACGGCGACTGGGATGCGCTGTCGGACATGATGGTCGCCGAGGCGCGGCGGGTCGAGGCGGGCGGCGCCGACATGCTGCTGATCTGCACCAACACGATGCATTTCGCCGCCGACGCGGTGCAGGCGGCGATCGCCATTCCGCTGCTCCATATCGGCGATGTCGTCGCGGCGGCGATCCGCGCGGCCGGCCTTACCCGGGTCGGGCTGCTCGGCACCGCCTTCACGATGGAAAAGCCCTTCTACTGCGAACGGATCGCGGCGGGGATCGGTGGCGACGTGATTGTCCCGTCCGACGAGGATCGCGCGACCGTCCACCGGATCATCTACGACGAACTCGTCTCGGGCATCGTCCGCGCCGAATCGCGCGCCGCCTACCGCGCGATCATCGCCCGCCTGATCGACCGCGGCGCGCAGGCGATCATCCTTGGCTGCACCGAGATCATGCTGCTGGTCGGCGACGACGACAGCGCGGTGCCGCTGTTCGACACCACCACGCTGCATGCGATGGCGGCGGTGGAAGCGGCGCTCCCTTCTTAGCCCCTCCCTGCAAGCAGGGAGGGGCTTTTAAGAGCCGTTTTCCTTGCCCGCCGCGCCGACAAAGCCTAAGGCCCGCCGGTCATGCATTATGTCAGCACCAGGGGCTCGGCCCCCCGCCTCGGATTCGAAGATGTCACCCTCGCGGGGCTCGCGAGCGATGGGGGGCTCTATGTCCCCGAAAGCTGGCCGAGCCTGTCGCGCGAGCAGATCGCGAAACTGCGCGGTCTGTCCTATGTCGACACCGCGGTCGAGGTGATGCGGCCGTTCGTCGCGGGCGCGCTCGACGACGCCGCGCTCAGGGAGCTGTGCGCCGCGGCCTATGGCCGGTTCTCGCATGCCGCGGTCGTGCCGCTCAAGCAGCTCGACGAGCGCCAGTGGCTGATGGAGCTGTTCCACGGTCCGACCCTCGCCTTCAAGGATGTCGCGCTCCAGCTGCTCGGGCTGCTGTTCGAACGCTTCCTGTCGACCCGCGACACCCATCTGACCGTGATCGGCGCGACCAGCGGCGACACCGGCTCGGCGGCGATCGACGCGCTCGCGGGCCGCGCCAAGGTCGACATCTTCATGCTCCACCCCAAGGGCCGGGTGTCCGAGGTGCAGCGCCGCCAGATGACGACGGTGCTCGCGCCCAACGTCCACAATATCGCGATAGAGGGCAGCTTCGACGATGCCCAGGCGTTGGTGAAGGCGATGTTCGCCGACCGCGGCTTCGCGTCGCGCTTCAACCTGTCGGCGGTCAACTCGATCAACTGGGCGCGGCTGATGGCCCAGATCGTCTATTATTTCTATGCGGCGGTCCGCCTCGGCGCGCCCGATCGCCCTGTCGCCTTCTCGGTGCCGACCGGCAATTTCGGCGATGTGTTCGCGGGCTATGTCGCGGCGAAGATGGGGCTGCCGGTGGCCAAGCTGATCGTCGCAACCAACGTCAACGACATCCTCCACCGCGCGCTGTCGGCCGGCGATTATTCGGTCGGGTCGGTGACCCCGACCGCGGCGCCGTCGATGGACATCCAGGTCAGCTCGAATTTCGAACGGCTGCTGTTCGATCTCCACGATCGCGACGGCGCGGCGCTCGCCGCGTCGATGAAGGGATTCGAGGCGACCAAGCGTTTCAACCTCAGCCAGGGCATGCAGGGCGAGGCCGCCGAACTGCTGGTCAGCACCCGGATCGATCCCGACCGGATGCAGCGGGCGATGCGCTGGGGCCATGACCGCGCCGGCGAGCTGATCGATCCGCACAGCGCGATCGGCCTGGCCGCGGCGCAGGACGCCGACCTGCCTGCCGACGTCGCGATCGTCACCCTCGCCACCGCGCATCCCGCCAAGTTCGGCGATGCGGTCGAGCGCGCCACCGGGCTTCGCCCCGAGCTGCCCGCGCGGATCGCCGGCCTGTTCGAGCGCGAGGAACTCTACGCGGTGCTTCCCGCCGAGATCGGCGCGATCGAGGACTATGTCGCCGAGCGCGCGACCGCGGCGACGGTGGACGCCTGATCGCATGAACCCGCCGCGGCTGCATCGCCTGTCCAACGGGTTCACCGTCGTCGCCGACCCGATGGACGGGGTCGAGACGATCGCGGTCGGGCTCCATGTCGATTGCGGCGCCCGCAACGAGGAAGCCCGGCTCAACGGCCTCGCCCATCTGTTCGAGCATATGGTGTTCAAGGGCGCCGGCGGCCGCAGTGCGCGTGAAATCTCCGAGGCGGTCGAGAATGTCGGCGGCTATCTCAACGCCTTCACCTCGCGCGACCAGACCGCCTTCCAGGCGCGGCTGCTCGCCGAGGATCTCGGGCTCGGGGTCGAACTGATCGCCGATCTGGTCCGCAAGCCGCATTTCGACGGCGGCGATCTGGCGCGCGAAAAGGATGTCGTGCTGCAGGAACTGGGCGAGGCCCGCGACCAGCCCGACGACATCATCAACGACCATTTCCACTCGACCGCCTGGCCCGACCAGGCGTTCGGTCGGCCGGTGCTCGGCGACGAAGCCAGCCTCGCCGAGATCACCGTCGACGATCTCCACAGCTGGACCGCACGCCATTATCGTCCGCAGGCGATGGTGCTGGCGGCGGCGGGCAAGGTCGATTTCGACGCGCTGGTCGAACTGGCCGAGCGCCGCTTCGGGGACCTCGCCGAGGCGCCCGAGCCGGTGGTCGAACTCGCCGCCTATCGCGGCGGCAGCTTCGCCGACAAGCGCAAGCTCGAATCGGCGCATATCCTGTTCGGCCATGAGGGCGTCGGCTATTTCGACCCCGATTATTATCCGCTGATGCTGTTCTCGTCGGCGGCGGGCGAGGGCTCCTCGTCGCGGCTGTTCCAGGCGGTCCGCGAGGATCGCGGCCTCGCTTATTCGATCGGCAGCTCGGTCGCGGGCTGGCGCGATACCGGCATGCTCACCACCTATCTGGCGACCGCGCGGCGCGAAGCCGCGCATGCCGCGAGCCTGGCCCGCGACATCCTCCACGATGCCGCCTCGACGCTCACCGAGGTCGAGCTGGCGCGCGCCAAGGCGCAGCTCCGCGCGGCGATCCTGATGGCGCTCGAATCGGTCCAGGGCCGCGCCGACCGGCTCGGCTTCCAGACCCTCGCCCATGGCGCCCCGCTCGACCCCGCGACGATCGTCGCCCGCATCGAAGCCTGCGACCTCGACCGCGTCCGCGCCGCGGCGGCCAAGACGCTCGGCGGCCGCGAGACGCTCGTGACAGTGGGGACCGAACTGAAGGCGGCGGCTTGATGGCTAGCCACAAATCCGTCGTCCCGGCGGAGGCCGGGAACCTCATCACCCTGATCACCGAGCCATGGGACGATTACGGCCTCGTCGACTCGGGCCATGGCCGCAAGCTCGAACGCTATGGCCGCTTCCGCTTCGTGCGGCCCGAACCGCAGGCGATGTGGGCGCCGGCCTCCGACCGCTGGGAATCGGACGGCGATTTCATCGGCGCGTCGGACGAGGAAGGCGGCGGCAAATGGCATTTGTCGCGCGACGTGCCCCGGGGCGGCTGGCACATGAAATGGAACGAGGTCCGCTTCACCGCGCAGAACACCCCGTTCCGCCATCTCGCCTTCTTCCCTGACATGGCGCCGCAATGGGAATGGATGCGCGACCGCACCGCCGAGGGCGACGAGGTGATGAACCTGTTCGGCTACACCGGGGTCGGCACCCTTGCGCTCGCCGCCAAGGGCGCGCGGATGACCCATGTCGACGCGTCGAAGAAGTCGGTCGAGGCCGGCAAGGCGAACGCCTTCCTCAGCGACATGGTCGACCGCCCGATCCGCTGGATGATCGACGACGCCGCCAAGTTCACCGCGCGCGAGGTCCGGCGCGGTCGCCGCTACGACGGCGTCTTCCTCGATCCCCCCAAATTCGGCCGCGGCCCGACCGGCGAGATCTGGCGGCTCGAAGAACATCTGCCCGCGCTGATCGCCGATTGCCGCGCTTTGCTCGACGAGAAATCCAAATTCCTCGTCCTCACCGTCTACGCCGTCCGCATGTCGGCGATCGCGATCGGCGAACTGCTGCGACACGCAATGGCCGATCTCGGCGGCACCGTCGAGGTCGGCGAGATGGCGGTGCGCGAGGAAACGCGCGGGCTGCTGCTGCCGACCGCGATCTTCGCGCGGTGGAGTCGCTGATACCAAGTCTCGGTGAGTCTGACTCACCGAGACCTGGTATCAGCCCGTGCGACGCTTGAGCAGATCGATCGAGGATGCGTGAGCATCTTCGAGATCGCGTATGAGTCAGCTTCGTTCGCGCGGCCTGAACGCGATGTCGATCGGACGCATCACGCCGTCGTCGCGAATTCTTACCCGGATCATGCCCTGAAGCTTTGGATCGGCCAGTTTTGCCGCGAGCGCCAGTGCTCGCGCCTGGGAGGTGAACAATATTCCGGTGTCGAGACCGCGGACCTCGCGCCGTGCACCGAGGGTGGCGCGGGCGACGATGGCGCAGCCGCGTGCGTCTGCATTGCCATCGAGCGCGCGGACCTGGGTGATGTTGGGCGCGACGCCGACGATGCACAGCGCGCCATAAGCGGGATCGAACCGCTGCATGACCTCTTCGACCCCCGTCGCCGCCGGCTGCTCGATCGGCCAGTCGTAACGATATTGGATGTAATGGCCGCGCAGCAGATCGGCGGGGTCATAGCCCTTGATCGGAATGAGCCAGTCTTGCCCCTGGTGCGCGGTGCGCCGGGTCGTGCCCCAGATGAGGGCCGAGGCGGCCAGCGGCACCGCGAGCGCCGCTGCGAGCAGGGTGCGGGCAGATAGCCGCGCGATCATGATGGGGACTCCGTGCGCGGGGCATAACGGTGCGAGATCCGGACCGTCAGCCAGGCGATGCCGAGCGCGAGCAGTCCCGAAACGATCAGGCCGAGGCCGCTGCCGAGCAGGTCGTTGTTGAGTTCAAAGCTCAGGACGATCACGCGTACGGCGATCAGGCCGATTGCGATCTGGAAGATCGGCCGCCAGCGGGCATGGAGCGCTGCACCGGCAACCGCGCCCCACAGCGCGATGAAGAACAGCGCGTTGATCCAGCCGCCGTCGTCCCATGCCTCGCCCGACGGCCGGCCATGCGGTATCACTGCCTCGCCGAAATGGAGAATGGACGCCACGCCGAGTATGGCGGCGGTGGCGCGGCCCGAGGCGGTACGCCGGGCGAACCATGTCGCCGCTGCGGCTCCGAGCAGCGCCAGGCTCTGGATGGCGACGCTGGCGGGGGCGGACATCGCGCGGCTTTCCCATCCCCACGAGATGATCAGGATGCTCAGTAAGGTGAGGATCGTCGCGATCGCCAACTGCTCGATCAGCCGCCAGAACATCGGTCGTGCGCTGTGGCTGCGCAAGACTGCCGCGAGCGCTGCGATCAGCATCGGCGGGCAGAGAATCAGGCCCCAATAGAGGTCGGGATGCGAAAGCTGCGCCGCATGCCGCACGCCCATCCACCAGCTGTCGCCATGTTCTTCGGCATGGCTCCAGAGGGTCCCCAACGTCAGCGCCATCCAGAGTGCGGCGACCGGCCATCCGCGCCCGAACGACAACAGCAGCGGCGAGAAAAGCGCGAGCCACAGCAGCAAAGGCTGCCATAGCGGCGAACTCGTCTGATACACCTGTCCGAGATGCGCGAGGAATGTGAGGCCGAGCACGCCCAGGATGAAGAGCAGCGCGTCGCTGAAATGGTCGGGCGCGTAGTCGGGGTTGGGCTTCCGCCACCATAGGTAGGTCGCGAGGCCCGCCATCAACGCGAAATGCAGACCGAGGCGGACCTCGCCGGGGATTGCGTCCCAGTTGGCGGCGACCACGGAAACCAGCCCCAGCGCGACCGCGAGCGCACCAAGTCCGATCAGGGCCCAAAGGCCGAGCGGGCGGCTATGGGCGGCTTCCCAGGCGCGAATACGGCCTGCCGTCTCGCCGTCGATCAGTCCCGCTTCGTGCCAGGCCTTGAGCTTGCGTTCGGACATGAGGCTCCCAGGTGAGGTCTTGCGCCCAGCTTAAGGCGCCGACACGCTACGGCAATCCAGAAACCCCGGCCATTGCGCCGCCCGCTAGTCTACAAGCGCTTCGATCGCTTCGGCCATCGCCACGTCACGGTGCGACAGGCCGCCCGCGTCATGGGTTGTCAGCAATATGTCGACGCGGTTCCAGACGTTCGACCATTCGGGATGGTGGTCGCTCTTTTCGGCGAGCAGCGCGACCCGGGTCATGAAGGCGAAGGCGGCCGAGAAATCGGCGAAGGTGAAGCGCCGGCTGATCGCGTCGCGGCTCTCGTCATAATCCCAGTCGGGCAGGCCATCGAGTGCGTCGGCGCGTTCTTCGTCGTTCAACTGGGGTATCGGCATCGCTGGCCCTGTCTGGTTTGTCTGGTTATGTCGGGTGACAATGGCAGACAATCAGACAGCTTCAATAGGGCAATTGGCTCCCGATGCGGACGCGATCGAGGCGATCGCCCGCGCGACGATCGCGCGGCTGCCCGAACCGTTCGCGAAGCATCTCGACGGCGTCGTGCTGCGGATCGAGGAATGGGCCGAGGATGCGACCCTCGAGGAGATGGGGATCGAGAATGATCTCGAGCTGACCGGCCTCTATCGCGGGCGCCCGATCGGTGAGAAGTCGGTCGACCATTCGGGGGCGATGCCCGACATGATCGACCTCTACCGGGTGCCGATCCTGTTCGAATGGATCGAGACCGGGGTCGATCTCGAGGCGCTGGTATCGCATGTCGTCATCCACGAGATCGGCCATCATTTCGGCCTGTCCGACGCCGACATGCACGCGCTGGAGGATATGGTGCAGGAGCCGCAGGCTTGAGCGAAGCCGCCCGGCTGGCATTGCGCGACGTGGCCTGCCTGCGCGGCGGCCGGCTGCTGTTCGAGGCGATGAGCTTCGCGCTCGCACCCGGCGAGGCGGCGTTACTGACCGGTCCCAACGGCGCCGGCAAGTCGAGCGTGATGCGGATCGCGGCCGGGCTGCTGGTCCCGTCCGCGGGGGCGGTCGAGCAGGACGGCGGCATCGCCTTCGCCGGCGAGGCGGCGGCGCTCGACGTCCGGCAGACGCTCGCCGCTGCGCTGGGTTTCTGGGCGCGGCTCGACGGCGGCGATGTCGCGCGCGGGCTCGACGCGATGGGGATCGCCGGGCTCGCCGACGTGCCGGTGCGGATGCTGTCGACCGGCCAGCGCAAGCGCGCGGCGCTGGCGCGGGTGATCGCGGGGCGCGCGAAGATCTGGCTGCTCGACGAGCCCGGCAACGGCCTCGACGCCGCCTCGCTCGACCGGCTCGCGGCGGCGATGGCGGCGCACCGGCAGG
The DNA here is from genome assembly GCF_058801765.1 of Rhizorhabdus sp. GW822-FHT03C02. NCBI lineage: Bacteria > Pseudomonadati > Pseudomonadota > Alphaproteobacteria > Sphingomonadales > Rhizorhabdaceae > Rhizorhabdus > Rhizorhabdus sp. GW822-FHT03C02. The sequence continues at coordinate 345,994 of NZ_JBXANN010000002.1, forward strand.
CCGGCGGCATCGTGCTGGCCGCGACCCACCAGCCGCTGGGGCTCGGCGATGCGCGCGAGATCGGGCTGTGAGCGGCTGGGGCACCATCGTCTGGCGCGACGTGCGCGGCGCCTATCAGGGCGGCGGGACCTTCCTGCCGTTGGTCTTCTTCCTGCTGGTCGCGACCCTGTTCCCGTTCGCGGTCGGCCCCGATGGGCCGCTGCTGGCGAAGGTCGGCGGCGGCGCGCTGTGGATGGCGGCGCTGCTCGCCGCGCTGCTGCCGGTCGACCGGCTGATCGCGCCCGATGCCGAGGCGGGGGTGCTCGACCAATATGTCGTCCGCGGCCTCGCCGACGAGGGGGTCGCCGCCGCCAAGATCCTCGCCCACTGGCTGAGTTTCGGGCCGCCGCTGATGATCGCGGCGCTCCCCGCCGCGGCGCTGCTGCGGCTCGACGGTGCGGTGCTGCTGCGGCTCGAGATCGGCCTCGCCATCGGCACCCCGGCGCTGGCCGCACTCGGGCTGATGACCAGCGCGCTGACCCTCGGCCTGCGCGGCGCGGGCGCGCTCGCCGGACTGGTGATGCTGCCGCTCGCGGTGCCGCTGCTGATCTTCGGCGCCGGATCGCTCGGCGACCAGGGCATGGGCGCCTTGAAGCTGCTCGCGGCGGCGGCATTGCTGCTGACCGCGATGGCCCCGTTCGCCGCCGGCGCGGCGCTCAGGGCCGCACGCGATTAGCCCAAAAACGGCGCGACCACCTCGTCGGGGATCCGCTTCAGCCGGCCCGATGCCCGCTCGATCATCGCCCAGCTCGTCTTCGATTGCAGATGGACGACGCCGTCGCGGGTGAATTCGGCGTGGCGGTCGAAGCGCGCGCCGGTCGGGCGATCGGCGACCCAGGTGCGCGCGACCACGGTCTCGCCTTCCTTGAGCGGGCGCCGATAGTCGATCTCGTGGCGGCTCACGACCCACATATAGGCGGCGTGATGCTCGGGATCGGCGGCGGCGTACCAGTGCGCGACCGCGACGTCCTGCAGCCAGCGCACCCACACTGCATTGTTGACATGGCCGAGTTCGTCGATGTCCTCGGGCGCCGCGGTGAAGTTCATCTCGAACGAGGGTTTCATCGGATCATGCCATCTCGGTCAGCACGAAGGCATAGGCCTCGGCATCCTCGCGCAGGCTGTCGTAGCGCCCCGACTTGCCGCCATGCCCTGCGCCCATGTTGATCTTGAGCAGCAATATATTGTCGTCGGTCTTGGCGTGGCGCAGCGCCGCGACCCATTTCGCCGGCTCCCAATAGGTCACCCGCGGATCGTTGAGCCCGCCGGTGATCAGCATCGGCGGATAGGCCTTCGCCGCGACATTCTCATAGGGCGAATAGCTGTGGATCAGTTCGAACGCCGCCTTGTCGGTGATCGGGTTGCCCCATTCGGGCCATTCGCCCGGGGTCAGCGGCAGGCTCTCGTCCTGCATCGTGTTGAGCACGTCGACGAACGGCACGTCGGCGACCACCGCCCCCCACAGCTCGGGATCGGTGTTGGCAACCACCCCCATCAGCTCGCCGCCCGCCGATCCGCCGTTGATCGCGATGCTGCCGGCGCGGGTGAAGCCGGCGTCGATCAGGCCCTTCGCCGCATCGGAGAAATCGTGGAAGGTGTTCCAGCGCTGCTCGGCCTTGCCCTGGAGATACCAGTCATAGCCGAGATCGTCGCCGCCGCGGATATGCGCGATCGCATAGGCCCAGCCGCGATCGACCATCGACAGCCGCACCGTCGAGAAGCCCGGCGGGATCGCATGGCCATAGGCGCCATAGGCATAGAGGAACAGCTTGCCGCTGCCGTCCTTGGGGAAGGCCTTGCGGTAGACCACCGACACCGGAATCTGCTTGCCGTCGCGCGCGGTCACCATCAGCCGCTCGGTCGCATAGAGCGAGGGATCGTAGCCCGACGGGATCTCCTGGACCTTGAGGGTGGTCAGCGTCCGCGCGGCGGGGTCGTAATCATAGACCGTCTGTGGGGTGACCATCGACGCATAGCCGAGCCGATAGGCGGCCGGATCATATTCGGGATTGCTGCCGAGCGCGGCGGTATAGCTCGCCTCGGGAAAGGCGATGCGATGCTCGCTGCCGTCATAGGCGCGCAGCCTGATCTGATCGAGCCCATCGACCCGCTCGCTGATCGCCAGATGCTGCGCGAAGCTGGTCAGCCCGCGCAGATAGACATGGTCCGATCCGGCGATCACGGTTTCCCATTCGCCGGGTCGGGCCGGGTCGGCGACCGCGATCCGGAAATTGACATGATCGTCGTTGGTCAGGATCCACAATTTGCCGTGGGCGCTATCGACCGAATATTCGCGCTTCTCCCGGCGCGGCGCGATCAGGATCGGCGCGGCGAGCGGATCGGCGGCGGGCACCAGCCGGATTTCGCTGGTCTGATGGTCGTGGGTCGACAGGGCGATCCATTGGTCGTCCTGGGTCTTGCCGACCCCGACGTTGAAACCAATGTCGTCGACCTCCTCATAGAGGGTCGGGTCGCCGGCCGGATCGGTGCCGAGGACATGGAGCCGGGCGCGGTAGGTCCGCCAGTTCTCGTTGACTTCGGTATAGGCGATGCTCGCCGAATCGGCGCTCCACGCGACCGCGCCGTTGGTGATCGCGCTGACCGTCTCGATGTCGGTGTCGGTCGCGAGATCGCGGATCTTGAGCACGAAACGTTCGGAACCGTTGGTGTCGCTCGACCAGGCGGCGAGCTTGCCGTCGGGGCTGACGCTGAGCACCTGCAGCCGGAAATAGTCATGGCCCTCGGCCTCGGCGGGCTCGTCGAGCAGAACCCGGGGCTCGCCGCCTGCGACGGGCTTGCGGTACCAGATGCGATATTGGCCGCCCGGCTTGAACGCCCACCAGTACAGCCAGTCGCCGTCCTTCTGCGGGACGCTGGCATCGTCCTCCTTGAGGCGCCCCTTCATCTCGGCGAACAGCGTGTCGACCAGATCGGCGTGCGGCGCCATCGCCGCTTCGAAATAGCCATTTTCCTCGCGCAGATAGGCGAGCACGTCGGGCTCGTCGATCACCGGATATTTCTGGTCCTTGAGCCAGAAATAGGGGTCCTCGACGCTGATGCCGTGCCGCTCGTAGCTGTGGGGACGGCGCTCGGCGACGGGGGGACGGGCGGGAACAGGGGGCAGATTGTCTGGCACGGGGCGCTCCGGCTGGCGCGCGGGAACGCGCGCGCTTATCTTGGTGGCACAGAGATAGAAGGCGAGTCCGCGATGTCCACCTATGAAGATCGATTGAAGGCGCTGCGCGAGGAACTGGCCCGCCGCCGGCTCGACGGTTTCGTCGTGCCGCTGACCGACGAACATATGAGCGAATATGTCGGCGCCTATGCCCAGCGGCTCGCTTGGCTGACCGGCTTCCAGGGGTCGGCGGGGGCGGCGGTGGTGCTGCCGGCCGAGGCGGCGATCTTCGTCGACGGACGCTATACGCTGCAGGTGCGCGAGCAGGTCGACGGCCAGCATTGGTCCTATCAGTCGGTGCCGCAGACCAGCACCAGCGAATGGCTCGAGCGCAACGCCCCCGATGGCGGCCGCATCGGCTACGACCCGTGGCTCCACACCAAGGGCTGGGTGACCGCGGCGAAGAAGGCGCTCGCGGCCAAGGGCGCCGAGCTGGTCGCGGTCGACACCAACCCGATCGATGCGGTCTGGCCCGACAAGCCGGCGCCATCGCTGGCGCGGCTGGTGGTGCAGCCCGACACGCTGACCGGCAAGGGATCGGCGGCCAAGCGCGCCGAGATCGCCGACTGGCTCGAAAGCAAGGGCGCCGACGCCGCGGTGCTGTCCGCGCTCGATTCGATCGCCTGGGCCTTCAACATCCGCGGCGCCGATGTCGACCGGACCCCGGTCGCGCTGGCCTATGCGCTGGTCCATGCCGACGCCACCGCCGACCTCTATGTCGCCCCCGACAAGATCGACGATGCGGTGCGCCAGCATCTCGGCAACGGGGTACGTCTCCACGACCGCAAGGATTTCGAGCCGGCGCTGCGCGCGCTTTCGGGCAAGACCATCGCCGCCGATCCCGAGCGCGCGGTCGCGGCGATCTTCGAATCGCTCGAAAAGGGCGGTGCGACCCTGATCGAGACCCGCGATCCGGTGGTGCTGCCCAAGGCGATCAAGAACGAGACCGAGATCGCCGGTCACAAGGCCGCGCAGGCGCGCGACGGCGCCGCGCTCAGCCGCTTCCTCCACTGGCTGTCGGTCGAGGCGCCCAAGGGCGAACTCACCGAGCTGATCGCTTCCGACAAGCTCGAGGGCTTCCGCGCCGCGACCGGGCTGCTCAAGGACCTGTCGTTCGACACGATCTCGGGCGCCGGGCCCAATGGCGCGGTGGTCCATTACCGCGCGAGCGAGGAGACCAACCGGCCGCTGCTGCCGGGGTCGCTCTACCTCGTCGATTCGGGCGGGCAATATCAGGACGGCACCACCGACGTGACCCGCACCGTCGCGATCGGCACGCCCACCGCCGAGATGCGCGACCGCTATACGAGGGTGCTCAAGGGCCATGTCGCGATCGCGCGCGCGGTCTTCCCCAAGGGGACGCGCGGCGGCCAGCTCGACATCCTCGCGCGGCAATATCTGTGGGCGGCCGGGCTCGATTATGCCCATGGCACCGGCCACGGCGTCGGCAGCTATTTGTCGGTCCATGAAGGTCCGCAGCGGATCGCGACCTATGGTGGCGGCGACGAGCCGCTGGCGGCGGGGATGATCCTTTCGAACGAGCCCGGCTATTACAAGACCGGCGAATATGGGATCCGAATCGAGAATCTGATCCTGACCACCGCGCTTACGATCGAGGGCGCCGAGAAGCAGATGTTCGGATTCGAGACATTGACCTTCGCCCCCTATGAGCGCGCGCTGATCGACAAGGCGATGCTGACCGCCGACGAGATCGGGTGGATCGACGGCTATCATGCGCAGGTTTCCGCGATTGTCGGGCCGCAGCTCGACGGCGATGCGCTGGCCTGGCTCGGGACCGCAACCGCGCCGCTATGATCGCCGTATGTCCAGTTGATGAAGCGCCGCGCCGGGCTTAGGACTGACGGAACAAGTCAGGGTCAGGCGTTGTTCTTCCACGACGAGAAGAGAGGCGGCCGGCCCGGTGCAGGTCGCTCGTCAGGGGCGGGATCGGTCTGAATGCGGTTGGGGTGGCGTCATATTGTCGCTCGTGCACTGGTGGGGCCGGTGGCATGGGTCGCGCTGGGCGGAGCGGCGCCGCTCTGGACTCCGGCGGACGTCGATTCGCGCCTGCTTTCCGCGCACAATGCCGAACGCGCCCGTCTCGGCATTCCGCCGCTCAAATGGAACCCCAAGCTCGCCGCGCGCGCCGCGCAATGGGCCGAGGAACTCACCTCGATGGACGGCCTCGAACATGCCGAGGACGCCGATTATGACGACGGCCAGGAGGTCGAGGGCGAGAATCTGTGGCGCGGCACCAAGGGCTATTACACCCCCGAGCAGATGGTCGGGCTGTGGATCGACGAGCGCAAGATCTTCGTCAACGGCCCCTTCCCGAAGAATGCGACCAACGGCCGCTGGCGCGACGTCGGCCATTATACCCAGCTGATCTGGAAATCGACGACCGAGGTCGGCTGCGCGATCGCCGCGAGCAAGGAAGACGAAATCCTCGTCTGCCGCTATCTCGAAGGCGGCAACGTGATCGGCGAAAAGCCTTATTGATCCGGTGAGTCGCCCGGCGCGGGCCTGTCCTCGCCGGCATCGTCGCGTTCGCGGCTCTGGGCCTTGCGGCGGCGCAGATTGGCGCGGAGCTGCTGCGCGAGCCGTTCGGCGCGGGGATCGGGGGGTGTCGGGGTCGGGCCGGCCATGGCTTTGACTGGCAGCCTGTCGGCTTCGATGCAAGTTGCCTTGACGTGGCCCTTCGCATTGTCCATAGGGCCGCCACCCCGCAGCGCTCCGGCGCTCGCGGCGCCTGCAACATGCTGGCGATGCTGCCGTAGCTCAGTGGTAGAGCGCATCCTTGGTAAGGCTGAGGTCGTGAGTTCAATCCTCACCGGCAGCACCAGCATCTTTTCCGTCAAAATCTGATTTTCCCTGCGGGGACCCGGGCGGAAAAACGGGCATGTGCGGAATTCGGCATATATTCCGGCTTTTGCGATGCCCTGATCATGCCAGGGCAGCGCGATAGGCGGCGGGATCGGCGATGCCGAGGCGAGCGCGGGCGGCGGTGAGCGGTTCGGCGAGCAGCCGCTCATAATCCTCGCCGAGCAGCCAGGCCGCGCGGCGGCCGTGGCGATAGCCTTCCCAGATCGCCTTCACCACCTGGCGCGAACCCGCGCGCAGGCCGCGCACCGCGGCGCCCGCCGCGATCATCGCCCAGCCGAGCCCGCCGGTCTGGGCGTAGGAGAAGGCGGTCAGGCAGGCCTCGCCGAGCGGATCGTCGGCCTGATAGCCGGTGAGGATGTGCCAGATGTCATGGACGTCGCGGGTCCGCCGGCCGAACCAGGCATAAGGATGCTGCCCCTCGCGGCCGTCGTCGTCGCTGCGGCTCACCGCGGCGAGGCCCTGCGCCGAATAGCCGGTCGCCTGCAGGAAGGCGGCATATGCGGCGCCGACGCTGCCCGGCGCGAAGCCGCCGACGAAGACGGGATCGGACAGAAGCTCGGCCAGTTCGACCCCGCGGCAGGCGATGCGGCCGCCCTCGGAAGTGCGCAGCAGCCGGTCATAGCCGGTCCGCGCGGCGCCGGCGTTGAGCGCGCGCATGATCCGGAAGACCTGGGCGGTGTCGTCGGGGTTCGACAGCAGGCGGCCGAGCGCGGCGAAGGCCGCGCGCCAGTCCTTGCGGCCGGACAGGTCGATCGATGGCGAATAGCTGGTCATGGGTCGGTCCTCGATGACGGCCTTGCAGCCGCCGATGCCGACATTAATATGAGTGATGCTCACATTATCAAACTCGCATTCGCGGGGCGCGAAGGATGGCATGAAAGACCCTAAAGTTCAGAAGCTTATGCCCCGCAAGCCGCGCCAGCAGCGCGCGCAGGTCAAGGTCGAACTCATATTGGAGGCGGCGATGCGGCTGCTCGCCAAGGGCGGGCTGGCGGCGCTGACCACCAATGCCGTCGCCGAGACCGCGGGGGTGAGCATCGGCACCCTCTACCAATATTTCGCCAACAAGGAGGCGATCCTCGACGCGCTGGCCGAGCGCGAGACCGCCGAGCTGTCCGAACGCGTGCTCGCCGCGCTGACCGCGCCGGGCGACATCCCGCCCGACGCGCGGATCGCCGCCATCATCGCCGCGGTCGCGTCGGGCTATGGCGGGCGGCAGCAGGTCCACCGGCTGGTGATGGAGCATTCGCTGCATCGGGGCGCCGGCCGGCTCGGGCCGCTGCTCGAGCAGTTGGTGGCGTTCCTGACCGCGTACGGCCCGCCCGATGGCGAGGCGCGCGACCGGCCGTTCAGCCATGCCGAGGCCTTCGTGCTGACCAACGCCTTCGCCGGGGTGATGCGGGCGATGATCCTGGGCGAGGGCATGGCGGTGCCGGCGCAAGCGGAGATCGAAGACGCGCTGGCGCGGATGATCATCGCTTTCGCGCAGGGCTGAGCCCGCGGTGCTGACAGCGGCGCGTCGTCTCATTGCGTGAAAATAACAAACATGTGACGCCGGTCACATCGTTACGGTTGGTCACAATCTATCTGCCCGGGGCGGGCGTTCACCATTTTCGCCCTAGAAACAAAACAGCAGAAGGGAACGCAGGATGCGTCTTCATATCCTGGCCGCCACGGCCTTGACCGTCACCATCTTCGCGGCCGGCGCGGCATCCGCGCAGGAGAGCGACACCAACTGGACCGGTTTCTATGCCGGCGGTCAGATCGGCTATAATTTCACGCCGTCGAACAACAAGGAAGCGGTGTCGTTCGATCGCAACCTCGACGGCAACTTCGGCGATGCCTTCGCCAATTTCGCGCCGGGCTTCTGCGGCGGCACCCCGAAAGGCCGCACCCCGGCCGATGGCTGCAAGGACGACAAGAACGCCTTCACCTGGAAGCTCCATGGCGGCTACGACTATCAGTTCGAGGGATCGGGCATCGTCGTCGGCGGCGTGCTCGAGGCCGGCCGCGCCTATATCGCCCGCACCGTCACCGCCTACAGCACGACGCCCGCGGTCTACCGCATGGGCGCCAAGCTCAAGGAAACCGCCGGCCTGCGCGGCCGCGCCGGCTATGCGTTCGACACCGGCACGCTCGCTTTTCTGACCGGCGGCCTTGCCTATGGCCGGATCAACAACAGCTTCGCGACCTCGAACACCGTCAACACGGTGACCGTGCGCAACGCCAACAAGGATGGCTGGGGCTATAGCTATGGCGGCGGCGTCGAGCAGAAGATCGGCAAATTCTCGATCGGGCTGAACTATCTGTTCACCAGCCTCAAGAATGACGATTTCCGGGTTCGCCTGTCGGGCGGCGCGGTCGGTGGCCCGTTCACGGTGCAGAACACGTCGGGCACCGACTTCCGCCGCAGCTTCTCGAAGTTCGGCTATCACACGATCGCGACCAGCGCGAGCTATCGCTTCTGATCGATCGGGGAGGGGCGCGCGAGCGCTCCTCCCTTGTCCTGGCCTACTGCAGCGCGGCCTGCTCGGCTGGCACCGGGATGTCGAGCTTCTTCCTGGGCTTGAGCCAGGCATCGATCAGCACCGTCCACAGCGCATAGCCGCGATCGTTGAGGTGCAGCCGATCACCGCGAAAATATTGAAGATCGGGCAGGCCGGCCGGATCGAGCAGCACGCTGCCGACATCGATGAAGTCGTAGCTGGTCGAGCCCGCCTTCGCCCGCACCGCGCTGTTGATCGCCGCCATCACCGGCCACAGCTTCCAGCGGGCAGGGGTCGGCTTCAGCGACAGATAGGCGATCCGCGCGCCGGGCATGTCCTGGCGCAGCTTGGTCATCAGCGTCGCGACATTGGCGACCACCTGGTCGGCGGTCGCGCCGAGCTCGACGTCATTCTCGCCGACATAGACGATCACCGAGGCGGCATGGAGCCGGCCGACCAGCTGCGGATAATAATGGAGCACGTCGGTGGTGGTCGATCCGCCGAAGCCGCGGTTGATCGCGGCGGCCGTCGGGAAGCTCTGTGCGACGTTCCACAGGCGGATGCTCGAGCTGCCGATGAACAGGGTCGATCCCGTGATCGCGCCATCGGCCGCGTCGCGTGCGGTAAAGGCGGCGATCTCGCGGTCGAACGGTGAAATCGGAACCGGAAGCGGGGCCGCCAGCGCCGGCGGGGCCTTGCCGGGCGTGTTCAACGGCGCCGGCGCGGGCATCGCGGCGTGGAGCGGCGCCACGCCGGTCAGGGCGAACAGGGTGCCGAAGAGGTCTATAGTGCTGCGCCGCCGCATTGCGCGACCGCATATAGCATGATTCGGCCGATTCCGAAATCGCCGCGGCGCGTCACCGCTTGCCCTGTCCGGGCTTTCGCCGCAAAGACCCACTATGTCCGCCCGCACCCATGATCATGGCCAGCCGCACGCGCATGGCCGCCATGACGACCATGGCGCGCATGACCATGGGCATCATGACCACGCCGCCCATGACCATAAGCATGACGAGCACGGGCATGACGAGCATGGGCACGACCATGGCCATCACGGGCACGGGCATAGCCACGGCCATGGTGGCGGCCATGGTCACAGCCATGCGCCGGCGACCTTCGGACGCGCCTTCGCGGTCGGCATCACCCTCAACCTCGCCTTCGTCGTCGCCGAGGGTGCGGCGGGCTGGTTTGCCGACTCGGTCGCGCTGATCGCCGACGCGGGACATAATCTCTCCGACGTGCTCGGCCTGCTGATGGCGTGGGCGGCGATCACGCTGTCCAAGCGGCCGGCGTCGGTGCGCTACACTTATGGCCTGCGCGGATCGTCGATCCTGGCGGCACTGTTCAACGCGATCCTGCTGCTGATCGCCTGCGGCGCGATCACGCTCGGCGCGGTCGAGCGGCTGTTCGAGCCGGCGCCCGTCCAGGGCGGGCTGATGATGGCGGTCGCTACGGTCGGGATCGCGATCAACCTCGGCACCGCGCTGATGTTCATGCGCGGCAGCCATGACGACATCAACATCAAGGGGGCCTTCCTGCACATGGCCGCCGACGCCGCGGTCTCGGCCGGGGTGGTGATCGCCGGGCTGATCGTGCTCTATACCGGCCTGACCTGGGTCGACCCGGTGATCAGCCTGCTGATCGTCGGGGTGATCGTCGCCGGCACCTGGGGGCTGTTCCGCGACTCGCTGACGATGTCGCTCCAGGGCGTGCCCGGGCGGATCGACCCGGTCGCGGTCACCGCGCGGCTCGCCGGGCTGCCGGGGGTCGACGCGGTCCACCATCTCCATATCTGGCCGACCAGCACCACCGAGGTCGCGCTCACCGCGCATCTGCTGATGCCGGCGGGGGCGGCGGGCGACGATTTCCTGGTGTCGACGGCGGCGCTGATGCGTCAGGATTTCGGCATCGCCCACAGCACCTTCCAGGTCGAGCGCGGCATCTGTGCCGACGGTTCGCCGGTGGGGGCGCATGGTTCCGCCTGCCACTGACGGATCGGTGCATCCGGCGACCCGCAAGCCACTTAATCCTTGAGGCAGGCCAGGCCGCATGCGACACAGCCGCATCTGGGGAGCGTCTTGTCCATGTCATCGTCCGCCACGCGAAATCCGGCGCGGGTCCATCTGATCGCCGCCGCGCGGCCCAATTTCATGAAGGTCGCGCCGCTGTGGCATGCGCTGTCGGCCGCGCCCGACTTCACGCCGATCGTCGTCCATACCGGCCAGCATTATGATGCGGCGATGTCCGACGACATCTTCGCCGACCTGCGGCTGCCCGCGCCCGACCATCATCTCGGCATCGGATCGGGCACCCATGCCGAGCAGACCGGCCGGGTGATGATCGCCTATGAGAAGCTCGCGACCGAGGAGCGGCCCGACTGGCTGATCGTCGTCGGCGACGTCAATTCGACCGCGGCCTGCGCGATGGCGGCGGGCAAGCTGCGCATCCCGACGATCCACCTCGAAGCCGGCCTGCGCAGCCGCGACCGCGACATGCCCGAAGAGCTCAACCGGCTCGTCACCGACGTGCTTGCCGACGTGCTGTGGACCCCGTCGCCCGATGCCGACGCCAATCTGATCGCCGAGGGCATCCCGGCCGAGCGGATCACCCGGGTCGGCAATATCATGATGGACAGCTATGAGCTGGTCCGTCCGGCGATCGAGGCCGCCGATTATGCCGCCGAACTGGGCCATGCCAAGGGCGGCTATGGTGTCGTCACCCTCCACCGCCCGTCGAATGTCGACGTTCCCGAAAAGCTCGCCGAGCTGGTCGAGGCGCTGGTCGCGGTCCAGGCGCGGCTGCCGCTGATCTTCCCGGTCCATCCGCGCACCAACCAGCGGCTGGGCGAGGCCGGTCGCGCGAAGCTCGAGGCTGCCGGGGTCACCCTGGTCGGCCCCGCCGCCTACATCCGCTTCATGAGCCTGGTGTCGGGCGCGGCGGCGGTGATCACCGATTCGGGCGGCATCCAGGAAGAGACCACCTATCTCGGCATTCCCTGCCTGACCCTGCGCGACAACACCGAGCGGCCGATCACGATCAGCGAGGGCACCGCCCGGCTGGTCAAGGCGCCGGCGCTGCTTGCCGAGCTCGAGGATGCGCTCGCCCAGCCGAAGCAGGATCGCAAGCGTCCCGAATATTGGGATGGCGAGACCGCCGGACGCTGCGTCGAGGATCTGCGGCGGCGAACCTTCGGCTGAGGACGCCCGGCGACGGAAAGCCGATGGCGCGTCGCGGCTCGCTATTGACCGCGCGTGGCTCTACATATCGTGAATGCCCAAGCCTCCCATGCCTGGTCTGCCGACCCGCGAGCAGATCCTCGACTTCATCACCACATCGCCGACCCCGGCGGGCAAGCGCGAGATCGCGCGGGCCTTCGGGCTGCAGGGCAATGAGAAGATCCAGCTCAAGGCGCTGCTCAAGGACATGGCCGACGAAGGGCTGATCGACAGCGAACGCGGCCGCGCTTTCCACCAGATGGGTGGCATCCCCAAGGTCACGGTGGTGCGGGTCACCGACGTCACCGACGAGGGCGTGCCGCTGGCGGTGCCCGAGACCTGGCATGGCGAGGGCGCGCCGCCGCAGCTTCGCATCAAGGAACTGCGCGGGCGCAAGGGACCGGCGCTGGGCGTCGGCGACCGGCTGCTGGTGCGGACCGAAGAGGCCGGGCGCGGCTGGATCGCGCATCCGATGAAGAAGCTGGCGCGCGGCGAGGAGATGATCCTCGGCATCCTCCACCGCGACGGCGACCGGCTGTGGCTGCGACCGGTCGACAAGAAGGAACGGCGCGAGACGCTGGTGTCCGACGCCGGCGATGCCAGCGCGGGCGATCTGGTGCTCGCCGAAAAGGCGGGTCGGCCGCCGCGGATCACCGCGAAGGTGGTCGAGCGGCTCGGCGATCCATTCGCGCCGCGCAGCTTCAGCCTGGTCGCGATCCACAAGCTCGGCATTCCCGACGTCTTTCCCGAGGCCGCGCTCGAGGAGGCGGTGGTCGTGCCGCGGCTCGAACTGGGCGAGCATCGCGAGGATCTGCGCGACGTGCCGATCGTCGCGATCGATCCGGTCGATGCGCGCGACCATGACGATGCGATCTGGGCGGCGCCCGACGAGGACTCCGCCAATCCGGGCGGCTTCGTCGCGATCGTCGCGATCGCCGACGTGTCCTTCTATGTCCGCCCCGGATCGGCGATCGATCGCGAGGCGAAGAAGCGCGGCAACAGCGTCTATTTCCCCGATCGGGTGGTGCCGATGCTGCCCGAGGCGCTGTCGGCCGATATCTGCTCGCTCAAGCAGGGGCAGGATCGCGCCGCTCTGGTCTGCCATCTGACGATCAGCGCCGATGGGGTCATCAAGGACTGGCGCTTCACCCGCGCGGTGGTGCGGATCGCCGCCAATATCCCCTATGAGGATGCGCAGGCGGCGATCGACGGCAGGATCGATCACCCGCTGACCGACGTCGCGCTCAGGCCGCTCTGGGCCTGCTGGGCGGCGCTGGCCAAGGCGCGCGACAAGCGCGAGCCGCTCGACCTCGACCTGCCCGAGCGGCGGGTGGTGCTCGACGAGAAGGGGCGGATCATGTCGGTCGCGGCGCGCGAGCGGCTCGATGCGCACCGGCTGGTCGAGGATTATATGATCGCCGCCAATGTCGCGGCGGCCAAAGCGCTCGAAAAGAAGAAGGCGCCGGTGATGTACCGCGACCATGAGGCGCCGAGCCGCGAGAAGCTGGTCGCGCTCAAGGATTATCTCGCGACCTTCGACATCGAGTTCGCGCTCGGCCAGGTCGTCAAGCCGTCGACCTTCAACCATATCCTCGGCAAGGTCACCGACGACGCGATCCGGCCGCAGGTCATGGAGCAGGTGCTCAGGTCGCAGACCCAGGCCTATTATGCGCCGCAGAACACCGGCCATTTCGGGCTGGCGCTCGGCTCCTACGCCCATTTCACCAGTCCGATCCGGCGCTATGCCGATCTGCTCGTCCACCGCTCGCTGGTCGGCGCCTACAAGCTCGAGGCCGGCAAGCCGGTGCTCCATGGCGGCGGCCGCACCGATGGGATCGCCGCGACCACCGCGCTGACATCGGACGAGGCCGAGCGGATGACGGTGCTCGGCGAGGCGATCAGCCAGGCCGAACGCCGCGCGATGGAGGCCGAGCGCGACACGATCGACCGCTATGTCGCCGCCTATCTCAGCCAGCATGTCGGCGAGCTGATGGAAACCCGGATCACCGGGGTCCAGCCGTTCGGTTTCTTCGCGACGGTCGAGAGCATCGGCGGCGACGGACTGGTGCCGGTGTCGACGCTGGGCAGCGAATTTTTCCGCTATGACGAAAAGTCGCAGGCGCTGGTCGGCGAGACCAGCGGCGAAAGCTACCGGTCGGGCCAGCGGCTCAAGCTGCGGCTGGTCGAAGCGAGTCCGATCACCGGATCGCTGCGCTTCGAGCTGGAAAATGCCGAGGGCGGCCTGCCGAGGCCGCGCGGCGGCGGCAAGGACCGGCGCCCGCCGATGGGGCGGCGCGGCCGGCCGGCAAATATCCGGCACAGCAACCGGCGGCGATAGGCGACTGCAAGAACGGGGCCTTTCGGGGCTGCCGGCCTATCGGGGTAAGTCGATTGTAGATTCGGGGATGCGCCGGGCCGTCGGATCGGCAGAGCCGCCGGAGAGGCGTCAAAGTCGTTTTCCGAAGAAGGCGTGGATCGCTATAATTAGCTGGATCCCGCATTCGATGTCGCTCGTATATCCATCGCGCCATGTCGATCAATATCTCCGCTATCCCGCGCATTCCCATGTCGTGGGATCGGATGAAATATCGTGAAGGCGGCATCTATTGCCGATATATCGCCGGTGTGAAGAGAAGGCTATAAATTAATAGAATAATATAACCGCAGGCAGCGGAGATTTTAATGTTGCAAACATCGGAGGTCGTTGAATATCTGAAAGGAAGATAGAGTGTTTTGCGAATGGGTGAGTCGTTAAACGAGAAGTGGCGCCGGGATATTAAAAATATATCGCACCGAAGGCGGTTTTTATATATCCGTGTGGAAGCCGTTGGCGGACACTTTCCATCGGTGTTGGTGGGCGATCGGGGGATGCCAGGGGAGGGCTGGGTGGATGCGGACCATTGTCATGGTGATCGCGGGAATGGCGATCCTGGGTGGGGCGGCAATAGGACCATTTCTGATCGATATGGTACATGCGCTGAGCGGGTCTGAGTTCGCCCTCGATCGCGAGGCGCTCACGGTCCTGCTACCCGTTGTCGCGCTGATCGTCGCGGTCGCCGGGGGAGTGTTCGGCTATCATTACGGGCGGCCGGCGGATGTTTCTTCAGCGGACGTGGAATCGAGTGTGGATCGGCCATCGCTCGTTAGGCTCGCCCCTATTTTCGGTCTCGCGATCGCGGCGTCCGGGGTGATGATGATTCAGGCGGTGCGGGTCGGGCAAATGCCGGCACTCCAAGGTGCGATGGTGCTGCTGCTGGGAACGCTGACGCTGGTCGCGGGCGGCTACGTGCTCGATGATCTTGCTCGAGGCAAGAGTATAAGCATCGACAGCAATTGGGGCGGGCTTGGGGGAGGCCTGGGCGGTTGGCGGCTGTCGCCGACGACCACGACTTTGTTGATCACGCTGACGTTCCTCGGCGCGACGATGGCGGCCGGCTTGCCCAATCGGCCGGAACAGAACCTCCCCAATCAGGTAGAGTCGGGCGCGAACGAGGCGGGTGCGAACGAGGCGGGCGAGCGCAAGCCGGAGGAAAAGCAGGCCCAACTGGTCCAAACCGCCGACGGCCAGAATGCGGTGGTGGCAGGTCCGGGAGGCGAGGTCGCCGATCCTGAAAACGCGCCCAAGGGCGGTAGCCGATGACACTTCGGCTGACCGAGGGTTGGACGCGGGTCGAACCGATCGGCAACTGGCCTCTGTCGGGCGAACCGCATCACGCGACCTCGCGTGCCTATGAGCTTCTGTGTCGCGACCTCCATCGCTACTCACGCGATGAGATCGCCGGGCGATCTTACCTGATCGCCGGACATCGCGGTGCTGGCAAGACGACGATGGTGGCACGGGCGATCCTGGAAGTGCGCAATCGCATCCTGCAGGAATCGGCGAGCGCCGAGGCGTCAACTCTTGGGCGACGATCGCGGCTGCAGCGGCCTTTGCTCGTCAAGCTGATCGGCCAATCGCTGATCACGCCGCCGCCGCGGCTGCCGTCGGAGAAGGCCGATGGGACCTACGACACGGCCGATCAGGCCGATGAAAAACATGACCAGGTCGAGAGCGCGCTGGTCCACATCGCCATCGCATTGTACCGCGCGCTGGCGCAGGAAGTTGCCTCCGGCTTTGCGATCCATGCGGGCGGCTGCGCGCCGGGTGAGCGCGACGCGCGGCTGGAACTGGCAGCACAGCTCGCATTGGACCTGGATGGCGGACCGGAGCCGTCGGGCCTGCGACGCTATTGGAGCAGTATCGGACGGCTTTCGAAGGGCATATTATGGCCTGAAAATAGTGACGAGACACTGCGTGCCCGCTCGATCTACGATCAGGGGCTGCGCGAAATCATGGCCGTCGCGACGGCGGGGCAGACCTATCAGATTTGCTCGGGTCGGGTATCCTATGCGGTTACCAAGAAAGCGACCGCCGTCGACGACAACAAGATCGACAGCAGCATTGACATCAAGGGGGTGATCGAGCGGCTCGGCGCATTAATGGCAGGCGGAGTCGTCGGCGGCACCGTTGCCGGCACGTCGAGCAGCCTCAGCGGAGTGGGGGCGGGCGTCGCGGTTTGGCTGCTAAGCGCCACCGTGCTGAAAATCACCGGAATGCGGCAACAAAAAAGTGATGATACGGCCGATTTCAAGTTCATCCGGGACCGTTCGATCCAGACGCTCGACCGCGAATTACCGATCGTGATCGACCGGGTGCGCAATGCCGGACTGGCGCCGGTGTTCGTGATCGACGAACTCGACAAACTCGATGCCGAATCGGATACGATCACCCAGATATTCAACCGGCTTAAGCATCTCGTCGCCGACTACGGATTCTTCTGTTTCCTGACCAATCGCGATTATTATGATCGGATCGAGCGCAAGGTCGCCGTCGAGGCCTATCCGACCGAGCATACATATTTCAGCGAGCGGCTGCTGATCTACAACCGACCCGAAGATCTGTTCGCCTATCTGGTCGCGCTGGCCGACTCGGACAGCAAGACGCCCGAAGGGAAGCTCACGGAAACCGACAAGTTGGCAGCGTCGATCTTTGCGCTGGCGGTCATCTATCGATCCAAGCTGAACTTCACCGATGTCGCGCGCGAGGTCGCACATCTTGCCGGGCCCGACGATCGGATGATCGTCGCGGCCGAGGATATGCCGAACCGGTTCGACCTGAGGCTGGCCGCGACGATCCAGCTGGCGATCAATGAAGTCTTGCGTACGGAACCGATTGCGACGCGATTCCGTGATGATCCCGCATTCGCGCAGATGGCGATCGACGCGCTCTACTACATATCCCGTTGCTGGGAGCGCAACACCGACGAGGCGGTCAGCCTGTGTCCGGAGGATATCGGGGCGGACCTGATCGCACGAATTCAGACGCGAGGCGCGGCATCAAGCGATGCGGAGCGAGAAGCGAGCCCCGCTGTACCGGAATCTGCTCCCGAAGCTGTGGGCGGGGCAGCAGGGGGGGAGCCGGATCTGGACTGCCTTGGTCCGCCGACCGACGACGATCCGTCGAAATCGGTCGATGAGGGTGCACCCGATCATGAGGCCGACGACGACGGTGGAATGCGCGAGGAAGAGCTCCCGCCGGTTTCGATCAGCCCACCGGATCTTCGCATGCTGATCGATATGACGCTCAATCTTGCGGCATATCTCGTCGATTTCAAGAAGCTCGCCACGGCGGTCAAGGTCGCCCCCAACGCCGTGGAATGGCGGCTGAGCGATGTCGTGTTGACGTCGGTCGAAACGGGACTGATCCAGGCTGGTCCGAAGGCATTTTGTTATCATTTCCTGCTCGACGAGCGCGCCGTATCCCTGAAGAAGACCGACGTCGAATGGATCGATGACGACGGTCGCACCGTTATCACCTCTGCCCGGAATCTTATCGATGGCGTCAGGCGCCTGCTCGATGTGGCCGGGCTCTCGGTAGACGATCTGTTCAACCTTGGATTGGTGCCGGGCGAAAGCCGGACCACGGCGTTGGCCGAGGCGCTGGCCAACTTCGATGACGCGCTTAAGCGAGGCCTTTGGGATGAGGGAGTGAATCGCGGCTGTGTGACGGCCAACGCACTGGGCAATGCGCTCGATCAGCATGGTTTCGCGATCGGCATGCTGCTGTTGTGGATTGCCGCGCTCAAGCATGATCGACCCAACTGCACCACCGGTGACGTGGTGCACGCGATCACGCGCCACGCGCCGTTGGCGACCCTCGCGCCGGGGGGTGAGATGCGTGATATGCCCGCCGGCCTGACGCCGCCGCAACCGCTGAAACGCTATTCGTCAACCATCGAAGCCTTTGGCGTCATTCTCGCGCAGTTCGTAGCCAGTCTGCAAGGGCGTGCGGTGACGGTGATGGTGGATACATGGCCAATATGGCAGAAGAACTGCCTCTCCTATCTGACGGGGCAACCGCTTCCCGCGCCTTCGGTGAGCTATGCCGATCTGCTTGCGGCGGCCGCGGGACAGGCACCGGGAAGCTTGTTTCGTTACAGCTTGGCCGACATGTCGATCGCCGACTGGAGCAGGCTGGTCATTGCGGCGCTTCGTGACGATGACGGTGGCCCGGCGACGGCGCCGGCATGGGCATTTTTCGCGGGCCTTCGCGCGCTGGGATTCGATGTCGGCCTGCTGCGGCATCTGGCGAAAATGGGCCAATTGCCCTATATGGAACCGTGGAATGCGAATGACGACCTGGCGATCTCGACGATCGCTAACGGAGCCCCGGATCGGCCGCGCGGGCTGTTGTTCGTCAGCTTGACGGAAGACTTGGCGTTGCATGGTGCCGAGAAGCCCCAGGATAGGCCGATCCTGGCTGTTTCACAGGCCGAACGGAGTCGCTACGCGTTTACGCTCGAATGGTTGGCAGACGCGGATGCTTTCGAAGGAGTGGTCAATGAATCCACCAGATAAGCCAGGTGCCAATTCGCCGATGTCGGGCAAGTTGGCTTCGCTTCCGACGGTAACGATCAATCGTGGAAGCCCGCCGAGTGAGGAAGTGGCCCGCACGGGCGACGTCATCTACAATGTGCGCTCAGCCGCCGACGTCCTCGCGGCATTTACACGTCGGCCTAGAACGCCGGGCATCAAGAAATAATATTTGCCTATTTAGGGTTGCGTCGCTGTTTCTGCAAACCGCCGGATGAGGGGGCATCCATGCCAAATGTTCCAAGCCGCTATTCCTATTTGCGCCAGGAGCCGCTGCCGCCGCTGATGGTGCGGATCGCCCTCGACATGCAGGGCACGATCGAGGGGCCCGGCACGGCCGACAATCCGGTGATCCTCGGTTGGGCCGATGAGATCGCGAAATTGACCAACCGCCCTTATGACAATTGGGCTGCGGACTTCTTCAATGCCGACTCGATCGCCTGGTGCGGCCTGTTCGTCGCGGTTGCGGCCGCGCGTGCATCGCAGGGGCGGCCCGAGCGTTTCCCGCCCAACAAATATCTCGCCGCTTTGGCCTGGGCCAATTGGGGGGTGACCGTTTCGAAAGATGACATCGAGGTGGGCGACGTTGTCGCGATCACGCGGCAGGGCGGAGGACATGTATTCATCGCCGTCGGGGTGAGCGAAGATGGCAAGCGGGTGATGGGTATCGGCGGCAACCAGAATAATTCAGTTTCGTTCGCCGAGTTCGATACGAGCCGCATTTATGCGGTGCGCCGTCCGTCCTATACGAACAAACCTGCGGGCGCGCGCCGCGTCGTGCTTTCTTCCACGGGGGCGTTGGTCGCCGTCGCCGAGGCATAGAGTAGGATGAAATCCGACTGCGTCAGATCATCTGGTCCAAGCTTCTGATTTTTCGCGATATGCGAGTCATCATCGGGTGATCCACCTGATTTCATATCTCGTTGGAGCAGGCCATCTTATGCAATAAACATGTGATCTCGACGATGCCTCGCATCCGAGATCGATTTGTTCGGGCGTCGTACGGCAGATACCGGATTCAGGTGGTCGACCCACCGGAATCCGGTACCCGATACATCCTGCTTCAGGCTGCGATTTCAAAAGCGATCTTCAGCAGATTGGGGTTGGCCAAAGCGCTGTTCATTCGAAATCTACGCTCGGATCATGACCGAGCTCCCGCACACGTGCCGACCAGCGATCGAGCGCGGCGTAATAATAGTCGAAGATGCAGGGCTCGCACCCGCGGCCGCAGCATTCATAGGGCTCGGGTTTTTCGGGCGGCGGTGGGAGCGCGGACTCGGGCATGGGCCGAACTTCGCACAGCCATCGACGTCGCGACAGAGCGTCGCGACGTCGCGCAGGCACCGATCATGCCAGCGGTGCCGAGGCGCCCGTTCGGGAGATATGCTGCAGGAAGGCGAGGAAGACGCGCACGGCGGGGTTGGCGCGGCGGCTTTCCGGCCAGACTGCGGTGATGTTGTGGCGCTCGACGGCGAAGCCGGACAGCAGCGGGACCAGTTCGCCGCGCGCGATATAGGGGGCGGCGGCGAAGCTCGCGCCCATGCCGATCCCGCCGCCTGCGGCGACGGCGGCGATCACCGCCTCGCTCGCATCGACGACGATGCCGGACGCGGGCACGATCTCGACCTCGCGGTCGCCCATGTCGAACGGCCAGCGAAAGAGCTGGCCGCTGCTCTTGTAGCGCAGGTTGACGGTGTCATGGACCGCCAGCTCGTCGGGGTGCACGGGCATGCCGCGCGCCGCCAGATAAGCGGGCGACGCGAAGCAGCCGAGCCGGTGCGGCGCGAGCCGGCGCGACAGCAACTGCGAATCGGCCAGCTCGCCGATGCGGATCGCGACGTCGATCCCGTCCTCGACGATGTCGATCATCCGGTCGTCGAGGCGCAGGTCGATCGACAGCTGCGGGTGGAGCCTGCGGAACATCGGCAGCGCGGGCGCGATCAGGTGGATGCCGATCGGGAGCGACGCCGCGATCCGCAGGCTCCCCGCCGGTTCCGACCGGGCCGCCAGCGCCGCCTGCTCGATATCTTCGGCGTCGCGCAGCAGCCGCAGCGCGCGGTCGTGCAGGTCGCGCCCCTCCGGGGTGAGCGTCAGCGAGCGGGTGGTGCGGGTGAACAGCGATACTCCGAGGTTGCGCTCGAGCCGCTGGACGCTCTTGCTCACCGCCGAGGGCGAGATCGCCAGCGCACGCGCGGCGGCGGTATAGCTGCCCAACGACCCGGCCCGTGCGAAGGCGATCAGGCCGGTCAGCCGTTCGAGGATCATTTGTTCCTTCATGGCATGATTAAGACGAATATGGCGTCGATTATCAATGCGGGATCGCGACCTATGTGGGTGAGGCGGCGCCATCGCGCCGGATGGAGACGATCATGAGCGACAGGATGAAGGCGGTGCGGCTGCATGCGTTCGGTGGCCCCGAGATGCTGGTTTACGAGGATGCGCCGAAGCCTGCGCCGCAGCCGGGCGAACTGCTCGTCCGCGTCCATGCGGTCGGGGTCAATCCGCCCGACTGGTATCTGCGCGAAGGCTACAAAATGCTGCCGCCCGAATGGCAGCCGCAGGTGACGTTCCCGGTGATCGTCGGCACCGATGTCTCGGGGGTGGTAACGGCGGTCGGCGAGGGGGCCGAGGGCTTCGCCATCGGCGACGCGGTCTATGCGATGGTCCGCTTTCCGACCGGGCTTGCCGGAGAAAGCGCGGCCTATGCCGAATATGTCAGCGTTCCGGCGTCGGAACTCGCGCGCAAGCCTGCGGGCATCGATCATCGTCACGCCGCGGGCGCGCCGATGTCGCTGCTCACCGCCTGGCAGTTCCTCGTCGATTTGGGCCATGACGCGCCGAATCCGCTCCAGCCCGACCGGCATGTGCCGGTGCCGCTCGCGGGCAGGACCGTGCTCGTCAACGGCGCCGCGGGCGGCGTCGGGCATTTCGCGGTGCAGATCGCCAGGCTGAAGGGCGCGCATGTGATCGCGGTCGCCTCCGGCCGGCACGAGGCGCTGCTGCGCGAACTCGGCGCAGATGCGTTCATCGACTATGCCAAGACGCCGCCCGAGACGGTCGCGCAGGGTGTCGATCTGGTCGTCGACGCGGTCGGTGGCGCGAGCACCGGTCGCTTGCTGCGCACGCTGAAGCCAGGCGGTGCGTTGTTCCCGATCTTCCCGCTGGGCTTTGCCGATGGCGACGAGGCGGCGCGGCTGGGGGTCACCGTCTCGGCGACGCAGGTCCGATCGAGCGGGGCGCAACTCGCCGAACTCGCGCGGTTGCTCGACGACGGGACGATCCGGGTCGTGATCGACAGCGTCTATCCGCTTGCCGATGCGCGGGGCGCGCATGAGCGGGCGGCGCGGGGGCATATCCAGGGCAAGATCGTGCTCGAAGTGGCGTGAGCGTGTTGGCCTGGAGGATCATCCTTCAGGTCGACGCAGCGTGGCGGGGAACGGCGATCGCGCGAGCGGTGCAAGAAGATGGCGGCAGCGATGCAATGGTTCCTGGCCGATCAAAGCAGATCGCATATGCGCACACCGGTCTTTCCAGCGAATATCGGCATTTTTGCTGCCTAGTGGAAATAGCGATTGGCGCATATTCGTCTCGCGTCAGTAATGATCTCTCTCTAATGTTTGCGCACGGCTCGCGCCATGCAACAGGAAGGATGTATCATGATCAGGTCGATCCTCATTATCGCCGCGCTGTCCGCGGGAGCCGTCGCCCATGCGCAGGTTCCAGCTGGCGTTCGTCCGGCCTGCCCCGCCGGAACCCAATATGCGACGATCCGGCACAGTGAGGTGTTGCCCGGTAAATGGGCGACGTTCGCAAAGGCGGTCGCCGAGCATCAGGCCTGGTATGCCAGGCATGACAATGGCACGAGCACGATCATCGTGCGCACGCTCGCCGGCCGTGGCGGTGGCGCGACCGTGTCGGACAGCGATGCGGTGACGATCACCCGCTATGCCGACAAGATCCCGCCGGCCCATGATGCGGGCTGGGACGCCTTCACCGCGAAATATAAGGCGAGTAGCACGGTCAAGGACGAGATGCGGGTCTGCCTGCCCGCGGCGGGGCGCTGATAGCGGGAATTAAACGCTCGGGAATCAGGTATAGCGCCCTCGTATAGGCCGCCGTTATCGCCAATAGGCGTTGGCGGCGGCGATCGTCTGGAAGTTGATCGCGACGACCTGGGAGGCGGCGATCAGCGCGTCGGCGTCCTTTTCATAGACCGGACGCAGCGTCTTGCGGATCTCGTCCGACGGCTGGGTATATTTCACCCCCATCCTCGAGAGTTTCAGGGCGAGTTCGAAGCCCTGTTCGGGCGTCGTGGTCTGCAAGGTTTCGAGCCAGGTCGACATGTCATCCATCCCCTTCCATGGCCCTTTCGGAGCGCGTTGCTCCGGGGCCCGTCGACCATGGTCCGCTGGAACGATCGGCGCTTGAATGGACGTGCCGTGCCTGGTGCGAAATGCGCGCAAACGGGTATCGCGGCACGCCGGTGCGATGTTCGCTTCGTCAGCGATGATCAGCGCAACCAAGGTCGCCTTCAACCCTTCGTCGCGAAGCGCGTCGGCCGCGTCCTGCCCTCTCGCGGGATCGCGCGAGCGGTGCAGGCAGGCGCTACGCGCGAGCGCCTTTTCGAGCCGCCGGGCGATCGGATCGTCATGCTTGCTCAGGGGCTTGCTGCGTGATGCCGGCGTGTCGATGTTGCCGCCGGAAGGTCATGCGTGTCGCCACGGCGAGCAGCCAGACGATGAAGGGCAGTTCGCCAAGCTGCAGCAGGGACGCGATCCTCTCGCAGCTTGCGATCGCTCCGGCGGGCACCAGACCGGGCATGACCAGCATCGCGCCGGACCCGAGCAGCCAGCCCGCGCCGCCCGCCAGTTCGCACAGCCCAAGCAGCTTCGGAACGCAGTTGCTTCGGATGATGAGCAGGCCAAGGGGGAGGAGCCACAGCCCCCAGAAAATGCCGGCTATGCCGACACCCTGACCGTGAAGACGGATCATCAAACCCGCAAGTGCATCGCGTTGTGCCGGCGCGAGCGCGTTCGCGATGCCCGGATCGAGCGCCAGCGCCAGCGCGCCGACCTCGGTCAGCAGGTTGAGGAACATGATCGGGATCGGCACGAGCGCCAGCACGAACATCTGCCGCGCCAGGTTGCCGCTGACCGGCTTGAACATGCGGTACATCTGGATCGCGAGAAAGATCTCGACGGTCTGATAGACCGCCTCGCTCAAGATGTTCAGCCGGATCATCGGCTCGGCGGCGGCGATGCGCATGGCCATACCGCCCGCTCCGGCGCCATCGATCAGCTTGCCCGGATCGAGCGCGAACGACACCGGCGCAATCACGGCGTCGAGTCCGTAAAGGAGCGCCGCCATCGGAACCAGTTTACGGAAATCTTGCATGGTTCGGTTTCCCATTGTCGTCTTGCCGGCGCGCGGCGGCGGCGCGATCCGGACCAACCGGATCGGCTTCCCCGCCATCTCGAAGAAGAGCAGCGGCAGCATCTTTCGCCGCACATCTTATCGATATTCAATAAGAGGTGTTCGGCGCTGCGTCAACAAATTTATCGAAAAACGATAATTAATGCTGCGCGTGCGACAGGTCGGGCGGCCATTACCGGAAGGCGCCGCACGAGCGGATACCCATCCCGGTGAGCCAGACCCACCGGGATGGGTTAAAGGCAGGATGACATCTGCGCGCGTCGGATCATCTGTTCCAAGTCACCGATATGCAGCGATATTCGAGCCACCAAATGTCATATCGCTCCAGCTGGTTCACCGCACCTTCGCGCATTGATAGAGGAATTCGACGAAGCCCATCGTCGCGTCGTCGAAGCCGAGCACCTTGGGGTTGCTGCTTTCGATCAGCAGATATTCGTCGGGGGCGTGCGCGCCCGAGCCATGGCCGAAGCCGAACTGGCCGGCGGGGAGCGAGACCGGCGCCGAGGTGAAGACATAGCCGGGCCACGAGCCGGCGAGGCGCGGATAGACCGAGGTCTTGATCCCGGCCTTCTGATAGGCGGCGAGCTCGGCCTTGATCAGGGGTGCGTTCTCGTCGGTTTCGGTCGGGTCGTAGCCGCCCGAGACATTGACCTCGATATCGGCATAGCCGCGCTTGGCGAGGTGCGCCTTGATCTTGGCGACGCAGTCCTCATAGGTCTGGTCGGGCACCAGCCGCAGGTCGAGCTTGGCGACCGCGCGGCTCGGCAGGATGGTCTTGCCGCCGGTGCCGGTATAGCCGGCGACCAGCCCTTCGATGTTGACCGTCGGCATGGCCGCGAGCCGCTGCTGGGTCTCGACCCAGCCGAGATCGCCGACCCAGGCCTTGACCCCCATCTGCTTCATCTCGTCGGCCGAGTTCCGCTTGGCGGCCGAATCGGCGATCAGCGCCTTTTCGCGCGGCGACAGCGCGCGGACCTTGTCGAACCAGCCGTCGATCGCCGGGGTGTTGCCGTCGGGGGTGACGAGCGTGCCGAGCGCCTCGACCAGATGCCAGGCGGGGCTGTCGACGATCGCCTTGTTGCTCGAATGGAGATCCTTTGCGGGACCCCGGCCCCATTTCTCGCCCGAGGCGACCAGCTCGAGTTCGATCACCCCCTTGGCGCCGAGATTGACGACGACCGCGCCGTCGACCGGGCTCTGCCAGCTCGACGGGATCACCACCCCGATCGACTTCTTCAGCGCCGCGGTGATGTCGGGGCGGCGGACGATGTCGGCGAAATGCGGCGAGCCGATCTCCTCCTCGCCCTCGCATACCAGCACCAGGTTGACCGGGGGCTTGCGGCCGGCGGCCTTGAAGCCGTGGAGGGCGGCGAGCATCAGCGCCTCGGGGCCCTTCTGGTTGGTGGCGCCGCGGCCGACCATGACCTTGCCGAGCCCGGGCTTGTCGACGATCCGGCCTTCGAGCGGCGGCGACGACCATTCCTTCGGGTCGTACTGTTTGACGTCGTACATGAAATAGAGGCCGAGCGTCTGTTTGGCGCCATTGTCCATCGTCGCGAACACGCCGGGCACGCCGCGCGACGGCACCCGCTCGACATGCTGGAAGCCGGCGTCGCGCGCCAGCTCCATCATATATTTGCAGCCCTCCTCCATCGCGCGATTCTCGGCGGCGATCGAGGGCAGCGCGATCCAGTCGCGCAGCCGCTGGACATTGGGCTCGTGGGCGGCAGTGACGGCCTTGCGGATCGCGGCGGTGTCGCTGCTGCCGGTGGCGGCGAGCGCATTGGTCGACCCGATCAGCGTGGCGCCGGCCGCTACGGTCTTGAGCAGCATCCGCCGGCCGTTGTCGAACCCTTCGCCCATGATCGCCTCCCTGTTGGTCCTGTCCGGCCAATAGAAGGGGAATCCGGGGTTTCGACAAGATGCTATGAAAAGGGCGGAAAACGGCCGATCCGCTCGACACGAACGGTGGGAGGGGCTTCGATATTCGAGCCCTGTTACAGCAGCGCGATCGCCCGTTCGGCGGCGAACGCTGCCTCGCGCGCGGCGCGGGCGAGCTGGTCGAGGAAGGACGTCGCGCTGTCCTCGTCGGCGGCGTCGGTGGCGGCCTTGACCGCCGCCCAGGGCAGGCCGAGCAGTTGCGCGGCCTGCGCGACCGCGGCGGTCTCCATGTCGATCAGGGTCGCGCCGAGCGTCTGTCCGATCTCGGCGGCGTGGCCCGCGCTCTCGACGAACATGTCGGCGCTGGCGATCCGCGCCGGCGGCAGGGCGGCGAGGCCGGGCAGGGCGCGCGCCGCATAAGGGGTCAGCACCGGCTCGGGACCGAACGGGATCGACCCCGGATCGAAGCGGGCGAAGCGCGCCTCGCTGCGCGCGCCATAATCGGTCTGGACCGCGTCGACGATGCGGAAGGCGCCGCCGGGCCCCAGGCCGATCCGCGCCGCGGTGCCGATCACCATCAGCAGTTCGACCTGGTGGACATGTGCCAGCAGCGCCGCTGCGCTCGCCGAGGCGACCTTGCCGATGCCGGCGCAGGCGAGGAAGACGCTCCTGGCGCCGAGGTCGACCCGGCGGACCGCGATCGGGCCGGGGATTGTCTCGCCGGGGGTGTCGGGGGCGAAGGCCGCCAGTTCGGCGGGCATGCCGGTGACGATGCCGATGCGCTTCATGGATGCTCCGGTTGGAGGGCCGGCAGGCGCCGATTGGGAGAAGACAAGAAGAAGACCCTCACCCGGCCTCTCCCGCGAAAAGCGGGAGAGGGGCAGAAGAGCGTCCAGCTCGCGGTTGCAATCGGCGCCTAGCCACGATGCGTGACCGCGGTGTTACAGCCGGGGGAGGGTCACGCCCTGCTGGCCCATATATTTGCCGGCGCGGTCGGCATAGCTGACCTCGCAGGGCTCGTTGCCCTGGAGGAACAGGAACTGGCAGGCGCCTTCATTGGCGTAGATCTTGGCGGGCAGCGGGGTGGTGTTCGAGAATTCGAGGGTGACGTGCCCTTCCCAACCGGGTTCGAGCGGGGTCACGTTGACGATGATTCCGCAGCGGGCATAGGTCGACTTGCCGAGGCAGATCACCAGCACGTCGCGCGGCACCCGGAAATATTCGACCGTCCGCGCCAGCGCGAAGCTGTTGGGCGGGATCACGCAGCAATCGGTGGTGCGGTCGACGAAGCTGTTGGCTGCGAAATTCTTCGGGTCGACCGTCGCCGAATCGACATTGGTGAAGATCTTGAACTCGTTCGAGACCCGCGCATCATAGCCATAGGAGGACAGACCATAGCTGATGCAGCCGTCGCGGCGCTGGGCCTCGACGAAGGGTTCGATCATCCCGTCCTGCTGCGCGCGGTCGCGAATCCACTTGTCCGACATGATCGACATGAAAGTTTCAGTTCCCCGTGATGCCGAGATCGGCCGGCCCGAACGCGAACGGCAGCAGTTCGGACGCCTTGTGGCGCTCGACCTTGCGGCCATCGGCCGATCCGCAATGAATGTCGATGTCGCGGCCGCCGATCTGGGCGGCTTCGTTGATGATCTGGCGGCAGCGGCCGCACGGATAGATCGCGGCGTCGCCCGAGATCGTCCCGTCCTTCGCCAGCGCGCCGCCGATGATGCCGATCGCGACGACGTCGCGGAAGCGGCCCTGGGCATTGACGGTCGCCAGCGCGACCGTCTCGGCGCACAGCGACAGGCCGTAGCTGGCATTTTCGAAATTGGTGCCGGTGACGACCGATCCGTCGGTCAGCAGCACCGCGGCGCCGACCCCGAAGCGCGAATAGGGCGCATGGGCATGGCGCGCGGCCTCGCGTGCGGCATCGACCAGCACATGGCCCGCGACCAGGCTCATATCGACCGGCTCAGCCACGGACGTGGAGCACGCAGATCAGGGTGAACAGTCGCCGGGCGGTGTCGAAATCGAGGTCGATCTTGCTCTCGAGCCGGTCCTGGAGCAGCTGGGCGGCGTCGTTGTGGATGCCGCGCCGGGCCATGTCGACGGTCTCGATCCGCTCGGCCACCGACTGGCGGACGGCGGCGAAATAGCTGTCGCAGATCGCGAAATAATCCTTGATCACCCGGCGGAAGCTGCCGAGCGCGAGCACCAGCGTCTCGAGCAGGGTGCCATTCTCGGCGGCGATGTCGATCGCCAGCCGGTTCTCCTCGATCCGCAGGGTGATGCGGAACGGGCCCTTGTAGGATAAGGGATAGTCGCGCTTCGGCGCGAAATGATTTTCCTCGAGCAGATCGGCGATCGCGATCCGGCGCTCATGCTCGATATCGGCGTTGCGACGGACGATCGTCTTGTCGTCGAGGTCGATGGCGATGATGCGCGGCTGAGACATGCAGCAAGGCCGTAGAACATTTTCCTTTCGGGTGAAATCACCCGATAGCACCGAAAATAGGGATGATATGGCCTTATCCACAGAAGCGCCCCCGGCATCTTTCAGCGGGTCTCTTGAGCCGGCGCGCACATGAGCGGATAATCATCTCATGCTAGCACCCATTCCCGCGCCGGGCTCTCCCGAGCCCGAAGGCCAGACTCTGCCCCATAATGTCGAGGCGGAGGCGGCCCTGCTCGGCGCGATGATGATCGACAACCGAATCGCCGAGGATGTTCAGGTCCGGCTGCGCTCCGAGCATTTCTTCGAGCCGCTCCATGGCCGCATCTATGAGGCGGTGCTGCGGCTGGTCGACAAGAACATGGTCGCCAACCCGGTCACGCTGCGGCCGATGTTCGAGACCGACGTCGCGATGCGAGAGCTCGGTGGCGCGGGCTATCTGGCGCAATTGACCGGCAGCGGCGCCGCGCTGATCGGCGCGCGAGACTTCGCGACCCAGATCTACGATCTCGCGCTGCTGCGTGCGCTGATCGGGGTCGGCCGCGAAATGGTCGAGACCGCGCTCGACACCAGCGAATCGGTCGACCCCAAGAGCCAGATCGAGGCGGCCGAGGTCGCGCTCTACCGCGTCGCCGAGGAAGGCGGCGAGCAGGGCAGCGTCAAGAGCTTCGGCCAGGCGACCAAGCTGGCGGTCCAGGTCGCCGAGCGCGCGCTCAATTCGGGCGGGCATGTCTCGGGCATCACCACCGGGCTCGACAGCGTCAACAACAAGATCGGCGGCCTGCACCCGTCGGATCTGATCATCCTCGCCGGCCGTCCGGGCATGGGCAAGACCTCGCTCGTCACCAACATCGCCTTCAACGCGGCGATCCGGCTGACCCGCGATCGCGACGCCGGGATCGAAGACGAGAAGTCGGTCGGGGCCGGGGTCGCCTTCTTCAGCCTCGAAATGTCGGCCGACCAGCTGGCGACGCGTATCCTGTCCGAGCAGTCGGGGATCAGCTCCGAAAATCTGCGCATGGGCAAGATCAGCAACCAGGAGTTCAAGAATCTCGCGCGGGCCGCGCAGGATCTCGAAAATCTGCCGCTCTATATCGACGACACCCCGGGTCTGACGATCGCCGCGCTGCGCACCCGCGCGCGCCGGCTCAAGCGCCAGCGTGGGATCGGCGTCGTGATCGTCGACTATCTCCAGCTGCTCCAGGGATCGGGCAACGGCCGCGAGAGCAACCGCGTCCAGGAAATCTCGGAGATCAGCCGCGGTCTCAAGCAGCTCGCCAAGGAGCTGAGCGTGCCGGTGATCGCGCTGTCGCAGCTCAGCCGCGCGGTCGAGCAGCGCGAGGACAAGCGCCCGCAGCTGTCGGATCTTCGCGAATCGGGGTCGATCGAGCAGGACGCCGATATGGTGTGGTTCGTCTATCGCGACGAATATTATGTCCAGTCGCGCGAGCCCAAGCGGCCGATCGACGGCGACGACGCCAAGACCTTCGAGGCGCACGAGAACTGGGCCCGCGACATGGAACGCGCCTTCGGCATTTCCGAGCTGATCATCGCCAAGCAGCGCCACGGCTCGACCGGCAAGGTCCGGCTCAAGTTCGAGGCGCGGATCACCAAATTCTCCGATCTTGCCGAGGACTTTTACGCGCCGGCCGACGACTACGAATAACGGGCCGACCGACATTCACTCGGACTGGCCTGCAAATGGCGCCTTTCTGCGCTTCCGGTGCTCACGTCCATACAGGAACGCTGCGCTCCGGTTCTCGAAAGACACCATTTTCGTCACAGCCCGAGCCGAATGTCGATCGGCCCTACGAAACGCGCTTGGCAATCGGGAGGTGACAGCCTCCCGATTTCATGCTTTTCTCCGCGCTTCCGCAGAGACCCGAAAAGGGCAGGCGGTTCAGGAGAGAGATGATGATCCAGATCGAACAGCTGATCGAAACCGCCATGGGCAGCGCCGTGCTCGCCGCGCCGCTCTATCTGGTCTATCAGCTCGGGGCGTTCATTTTCGGCTGATTTCCACGGCTTTGCTCAGCAGCCATACCGGCCAAGCCGGGATTGGAGGGGGCAAGGGCGCGTTCTACCCGAACGAGATCCCGGCCTCCGCCGGGATGACGATATTGGGGCGCTCGCGAGACGACGCGCGCCTCAGAAAACCGGTTCTTCCCCGGGTTTCACCAGCGGCTCGCCATGGATGCCGCATTCGACCTTGTCCCAGCCGCGCCAGCGGCCCGCGCGGGGATCTTCGCCCGGCTTGACGATGCTGGTGCACGGCGCGCAGCCGATCGACAGATAGCCTTCGGCCTCGAGCGGATGGCGCGGCAGGTCGTGGCCTGAGAAATAGGCGTCGAGATCGTCCTTGGTCCAGTCGGCGAGCGGGTTGAACTTGATCCGGTCGCCGTCGAGTTCGAAGCGGGCGAGGCCCGAGCGGGTCGACGACTGGAAGCCCTTGCGGCCGGTGATCTGCGCATCGAAGCCCACCATCCCCTTGGCCAGCGGGATCACCTTGCGGATCTCGCAGCAGCCGTCGGGATCATAGGACCAGCGCAGCCCGGTCGCGTCCTTCTTTTCGACCACATCGCTGTCGGGCTTGAGGATGCGGACGTCGGTGAGGCCGAGCCGTTCGATCAGCAGGTCGCGATAGGCGATGGTCTCGTCGAACATCTTGCCGGTGTCGAGGAACAGCACCGGCACCGACCGGTCGACGCTGGCGACGAGATGGAGCAGCACCGCCGATTCGGCGCCGAAGGACGACACCACCGTCGCCCGGCCCAACAGATGCTCGCCGAGCACCGCGCGCAGCATCTCGGTCGTCCCGACGCCCGCGAAGCGGGTGTTGAGGCGCAACGCGTCGGCCGCGGTGAAGCGCGGCGACGTGTCGATCCGGTCGATGGCGCGCGCGCCCTCAGCCATGGCGCAGCGCCCAGACGGGCGCACGTCCATCGACGGTCTTCTGGTAGATCTTGCCCTGAAGCGCGAACAGCCGTTCGAGCACCTCTTCGTCGATCTCGGCATCGGCGACGAAGCTGTCGAAGCCGCAGCGGCGCATCGGCGGGATCTGGTCGACGAGCACGTCACCGGCGGCGCGCAGTTCGCCCGCATAGCCGGCCTCGCGCAGGATCGATCCGATCGAATAGCCGCGCCCGTCGCGGAACTTGGCGAAGGCGACCTCGATCAGCGCCAGCCGCGGCAGATGTTCGATCAGCGCGCGCGGATCGTCGGTCGATTCGAGCCGGACCGCGGTCGCGTTCGACTGGCCGAGAAAGGCGTCGAGGGTGACCGCGGGTTCTTCGTGAGCCTCGTCGTCGCGGAAGCGGAGGGACTTAACCATAGATCGCTTCCTTGAACGGGGCCTCGCCGATCCGGCGATAGGTGTCGACGAAGCGTTCGCCGTCGGCACGCTGGGCGGTGTAGACGCCGACCGCCTTTTCGATCGCGTCGACGACGCCGTCCTCGTTGAAGCCGGGGCCGATGATCTTGGCGATGCTGGTATCCTCCGCCGCCGATCCGCCGAACGAGAGCTGGTAATTCTCCTCGCCCTTCCGGTCGACGCCGAGGATGCCGATATGGCCGGCATGGTGGTGGCCGCAGGCGTTGATGCAGCCCGAGATCTTGAGCTTGAGTTCGCCGAGGTCGCGCTGGCGGTCGAGATCGGCGAAGCGCTGGGCGATCTTCTGCGCGAGCGGGATCGAGCGGGCATTGGCGAGCGCGCAATAATCGAGCCCGGGGCAGGCGATGATGTCGCCGATCAGGTCGAGATTGGCGGTGGCGAGACCGGCTTCGTCGAGCGCCTGCCAGACCGCATGGAGATCGGCCTTCCTGACATGCGGCAGGACGATGTTCTGGGCATGGGTGACGCGCAGCTCGTCGAGGCCGTAGCGCTCGGCGAGGCCCGCCATCACGTCCATCTGCGCCGAGGAGGCGTCGCCGGGGATGCCCGCGGTCGGCTTGAGGCTGATGTTGACGATCGCATAGCCCGGCGCCTTGTGGGCGCGGACATTCTGATCGACCCAGAGCGCGAAGTCGGGATCTGCACGATCGATCGCGTCGGGCAGGCCGGCTTCGAACGCGGGCGGCGCGAAGCCGGCGGCGATCCGCTGGAACTCGGCCTCGGGGGCGTCGAGCCCGAGGGTGCTCGTGTGGAGGAATTCCTCCTCGACCTGGCGGCGATATTCGTCGGCGCCGATCTCGTGGACGAGGATCTTGATCCGCGCCTTGTAGAGATTATCGCGCCGTCCGAAGCGGTTATAGACGCGCAGGCAGGCTTCCATATAGCTCAGGAAGTCGGCCTTGGGCAGGAACTCGCGGATCACCGGCGCGATCATCGGGGTGCGGCCCATGCCGCCGCCGACGAACACCCGGAAGCCGGTCTCGCCGGCGTCGTTGCTGTGCAGCTGCAGGCCGATGTCGTGGAGCTTGACCGCGGCGCGATCCTCCTCGGCACCGATCACCGCGATTTTGAACTTGCGCGGCAGATAGGTGAATTCGGGATGGAAGGTCGACCATTGGCGCAGCAGCTCGGCCCATGGGCGCGGATCCTCGACCTCGTCGGCGGCGGCGCCGGCGAACTGGTCGGACGAGATGTTGCGGATGCAGTTGCCGCTGGTCTGGATCGCATGCATCTCGACCGTGGCGAGCTCGGCGAGGATATCGGGGGTCTCGGCCAGGTTGATCCAGTTATACTGGATGTTCTGGCGGGTGGTGAAATGCCCGTAATCCTTGTCGTATTTGCGCGCGATATGCGCGAGCATCCGCATCTGCCGGCCGTTCATCGTGCCATAGGGCACCGCGACGCGCAGCATATAGGCGTGGAGCTGGAGATAGAGGCCGTTCATCAGCCGCAGCGGCTTGAACTGGTCCTCCGACATCTCGCCCGACAGGCGACGGCGCACCTGATCGCGAAATTCCTCGACGCGGGCGTCGACGATCGCCTGATCATATTCGTCATATTTATACATAAGAGAGGTCAGGCCTTCTCGATCTGGAAGTCGGGGCGAATGGCCAGGTCGGCACGCACGGTCGGCCCCGCCGCACGGATGCGGTCCTTGATATGGGCGGGCACCGGGCCCTGATCGGTCAGCTCGGCATCGATCACGATCGGACCGTTGACCCGCAGCGCCGCTTCCTCGACCTTGGCGACATGTTCGCCGTCATGGCCGACATCGACCGCGTCGGCGACGTGGCGCGACCAGCCCTTGCCCGTCCACCAGGTGACGTCGCCGGTCACCAGATCATTGCCCGTCACGATTTTCACGCCCTGTTCCTCAAGCCCTGTTCCTCACGCGTCTTTCATCACTTCGGCCTGGCGCGCCAGGCTGTTCAGCCGGTTTTCGGCATCCGACAGCAGCACGACTTCGCCCACCACGATGATCGCGGGGCTGAGCACGTCTTCGCGCGCGACCATGTCGCCGAGATCGGCGAGCAGGGTGCGCATCGCCCGGCTGCCCGCGAGCGTCCCGCGTTCGAGCACCGCGACCGGCATGTCGGGGGCGACGCCGTCGGCCATCAGCTTGTCGGCGATCAGCCCGGCGCAGGTCACCCCCATATAGATGACGAGGGTGCGGCCCTGGCCGGCGAGCCCCGCCCAATTCTGTTCGGACAGGCCGCGGCAGGTGCCGGCGACGAAGCTGACCGCGCTCGACCAGTCGCGGTGGGTCAAGGGCAGCATCGCCTCGGCCGCGCAGCCCAGCGCCGACGACACGCCGGGGATCACCTCGACCGCGAGCCCCTCGGCGCGCACCGCCTCGACCTCTTCGCCGCCGCGACCGAACACGAACGGATCGCCGCCCTTCAGCCGCACCACGATCGATCCGGCCTTCACATGGGCGATGATCAGCGCGTTGATCGCCTCCTGCGACAAAGTGTGGCGATCGCGTTTCTTGGCGACCGAAATGCGCTGGGCGGCGGCGGGAGCGATGTCGAGCACGCGCATATCGATCAGCCCGTCATGGACGACGACATCGGCGATCTTGAGCGCCTCGACCGCGCGCACGGTCAACAGCCCCGGATCGCCGGGACCGGCACCAACGAGGATCACGCGTCCCCGCGCATCAGGATCGAGCAGACTGGCCATGGCTGCCAGATGGCCCCGGACGCGGCGATGCGCAAATGACGCTTGCTTGGGATGCAAAGAAATTTTCTTTTATCGGGTTTCGGGAAGGGTGGGCGCCGGCGGCGTCGATGCGTCCTTCAACGCGACCCCGCTGAGCCGGCGATCGCGCGCCTCACGCATCAGCCACATGATCCGGCCCGCGGCGGCGTGATAGTCGAGCCCGTGCGGCGGCCGGATGTTCGACACGCAGTTGCGCTCGCTGTCGCTGCGGCCCGGCCGCGGCGCCCAGGTCAGATAGGCGCCGAGGCTGTCGGGGGCACTCAGGCCCGGCCGCTCGCCGATCAGCACCACCACCATGTCGACTCCGAGCGCCGCGCCGATCGCGTCGCCGAGCGCGACCCGTGCGTGGCGCGCGACGACGATCGGGGCGATGCGCCAGTCGCCCAGCCGCGCCTGCAAGGCCGCGACCAAAGGCGCGGCATGCGCCTGGACCGCGGTCGCCGACAGCCCGTCGGCGATGACGAAGGCGACCTCGGCATCGGTCGGGGCGAGATCATGGACGCCCAGCCGCCGGCCGAGATCGGGACGCTGGAGATAGGTCGCGCGGTCGTTCGCCTGGCTGGCGACCTCGAGGATCGGGGTGCCGAGCGCTGCCGACAGCGCGGGCGTGTCGAGTTCGGCATGAACCGCGTCGCGCGCGCGGGCATGGGCGAGCTGGAAATCGAGCATCGGCGCGGTCGGCAGCCCCTGTCCGGCGCGGCCGAGCGCGACCCGGGCCTGGGTCACCGCGCGCAGCCGCCGGGCGAGGTCGGTCGGCTCGCCGCTCATGAGGCGGGCAATCCCACCGGCCGCCTGGCGAGCAGCGAGCGTTCGGGCGCGCCGATCCGGCCCTGCGCGTCGATCAGGCCGACCTCGGCGAGCCAGGCCTCGAACTCGGGGGCGGGGCGCAGGCCGAGCGTCTCGCGCAGATAGAGCGCGTCGTGGAAGCTGGTCGACTGATAGTTGAGCATGATGTCGTCGGCACCGGGGACGCCCATCACGAAATTGACGCCGGCGACCCCGAGCAGGGTGAGGATTCCGTCCATGTCGTCCTGATCGGCCTCGGCATGGTTGGTGTAGCAGATGTCGAGCCCCATCGGCAGGCCGAGCAGCTTGCCGCAGAAATGATCCTCGAGCGCGGCGCGCAGGATCTGTTTGCCGTCGTAGAGATATTCGGGGCCGATGAAGCCGACCACCGAGTTGACGAGCAGCGGCCTGAACGCCCGCGCGACCGCATAAGCGCGCGCTTCGAGCGTCTGCTGGTCGACGCCGTGATGCGCGTCGGCCGACAGCGCCGATCCTTGGCCGGTCTCGAAATACATCACGTCGCGGCCGACGGTGCCGCGGCCGAGCGCGAGGGTTGCGTCATGCGCCTCGGCGAGCAGCGCGAGGTCGATGCCGAAGCCGCGATTGGCGGCCTGGGTGCCGGCGATCGACTGGAAGCACAGGTCGAGCGGTGCGCCGCGTCCGATCAGTTCGAGGCTGTTGGTGACATGGGTGAGCACGCAGCTCTGGGTCGGGATCGCATAGGCCTGGCGCACCTCGTCGATCAGGTCGAGCAATGCCGCCGCGGTCGCGACATTGTCGGTCGCCGGGTTGATCCCGATCACCGCGTCGCCCGAACCCATCAGCAGCCCGTCGAGGATGGTGGCGGCGATCCCGGCGGGATCGTCGGTCGGATGGTTGGGCTGGAGCCGCACCGACAGCCGGCCGGGCAGGCCGATCGTGCTGCGGAAGGCGCTGGTCACCCGGATCTTGCGGGCGACCGCGATCAGATCCTGGTTGCGCATCAGCTTCGAGACCGCCGCCGCCATTTCGGGGGTGATGCCGGCGGCGATCGCGCCGATTGCGTCGGTCGCGAGTAGCCATTCGCGAAAGCCGCCGACGGTCAGATGCGCGACGGGCGCGAAGGCGGCGGGGTCATGGCGGTCGACGATCAGCCGGCTGACCTCGTCGGTCTCGTAGGGGATCACCAGATCCTGGAGGAAGGTCGCGAGCGGCAGGTCGGCGAGGGCGTAGCGCGCGGCGACCCGGCGTTCGGCGCTGTCGGCGGCGATCCCGGCGAGCAAGTCGCCCGACCGCAGCGGGGTGGCGTGGGCGAGCAGGGTCCGCAGGTCGGCGAAGCGGTGGCGGGTGCCGCCAAGGTCGGTCTGGTAGCTCGGCAGGACGCGCACTCCCGGCTGGAGAAAGCGCAGATTAGGGCGGGATAGCGCGATCGACAATGGTGCCGGCGGGCGGCGCACGATCGTGCGGCTTGCGGGGCGACGGTCCTGCGGCGATAGAGAATGCGCGGGCAGCGAGGAGTACCGGGCGTGGCGGACTGGGATGACGGCTATTGGTGGTCCCGCGACGGCCTGCGTCTCCATTATCGCAGCTATGGCGCCGGCGCCGGGCATGACGGCCCGCCGATCATCTGTCTCGCCGGCTTGACCCGCAACGCGCGCGATTTCGCGCCGGTCGCGGCCCGGCTTGCCGGACAGCGCCGGCTGATCCTGGTCGAACTGCGCGGGCGCGGCGAGAGCGCCTATGCCAAGGACGCCAACACCTATGTCCCGCTCACCTATCTGCAGGACGTCCAGGCGCTGCTCGACGATCTGAAGCTCGACCGCTTCATCCTGTTCGGCACCTCGCTCGGCGGCATCTTGTCGATGCTGATCGCCTCGACCCACCAGGGCCAGGTGGCGGGCCTGCTGCTCAACGATATCGGCCCGAAGGCCGAGGCCGAGGGGTTGGCGCGAATTCGCGGCTATGTCGGCAAGTCGGCGAGCTATCCGACCTGGCTGCATGCCGCGCGCGCGCTCGGCGAGGGGCAGCGCCAGGCCTATCCCGATTATGAGCTCGAAGACTGGCTCGGCATGGCGAAACGGCTGTGCCGGCTGACCGCGGCGGGCCGGATCGTCTATGATTACGACATGGCGATCGGCGAGCCGTTCAAGGTGCCGGGCGGCGAGGCCGGGGTCGATCTGTGGCCGGCGGTCGAGGCGCTCAAGCCGATCCCGAGCCTGCTGATCCGCGGCGGGCTGTCGGACATCATCTCCAACGCGACCGCCGCACGGATGGTCGGCGAGCTGCCGCTGATGGAGGAACTGGTGCTGCCGCGGATCGGCCATGCGCCGACGCTGTGGGAGCCCGAAAGCGAGGCCGCGATCGACCGGCTGCTGGCGCGGATCGACGCCGACCGGGGCACGGCCGCCTGATGGCGCCGGTCCGCATCCTCCATTGCCATTCGACCTTCAGCCTGGGCGGCAAGGAGGCGCGGGCGGTGCGGCTGATGAACGCGTTCGGTTCGGCCGCCGAACATGTCGTGCTGAGCGCGGTGCCCGATGCGCTGGGCGCGCGCGACGCGATCGATCCGGCGATCAAGGTCGACTTTCCCGGCGATGCCGCGCCGGCGCTCCACGGCAAGCCGTCGCCGGGGCGTTATCGCCGGCTCGCCGCCTATATGCAGGGCTTCGACCTGGTGCTCACCTATAATTGGGGGGCGATGGACGCGGTCGGGGCGCGGCGGATGTGGGCGCCATTCATGACGCTGCCGCCGCTGATCCATGCCGAGGACGGGTTCAACCAGGACGAGGTGGTGCGCCAGAATCCGAAGCGCGTGTGGTTCCGCCGGCTGATGCTGCCGGCGGCGCGGGTGGTGGTGGTGCCCTCGCGGCGGCTCGAGACGATCGCGCGGACGATCTGGTGGCAGCCCGCCAGGCGCGTGCTGCGGCTGTCGAACGGCATCCGCCTGCCGAGCGATGCCGAGTTGGCCGATCCCCGGCCGATCCCTGGGGTCGAGCCCGGCCCGGGGCTGCTGATCGGCACCGTCGCAGGCTTGCGCGCGGTCAAGAATCTGCCGCGGCTGGTGCGGATCTTCGCGGATGGGGCGCCCGCCGATGCCCGACTGGTGATCCTGGGCGAAGGGCCCGAGCGCGGCGCGATCGTTGCCGAAGCGGAGCGGCTGGGGGTTGCCGACCGGCTGATCCTGCCCGGCTTCGTGCGCGATCCGGCGGGGGCGATGGCGGCGTTCGACATCTTCGCGCTGACGTCGGACAGCGAGCAGTTCCCGATCTCGCTGGTCGAGGCGATGGCCTGCGGCCTGCCCGCCCTGTGCACCGATGTCGGCGACATCGCGTCGATGGCGGCGCCCGAGAACCGGCCGTTCATCGTCCCCGCCGCCGACGAGAAGGGGCTGGCGCGGGCGCTGGCGATGCTGTGCGCCGACCCCGGGCTGCGGCGCTCGGTGGGGAGCGCCAACCGGGCGCTGGCGCTGGCCGAATTTGCCGAGGAGGCGATGATCGGCTATTATCATAAGTTGTACGAAGCCGCGATCGGGCGGCCCGGCGCGCTCGGATAGGGCCGGCGCGATTTTACGCGCAATTTTTTGCGCGCATCCTTATATGGCGCCCATTCTGCGTAGGAGGCATCGTTGTTCAAGGGCGTTCGGCCGATTCTCTATGGTGGCCGCGAGGTGTGGCCGCTGATCGAAGGCGGCAAGGGCGTCTCCGCGACCAACCATGCGAGTTCGGGCGCCTGGGCCGCGGCCGGCGGCATCGGCACCGTTTCGGCGGTCAACGCCGACAGCTACGATGCCGAGGGCAAGATCATCCCGCAGATCTACCGCGCGCTGTCGCGCCGCGAGCGGCATGAGGAACTGATCGCCTATGCCATCGACGGCGCGGTCGAGCAGGTCCGCCGCGCGTTCGAGATCGCCGGCGGCAAGGGCGCGATCAACATCAACGTGCTGTGGGAAATGGGCGGCGCCCAGCGGATCCTCCATGGCGTGCTCGAGCGCACCAAGGGCATGGTCGCCGGTGTCACCTGCGGTGCCGGCATGCCGTACAAGCTGTCCGAGATCGCCGCCTCCTACGGCGTCAGCTATCTGCCGATCGTCTCGTCGGGCCGCGCGTTCAGCGCGCTGTGGAAGCGGGCCTATTCGAAGGCCGCCGAATGGCTGGCCGGCGTGGTCTATGAGGATCCCTGGCTCGCCGGCGGCCATAATGGTCTGTCGAACGCCGAGGACCCCAAGCAGCCGCAGGATCCCTATCCGCGGGTCAAGCAGCTGCGCGAGACGATGCGCAGCGGCGGCATTTCGGACGATGTGCCGATCATCATGGCCGGCGGCGTCTGGTTCCTGCGCGACTGGGCCGAGTGGATCGACAATCCCGAACTCGGAACGATCGCCTTCCAGTTCGGTACCCGCCCGCTGCTGACCCAGGAAAGCCCGATCCCGCAGGGGTGGAAGGACCATCTGACCACGCTCGAGCCCGGCGACGTGCTGCTCCACCGTTTCTCGCCGACCGGCTTCTATTCGTCGGCGGTGCGCAATCCGTTCCTGCGCAGCCTCGAAGCGCGGTCCGAACGCCAGATCGCCTTTTCGGGCGAGGCCGCGGGCGATCATCAGTATCAGCTCGACGTCGGCATCAAGGGCAAGAATTTCTGGGTGACGCTGGGCGACCTCCACCGCGCCCGTGAATGGTATGGCCAGGGTTTCACCATGGCGCTCAAGACGCCGGACAACACGTTGGTGTTCGAGACCCCCGAAGAGACCAAGATCATCCGCAAGGACCAGGCCGATTGCATGGGGTGCCTGAGCCAGTGCGGTTTCTCGGCCTGGGCCGATTCCGAGGGCAATTCGACCGGCCGTCTCGCCGATCCGCGCAGCTTCTGCATCCAGAAGACGCTCCAGGACATCGCCCATGGTGGTCCGATCGACGAGAATCTGATGTTCGCGGGCCACGCCGCGTACAAGTTCAAGCAGGATCCCTTCTATTCGAACGGGTTCGTGCCGACGGTGAAGCAACTGGTCGATCGTATCCTCACCGGCGACTGAGTGGGCCGCGCGGCGAGTTTACGCACCTAAAGAAGCACTGCGGTTGGAATCGGCGGTTGCGACGCTAGTCTTGGCGCGATGAAGACCTGTCTCGTGATCCGCCATACCCCCTATGAAGGGATTGCCGCCTTCCGCGCGCCGGTCGAGGAGGCCGGTTTCGTGATCGACCGGATCGACGTCACCGATCCGCGCTTTTCGAGCGTCGACTTCGACGAGCCCGACCTCGTCGTGATGATGGGCGGGCCGATGGGGGTCTATGAGACCGATCGCCATCCATGGATCGCCTGCGAGATCACCCGGCTCACCCGGCGGATCATGCTCGACCGGCCGACGCTGGGCGTGTGTCTCGGCAGCCAGATGATAGCGGCCGCCATGGGCGCGAGGGTCTATCCGGGGCCGGTCAAAGAGGTCGGCTTCGCGCCGATCGAGCTGAGCGCGGCCGGGCTGGGATCGCCGGTCCGCCA
Organism: Rhizorhabdus sp. GW822-FHT03C02; assembly: GCF_058801765.1. Classification (NCBI taxonomy): domain Bacteria; kingdom Pseudomonadati; phylum Pseudomonadota; class Alphaproteobacteria; order Sphingomonadales; family Rhizorhabdaceae; genus Rhizorhabdus; species Rhizorhabdus sp. GW822-FHT03C02. The sequence continues at coordinate 386,840 of NZ_JBXANN010000002.1, forward strand.
TATCGAGGATGTGCCGGTGCTTCACTGGCATGGCGACACGTTCGACCTGCCCGAAGGCACCGAGCTGCTCGCCTCGTCGGCCAAATATGCGCATCAGGCGTTCCGACGCGGCACCAATCTGCTCGCGCTGCAATGCCATCCCGAAATGGGCGAGGACGAACGGTTCGAGGCGTGGCTCGCCGACGAACCCTATGTCGTATCGGCGGGGCAGACGATCGCGGGGATGCGCGACCAGCATGCCGCGCACGGGCCTCCCGCGGTCAAGGCGGGGCGCCGGATGATCGAGGACTGGCTGGTGCGGCTGGAGATCTGAACCGCCCCCATGAAAAAGGCCGCCCCGGATATCCGGAGCGGCCTGTTTTCAAGCGGTGACGCGCTTATTTATAGTGGCGGCGACCGCGCTTGTCGGTCCAGTATTTCCGGCCGTAACCGTCGCGATAATAGCGGCGATCCTTGTGGTTGAGTGCGGTGATCGCCGCACCGCCGGCCGCACCGATCAGCGCACCTTCGCCCGTGCCGAGGCCGGGGATGATCGCGCCGGCAACGGCGCCGCCGGCGCCGCCGATCAGCGCGCCCTTGGCGAGCTTGCCTGCACTCTGGGCGAAAGCGGGGGTGGCCGCGGTAAACGACAGCGCGATCGCTGCCGCCATCAAAGTGTTCGACTTCATATCACGCTCCTAATCAACATGCGTTGGGTGAACTGTGTACGAGGAACGAGATGAACCGGGCATTGTTCCGTCGTTCATGTCGTTGTCAAAATGACAGGTTTCGCCGACGCGCTTGAACGCTTGGCCGCAGGCGATAAGGTGCGGCCAAATATCAACAGTTCGGGAGCCGCCGTGTCGCGTATCGGCCTTATCGCTATCGCCATTGTCTGCCTCGCGTCCGGCGCGATCGCCGACGCGGAAGAGCGCAAGATTCCTTATTGGGCATCGCTCGCCACCGGCGACGCGCTGATGCGCACCGGCCCCGAGAAGACCTTTCCGGCGATCTGGCGCTATCGCCGGCGCGACCTGCCGATCCAGGTCGTCCAGGTCTATGGCGACTGGCGGCGGATCAAGGAGATCGACGGCACCGAAGGCTGGATGCTGTCGACACTGCTCAGCGCCCGGCGCACCGGGGTGATCACCGGGCAGGGGCTGGCGCCGATGCGCGCCGATCCCGACGACAATGCCGGGCTCAACTGGCAGGCCGAACCCGGGGTCGTCGGCAATCTCGAGGAGTGCGACGGCAGCTGGTGCCTGTTCAACGTCGGCGGCAAGAAGGGCTATGTCCGCGCCGAACGCATCTGGGGCGTCTCGCCGGGCGAGCAGTTCGAGCAATGAGGCGGTTCGAGAAATGAGGCTGGTCGCGGCATGAGCGCGCCGACGCTGACCACCGAGCGGCTGATCCTGCGCGGGCACCGGATCGCCGATTTCGCGGCGAGCTGCGCGCTGACCACCGATCCGGAGGCGGTGCGCTTCATCTACCAGAAGCCGATGACCCCAGAGGAGACCTGGGCGCGGCTGCTGCGCTTCGCGGGGCATTGGGCACTGCTCGGCTACGGCCTGTTCATCGTCGAGGAACGCGCGACCGGCCGGGTGATCGGCGAGGTCGGGCTCGGCGATTTCCATCGCGGGCTCGGCGCCGATTTCGACGGGCCGCCCGAATTCGCCTGGATGCTGGCGCATGACGTGGCGGGCAAGGGCTATGCCACCGAGGCGGCGCGCGCCGCGCTCGCCTGGATCGAGGAGACCCGGGCGCCGCCGCGCACCGTGTGCATCATCGATCCGAACAATCTGGGGTCGCTGCGGGTCGCGGCGAAGCTGGGTTTCGCGGCCTACGGCGAGGCCGATTACAAGGGCAAGACGGTGCTCAAGCTGGAACGGCTGGCGCAATAGCGAGAAGAGGCGCGATCGACGACCGCGCCTCCTTTATCTCAGAGCCCGAGATCCTTGATCGGGCCATCGAAATTGCCGCTGAGATGCGCGCCGGCGGCACCGAGCTTCTTGACGTCGTCGCCCTGGAGATAGCCGTCGAGCAGGCGGTGGAAGTTGCTGATCAGCCCCTCGATGTCCTTCGACAGCCGCATATAGTCGAAACCGTCGGCGTGCAGGCCGATCTGCTGACGCGGGATGTTGCTGTAATCCTGGCGCGGGATCGGCGGGAACTGGTCGCTGTCGTGCGGCAGCATGATCGGTTCCATCACCGGCTCGGGCTCCTCGCCCGGGGGGAAGTTGGTCAGCGACCAGATCTCGAACATGCAGCTTTCGGGGCCGAGCGGACGGATCCGGTAGGCCGACATGCTCGACAGGAACGGCAGCAGGAAATAGTTCGGATAGATGAACTCGACAGCCTTCACGGGCGTGTTGACCGCGATGTGGTTGAGATCGCCGACCGGTTCGTTGCGGGCGCGGGCGGCCTCGGTCACCTGATGGTTGAGCATGCCGTACCAGGTCATGATCGCCTGGCCGAGATCCTCGGGTAGCGGCACGTCGAGCATCTGTTCGGCGACCGCGACGTCCTTGGCATGGCACATACCGGCCATGCCCTCGCTCAGCAGCTGGAGATGCTTGAACTGCGCCTTGATATTGTCCTGGATGCTCATGTTCGGGTTGACCGGCACGCCGATGCCGCCGGTCTCCATGCCGTACATCATGTTGTAGAGGATCGGCACCGCATGCTGGAGCTGCGGATGGGTCTTCATCACATGATAGCCTTCCATGAAGGCTTCCATCGCGACCTTCCAGTTGGCCGGCAGCACCGTGCCGTAGCACCATTCGGCGCGCATCGAGTCCGACTGGTAGGCGTCGAGGCCGTCGGCGAGCGGGCCGACGCTCTCGCGCAGCGACAGCGCGTCGTCGTCATGGTTGATGAAGACGCAGCCGATGAACTCCTCGACCCGGCACGGCTTGAGTGCCAGTTCGGCCTCTTCGAGCGCGGCCTCGCTGAACATGTGGCGGCCATAGACGAAGGTGTTCTTGCCCTCGATATTCCAGCGCCAGCCGTGGAAGGGGCAGATGAAGCCCTCGCGCTTGCAGTTGCCATGGCCCTCGGCGAGCTGGACGCCGCGGTGGCGGCAGGCATTGTGGAACGCCTTCACCCCGTCCTTGGTGCGGACGATGACCACCGACTTGCCGAGATTGCTATATTCGATGAAGTCGCCGACGTTCGGGATCTGCTCGAGCCGGCACGCCATCTGCCAGACATGCGGCCAGAGACGCTCGTTCTCGAGCTTGTAGAATTCCTCGTCATAATAGCGCTTGGTCGGAATCTGTTCCGGGTCCTTGACCAGGAACGGCACCGGCCTGATCGGAGCGCTCACACCCTCTGCCATCGGGACTACCTCGTTTTCATTGCTGTAGCCGATCGTACAGGAAGGCCCCGCCTTCGCAAACGCCTATCGCTCCGCCAGCGCCCGCAAACCGGGCCGATGCGCGATATCGCCACGCCGATGAAGCCCCGTCATCCGGCGCGGCGAAAGCCCAGCAGGACGTTGCCCTCGGTGGTCAGATAGTTGCGGCGATAGTCGAAGCGCGGCGTGTCGGCGAAGATCAGATAATAATATTTCATCTGCTCGGACCACCAATAGCCGGGACAATGATCGGCCTGGCGCTTGGGATCGGTGGTGACGTCGGCGAGGTCGGTATAGCCGTAGCGGGCCTTGTTCCAGCGCTGCATCGCGCGGAAATGGGCGGCGCAGATCGCCCGCCGGCGCGGGTTGCGGTCGATCAGCCAGAGGTTGAAGGCTGCATCGGCGAGCTCGGGGCGCAGCGCATTGCCGGGCGCGGTCGGCCTGGCGGTGGCATAGTCATAGCCTTCGGGGAGCACGCCGAACCGATCCTGGAGCGCCGCCCAGCTTTCGGTCAGTGCGGCGCCGGTCTTCACCGCGCCGCCCTGCGCGAGCAGCCCGCCATAAAAGGAGGCGAGCTCGTCCTGTTCGGTCGAGACGATCCTGCCGGTCTCGAAATCGACGTCGGCGATCCACAGCCGGCCGTCGCGCCAGTCCTGCTGGTGGCGCAGGATCGCCGCGGTGCAGACCTGGTACATGCGGCGGCATTCGTTGTCGCCGAACAGCTGCCAGGCGTCCCACAGATATTCATAATAGCTGTCGGCATAGGAGCCGACCGTCGCGCGCCGGTCGAGCCATTGCCCGGTGCGCGCGTCAATCTTGACCGCGAGCAGGTCGAGCTTCGAGCGCTTCTCGAACAGCGTCACCATCGCCCGCCTGGTGACCTCGCCATAACGGCGGTCGCCGGTCAGCCGGCTGAGCGTGCCCCATTCGGGCAGGAAGCTGCCGATCTCGGCCGGGTTGGTCTCGGGGTCGCGCACCGCGCCGGTGCGCAGGTTGATGAAGCGGTATGGAAAACCGGTCGGGGTATCGAACGCCGGCAGCAGCCGGTCGGCGAGGTCGCGCGCCTTGGCGAGCAGCACCGGATCGCCCGAGGCATGGTGCGCCGACAGCAGCCCGCCGACCAGCCGGATCGAGGTCTCGAACACCGACACCTCGCCGTCGACGTCGAAATCGGCATGCGCCCTGACCCAGTCGATCCCGTCCTGGAAGCGGTCGTCGAGCCCCATCACCCAGAGCGTGTCGAGCGCCTCGATCAGGGTCAGTCCGAGATGCGGCCCCTTGCGGATCGGGAAGCTCGAATGGCCGCCGCTGACCGGCTTGATCTCGTCCTTGCCCCAGGCGTGCTCGCGGTAGAGATCCCAGGCCCAGGCCATCTCGGCCTTCACCGCCGCGCCGAGCGCCTTCCAGTTTTCGCCGGCGGAGATTGCGGGGGAGGCCGCAGCGGCGATCGCCGCCGCGGTTCCCGTCATCATGCCGCGCCTGCCGATCCGCATATCATCCTCCGCTGCGCGGCAAGGTAGCCGCGGGTTGAGGAGGCGACAATGCGCCGTCAATGCTGGGCGTTGACCATCGCGAAGACCTGGTCGAAATGGCCGTTCTGCGCGGCGAAGCGCAGCGGCTTGCAACGCTCGACCACCACCTCGGCGACCGCCGGATCGGCGGCGAGGATCGCCATCACCTCGTCGATGAAAGCGGCGAGCGGCATCGCATTGGGATCGTTGGCCTGGCGGTCGCCCATCAATTCGGTCTGGACATAAGGCGGGACGATCTCGACGACGTCGGTCGAGGTCCCGCGCAGCTGCTCGCGCAGCGCCATCGCATAGCCGTGGATCGCGGCCTTGGTGGCGCTGTAGGTCGGAGTCGCGATCATCGGCACGAACGCGAGCCCCGACGACACCATCATCACCGTCGCCGACGGCCGTGTCAGCAGATGCGGCAGCAGTGCCGAGGTCAGCCGGATCGGCCCGAGCAGATTAGTGGCGATCGTCGCCTCGCTGGTCGCGAGATTGGCGGGCGCGGCCTTCAGATCCTCGGCCTGCATGATGCCGGCATTGTTGACGATGACGTCGAGGGTCGGGTGTGCCGCGACCAGATCGCGCGCAAATGCTTCGATCGATCCGGCATCGCCGACGTCGAAGGTCATCCACGCCATGCCCGGATTGGCGGCGACGACCGCTTCGAGCTTCGCCGCATCGCGCCCGGCGATGATCACCCGGTTGCCCAAGCCATGGAATTTCTCGGCGAGCGCACGGCCGATGCCCGATCCGCCGCCGGTGACCAATATCGTGTTGTCGCTGCTCTTCATGTCGAAATCACCTCGTAAAAACGTTGTGATTCGGAGATAAAGCTGACACTCTCTTTTGGAAAGTAGGCACCTGAAAGTGCGATACTAACCTGATGGATACCGTGATGGACAAACCCGCTTTCTATCCCGGCGAAGACGATCCGAAGATCGCCGCGCTGGTGCAGGAGATCATCGGCCGGGTCGCCGACAAATGGACGATGCTGATCCTCGAGGCGCTCGAGGAGCATGGCACGCTGCGCTTCACCCAACTTGGCCGACATGTCGGCGACATCAGCCAGAAGATGCTGACCAAGACGGTGCGGCAGATGGAGCGCGACGGGCTGGTCAGCCGGGTCGTCCATCCGGTGGTGCCGCCGCGGGTCGATTACAGCCTGACCGAGCTCGGCCGTACCCTGGGGGCGGCCTTTTGCGGGGTGTGGATCTGGGCAGGAACCTATCATGCCCAGATCGAGGCGGCGCGGGCGGCGTTCGCCGAACGCGAAGAGGTTTGAGTGGCGGCGGTTCGGTCGTTCAGCCGTTCTTGTGGCTGTTCCGCCAGCGCATCAGGATACCGGCGCCGACCAGCGCGGTTCCCGCCAGCGACAGCGCCGACAGCGTCGTGCGCGCGACCTTGATCCGATGCTGCGCCCGCCCCTTGGCGGTCATCGCGGTCGGTGCATCCCAGTCATAAGCGTGGATTTCCATGGTCGATCTCCCCTGAGCCGCGGGCAGCATGCATCGACGCGTCTTACGAAAGCGTAACGGGCCGCCCGTCATTCATCGGGCGGGATATAATCTGGCCAGAAGCCGTCGTCGGGATCGATCTGGCCCTCGGCCGGCGGCGCATCCACAGCGGTCCGCGGGGAAGGCAATGTCGGTGTCCCGCCATCGAGATGGACGCGGATGACCGCGCCGGTCCTCGTCTTCTCCTGGAAGATCGCGACGATGTCGCGACCCTGCCGGATCCGGCCGCCGATCCATCCGCAGCGTTCGGCGCTCAGATAGCCGATCTGGATACCGCGCGCCGAAAAGACCGCGACCGCCGAAGGATCGACCTTGTTGGTCGGCTCCGGCCGAAGCGCGACCGGTTCGCCCGGCCGCAGCATCGCGATCTCGAACAGCCGGTTGCTGCCGTCGGGGTTGCTGTGGATCGCGCCGACCACGGCGAGGCTCAATTGCTGGGGCATGATGGCTGCGCTGGAGCACATCGATCGGGTGGCGGTCAAACCGACAAGGGCGATCGGCCGCTGAGCCGAATGCTGCACCTGCGAAAAACTCCGACATTGCGGCGCATCTGTGCTAATCGCGCGCCATATCCACACATTATATGTTGCAGACAGGGTTCCACAGATGACCGATGCCGTGATTTCGATCGATGCCTCGAGCGCGCTCAAGGAAAAGCGCATGATCGCCTTCAGCGGCGACGTCGATGGCGAGGCGCGCAAGTTCATCATGAGCATCGCCGATTTCGCGCATTTCGGGGTCGACAACGCCACCGTCGATCCGGTCGGTGCGGTGCGGGCGATTTCGGGCAATCTGTCGGCGCTGATCGGCGAGAAGGTCCGCAAGGATGCGCTGCAGCCGACGACCAAGCTCGCGCCGCTCTGAAACGTCTTGCCGCTTGCGTGATCGACCCGTGTTTATAGGGTAGGCTGGCTCACGGGGGGAAAGCGCGATGCGGTGGATGGCGATTCTTGTCCTGATCTGCGCGGCGCAGGCGGTGCATGCCGCGGCGCCGGTGATCGACATGCACCTCCACGCGATGGCGCCCGACGATCAGGGACCGCCGCCGATGGCGATGTGCACGCCGCTCGCGGCGATGCCGGTCTGGGACCAGCGCACCCCCTATCCCGACCAGTTTCTCGAGCTGTTCAAGAAGCCGGCCTGCCAGGATCCGGTATGGTCGCCGACGACCGAGCCCGAGTTGATGCGGCGGACCATCGCCGAGATGGAGAAGCATCATGTCGTCGGGGTGCTCAGCGGCACGCCGGCGCGGGTGGCGGCGTGGCGCAAGGCGGCGCCGGGGCGTTTCCTGAGCGGGCTCGATTTCAACATCGGCCGCGATTATCCGGTCGCGACGGTCGAGGCGCTGCACAAGGCGGGGACGCTCGACATACTCGCCGAGGTCACCACCCAATATGAAGGGATCGCGCCGACCGACCGCCGGCTCGAACCCTATTGGGCGCTTGCCGAAAAGCTCGACATCCCGGTCGGGATCCATGTCGGTCCGGGGCCGCCCGGGATCATCTATATGGGCGCCGACGGCTATCGGGCGCGGCTCCACAGCGCGCTGACGATGGAGGAGGTGCTGGTCAGGCATCCACGGCTGCGCGTCTATCTGATGCATGCCGGCTATCCGATGATCGACGACCTGCTGGCGCTGATGTACGCGCACCCGCAGGTCTATGTGGACACCGGGGTGATCGTCTACACCCAGCCTCGCGCCGATTTTTACGACTATATCGGCCGGATCGTCACCGCCGGTTTCGGCAAGCGCATCCTGTTCGGATCGGACCAGATGGTCTGGCCGGAGACGATCGGCCGGTCGATCGCGGTGATCGAGGAGGACCCGCGGCTGAGCGCCGCGCAGAAGCGCGACATATTGTTCGACAATGCCGCGCGCTTCCTGCGGCTCGATGCGGCCACGATCGATCGGTTGCAGCGCGATAGCCATTTCTGATCGCGGGCATCGGCGGTTGTCTCGGGCGCCTCGCGTCCCCATATAGGGCGCAGAGCGCGTCGACGTGCCGTCCCCGGGAGAGATGCCGCTCATCTCCGCAGGACCGTCGATGACCCCGATCACCTCCGAAACCGCGCCCCCGCACGGCGTGACCGCCGCCGAGTTCGCGCTGGCGCTGGGCGGCTTCGCGCTCGGCACCGGCGAATTCGCCTCGATGGGGCTGCTGCCCAATGTCGCGAGCGACATCCATGTCTCGATTCCGGTCGCGGGCCATATGATCAGCGCCTATGCGCTGGGCGTGGTGATCGGCGCGCCGCTGATCGCCGCGGCGTTCGCGCGGGTCGGGCGGCGGACGATGCTGATCGGGCTGATGCTGCTGTTCGCGCTCGCCAATCTCGGCTGCGCGGTTGCATCGAACTATGGCTTCGTGGTGGTCGCGCGCTTCGTCGCGGGGCTGCCGCACGGCGCCTATTTCGGGATCGCCTCGCTGGTCGCGGCGTCGCTGGTGCCGCCCAACAAGCGCGCGCAGGCGGTGGCGCGGATGATGCTCGGGCTGAGCATCGCCAATGTCATCGGCGTGCCGTTCGCGACCTGGATCGGCCAGGTCGCCGGCTGGCGCGCGGCGTTCGTCGTGGTCGCGGCCACCGGCCTCGCCACCGCGGCGCTGGTGCGGCTGTGCCTCCATCCGATGCCGGCCGCCGACGATGCCAGCCCGATGACCGAACTGGGCGCGCTCAGGCGCGGGCAGGTCTGGCTGACCTTGGGCATCGCCGCGGTCGGCTTCGGCGGGCTGTTCGCGGTCTACTCCTATATCGCGCCGACGCTGATGTTCGTCGCGGGCATGCAGGAGTCGAGCGTTCCGCCGATGCTGTCGGCGATCGGCCTCGGGATGATCGCCGGCAGCCTGTTCGGCGGCTGGCTCGCCGATCGCGGGCTGATGCGGGCGATCCTGATCATCATGCTGCTCAACATCGCCACATTGTCGCTGTTCGCGCTCAGCGCGCACCATCCGGTGACCGCGGCGCTCAACCTGTTCATGATCGGCTTCGCTGGCCTGGCGCTCGGGCCGGCGCTGCAGACCCGGCTGATGGACGTCGCCGCCGATGCCCAGGCGCTCGCCGCAGCACTCAACCACAGCGCGTTCAACGTCGCCAATGCGCTCGGCGCGTGGCTCGGCGGGGTCGCGATCGCGGCGGGACTCGGCTGGACCTCGACCGGGCCGATCGGTGCGGCGCTTGCTGCCGGCGGCCTGCTGATCTTTTTCGTCTCCTACAGCCTCGCCGCCCGCAGGTCCCCCGCGATCGCCTGAAGCGCTTCCGTCGCCGCGGGCGAAACGAGCGGATCGTTCGCCCGTCCGCGGCATTGACGCCCCTGACAAGAAGGAGGCGTCGGATGGTGAAGTTCGGGTACAAGCTGATGACCGAAGAGCATGGCCCCGTCGCCTTGGTCGACAATGCGGTGAAGGCCGAGGCGGCAGGCTTCGATTTCGTCTCGATCTCGGACCATTTCCATCCCTGGCTCAATTCGCAGGGCCATGCCCCGTTCGCGTGGAGCGTGCTCGGCGCGATCGCGCATGCCACCAGCCGGATCGCGATCACCACCGGGCTGACCTGCCCGATCATCCGCTATCATCCGGCGATCGTCGCCCAGGCGGCGGCGACGATCGCGGTGATGAGCGGCGACCGCTTCACCCTGGCGGTCGGCGCCGGCGAGCGGCTCAACGAGCATGTCACCGGCGCGCGCTGGCCGTCGGTGCCCGAGCGCCATGCGATGCTCGGCGAGGCGATCGACATCTTCCGGACATTGTGGAGCGGCGGCGTTCACAGCTTCAAGGGCGAGAGCTTCGTCGTCGACCATGCCCAGCTTTACGACCTGCCCGCCAAGCCGATCCCGGTGGTGGTCGGGGTGAGCGGCCCGGCCTCGATCGCGCTCGCTGCCGACAAGGCCGACGGGATCATGACGACCTCGCCCGAGGCCGGACTGGTCGAGGGTTTCCGCAAGGCCAAGGGGCAGGGCCCCTGCTATGCCGAGGTCGCTCTGGCGCTCGGCGCGACCAGGGAAGCGGCGCTCGAGCTTGCGCATGACCGGTTCCGCTTCTCGGCGTTCGACTGGTCGGTGAACAGCGAGCTACCCGCCGTGGCGGGCTTCGAGGCGGCGTCGAAATATGTGAAGCCCGCCGACCTTGCCGAGACGATCGCTGCCGGTCCGGATGTCGAAACCCATCTCGCCGCGATCCGCAAATATATCGACGCCGGTTTCGACCATATCGTCCTGACCGGGATCGGCCCCGATCAGGACGGCTTCATCCGCTTCTTCGAGAAGGAACTGCGCCCCGCGCTCGCGGACTGAACGGCGAGCCGATATTCCGCGAGACAGATCATCGCGAGCATTGCCGTCAGGATCGCCGCCATCGCGATTCCCAGTGCGGACCAGCCCCAGCGCTCGACGACCAGCCCGGCGAGCGGCGGGCCGATCAGCGCGCCGCCCGCGCCGAACTGGGTGACCAAGCCGTTGACCGCGGCGATCCGCGGATCGTCGGCGGTGCGGGCGCCGGCCATCAGCGGCAGCCGCGCGAAGATGAAGGGGGCGGCGATCGTGCTGAGCAGCACCACCGCGATGGCGATCGCGCTGGTGGCGAGCAGGGCGGCGCCGGTCGGGCGGGCGGCGAGGAAGATCGCCGGGGCCGCCAGCGCGGACAGCAGCAGGGCGGGGGCGACGATCGCGATCACGCGACGACCCTCGACCGGTCCCGCGCGCATCGGCCAGGCGCCGATCGCGGTCGCCAGCAGCGATGCCAGCGACACCAGCCCGACGACGATGCTCGCGGTGGCGAGGTTCGTGCCGGTCACCTCGATCAGGAAGGTCGGCAGCAGCATCGTCAGCGAGCAGAAGGCCATGGTGTAGAGGCCGAAGGCGAAGGTCGACAGCCAGGCTGCAGCTGCGGGCAGCGCGATCGCGCGGCGATCGGCCTGCGTCGGGATCGGCATCTTCGCGACCAGGAAGGGCGCGACCGCGGCGATCGCCGCCCAGAACCACAGCGCCCCGCCCGGGCCCGCCAGTCCACTCGCAAAGCCGGTGGCGACGCTGCCGATCGCGACCCCGACCGCGAAGAAGCTGCTCCACAGCGTCAGCGCGGCGCCGCGGTTGCGCTCGTCGGTCAGCGCGACGATCGCGGTCGGCAGCGCGATCACCACCAGCAGATAGCCGATCCCCTCGACCGCGCGGGCGGCGAAGAAGACGGCGCCGTTCGACGCCGCGGCCTCGGCCATGCCGGCGAGCAGCAGGATGGCGAGCCCCCAGAACAGGAAACGCCGGGTTCCGAAGCGGCCGACCGCCAGCCCCGCGGCGAAGCCGAACAGCGCGCCGCCGATTTCGAGCAGCGAGACCAGCAGGCCGGTCTGCGCGAGGGAGAGTCCGAAGCGGAAGCGCAGCGCGGGCGCCAGCGTCGCGACCTTGGCGAGCTGGCCTGCCGCGAAGATGCCGATCAGCCAGAGTGCGATGATCCTGGGCCAGTTGCTGGTCATGCGCAGGCTCGTAAGGCGGCAGAGCGGCGGAGCCTACGAATAAAATATGCGCGAGCTGTCAGCCGATGGTCGTCGTCAGTCGCCCGACCCGCCCGTCAGACAGCGCGATCGTTTCCCAGCGCATCCGGCTCGGCCGCACCGGGATTTCGTCGCTGCCGTTGCCGCCGGTCTCGAAGCACAGGGTCTGCCATGGCCGCTCGAACCAGCCGCGATCGCCCAGGCTGTCCTCGGCGGCGACGATCTCGGGGGTCGCGAAGCGCCAGAGCGAGGTGCCGAGATAGGGACCGACATCGACCTGCCACGACGCCGCGCGCACCGGCGAGGCGGCGAGCAGCCGGTGGGTGGCGTCGCAGATCAGGTGCAGCGGCAGCGCCGAGGACGACACCAGCCGCTTCAGCGCGGCATCGCCCTTGTTGCCGCTATGGGTGGCGATCATCGCGACGATCCGTTCGCGGTGGACGCCCTCGGGTTCGTGGGCGCCGCTTTCCCAGCGCGATACGCTGCCCTGCGACACCGCCAGCAGCTCGGCGACATGGCCCTGCTTGATGCCGTTCAGCCGCCGGAACCGGCGCAGCGCACGTCCGATGGGCAGATCGCTGATCATGCCCGGTCGATAGCAGATATCGTCGTTACGGGCTAGAACCGCGCCAGCCACGCCGCCCAGCGACCATGGTCGGGCATGTTCGCGTCGAGCCACGCCTCGTCGAAGGCGCTGTCCATATAGCGCTCGCCGGGATCGCAGATCAGCGAGACGATGCTGCCCGCTTCGCCCGCTGCTGCCATCTGCTCGGCGATCCGGAGCACCCCGACCAGATTGGTGCCGGTCGACGGGCCTACCCGCCGGCCGAGCCGTTCGGACAGGAAGCGGGCGGCGGCAAAGCTGGCATCGTCCTCGACCTCGATCATCCGGTCGATCACCTGCGCCTGGAATGAGGGCTCGACCCGTGGCCGGCCGATCCCCTCGATCCGCGAGCGGCGGTCGGAGGTGAGGTCGGTCCGCCCGGTCCGCCAAGCCTCGGCGAACACCGAATGTTCGGGATCGACCACCGCCAACATCGTGTCGCGGCAGCTCGATCGGCGATAGCGTATATAGCGGCCGATCGTCGCCGAGGTGCCGCCGGTGCCGGCGCCGACGACGATCCATGACGGGCAGGGGTGCCGTTCGCGCTCCATCTGCGCGAAGATCGATTGCGCGATGTTGTTGTTGCCGCGCCAGTCGGTCGCCCGCTCGGCAAAGGTGAACTGATCCATGTAGTGGCCGCCGAGATCGCGCGCCAAGGCCTCGGCCGCCGGGTAGATCGCGCCGGTGACGCGGTGGCATTCGCCGCCGAGCCGCTCGATCTCGGCAAGCTTGGCGGGAGCGGTCCCCTCGGGGACCACCACGATGAAGCGCAGCCGCAGCAGCCGCGCGAAATAGGCCTCCGAGATCGCGGTCGATCCCGACGACGCTTCGATCACCGGGGTGTCGGGCCCGATCCAGCCATTGCACAGCGCATAGAGGAACAGCGACCGGGCGAGCCGGTGCTTGAGCGATCCCGACGGATGGGTCGATTCGTCCTTCAGATAGATGTCGATGTCGGGCAGCCCGGCGATCGGCACCCGCACCAGATGGGTGTCGGCCGATCGCGCGAGATCGGCCTCGATCTCGCCGACCGCCCAGTGCAGCCATTGGCGGTCGGTCGATGTGCGCTCAGGCATAGTTGAAGCTCACGCTGATCCGGTCGGTCTTGGTGGTGCCGGCGGGGACTTCGTGGCGCAGCCAGCTTTCCCACAGGAAGATCGTGCCGGGCTTAGGCTCGGCATAGACGAAGCTGCGGCTGTCCTCGGGTGCGTCGGCGGTGCGGCCCGGCGCCGCCATCATCATCGGCAGCCGCGGATCCTCGAGCTTGAGCGATCCCGATCCCGGCGGCACTGCGATGTAGAGCGTCCCCGACACCACGCTGTGCGGGTGGAGGTGCCCCGAATGGCCGCCGCCCGATTTCAGGACGTTGACCCACAGGCTGTCGAGCTTGAGCTTGCGGCCGAGGTCGAAATGCGATGCCTCGGCGAAGCGACGGACATGGGCGTCGAGCTTGCGTTTGAGATCGGCGAAGACCGGATCGCGCTGCGGCAGGTCGTCGAGCGACGCATAGGATGTATAGCCGCGATATCCATGCGCCTTGGCCCATTGCCGTCCGGCGCGATCTTCGTCGGCGAGCATGTGGCACGAGGCTTCGATCTCGTCGATCATCTCGGGATCGTCGAGCTGGCCCTCGTAGAGGCGGGTCACGAACAGGGTGCGGATAGTCATGACGCGCACAAGCACGGGACATCGGCGGGATCAAGCCTTGGTCGTCTCTGCCCGGGCCCAGCGGTGTTCCGGCGGGGTCTGGCGCGAAGGGCGTATCGCGGCGTCGCAAGTCGCCGGATCGATGCCGTCCATGAACATGCACCGGTCGGAACCTTGACGAAGCTTGGCGAAATCGACGCAATTCAGCCAAATTCGGCAAAGTCTCCTTTGGTCGACTGGGGCGCGGCGCCTGTTCGATTGTCCACAGTAATGAAAATAGCGACAGCCGCTGCGAAGCGGCGTAAGACAGCCGTCCCGCAAGAGTAAGGCGTTTCAAAAATGAACGAAGAACTGGTCGAACTGACGGCTGCGATCGTATCGGCGCATGTCGAGAATAATAGTGTTTCGGTGAGCGATCTGCCCACGCTCATCAAAAGCGTCCACGAAGCCCTCAAGGGCCTCGGTACCCCCACCGTCGAACCGCAGCCGGCCCAGGAGCCGGCGGTTTCGATCCGCTCGTCGATCAAGCCAGACTATATCGTCTGCCTCGAGGACGGCAAGAAGCTGAAGATGCTCAAGCGCCACCTGATGACGCATTATCAGATGACGCCGGAACAGTATCGCGCGAAGTGGAAGCTTCCCGCCGACTATCCGATGGTCGCCCCCAACTATGCGCAGCAGCGCAAGGAACTGGCGGTCAAGATCGGTCTTGGGCGCAAGCCGGGCACCAAGGTTCCCGCAAAGGCCGCGAAGACTGCGCGGAAGTGAATGAAGAGCCGGGGGCCTTCCCCGGCTTTTTATGTCCCGATCAGGGTCCGGCGAAGGTGGAGGCTCGTCCATCTTCGCCGAAACCCTGGCGGAAAGCGCCGCCTAAATTTTGGTAGGCACAAACAAAACGGGCCGCCATCGCTGGCGGCCCGTTCGTTTTTGCGTAAGGGGCGAACCCCTTCGGCTTAGCGCTTCGAGAACTGGAAGCTGCGGCGGGCCTTCGCCTTGCCGTACTTCTTACGCTCGACCGCGCGGCTGTCGCGGGTCAGGAAGCCCGCGGCCTTGACCGGGGCGCGCAGGATCGGCTCGTACTTGGTCAGTGCCTGGCTGATGCCATGCTTGACCGCGCCGGCCTGGCCCGAAAGCCCGCCGCCCTTGACGGTGCAGACGACGTCATACTGGCCCTCGCGCTCGGCGATACCGAACGGCTGGTTGATGACGAGACGCAGCGTCGGACGTGCGAAATAGACTTCCTGGTCGCGGCCGTTGACGGTGATCTTGCCGGTGCCCGGCTTGATCCACACGCGGGCGACGGCGTCCTTGCGGCGGCCGGTCGCATAAGCGCGGCCCTGCGCGTCGATGATCTGCTCGCGCAGCGGCATCGTCGGCAGCACCGGTGCGATCGGCGCTTCGGTGGTGGTGTAGGCCGGGCCGTCGCTGGCCGGAGCAGCCGCTTCGACCGGGGCAGGAGCGCCGGTCAGCGACGCGAGGTCCGAAAGGGACTGGCGATTGTCGGACATTATGCGCCCACCTTGTTCTTGCGGTTCATCGACCCGATGTCGAGGGTCTCGGGGTTCTGGGCGGCGTGCGGATGCTCGGTGCCCTTGAAGATGCGCAGGTTGCGCATCTGCTGACGGCCCAGCGGACCGCGCGGGATCATGCGTTCGATCGCCTTTTCGAGCACGCGCTCGGGGAAGCGGCCTTCGAGGATCTTGTCCGCGCGGGCTTCCTTGATGCCGCCGGCATAGCCGGTGTGGCGATAATAGACCTTCTGGCTCGCCTTCTTGCCGGTGAAGCGAACCTTCTCGGCGTTGATGATGATGACGTTGTCGCCACAATCGATGAACGGCGTGTAGCTCGGCTTATGCTTGCCGCGCAGGATGTTGGCGATGATCGACGCCATGCGGCCGACGACCAGACCTTCGGCATCGACGATATGCCATTTCTTTTCCACCGTGGCGGGCGTCGCCACCTTGGTGGTCTTCATGAGCGCCTTCATGGGCTTTAGACCTTTTGTTCCTGAAACGAACCGCGCCGCCCGGTGAGGAGCGGCGCTGACCGGGGGCTAATGCGCAGACATGCCCAAAAGAGTCAAGATTTCCGGGCTCAATTAAAAGAGGTATTATAATACCGCGCCATTCCGGACTCGGCCGATATGGTGCGCAGCGGCGACCATCGACGCCAGCAGCAGCGCCGCGACCGCCTGGTGCGCGGCGGCGATCGGGATCATCACCCCGGTCATCAGCGTGCCGATGCCGAGCAGGATCTGCAGCGCGACGAAGGTGCCGATCGCATGGACCGGCCCGATCGCACCGGTTTCGCGGGCGCGGCGCGCGAGCATCATGGCGGCTGCGACCGCGACCCACGCCCACCAGCGGTGGAGGAACTGGACGACGATCGGATTGTCGATCGCGTTGCGGATCGGGTCCCACGCGGCGTTCCAGCCGCCGCTCGGAAACCATTCGTCGCCCATTTT
This sequence comes from Rhizorhabdus sp. GW822-FHT03C02, assembly GCF_058801765.1. Lineage (NCBI taxonomy): Bacteria > Pseudomonadati > Pseudomonadota > Alphaproteobacteria > Sphingomonadales > Rhizorhabdaceae > Rhizorhabdus > Rhizorhabdus sp. GW822-FHT03C02. The sequence continues at coordinate 403,395 of NZ_JBXANN010000002.1, forward strand.
CGGCCAGCTGGCATAGGCATAGCCCGCGCGCAGCCCGGCGACGAACGCGCCGAGGATGATCTGGATCGTCAGGATCAGCAGCGCGATCGCCCCCAGCCGGGTGATCCGCGCCGGTCGATAGCCGGGGTTGCGGGCGAGCGCGAACAGATCGAGCGCGGTCCAGATCAGCGCGGAGAAGATGATCAGCGCCGCGACCAGATGGGTGGCCAGCCGCAAATGGCTGACCTCGGTGCGTTCGGACAGGCCCGAATAGACCATCCACCAGCCGATTACCCCCTGCAGCCCGCCCAGCGCGAAGATGATCAGCATCCGCCGGCCATAGCCGGTGGGGATCGCGCGCTTCCACCAGGCGACCAGCATCACCGCGGCGAGCACCATCCCGATTCCGCGCGCGAGCAGCCGGTGGAGATATTCCCAGAAGAAGATCGCCTTGAACCCGTCGAGGGTCATGCCGGTGTTGAACGCCGCATATTGCGGGATCGTCTTGTAATTATCGAATTCGGCCTGCCATTCGGCTTGGTTCAGCGGCGGGACGATCCCGCGGATCGGCTTCCACTCGGTGATCGACAGCCCGGATTCGGTCAGCCGGGTGATCCCGCCGACGACGACGATCGCGAACACCAGGGCGGCGACGACCAGCAGCCAGAGCGCGAGCGCATGGGGGCGGGGGGCGGGGGCGGCGGGACGCGCGAACGGGCTCGATGACATGCGCGGGCTAATGCGTCAGCGGATGGGCGAGGGCAAGCATGCCCGCAGGTGCGGCATGCTCACATCCGATCTACGAGCAGTGCGGCGGCAATGATCAGTGCGGCGACGCTGATCAGCAGCACGCCGCCGGCGGCCATATCCTTGATCAGGCCGATCTCGGGATGGATTTCGGGATGGAGATGGTCGATCAGCCGTTCGAACGCCGAATTGATCAGCTCGAAACCGAGTACGAGCATGATCACCAGCCCGACGAGCGCCCACCAGACCGGCGCCGGCCGCACTGCCAGCAGGCCGATGGCGGCGAGGCTGCCGAGCGCGACATGGGTGCGAAAGCTGCGTTCGCTGCGCCAGCATGCGCGCAGACCGGCGAGCGCATAGCCCAGCCGGACATGGAAGGGCCGGTTCTTCACGCGGAGATGGTCGCGTCGCTTGCCTATGTCATTCCTGCGCCGGCGCCGTCGTCACGCCCGCTTCGATTCCGTTGCGCAGCACCACCGGGGTCACGCAGCCATCGATCTTGCGAAAGACGCTCAGCACATGCGCGGCCGGCGGCAGGTCGCCGAGTCGCTTGAAGCCGGCACCTCGTTCGGCGGCGACGGCCATGGCGGGCTCGATCTTCAAACATGTATCGGGTGCCTTCGCGTCGTTCGCAACGACCGCGGCCATCATCAGCATCGCCAGCATATCGACCTCCCTGATCGAGCGATGCTTACACCGGGATCGATGCGGTGTCATCGGCAAGGAATCTTGCAATGATATATTGTATCTTAATCTTCGCTATGGCATTGGGGCCTTCGAGAGGATGATCTGTCCGTGACCAGTCTGACCCCCGCACGCGATCTGTTCGACCGACTGGCGATCGGCCTGTCGGCGCTGTGTCTCGTGCATTGCGCGGCGAGCGTCGCGTTCGTCGCCTTCCTTGCGTCGGCGGGCGGGGCGCTGCTTCACCCGGCGATTCATGAGATCGGGCTGGGCCTTGCGATCGTGTTGGCGCTGTTCGGCCTCGGCCGCGGTTTCCTCGCGCACCGCCGTCCGATGCCGATGATGCTCGGGAGTGCCGGCATCGTGCTGATGGGGATCGCGCTGCTTTCGCAGCACGGCCTCGGCGAAGTCGCTTACACGATGAGCGGGGTCATGTGCGTCGCGCTCGCCCATATCCTCAACCGCCGGGCCATGGTTGCCGCGCACTGAGGTTCGGCATCCGGACTCCGAACAGCAGCAGCCATGCAGACAACGCGGTCTCACCGACCAGCGGCGCAAGGTTCATCAGGCCGGGCAGCCCATGTGCCAGTTCGGGTGCCAGGATCGCGGTAAGCTTCGTCAATAGATGACAGGATCCGCCGACGATCATCAGCGCACCCACCGCGGGCGGAAGCGCCCGGCTGCGGATCGCCAGCCAACCGATCAGGATGCAATAGATGCCGAAGAAGATCAGGCTGACGCCATAGAGGTCGCCATGAAGATCGAGCGAAAGCCGGATCAGCGCGTCGCGCTGCGCGATCGGCAGGGCAGGCGTCCCCGCCCCGTCGAGCAGCACCAGCGGCGCCATGTGGAACAGGCCATTGGCGGCCAGTACCGCGATCCCGACCAGACTGAACCCCATCGCCGTCAGCGAGAGCGCACGGCCCGAGCGCGCGAACAGTTCGTAGAGCAGGGCCGTCACGCCGATGTAGCAACCGAGCATCACGATATCGGCGGCTTCGCCGGCACGGTACAAGGCGATATTCTTCACGATGGCGGCGGCGGTCGCGCTGCCGTCGCCGCGGACCGAAACCGACGACCGGGCGCCGATCTCGGCAAACAGGCCCGCGACGATCGTAGCGAGATAAAGGAGGCCGGCAAGACGCGCCTTTGCCTGCGGAAACGGGGATGCGGTCGTGGATGCGTCCTCGACCAGGATCATGCTCCGCGAGCCTTGCGCGGCCATGTCCAGGCGGTCAGCATGATAGCGAGGCAAAGGGCGATCTCGACAATGGCGAGCACAAGATAATAAGGCGGCGCGCCGCCGGTCAGGGTCAGCAGCATGATCGCGCTGTAAGCGGCGCCCAGAACGAGGTTGAGCCAGCGATTGATGGTCGGTGGCAGCAGCAGCGACATGGCGACCATGAGGCCGGGGATCGCCATCATCAGCGAGACCGCGACCAGTTTCGCCGAGTCAAAAGGCCCAGCGGCCCCATCCGTCCCGCGTTCATCGCCATCAGCTTGCCAGGCAGATACGGGCCGAAATAGTCGCCATAGCTGTAACAGAACATCAGCGAGACCCAGAGCGCCGACAGGCGCTGCTGGGGCGCTGGGCGAAAATCCTCGAGCGGGACGCTGAGACGATATGGCATGAGCGACCTCATCGACTGTATTATTAATATAATACACAAGGTGCCGATCGACGCAAGTCTCGAACGTCTTTTCGGGTTTTCGTCGGTTGGACGATCGACGGGCGGTGCCGAACCCGGGCTGGATGCGGGCAGGCAATGCTGAAGATGCCGACGCATTCCAGATAGATTGGCTCAAGCGCCGCACGGGCCGGTATCACGCCAGGTCTTGCTCCAGATTCCGGCATTCGGTCGCGCCATCGAGCCAGCCCTGCGCGCGCAGGCTGGCGACGCGGTTGCGGGCGACGGGCACGCGCAGGCCGTTGATCAGGACGAGCATGACCGCGCGGTCTTCGCGGTACCAGCCCCGTACGGCGTCGCGGGCCACCCACCAGGACCGGTGCACCTGCGCTCCGCGCTGTGCGTCCATGGCTTCGACGACCTCCCGCATCACCGCGAAATGGAGGAAGGATCGGCCATGCAGGTGCACGCGGACATGATGGTCCTCCATCTGCAGGCATGAAGCGGTTGCGAGGATATGGTCGGGCAAGGCGGGCTGAACGGGCTGGCCGATGCTGTCGTCGACACCGGTCCCGTCGTTCGAAGCGTGCGCCAGACGGGCCCGGATCGAGACCCCGCCGCGCAGTTCGAGCCACATCAGCGCGGCCATCGCCGGGAGCGCGACCACCACGGTCAGCGCATACCAGTCGAGCAGGCGCATCCGCGACGCGCGCATCGGCCAGAAGATATAGGTCTCGACGGCGCCGAGCGCGGCGAGCGGGACACAGGCGATCAGGCAGACCGCGACGCCCGAGAACAGCGGCGGAAAACCGCGGCGCGGTCCCAGTCTGAGCCCCGTGACCACGCTCGGCCAGAGCAGCAGGCTGCCGACCCAGAACAGCGCGGTCCAATAGGCGACCCGCGTGAACAGGTGTGAGGCATAGCTGCCGAACGGGCCGATCAGGCCGAACTCGATCCCCGCGAGCGTCGCCCAGCCGAGCACGCTCGCCCAGCGTTCGGGGCGCCCGAGGAGATCGTCGAAGTCCATAGCCCATGATGTGCCAACGCCCGGCATTCATCAAGACGATCCGCGCGCCCGTTCGCCCATTCGCCCATTCGCGAACTATCGTTCGCCTGCCGCCACGCGATCGCAAAGAAGGGCGCCGGGATCAGGCAAGACGACGAAGCTAGGGAATCCGGACGATGCTGGCGAGAACCTCGGACAAGGTGGTGAAGCCACGCTGGCAACAGCGCCCGACGCTGAAGAGGCGCCTCGCATGGCTAAAGTTCAGGCTGCTCGCCTGGGTGCGGTATCATTTTGTCGAAGGACGTCGTCCGATCGCCACTTATGTCGGCAACAACCGGGTGTTGCTGGGGGCGAGGGTCGGCAATCGCACCATCGCTTATTATGTCGAGGCCGACGACCGCCTGCTCAGCCCATGGTTCATCGTTACCGGCAAGTTCGAACTCGATCTGACCCGCTTCTTCGTTCGCCATTTGAAGCGCGATAGCCATTGCATCGATGTCGGCGCGAATTTCGGCTATTTCACGTGCCTGATGGCGAGATATTGCCCGGGCGGGCGGGTGATCGGGATCGAGGCCGACCGGAAGATCGCGGATCTGGCCCGCGACAACATCTTCATAAACGCCTTTCAGACCATGGCCGAAATCGTCTGCGCCGCCGCCAGCGACAATGATGCGGGGCTGACGCTGTATCGGCGGGTTTCGCGATCGGGCAATACGAGCATCGTCGATGTCGGCGAACATCTCACGACCTTCCACGATGAACCGCCGGCTCAGCCTTTCACGGTGCCGAGCGTGCGCATCGACGATCTCGCCGGGCGACTGCAGGGTCGGGTCGACTTCATCAAGATCGACGTCGAGGGCGCCGAGCCGCTGGTGCTCGCCGGCGCGCGCGAGACGATCCGGGCCAACCGCAATATCGCGATCGTGATGGAATGGTCGCCGGGGCAGATCGCGGCGGCCGGCTTCGACGTTCAGACTTTCATCGACGAGATCGCGCATCTCGGGTTGCGTTGCTTCACGCTCGACCAGGGTAAGGCGAGGCCGGTCACGCATGAAATGCTGGCGGACCTGCCTTATCAGCCGGGCATCCTCATGCGGCGGATCGACGCAGGCTGATCGCCGAGCCCCGGGGGTTGCCGCACCGGGCGGCAGGCCCTAACTTCCCCTTATGGCCACTGCGCACGACCACCGGCTCCATGAGGGCGAATCGCTTGCCGATGCCGCGCGCCATGCGTTCGAGCGGGCGGGCGAGCAATGGACGCCGATGCGCGCCGCGATCTTCGCGGCGCTCAGCGAGGCGAGCAAGCCGGTGTCGGCCTATGATCTCGCCGAGAAGGTCTCCGACGCGATCGGGCGCCGGGTCGCCGCGAACAGCATCTACCGGATTCTCGACGTCTTCGTCGGGGCCAATCTGGCGCGCCGGATCGAAAGCGCGAACGCTTATATCGTCAATGCGCATCCCGATTGCGAACATGATTGCATCTTCCTGGTCTGCGATATTTGCGGCCGGGTCAGCCATGTCGACGACGACCGGCTGTCGTCGGCGGTGCGCGGGTCGGCGGAAAAGGCCGGCTTTTCGAAGCTGCGTCCGGTGATCGAGGTGCGCGGCTGCTGCAGCGACTGCTCCGAAGGCGACGCCGCTTAAAAATCTACCATCCGCTCCCCAACGGGGCTAAGGGGTCGGGATGAGTCAGAGTCCCGTGACACCGCTTCTCGACAAGGTGAATCTCCCGTCAGACCTGCGTGCGCTCGATGCGTCGCAGTTGCGCCAACTCGCCGACGAGCTTCGCGACGAGATGATATCGGCGGTTTCGGTGACCGGCGGGCATCTCGGTGCCGGGCTCGGCGTGGTCGAACTGACGGTCGCGCTGCATTATGTGTTCGACACGCCGAACGACAAGCTGATCTGGGACGTCGGCCACCAGGCCTATCCGCACAAGATCCTCACCGGCCGGCGCGATCGTATCCGCACCCTGCGTCAGGGCGGCGGCCTGTCGGGCTTCACCAAGCGCGCCGAGAGCGAATATGATCCGTTCGGCGCCGCGCACAGCTCGACATCGATCTCGGCGGCGCTGGGCTTCGCAGTGGCCAACAAGCTGGCCGACCAGCCGGGCCGCGCGATCGCGGTGATCGGCGACGGCGCGATGTCGGCGGGCATGGCCTATGAGGCGATGAACAATGCCAAGCAGGCGGGCAACCGGCTGATCGTCATCCTCAACGACAACGACATGTCGATCGCGCCACCGGTCGGCGCGCTCTCGGCCTATCTCGCCAAGATCGTCTCGTCGCGGCCCTTCCTGTCGATGCGCGGTTTCGCCAAGCGGGTCGCGCAGAGGCTGCCGCGGCCGATCCACGATGCCGCCAAGAAGGCCGAGGAATATGCGCGCGGCATGGCGACCGGCGGCACCCTGTTCGAGGAACTGGGCTTTTATTATGTCGGCCCGGTCGACGGCCATAATCTCGACCATCTGCTGCCGATCCTCGAAAATGTCCGCGACGGCGACCACGGCCCGATCCTGATCCATGTCGTGACCCAGAAGGGCAAGGGCTATGCCCCGGCCGAGGCTGCGGCCGACAAATATCATGGCGTCCAGAAATTCGACGTGATCTCGGGGGTGCAGGCCAAGGCGCCGCCGGGACCGCCCAGCTATACCGGGGTGTTCGCCCAGGCGCTGGTCGCCGAGGCGGAGCGCGATTCGACGATCTGTGCGATCACCGCGGCGATGCCGTCGGGGACCGGGCTCGACAAGTTCCAGCTCGCCTTTCCCGAGCGTATCTTCGACGTCGGCATCGCCGAACAACATGCGGTGACCTTCGCCGCCGGGCTCGCCGCGCAGGGGCTGCGGCCCTTCTGCGCGATCTATTCGACCTTCCTCCAGCGCGCCTATGACCAGGTCGTCCATGACGTCGCGATCCAGAACCTGCCGGTCCGCTTCGCGATCGACCGCGCCGGGCTGGTCGGCGCCGACGGGTCGACCCATGCCGGCAGCTTCGACGTCACCTATCTGGCGACCCTGCCCAACATGGTGGTGATGGCGGCGGCCGACGAGGCCGAGCTGACCCATATGGTCCATACTGCGGCGCTCCACGACAGCGGTCCGATCGCGCTGCGCTACCCGCGCGGCAACGGCACCGGGGTGACGATTCCCGCGGTTCCCGAGCGGCTCGAGATCGGCAAGGGCCGGCTGGTCCGCGAGGGACGCCAGGTCGCGATCATGTCGCTGGGCACCCGGCTCGAGGAGGCGTTGAAGGCCGCCGAGCAGCTCGAGGCGCTCGGCCTGTCGACCACCGTCGCCGACCTGCGCTTCGCCAAACCGCTCGACGAGGCGCTGATCGAGCGGCTGCTGACCACCCATGACGTCGCGGTGACCGTCGAGGAGGGTGCGATCGGCGGCCTGGGCGCGCATGTCCTCACCCTCGCCTCGGATCATGGCCTGATCGACAATGGGCTCAAGCTGCGCACGCTGCGCCTGCCCGATATCTTCCAGGAGCATGACAAGCCCGAGAAACAATATGCCGAGGCCGGCCTCGATGCCGAATCGATCGTCGGCACCGTGCTCGCGGCACTGCATCGCAACGCGGTCGGGGTCGGCGCCCGGGCCTGATCGCGGTGCTGGCGGGCCGGATAAGCGGGCTGGTCCCGGCGGGGAAGCGCGACCAATGGCTGCTGTTCGCGGTGATGCTCACATTGTCGATCGGCAATACCGGGCTGCAGTCGGTGCTGCCGGCGCTCGGCCGCAGCCTGCACATGCCCGACTGGACGGTCGCGGTCGCCTTCTCCTTTTCGGCGTTCATCTGGTCGATCTCGGCGCCGATCTGGGCGCGGCGGCTCGCCCGCTACGGCGCCAAGCGGATGGTGCTGACCGGCCTCGGCGGCTTCATGATCTCGCTGATCCTGTGCGGGATGTCGCTGTCGGCGGGCGTGCTCGGGTTCGTCGGCGGTGGCCTCGCCTTTGCGGGATTCATGCTCGGGCGCAGCATGTATGGCGCGTTCGGGTCGGCGGCGTCGCCGGCGGCGCAGGCGCTGATCGTCGCGGGCGCCTCGCGCGCCGATCGCACCCGCGCGCTGGCGCTGCTCGCCTCGGCGTTCGGGCTCGGCACGATATTGGGGCCGGCGCTCGCCCCCTTCCTGATCCTGCCGCGGATCGGCCTGGCCGGCCCGCCGTTCATGTTCGCGCTGCTCGGCCTGCCGCTGCTCGCGGCGGTGTTGCTGCTGCTCAGGGACTCGTCGGCGGCCGCGCGCGAATCGGTGCTGCCGGCGGCCGAACTCGAGCTCGGGGCCGAACCTTCCGACCTCGAACTTCCCCTCGACGGATCGGGGGCCGAGGTCAGCCTGCTCGATCCTCGGGTCCGGCGCTGGTTCATGATCGGGCTGGTCTCGGGCCACGCCCAGGCGATCGCCAACCAGGTGATGGCGTTCCTGCTGATCGACCGGCTCCGCGCGACTCCGCTGGCGGCGCAGCCGGTGGTCGGCACGGTGCTGATGGCGGGGGCGGTGGCGTCGCTGCTCGCGCAATGGGGGTTCATCCCGCGGCTCGACATGCGTCCGCGTCAGCTGATCGTCTGGGGGGCGCTGCTGGTCGCGGTCGGATGCACCGGGATCGCGCTGTCGCACGACCAGCATGCGATCATGTTCGCCTTCGCGGTCGCCTCGCTCGGCTTCGGCTTCCTGCGCCCCGGCTTCACCGCTGGCGCGTCGCTGGCGGTCGGCGACCATGAGCAGGGATCGATCGCGGGCAAGGTCACCGCGGTCAACGGCATCGTCTTCGTGTTCGGTCCATCGGTCGGGGTGCTGATGTATGCCGCCTGGCAGCCCTTGCCCTATCTGGCGGTCGCCGCGACCATGCTGCTGGTGATCCCGTTCGCGCTGCTCAAGCTGCGGAGCCGACGCTGAGGGTGATCAACATTGTCTTTGCCGAATGGCGGGCCGTTGATAGATTATGGTCATGGAGATCGCGAACAGGCTTGGTGCAGCGACGGGATCGACGCTCGTCAATATGCTGTTTCTTGCCGCGCTTCTGACTGTGACCACATCTGCGTCGCGTGAATATGTGAAATGCCTGTGCCTGAGCTATCCGCCGGAGCATATTTTCGACCGCGCAGCTTACATCATTCCGCCATCTGCAACCGGCGCGGGCGTAGCTACCGGCCGGACGGCTGCGGATATTTGCGGGAACTATGTCACCGGATATTCTTCGGCGACGGTGATCGGCCATCCCTTCGATATCGCCGCGCCGGCGGGGACAGAGATTTGCGCCCTGATCGGGACATCGGGCCGGGCCCAACGAGCCTATTTTTCCACCCAGGTGGACCGGCAGGGGATGAATCCGGCTATCCTTGACGATGTACGCCGCAACTGGCGGTTCGAGCCGGCAATGCGCGAAGGGGTTTCTGTCGCGACCTGGCAGCGAATCAGGATCGTCGGTTAGCCGATCAATCCTCGTCGGGAAGGATGAAGACGCCGTCGACCGGCGCTTCGGCGATCTTCTCGATCCGGCCGCGCGAGACCGAGATCAGGATATGGCGGTTGGCGAATTCGACGACCGCGAGGCGGCCGGTCGCGCCCATCGGCACCGCATCGATGATCTTCACCGCCCGTTGCCGGTTGCCGATCGCCATGCCGGGCTGGAGCTTGCGCCACAGCCACAGCGATCCAAAGGCCATACCCCCGACCAGCGGGACCAGGATGAGCAATCGCAACAGGTAATCGAGCATCATGCGCGGCGTTCTATCCCCGACAGTCGCGCATCGGTGGCGACCACGTCGACCACCCTTATCCCGAACTTTCCGTTGACTGTCACTACCTCGCCCTTGGCGATCAGCGTGCCGTTGACGAGAATGTCGAGCAGTTCGTTCGCCTGGCGGTCGAGTTCGACCACGCTGCCGGCGGCGAGCTCCATCAGGTCGGCGAGCCGCATCGAGGTGCTGCCGACCTCGACCGACAGCCGCAGCGGGATATCGGCGAGCAACCGGTAATTGTCGCGGCCCACGGGCTCGATCGTCGCGCCCATCGACGGAAGGTCGGCCATGTCGCTCATTTGAAGAAGTCCTTTCCAATGCTTTCGATCATCATCGCCGCGCGGCCTTCCTGTTCGCCGATCGTGCCCTCGGCGAAGCGGCGGTTGCCGACCAGCAGCGGAACCGTCGACGACAGCTTGATCGGGATCACGTCGCCGGCCTTGAGCGCCATCAGCTGCGCCACCGTGATTTCGGGCCGCGCCAGCACGCTGCGGACCGGCAGGGTGACATTGTCGAGCGCGCCGGCGAGCTTGCCGCGCCATTGCAGGTCGCCGTCATCCTCGGGATCGGCATGGACGCGGGTGGCGAGTTCTTCCTCGATCGGCTGGAGCAGCGCCAGCGGATAAAGGATCTCGACATGGGTCAGCCGGGTCGATCGCGGCTTGATCGCGATCCGCTGGACCACCACCGGTTCGTCGCCGCGCATCATCGACGCGAAGATCGGGTTGGTCTCATGGGTGCTGCGCTGCATGTCGAGCGGGTAGAAATCGCCCCAGGTCCGGCGCAGCACATCACTGATGCCGCCGACCAGCCGGGTGAGCAGCCGGTCCTCGGCCGGGGTGAATTCGCCGTCCTTGACGCTGACGCCGCCGGTGGTGCCGCCGTAGAAGGCGTCGACCATGTTGGCGACGAAGGCCGGCTCGACCGCGATCATCATCATGCCCTTGCCGGGGCGGACCCGGTACAGGGTGAGGCTCATATAATCGGGCTGGCGGTGCTGCCATTCGTCGAAGGTGCAGATTTCGAGCGCCTTGGCCTCGACCCGCGCGCGGGCCTGGGCGATCGGTTCGATCACGTCGCGCAGCCGGCGCGCGAGGCGCTCGTTCATGCGCTCGATCAGCGACAGGTTGATCGTCGGTCTGTCCTTGGCGCGGCCGAGCGCGAAGGGCGAAGCGGCGCTGCCGCTATTGGTGGCGGTCCTGGCGGCGAGCGGGGCGGGGGCCGATTCGTCCTGCGCTTCGCCGAAGCTCAGATCGCCGATCTCGCTCATCAGCGCGGCGACCTCGTCTGCGGCAAGACTGGAACTGGCGCGGGTCATGGGTGCTGGATTGGCCCTGATTCGGTGGATCGGCGTTGCCGCCTTCGAATCGAACCCTAGCCCGAATGTGGTTAATGAATTGTCGCGGCGCGATAATATTTGCCGATACGGTAACGGGCGATGCCCCAAAATGCGTCATCCCGGCCCCCGGATCGAGGCTTCACCTCGTTCCGGGGGCCGGGATGACGAAATACCGTCCGGAAACGATCGCCTACTGGATCACGAGGCTCGTGAAATAGACATTGTCGATTCCGCCAAAGCCTTCCTGCTTGCGGAGCACGTCGTTGATCGTGTCCTTGAGCGCCTTCTGGAGCGCCAGCTTGCCTTCGGGAGTCGAGATCGAGAAGCTGTCCTGCTGCGAGATCGCCATCAGGATCGCCGAGCGGATCGGGGTCTCGTTGTTCTTGAGATTGTCGACGACCTTGGCGTCATAATAGGTCGATGCCGACAGGCCGATCTGGGCGAAGCTGTCCGAGTCGCGCAGGTTCGCGGTGAACGGCTGCTCGAACGTGTAATAGGTCGCCTTATATTTGGTCGGATCGGGCGATTGCTCGGATTCGAGGCCGATCGGCAGCGACGGCTTCTCGCCGCCCTCGCCATGGCCTTCGCCCTCGGCACCTTCCTTGGCGACCAGCTTGGGCGCATTCGGATCCTCGGGCTTTTCCTCGGCATGCTTGCCGCCGACCAGCCCGGTGCCCGCCGCGTAGAGACCTGCGCCGACGCCGCCGCCGATGAAGACGATCGCCATGATCAGCATCATCAATATGCCCTTGAGCTTGCCCTTCTTCTTGGGCGCGGCATCGGGCGCGGGAGCGTCTTTACTCATGATCTCTGTCCTGTCGGTCAGGCGTAACGTTCGTCATCGTCGCGGGTCCGCGAATCGGCGGACTCGTCGCGCGTCACCGTCTGTGTAGCGGCAAAAGGTTTATGATTGTCTGACGCGGACTGGCGCTGCTGCTGTTGCTGCTGACCGGCGGTGCTGCCCGAGGCGTTCTGATTACCGAGATCGACGTGCGATTCGGCGACCCGCAGACCCTGGGCGCGAACCTCGGCGATCAGCCGCGGCTGGGCGTCGGCGATGATCGTGCGGGCATGGTCGGTCTCGGTGGTCATCCGGATCGACGTCCCCTCGGCGCTGTTGCGCACCTCGATCGCCAGCGATCCGAGATTTTCGGGATTCAGGTGGAATTTCAACTGTCCGTTGGTCGCGGCGGCCTGGCTGATGTCCTTGGCGAGCTGGTCCATCCACTGGGTGTCGTGGGCGAGATCGAGATGGCGGGCGACCGCCTGTTCGGTCGGACTGGACGCATTGGCCTGTGCCATGGCGGCGGCGTCGATCGCCTTGCCGTCGGTGGATGCTACCGGTGCCGTGGTTGCCGCCTGTGGCAACGCAGCCGGATCGGTCGCGGCGGACTGGTCGATCGTGGGCAGATCGACAGTGGGCCGGTCGTCGACCGTCTCGTCGCGCGGCCGGTCATGCCCGGCGCGCTCGTTGCGGCGCGGCGCGGGCGCCTCGGTGTTCGCCGTGGCGATGGCGGGGCCGTCGTTCGGGCGTACGGCGTCGGCGGCCTGGGGCGCAACGCTGTCGGCGACCGGTGGCGCGGGGGCCGCGACCGGTTGCGCCGGGGCGGGCGCCGTCGGGGGCGATGCCTGGCCTGCGGTTGCGGCCGGGACGGTCGGTGCCGAGCCATCATCGGCCGTGACGACCGGCGCTGGCGGAGGCGTGGTCGCGAGGACCGGAGCGGCGGCGGGTGCGGCGACAGCGGTCTGCGCGGCCGATGCCGGCTGCGCGCTGGTCGGTAGCTGAACCGTTTCGTCGCGCGCAACTGCCGGTGTCGTGGTGGCCATCGAGACATTGGCGGCCGGGGCGACCGCCGCGGGGGCGGCCACGGGTGCTGCCGGGGGCAGGGGAGCCGGGGTGGAAACGGGCGCGGACGGTCCGGTGAAGCTCGATTTGAGCGCACTGAGCAGCGACGCGATGTCGCGGGCGAGCGGCGTTTTGCTGGTTACCGGAGCCGGGGGCGGGGCCGGCTGATCGCCGTCGGTGACGTCGGGGATCGCTGCAGGCATCGGGGGGGCGGCGGCCTCCTCGGCGGGCGCCGGCACGCTTTCGCCGGCCGGGGCAACCGGCACGTTCGCCGCGACAGGCTGTTCGGCGGGCACGGTCGGGATCGCCGGCTGGGCGGTGGCCGTGGCGATCGGCGTCCGGATCACGGGAGCGGTCATCCGCGGCATGGCCGGCATCGTCGGCATCGCCGAGATCGCCGCGGTGGTCGCAGTACCGGCCGATGCGACGCTGTCGCCCGGGGTGGTCGTCGACGGCGGCGGCGTGACCGGAACCTGGATCAACGCGAGGACCGCGCTCACGCCCTGCTGCATCGCCGCGGCCATCGCATCGGGATCGGCGGATAGGGCGGCGGGCACGGTCGGGGTCGTGGTCGCGCTGCCGTCGACGGCCGCGGTATCGATCATGTCCTCGTCGCCATCGTCGTTGGCGGCGTCGCTCTTTTCGGCCGGCGCCTTGCCCTCGCCACCGCTGCGCGCCTCGGTCTTGCCGTTGGCGCGCGGCCTGGCGACCAGCTTCGCGAAGTCATGGGTCGTGGCGGAGGTATCGCCCGAAGCACCGCTGGCGCCGGAGGCGCGGGCCGGATCGGCGGGGCGCGCCGCCCCGGCGACCGAAGCCTTCGCCGGGGCGGCGGTCAGCGCGAGCAGCGATGTCGAGACGGTGGCGATGGTCATCTGGTCTTGTCCCCCTTCAATAGCCCGCCGCCGGCCTGCGCCGGTGCGGAACCGCGCGCTTGCTCTCCAGCCAGGCATCGAGCGCTTCGGCCATGCGCGCGTCCAGCTTGGCGGCGCCTTCCTGTTTCTGGCGGGCTTCGACCCGCATCTGCGCCCGCTGCGCGGCGGTAGCGCGGGCGCCGGCGATCGCATCGGTCATGCCGTGGCGCGCCCGGTCGAGCCGCGCGGCGAGCTCGCCGCGATTCTGCAGAGTCGCACCATTGGTCGGCCCTTCGGCGACGGTCAGGCTGTCGCGCAGCATGACGAGCTTGGCGGCATTGCCCTCGAGCTGATCGAGCCGTGCTTCGGCGGTGACGGCCTCGGCCGCGGCGAGCAGGTGCTGGGCGGCGCGGACGCGGGCGACCCGCGCGCGCTTGGCGGCGGCGGCCTTCATCCGCCGAAGCTCGCGAGGAGCGCCGCGACCGCCTGGTCATAATCGACCCGGTCCTTCTGGCCCTGGCCGATGAATTCGAGGATCTGGTCGTGGCGCGCGATCGCGATGTCGACGATCGGATCGCTGCCTTCGCGGTACGCGCCCATCAGGATCAGGTCGCGATTTTCCTCATAGACCGACCAGAGCCGGCGCAGGATCTGCGCGGCCTGCTGGTGCTCGGGGGTGACGATGTCGCTCATCACCCGGCTCAGCGACTTGCCGACGTCGATCGCCGGGAAAACACCCTGTTCGGCGAGGCTGCGCGCCAGGATGATATGGCCGTCGACGATCGCACGGGCGGTGTCGACGATCGGATCGTCGGTGTCGTCGCCATCGGCGAGCACGGTGTAGAGCGCGGTGATCGAACCGCCGGTATTGGCATCGACCCCGGCGCGCTCGACGAGGCGCGGGATCAGGCCCAGGGCCGAAGGCGGATAGCCCTTCATCGTCGGCGGTTCGCCGAGCGAGAGCCCGATCTCGCGCTGGGCATGGGCGACGCGGGTCAGGCTGTCGATCAGCAGCAGTACGCGCTTGCCCTGGTCGCGGAAATATTCGGCGATCGCGGTCGCGCGCATCGCGGCGCGCAGCCGCAGCACCGGCGGATGGTCGGCGGGCACCGCGACGACGACGCTTTTCTGCCGGACATTGCCGTTGAGCTTGGTCGCCAGGAAGTCGCTGACTTCGCGACTGCGCTCGCCGACCAGCCCGACGACGATGACGTCACATTCGGCACCGGCGATCATCTGCCCCATCAGCACCGACTTGCCGACCCCGGAGCCGGCGGCGATCGCGATCCGCTGGCCGACGCCGGCGGTGAGCAGCGCGTTGATCGCGCGGACCCCCATGTCGAACGGTTCGGTGACCCGGGCGCGGTCGAGCGGATTGCCGCGACGGCCGGCGAGCGGCCAGCGCGCCGAGGTCGCGATCGGGCCGAGCCCGTCGATCGGGTTGCCGAGCGCGTCCATCACCCGGCCGAGCAGGCCCTCGCCGACATCGACATTGCCGCCACGCCGATCGGGTTCGACCCGCGCACCCGCGCTGTGCGGCGCGTCGGCGTCGAGCGCCATCAGCAGGGTGCGGTCGCCGCGGAAGCCGACGACCTCGGCGAGCGCGGCATGGCCGTCGGCGTCGATGACGCGGGCGTTGGAGCCGACCGGCATCGGGAAGCCGGTCGCCTCGAGCATCAGCCCGTCATAGGCGGCGAGCTTGCCGATTCGGCGCGGGCCGGCCTGGTCGAGCGAGATGCCGGCGAGCATCGTGCCGGCACGTTCGGCGAGCAGGGTCGATTCGCTCACAGTATCGCTCAACGGGGCAGTCCCATCGCGTCGAGCTGGGCGCGCAGCTTGGCGAGGCGAACCTCGGGGCCGTCCTCGATCCAGCCCTCGCCGGTTTCGAGGACCATCGCGCCATGCGCGAGATGATGGTCGGGGGCGAGCGCCACCGGCAGGTCGTGACCGTCGAGCCGGGCGATGTCGTCGGGGTGCATCCGCAGGCGGGCCGGGCCGGATTCGGCGCCGACCATCTCGGCGATCGACAGCGCGCGCTCGTGGAGGGTTTCGGTGTCGATAACGGCTTCGCCGACGACCTGGCGCACCAGCCGTGCGACGGTCTCGGCGAGCACCGCGGCCAGCGGGCCGGCGGCTTCGGGCTGGAGCGCCTTGGCCGCGCGGATCAGGTCGGCGACCGCCTTGCGTTCGCCCATGAGTTCCATCGCAGTGGTTTCGCGGCCCTGCTGGAAGCCGGCGGCGAAGGCCTCGGCCTGGATCGCCTCGATGTCGATCATCGGTTCGGGTTCGGCTTCGATCTCGGGCTCGACTACCGGCTGCGGGCGCGGCGCGCCGGCATGGCGGGCGCGGAAGCCGCCGCGATCGGCGGCGCGCCGGTTCGGATGTTCGGCCTCGCTCCACGGGGTGAACGCGCCGGTCGAGGCGGGCCGCGCCCAGGCGTCGACCCGGGTCGCGCCGTGGAGCAGTTCGGGATGCCACAGGTCAGACATAGTCGTCGCCCTTTCCGCCAAGGCTGATCGCACCGTCGGTCGCCAGCTTGCGGGCGATACCGAGCATGTTCTTCTGGGCTTCCTGCACCTCGGCGAGGCGCATCGGGCCGCGGTCGGCGATTTCGTCCTGGATCGTCTGCGCGGCGCGGCTCGACATGCAGCCGAAGATCTTGGCGCGCAGCTTCTCGTCGGCGCCCTTGAGCGACACCACCAGGATGTCGCTGTCGACCGCGCGCAGCAGCGTGCCGAGATCCTTTTCGCTGACGTTCATCAGATTGTCGAAGATGAACATCTCGTCCTCGATCGTCCGCGCCATCGTCTTGTCGAGCTTCTGCAGCGCCTTGATGATCCGCTGTTCGGCGGCCTTGCGCGACGAGTTGACGATCTTGGCCGCCTCGCCGGCGCCGCCGCGCTTGGTGGTCGAGGCCGAGGCCGAGGTGGTGGTCGGGCGGCTCAGCAGTTCGGAGACGTCGTTGAGCGCCTGTTCGGTGACCGGCCCGAGCGTCGCCACCCGGTAGACCAGATCGGCCTGGATATCCTCGGCGAGCAGCTGGAGCACGTCGGCGGCGACCTGCGGATCGAGGAAGGCGAGCACCAGCGCGGCGATCTGCGGATGTTCGTGCTCGATCAGGTTGGCGATCGTCGGCGCGTCCATCCATTTGAGATTTTCGAGCGCGTTGACATGCTTGACCGGGGTGATGCGCTGGAGGACCTGGTCGGCCTTCTCCTGGCCGAGCGCCTTGTGCATGATGCCCTTGATCTGGCGGTCGGCGCCGAAGCCGCCCAGCGTGGTGCGAACCCGCGCCCGCTCGACGAACACGTCGAACACGCCGTCGATTTCGGTCTCGGTGATGTCGGCGACCCCGAACATCGCCCCGCCCAGATGCTGGACCTCGTCGGGATCGAGCCGGCTGAGCACGGTCGCGGCTTCCTCTTCGCCGAGCAGCATCAGCAGGATCGCGGCGGCTTCGCTGCCGGTCGGTTCGGTCGGGGTCGCGCCTTCGGCGTCGAACGGGGTCTCGTCAGCCATTGGCGTCGGCCTTCGGCATGTCGGCGCGGATCAGATCGCGGACCACCAGCGCGGCGCGGTCGGGATCCTGGCGGACGAAGTTGCGGATCAGTTCGGCGCGATTGGCATAGCCCGGAGTCGCCTCGATCATGTCGAGGGTGACGGGCTTGTTGGGATCGACCAGCGCTTCGCGGGCGAGCTGCGAGGCGATCTCGCCGCGGATCTCGGGGCTGGCGTCGTCGGGGATCGGTCCGCCCGAGGCGATCGCGGCCTTGACCGCTTCGTCCTTCTGCTCGGCGATGATCGTCGAGCGCTTCTTGAGCATCGGCTTGGCGACGCCGAAGATCAGCAGCGCGACCACGAACAGCGCGGAGACATTGCGCGCCAGCGTCGACACCCAGGGCGCATCCCACCATTTGGCGACGACGGCGGCGTCGGGCTCGACCGCGAAGCTGCGCGCCGACAGTGCGACCACGTCGCCACGGGCCTGGTCGGCGCCGACCGCGCCGCGGAGCAGCGTCTCGATCGAGGCCAGTTCGGCGCGGCTGAACTTCTTGCCGCCCTCGCGCAGCGCCACCGCCACCGACAGCCGCTTGACGGTGCCGATCGGGTTGCGGGTGACCGAGACTTCGCGGCCGAGTTCATAAGTGCGGTTATACTGTTCCGAGGTCTTGCCCTGTTCGGCCGCGGCGGTGGTGCCGGGGGCCGGCACGGTCTGCTGCGGGGCCGCGGTCACCTGGCTCGCCTGCGGCGGCTGGTTCGACAGCGCGCCGGGGATGCCCTGCGCCTCGGCGCTCTTGTCGCCGGTCCAGCCGCCCTGTTCCTGGCGAACCACCTGGGTGTCCTTGGGATAGCTTTCGCGGGTCGCCTGGCTTTCGGTGAAGTCGACATCGGCATGGACCTCGGCGGTGTAGTTGCCGGGGCCGACGATCGGGGTGAGGATCTTGTCGAGCGCCTCCATATAGCGCTGCTCGATCTTGTTCTGGATGTCGACCTGGCGGTTCGAGGCTTCGCTCAGCGGGTCGTTGCCCGAGGAGGAGAGCAGCCGGCCGGCCTGATCGACCACCGAGATGCCGTCGGGCGAGAGGCCCGGGACCGACGAGGCGACGAGGTGGATGATCGCCTGGACCTGCGATTCGGACAAAGCGCGGCCGGCGCGCAGCCGCAGCATCACCGACGCCTGCGGCTTGGCGGTGTCGCGGATGAAGACGCTGGGCTGTTCGGCGGCGATGTGGATCTTGGCGGTCTCGACCGCGTCGATCGCCTCGATCGTGCGGGCGAGGTCGACCTCGCGGGCGCCGCGCAGCTTCTCGCCTTCGACCGCGCGCGAGGCGCCGAGCGGAAGCGTGTTGAGCATCGCGTCGCCGTCGGGGGCCGACTTGGGCAGGCCCTGCTGTGCGAGCAGCATCTTCGCCTGGTAGAAGTCGTTCTCGGGAACCGAGAGCGCGCCGGTGTCGCGGTTGATCTGATAAGGGATGTTCGCCGCCTTGAGCGAGTCGGCGACCGCCGCCTTGTCGGCATCGCCGAGGCCCGCGAACAGATCGCGCTGCGGCGCGCCCGACATCGTCATCCACAGCATCGCGGCGACGCCGAGCAGCGCCACCAGGCCGATCATCGGCAGGCTGCGCTGGACCGCCGGCTGGCTGGTGAGGCCCTTGAGGCGCTCGAGGATCGCCGCGGTGCCGATCGCGGGCACGGGGCCCGACGGCAGGTTGCGGTTCGGTTCGGGGGAGAGTGCGATATCAGCCATCGATTATACCGGCATGCTCATGATGTCCTTGTAGGCGGACAGGAGTTTGTTGCGGACCTGCAGGGTCGCCTGGAACCCGACATTGGCCTTTTCACGCTGCAGCATGACCGCGGCGATATCGGTGGTCTCGCCGCGCTCGTAGCTTTCGGAGATCGCCGAGGCCTTGGCCTGCTGGTTGTTGACCTCGCCGATCGCGCCGCGCAGCGTGTTCGCGAATGTATCGGGCGCCTGGGTCGTGCTGCCGACCTGGCTGACGCCGCCGACGATATTGGGCGCGGGCGAGGCCGCGGCCTTCTGCAGCGCGCTGTTCTGCTGGAGGATGGCATTGCGCATCGCCAGCAGGTTGGAGGTGTTTATCGTGGTCATCTAAACCGCCTCAGGCCGCCACGGCCGAGCGCAGATCGGCCATGCGATAGCGCAGCGTGCGTTCGGAGATGCCCAGCCGCTCGGCGGCGCGCAGCCGGTGGCCGCCGGTGGCGTTGAGCGCTTCCTCGATCGCCCGGGCCTGCGCGGCGCGGCGGGCATCGGCGAGGCTGATCGGCGCGAACGGGTCGACGGCGACCGGCGCGGTTTCGATCGCGGCGGGGCGGAAGGCAGGGGCGGCGGCGAGGGTCTCGATCATCAGATCGGCGGCCTCGATCCGGTCGCCGTCGCGCATCAGCAGTGCGCGCTGAAGGACATTTTCGAGCTCGCGGACATTGCCGGACCAGCCATGCGCCATCAGCCGGTCGAGCGCATTGGCGGTCGGCCAGGCGAAATCCTCGTTGACCTGGGTGTGACGCAGCAGCAGCGCGGCGGCGATCGCACGGATGTCCTGGCGGCGCTCGCCGAGCGGCTTCGTCGTCAGCGGCATGACGTTGAGCCGCCAGTAGAGGTCGGCGCGGAAGCGTCCGGCCTCGACCTCGGCGGCGAGATCGCGGTTGCCCGCGGCGATGATCCGCACGTCGATCGCGACCGGGGCGGTGGCGCCGACCGGCAGCACTTCGCGCTCCTGGAGCGCCCGCAGCAGTTTCGCCTGGAGCGCGAGCGGCAGTTCGGCGACCTCGTCGAGCAGCAGGGTGCCGCCCTCGGCCGCGCGGAACAAGCCTTCGCCCGATCCCGACGCGCCGGTGAAGGCGCCCTTCTGATGGCCGAACAGGATCGCCTCGAGCATCGTGTCGGGGAGTGCGGCGCAGTTGACCGCGACGAACGGCTTGGCCGCGCGCGGGCTCATCGCATGGATATAGCGGGCGACGCCTTCCTTGCCGGTGCCGGTTTCGCCGAGCAGCAACACGGTCGCGTCGCGGGTGGCGATGCGGGCGGCCATCTTCAGGAACTGCGCGCTGGCGGGCTCGCCGCAGGCGGGCATGATCGCGGGACGGATCAGCTCGGCGATCAGCGCATGGCCGAACGGCATGTCCTCGAACCCGAAGACGACCGTGGTCGGACGGCCGACGCTGGCGCGGCGCAGGGTCGGGGTGCCGTCGGCGAAGTCGATCAGGATGTCGTGCTGGCGGGCGAGCGGACGTTCGGTGACGTGGAGGATGCGGACGCTGTCGCGCGCCGGGGCGGTGGCGGGATCGGCCGGGGCGGTCTCGATGCCGGCGCCCGTCAGCCAGGTGACGAGGGTGGGGTGCGAACCCTTTGCCTTCTCGCTGATGCCGATCGCGTTCATCTCGTTCCTCCAAACCCGGCCATTCGCCAAATTCGTTGCGAGACATGCTTACCGCGGAATTAACTACGAAACTCTTAACGCCCCCCGATCCGGGCCAACCGAAAGATGCACGGGCGCGACACGTGCATATGCGTGCGGGCATGCGATCGCACATGCGCGCGCGAGAGCCGGAAAAACGAAATAAAATCGTGTTTAATCAGTCGATTGATTGAAAAATCGATCGTGGTGAATTTTTCTGGTTAAAGCGCCGCTAAGGACGGCCGTTAACTGGATCGGGGCGAGAAGGCCATTGGGTCGAGATCGCCAACTTGTTACCGAGAAGGACCAATCTCATGACCGTCATCAACACCAATATCTCTTCGCTGCGTTCCCAAAATTCCAGCCGCATCGCCGACAAGATGCTGAGCACCGCCATGGAGCGGCTGTCGAGCGGCAAGCGCATCAACAGCGCCAAGGACGACGCCGCCGGCCTCGCCATTTCCTCGTCGATGACCGCGTCGGTGCGCGGCATGAACGTCGCGATCCGCAATGCCAATGACGGCATCTCGCTGGCGCAGACCGCGGAAGGCACGATGGCCGAAGTCGGCAACATGGCGCAGCGCATCCGCGAACTCGCGGTCCAGTCGGCCAACGGCACCTACACCTCGACCGATCGCACCAACCTGCAGACCGAGGTCACCGCGCTCCAGAACCAGATGATCGACGTCATCGCCAACTCGAAGTTCAACGGCAACACGCTGTTCAGCTCGAGCTCGGTCGCGACCAGCTTCGACATCCAGACCGGTATCGACGCGACCAACAGCACGACGACGATCACGATCGACGGCCTCGACAAGGTCGCGGCACTCTATGCGACGACGATCAAGGTCGATACCGCGTCGGCCTCGCAGTCGACGATCACCGCCGCCGATGCCGCGATCACCCAGATCTCGAACGCCCGTGCGACGCTCGGCGCGACCCAGAACCGCCTCGACGCCGCGGTCAACGTGCTGACCGCGAATGTCACCAACCTCTCCGAAGCGCGCTCGCGCATCGAGGACACGGACTTCTCGGTGGAATCGAGCGCGCTCGCCAAGTCGCAGATCCTGGCCCAGGCCTCGACCGCGATGCTCGCCCAGGCGAACCAGAGCCAGCAGAATGTGATGAGCCTTCTGAAGTAAGCGGCCCCCAAACAGGCCGCCTACCGGCCCCCGGCGCTCCGTTCCCCTGCGCCGGGGGCCTTCCGATCGAAAACCGGACACTTCGGAACCGCCACGCAAAAATAGCCCGCATCATGTGCCCCGCACCCGCGAGGCCCGAAAATCCTTCCGGCAGGAAACCCCGCAAAACCGGGGTTTCCTGGCCGCGTCCGGCAAAAGCGCGACCCTTCGTTAAAGGTCCGTGCCGGTCCGTCGTTACAGCAGTCGTGGCGAAGATGGGCTGACCCTTCCTCGCCGTGTTGCGTAGTGAAAGGATTTCGAATGGGCGTCATCAATACCAATGTCTCGTCGCTTCGGTCGCAGAATGCGAGCCGTCTCGCCGACAAGCAGCTCAGCACCGCCATGGAGCGGCTGTCGAGCGGCAAGCGCATCAACAGCGCGAAGGACGACGCCGCCGGCCTCGCCATCGCCGCCTCGATGACCTCGTCGATCAAGGGCATGACCGTTGCGGTCCGCAACGCCAATGACGGCATCTCGCTGGCGCAGACCGCGGAAGGCGCGCTCAACGAAGTCGGCAACATGGCGCAGCGCATCCGCGAACTGGCCGTGCAGTCGGCCAACGGCACCTACACCTCGTCCGACCGCGCCAATCTGCAGACCGAAGTCTCGCAGCTGCAGGCGCAGATGACCGACGTCGTCACCAACACCAAGTTCAACGGCAACACCCTGTTCAGCGCTGCCTCGACCGGCACCAGCTTCGCGATCCAGACCGGCATCGATGCGACTAACAGCACGACGACGGTCGCGATCGACGGCCTCGACAAGGTTGCGGCGCTCTATGCGACGACGCTCAAGGTCGACACGACCAGCAACGCCCAGTCGGCGATCACGGCCGCCGACGCCGCGGTCACCCAGGTTTCGACCGCCCGTGCGACGCTCGGTGCGACCCAGAACCGCCTCGACGCCGCCGTCAACGTGCTGACCGCGAATGTCACCAACCTGTCGGAAGCGCGTTCGCGCATCGAGGACGCCGATTTCTCGCAGGAATCGACCGCGCTCGCCAAGTCGCAGATCCTCTCGCAGGCCTCGACCGCGATGCTCGCCCAGGCGAACCAGAGCCAGCAGAACGTGCTGAGCCTGCTGCGCTAAGCAGGACCGATCGCGCGGCGCAACACCTCCGCCGCCCGACATGCCCCCGGCGTGGATATCCACGCCGGGGGTATTTTTTTGAGTCTGGCGATCCTTGGCTTCGCCTGGTTCCGCCATAGAGCCGATATTAACCTCTTTCCGGCACATAGGCTGCAAACCACAGACGTCCGGAACCAGCATCATGAACGCAAGCACAGGCGGATTCGACGAGGCGCTGAAGGCGCTCGAAGATCTGGAGAGCGATGTCGCCCGCCAGAAGGATCAGGCGGCGGTCGCCGTCGATCCGCTCGAAGGGCTCAGCCTCACGCCTTCGCTGGCCTTTTCGCAGGACGACGAAGAGTCCGTCTCGCAGCAGTCGGCGACGACCGACGACGATGATGACGACATGCTGTCGGCCTTCGCGCAGGAGCCGGCGTTCGCCCGCGAGCCCAGCTTCGCCGATACCTCGATCGACGATCTCGATATCGCGCCGCTGCCGCCGATGCCGCATGACGCGCTGACGTCGGCGCCGCTGCGCGCCGCGGCGCCCGCCGTCCCGGTCAAGCCGTCGCGCTGGCAGATGCTGCCGGCGGTGGCGGCCGGGCTCGGCGTGTTCGCGAGCCTGGTGTCGACGATCGGGCTGCTGGTCGCGGTGCGCACCGTCAACGAGGCTTCGCTGGTGGTGGCCGACGCGCGTGAGCGCCAGGTCCAGCTCGTCGCGGTCGGCAAGCTGATCGGCGATCTCGAAAAGCTCCGCACCCGGCAGATCGAGCTGTACAAGGTCCAGGCGGCGGCCACCGCGTCGGCGCCGCTCCGTGTCGACCAGTTCAACGCGCAGATGGACGGGTTGCGCAACGCGATCGGCCAGCGCGACCCCGACCAGACCGCGCTCAAGGCGGTCGCCGAGCAGCAGCGCAGTGTGTCCGACGCGCTGACCGTCATCGCCACCAAGCTGGGCCATGTCGAAGACCGCCTGTCCGGCCGATAGAGCATTTTCAAGTCGGGTGGAATCACCTGACGGCTCGGAAAATGCGGCAAACTAAAGCGTAAAAAAAGGCCGGGAGTGACCCCGGCCTGATCTTATCGCGGATGCGGCGCGATCACTCGGCGGGAGCGACTTTGCGCGGGCGTCCCTTGGGAGCGGGGGCGACGACCGGCGCGGGCTTGCGACCCAGGCCGATCTTGAGCGCGAGCTCCTTGCGGGTTGCGGCATAGGACGGCGCGACCATCGGATAGTCGGCGGGCAGCTTCCACTTGGCGCGATATTGCTCGGGGGTCATCTGATAATGGGTCATCAGGTGACGCTTGAGCATCTTGAGCTTCTTACCGTCCTCGAGGCAGACGATATAGTCGGGCTTGATCGACGAGCGGATCGACACCGCCGGCTCCTGCGCGGCTTCGGGTTCGGCGGCGGGGGTGCCGAGGCCGGCGAGCGCAGCATGGACATTGGCGATCAGCGTGGGGACGTCGCCGAGCGCGACATTGTTGTTCGAGACATGTGCCGCGACGATATCGGCCGTGATGGCGACGAGATCGGAGGCTTCGGAAATTTCAGTCATAAGGTGCGACCCTTTCGTTGTGGACGGCCCCTATAGGCCATCGTTTGCACAAATGTGAGTATTGGTTTTCGGCTTTGATCGAGTGGGTAGAGAAACATCGTCATTATCGACATCGGCAAATATAGACCATGTCGCATCAAATCGGAATGAGCCGATATGACCAAAGCGGTCGCGAATAGCATATAATCGAACCACCGCTTCCGATGTTCCGAAATTGCGCCAAAGAAAGGCAGCCGGATTTTTTCTGATAAAGTGCGACAGTTCGAATGATTGGCGGGAAAATCCGGGCGATTTTCTGCGCGTGATCAGCGAGCCAGAGACAGCGCGAGCGCGAGACCCGAAACGCGGCCCGGATGCCGCCGCCGATAAACCTGCCGGTGCGTGGTCGATGGCGGTTGCGCCGCATCGTTTCAAAGTCGCGATGCGACGGCCCGGCCAGTGGTGATTCCTTAACATAGGATAAGAACGCCTGGAATGATTGCGGGCTAAGGAAGGCGTCCCAGCACTCCGAGTCCGGCATGAACGAGAACGGCGACTATTATCTTGATCGTGCCGAAGCCGAGCTCGCGCTGGCGCGGGCGGCGGCGCATCCCGCGGCGGCGCGCGCGCATTATTTTCTCGCCGGCTATTATCTCGACAAGGCGCATGGCGATACGCCGCCGGTCGTCGAATATCCCGGAGCCGGCCCCGACGCCCTGCCGCACCTGCACGCGCCGGCCGCGGCGCCCCGGATGGGATGCGTCGCGGCCTGAACCGTCAGCCGATCGTGGTCAGGCTTTCGTGCGACGATCGCTCGATCATGCCAAAAGCGGTCTGCCCGTCCCACGAATAGCGCACCCCACCCTGCTGCAGGTTGAGTCCGCCGATATCGGGATTGCCGACGCGGAAGGTCGATAGCGCGGTCACGCCGCCGACGCTGATCGTGCCGCCTTCATATTCGAGCTCGAGCGAGGCATCGTCGCCGGCGCCGACGATCCGCCGCAGCCAGGGAATCCGGGTCGCGCGGGCCGGGTACATCCGGCCGTCCTGATAGACATAGCCTTCATTATAGGAACTGCCGTCGGCGCGTGGCGGATAGGCGATATAGCCGAAGGCGCGCCCGTCGGGGAACACCGCTGCCTGCCAGCAATGGCCGCGGAACCCGCCGAGCGGGCGCACGCTCTGCCGCTTGATCCGGGTGCCGAGACATTTGAAATCGTGGGTGGCGCCGTCGATGGTGAAGCTGCCCTGGCCGCGGAACTGATGCTCGAGCCGCCAGCCGATTCCCATGCTCTCCGCCTCGATCCGATCGGCCTCCGAGAGTTTCGCCACCTTTTCGGGGCTGTTGTCCTGGACCCAGCATGGGGTGACCATTTCGAGTTCGACCTCGAACCGCGCGGTGGTGGTGCGGCTGCGGTCGAGCGTGCCGGCGATCTGCTGGTCGACGGTGCCGTCGACCACGGTCCCGTCGAAGATCGTCACCCATTTGCGAAAGGGTTCGATGCAGCGAAAGCTGAGCGGCCCCGCGCCGAGCACGGTCGGCCGGCCGTCGGGGCCGAACGGCGAATGCGCGGCACCCATGCCGGCGCCGTTGAGGATGCGGCCGTCGGCAAAGGCGAAATTGCCCTGGACCCGGCGATTGTCCCAACTGCTCGCCTCGGCCTCGATGCCGAAGCGCGGAAAGCCGAAGGCGCCATTCTCCTCGAACAGCCAGACCGACATGCTCTCGCGCATCTCGGGATCGGCGGGCTGGCTCGGGAACACCAGCTCATGGTCCGCGGACAGGCCGCCGCTCCAGTCGGCGGGCAGGGATGTCGTCATCGCTCGGGTCTCCTCATGTCGGCATGGCCGCGGGGGCATAACGGTCGGCGTAAAAGGCGAAGCGGTGGCGCATCCCGTCGGCGTCGAGCCCGAATTCGGCCATCGGGGTGCGGGCATAAGACTGCGCCTCGAGCGGCTTGGCCTGCTGCCAGGCCTGCATGCGTGCCCGGGCGGTTGCGCCGAGCGTCTCGCCGGCGAAGTGATAGAGATCGGCGATCACCTCGACCGGTTCGGCCTGGAACGCCGCGAACTGGATGTCGAAGAAGCGTGCGTCGTGCCCGGCGTCGCGAAACGCGATCATCCGCCGCATGCCGACCTCGCAGAATTCGACATTCTTGGCGGCGATCGCGGCCTTGTCGACCGATGCGCTGAACGCCTGATGCAGTTCGAGATAGAGATCGCACACCGACGGCAGCACCGCCTCGATCGGCCGATGGGTCATCCAGAAGCGCGCGTCGGGAAACACCTCGTTCAGCGCGTCGATGAACAGGATGTGCGAGGGGTTCTTCAGCCGCCAGCGGGTCGGCGGGCAGCGCCATTGCAGCAGCTTCAGCACCCGCTTCACATAATGATAGGTCGGGACCAGGTCGGCCTCATAGGTCAGCCATTCGACATAGGAGGGAATCTCGACGAACGCCTGGAACAGCTGGGTCTTGAAGTCATAGCCCATGAAGGTCTGGCATTCGGTGGGCGAGGTCGCGGTGCTCGGCAGCATCGCCGTCATCCGCGGGAACATCCGCGCGCGCCGTTCCATCGCGACTTCGGCGCGGGCGATGCGCGGATCGTCATATTGGTGGGCGGTTTCGGGAGGCGGGCAGGGCATCTGCGCCTCCCAGCCCCGGATCGACCGGGCGGCCGGATCCTCGCCCAGCATGTGCGACAGGGCGGTCGACCCGGTCCGCGGCAGGCCGAGGCCGATCAGCGGCGCGACGATCTCCTGCTCGTCGATCTCGGGATGGCGCCGGTACCAGTCCTCGACCTGCAGCCGGTTGACCAGCAGATCGACGATCTGCGCGTCGAACCCGGCATGGCCCATGTCGGTCAGCCGCGCCTCGCGGTCGACCGCATCGACCAGCCGTTCGAGCCCTTCGCGGAACCCGTCGTTGCCGAAATGGTCGAGCGAGGCGGTGGCGCGCGCCCGGTCCAGCAAATTCGCGGCTCTGCCCATCATCCTCCCTCGTCGCCCGGCCATGCGGCCTGTGGCGCAGGCCGAACTTAGGCGGGCGGCCGGGACGGGCAATGGCCGAAAGCAATGATTGCGGGCCGAAGCTATGCGAGCCGGACATTTTGCACGGTGTCGGCCGTGGGCGGATCCTATTCGAGCGGATGCTCGGGGGTCTCGAACCCCGGCTCGACCTCGATCCCGAACGCGGCGGTGGCCCAGGCGGTCAGCACATAATGGCCGACGGTGAACACCAGATCCATCGCCATCTGCCGGTCGAGACGGCGGGTCACCTCGGCCCACAGCGCGTCGTCGATCCGCGAGGTCGCCATCAGCTGGTCGGCGACGCGCAGCACGCAGGCGTCGGCGGGCGACCAGAGCGCGGCATCGGCGCCCTGCTTGACCGCGTCGATCTCGGCGTCGGTCAACCCGATGCGCTTGCCCGAGCGGACATGATGATACCATTCATAGCCCGACTTGTGTCGCCAGCCGACCCGCAGGGTGACGAGTTCGCGCAGCCGGTCGGACAGGGTGGAATCGAGCAATATGTGGCGGCCGAGCGTGTAGAAGGCCGCCGCCAGCCGGGGATGATTGGCCATCGCGGTGGTCAGATGCGCCGAAGCGCCGAGCCGCTTGGTCGCCGAGGAGTCCATCACCGCATAGGCCGCGTCCTGTTCGGCGGTCCACCGGTCGGGCGGGATCAGCGGAATGCGGGGCGTGCGGGGGCTGGTGGGGGTGTCGTCGTTCATGCTCTCTCCGATTGTCGTTGCCGTTCGATGCCATCATCACAAGGTTGTAAGCGGCGGCGCCAAGCGCCTAGACTGGCGGCGTGACACCAGCCGTTCCCGCTCCACTCGATCCCCCGACCGCCACCCGCCCGCGCGGCCGGCCGCCGCTGCCCGAATCCGATGTCGCGGCGCGCCGCCTGCGGATTGTCGATGCCGCAGCGCGGATGTTCTTCGCCGAGGGGTTCGCCGAAACCACGCTCGAGGCGATCGGCCGCGAGGCCGGAGTCACCAAGCGGACGATCTACGAACTGATCGGCGACAAGAATGCGGTGTTTCGCGCGGCCTGCGCCAAGATGCAGGTCCAGGGACCGAAATTCGCCTTCCACATCCCGGTCGAGGGCCGCACGGCGCGCGCGGTGCTCGCGCATATGGCGCGCCAGCTCGTCGACCATGCTTTCAACAGCGAACTGATCGCGCTCGAACGCGCGGTGATGGTCGAAAGCACTCGCTCGCCGCAGCTGGTGGGCACGGTGGTTGCCGACGGCAAGGTCCGGCTCGACCGGGCGATCGCCGATATCTTCACCGAAATGGCCGCGAACGGCCTGATCCGTCCGGCGCCGTTCGATCGCGCGGCGGGCATCTTCTACGATGTCGCGGTCGGTGCCCGCGGCTTCCGCGCGGCGCTCGGCCATCCCGGCGAAACCCCGACCGACGCCGACCTGCTCGAGCGGGTCGACATGTTCCTCCACGGCTATCTGGAGCGCGTGGCCGCACCCTGACCGGCCCGCCGATTCGGCATCGATATCCTGTGTCATCATCACGCGGCCGCGGTTTTCTGCGGTACGCGGGCTGTCGGCTGTTGACATGAAAGCTTTCGACTCATTATTCCCCCTCTCGGTCCATAAAATATAACGACCGGAAGCGGGAGGGTGCCATGGAAAAAATCTCCATGCCGGCATGTCCCCGCCGACGGCCCGACACGGACCGATCGCCGCCGATCGACCGGCGCGGTCGTCACGACTGGAGAGGGGAAGACATGGCATTCGACAGGACATCGTCGCGCGGCATCGGGCTCGGCGCGCTCATGGGAACGGCACTGCTCGGCACACTCCCCGCAGCGCTCCACGCCCAGACGACGGCACCGGCCGCGGCACCGCAGGCGCCGCCCCAGGAGGGGCTCGAGGAGATCATCGTCACCGCGCAGCGCCGCTCGGAAAATCTCCAGGCGGTGCCGATCGCGGTCACCGCGGTCACCGCAAGCGCGCTCGAAAATGCCGGGGTCAACGCGACCAAGGACCTGCCGCAGATCGTGCCGAGCGTGCAGATGACCCGATCGGGCCCGAGCGGCCTGTTCTTCGTCCGCGGGGTCGGCACCACCAATGCCGCGGCGGGCGAGGAAGGCGCGAACGCCATCTATGTCGACGGCGTCTATCTCGGCGACCTCAGTCAGACGATCAACAATTTCAACAATATAGACCGGGTCGAGGTGCTGAAAGGACCCCAGGGCACATTGTTCGGGCGCAACGCCACCGGCGGCCTGATCCACATCATCACCCGCGAACCCGGCCAGGATCTCGTCGTCGACGGCCAGCTCGGCTATGCCAATTACGACACGGTCAGCGGCCAGCTCTATGTCGGCGGCCCGCTCTCCGACACGATCAGCAGCGACATCGCGCTGACCGGTTCGCATCAGGATGATGGCTGGGGACGCAACCTCACCCGCAACACCAGGAACAAGCTCGGCGAATATGGCGGGGTGCGTTCGAAGACGGTCGCGCATGCCGGCGAGACGGTGAAGCTCACGCTGTCGGGCGACTATTTCAAGAGCAAGGACAATTTCGGATTGGGCTGGCGGCTCGCCGACGGCACCGTCGGCACCGGCGGCAATCTGCCGCCGGGCGGCCATGACACGACCTCGAACGAGGCGGCGCTGACCCGCCTGCGGATCTGGGGTCTGAGCCTGACCGCCGAGGCCGATCTCGGCTTTGCCGATCTCACCAGCATCTCGGCGATGCGCCGCAACCGCAACCACAGCAATTTCGACGTCGATGGCGGGCCGGCCAACCTCGTCAACATCGACTATGTCGCGCTGTCGCGCACCTATCAGCAGGAATTGCGGCTCGCCTCGAACGGCAATGGACCGCTGTCATGGCAGGTCGGCGGTTTCTTCCTGCGTTCGGAGGCTGGCACCGACCAGCTCCAGAACGGTCTGGCGTTCGCGGCGTCGAGCCTGCGCCAGATCCACATCGTCTCGGACCTGAACACCGACAGCTATGCCGGTTTCGGCGAGCTGAGCTATGCGATCACGCCGACCACCAAGCTGACCGGCGGGCTGCGCTACACCAAGGATATCCGGAAGTTCGACGGCAACCAGACGCCGATGCTGCTGACCGGGGTCGAACTGGCGAAGACCAACGTCAAATCGACCCTCAAATATGGCGAGTTCACCTATCGTCTGTCGCTGCGTCAGGAACTGACCGACGACATCAACGTCTATGGATCGGTCAACCGCGGTTTCAAGGCGGGCGCCTACAGCCTGCAGAGCCCGACCAGCCCGCCGGTGAAACCGCAGTTCATCATGGCCTATGAGGTCGGCCTCAAGTCGCAGGTGTTCGACCGCCGGCTGCGGCTGAATCTCGCCGCCTATCATTACGACATCGACAATTATCAGGTGCGTTCGGCGGCGGCGGCCAATCCTGGCGCCAATCTGCTGCTCAACGCGGCGACGGTGAAGGTCGATGGTTTCGACGCCGAGTTCCAGGCGGCGCCGACCAGCCAGATCAACATCTTCGGCGGCTTCACCGCGCTCAAGTCGCGCTATGCGACCTTCGGCGGGCCGGGCGCGCCGTTCCAGGCGCCGATCATCTATCCCAACCCGGCGACCTGTCCCGCCAATCTGCGCGGCACCGAGGATCCGGGCGTGCTCGGTGCCGGCCCGCGCACCGGCGGCTACACCACCTGCTTCGGCGACGTGTCGGGCAACCGTACCCCGCTCGCGCCGAAATTCGCGGCGAGCCTGGGCGCGAGCTACAAGATCCCGGTCGGCGATACCGGCCAGCTGCGGCTGTCGAGCGTCTACAGCTATAATAGCGGCTATGTGTTCGAGCCCGACAATCTCGCGCGGCAGGGCCATTATGGTCTGTTGAACGGCTCGATCGAATATCGCCCGAACACCCATTGGGGGATCGAGCTGTGGGTCAAGAATCTGACCGACACCGATTATGCCGTGCAGGACCTCGCCACCGCCACCGGCATCACCGAGGTGCTCGGCGCGCCGCGGACCTATGGGGTCAACGCGAAGTTCGACTTCTGAGCGGCGGGGCCGGCCGGCACCCGTCGGGGCGCCGGCCGGCTGCGCAGATCAGCGGCTTCAGGGCTTGTCGGCATAGGCCTTGACCAGATCATAGAGGAAATCGCGCCCGACATAGGCCGACTTGACCTCCATCCGCTCGTTGAGGCCATGCGCGCCATTGCCGTCGGGGTCGCCCCAGATACCGGGTACGCCATAGGTCGGGATGCCGATCGGCGCGAGATAGGTGGCGTCGGTGGCGCCGGTCGACATCGTTGGGATCAGCGGCACCCCCGGGAAATAGCGCGCGACCAGCTTTTCGGCCGGGCCCATGATCTTCGGATCGAGCGGCGGCGGCACCGCGACCGGGCGCAGCCGTCCGACCATCGTCACCGTCACCTTGGGATCGCCGATCGCCGCGATCAGCGCGGCGCGGGTGGTGTCGCCATCCTCGCCGGGAACGATCCGGCAATTGACCGTCGCCTTTGCCCGCTGCGGCAAGGCGTTCACCGCATGCCCCGCTTCGAGCATCGTCGCCACGCAGGTCGTGCGCAGCACAGAATTGAGCGTGCGGTCGGTCGAGACCAGCGTCTCGGACGCATGGTCGGCCGGGTTCGCCGCCAGCTTGACCATCGCCTGGCCGATCGCGTCGGTGCGCGTCGCACCCGCCTTGGCGAAATAGGCGCGACTGGTGTCGTTGAAGCGCAGCGGGAATTTATAGCCGCGCAGCTTCTCGATCGCATCGGCGAGCTCGTAGATCGCATTGTCGTCGATCGGGATCGAGCTGTGGCCGCCGGCATTGACCGTCTGCAGTTCGAAGCTGCGGTTCGATTTCTCGCCGACCTGCATCGACTGGGTGAGCAGCTTGCCATGGCCGTCGGTGTCGCCGCCGCCGCCCTCGTTGAGCGCGAACTCGGCGGCGATCAGTTCGGGCCGCTTCTCGGCGAGCCACTGCGCGCCATTGACCCGCCCGCCCGATTCCTCGCCGCAGGTCAGCGCCAGCTTGATCGTCCGCCTGGGCTTGTAGCCTTCCTTTTTGAAGCGGATCAGCGTGTCGACCCAGGTCGCGACCATCGCCTTCATGTCGGCGGTGCCGCGGCCATAGAAATAGCCGCCTTCCTCGATGAACTTGTACGGATCGCGCTCCCAGTCCTCTCGCCGGGCATTGACCACGTCGAGATGGCCGAGCAGCAGCATCGGCCTGGCGCCCTTCGCGCTGCCGGGCAGGACCGCGACCAGCCCGCCGTCGAGCGGGAACTGGTCGGCCTTGAACAGGGTCAGCTGATCGTCGGCGAAACCCGCCGCCTTCAGCCGCGCCGCCATCTTCTCGGCAGCGAGGGTGCAGCTTCCGGTCGCGACCGAGCTGTCGGTCTCGACCAGCTCCCGGTAGAGATCGCGAAAGGCGAGCTGGTCGGGCCGCGGCTCGGCGGCACTGGCGCCGCCGGCAACCAACATCGCGACCGCACTGGCCGCGGCAAGACGATAAAGCTTCACGAAAACCCCCGAAATAGCTGATTTTCGAGGGTATTGCGGTAGCGGGTCCGCTGTCAAACCGCGGTCATCGCAGCGGCAGCACCATGTCCTGCTGGCGTCCGGTCCCATGCACCACCACCCGGTCCCCGAAGAACTCGAGCCGGGCATAGGATGTCTCCTCGGTATCGAGCATCGCCTTCAGGTTGACATAGTGAATGCCGGCGCGGGCGCCCTGATTGCCGTCATGATTATGGCCGTCGAGCCAGATCTTGACCGAGGGATGCCGCTCGAGCAGCGCCATCACCGCCCCGGCATTCCACAGATTGTGCGGATTTTCGGGGTAGAGCGGGAAATGGTCGAAGATCATCACCTTCAGCCCTTCGCGGTCGGCGCGGGTCAGTTCGGTGTCGATCCAGCGCATCTGCGCGTCGCCGATCCCGCCGTCCCACAAAGGCCTGTCGGCATAGAGCGCGGCATGGGCGGCCATGCTCCGGTCATGCTCGGGGCTGCCCTCGGCCCAGGCATAGCTGCTCAGGTCGTTGCCGTCGGTGACCAGGAACAGCCAGCCGCGATGGGTGAAGCTGTAATAGCGCGCGGGCATGCCGAGCTTCGCCGGCACCTGCGGCTTGTGCGCGTCGTCGACCGCGAATTCATGATTGCCGAGCACGAAATGCCAGGGGTGCCGAAGCTTGCGCGCGACCGGCAGCAGCGTGTCGTAGCTCGCCCAGTCGCGGTCGATGAAGTCGCCGAGATGGACCACGAACGCCAGCTTCTGCCGGTTGAAGTCGGCGACCGCGGCGGCCAGCTTGGTGGGGGTGGTATGATAGAGGCGCTGGCCGTTGTCGGGGGCGGCGGCATATTGGGCGTCTGCGATCGCGCCGATGCTGAAATCGGGCTTGTCCGTTGCACTATGGGCGGAACCGGCCGCACCCAGTGCGAGCAACGCGACAACCATCATCCGAAATCCCATCGACGTCCCTTCATCGGCCATGACCGACGGGGCTTAGGGCTGGCTCATGTCAGATCGATGATGGCGCGGCGCAAATTGCGGGCCGGGCGGCGACTGTCATGCGGGCTTCATCGAAGCGGCCTAGCGCAGCCGCCGAGGAAGCTTTTCCGGACAAGCCTGCACGCGAAAGGGCGTCGATGAACGAGATCGGGCTGATCGCCAGGCGGCGCCCCGGCGATGGCGAAGAGGTGCAACTGCGCAAGGCGCTCCAGCGCTTCGTCGATGGCCGCCTGCGCGATCGCGACGCCGGCGAGGATATCGTCCAGGAAACCTATGTCCGCCTTTATGATTATCGTCGCACCCGGCCGGTCGCCGATGTCGGGGCCTTCTGCTTCACGATCGCGCGCAATCTTGTCCACGACCATTTCCGCCGCCGCCGTGCCGCGCCGCAAACGACCGAGCTCGCCGATACGCTCGCCTGTCCGCAGCCGCGCGCCGAGGAGATCCTCGACTATCGCCAGCGGGTCGAGATACTGGTCCGCGCGTTGGGGGTGATGCCGCCGCTGCGCCGCGAGGTGTTCCTGCGCCGCCGGCTCGACGGTCTGCCCTGTGCGACGATCGCCGCCGATCTCGGCCTGAGCATCGCCGCGGTCGAGAAGCACTGCACCCGCGCGCTCGCCGATCTGCGCGCGACGCTCGAACGGCGCGGGCTGCCGGCGGGAGGTCGGCGATGATCGATCATGCCGATCGCGATCGCGCTGCCGCCGACCGCCCCGTCGCCGATGGCGATGCGCCGATTCTCGACGATCCGGCGCTGGCCGAAGCGCTGGCGCGGGTCGCGGCGATCGGGCGGCTGTCCGATGCCGATGTCCGGGCAATGCGCCGCTCGCGCCGCGGCGCGATGATGGCGGGCGGCGCGGCCGCGCTCGCGGTGCTGGTCGGTGTCGGGGCGTGGCAGGGCGGCATATTCGGGACCGTGCCGCGCCATTATGCGACCGCACGCGGCGAGCGGCTCGACCTGCGGCTTGCCGACGGCACCCGGCTCAAGCTCGAAGGCGCGACCAGCGTCAACATCGTCATCGATCGCGGCCAGCGGCTGGTCGAGCTCGAACGCGGCGAAGCCTATTTCGACGTCGCCCACGAACCCGACCGCCCGTTCGTCGTCCATGCCGGGGCGTCGGCGACCCGGGTGCTCGGCACCGCCTTCGACATCGACATGGCGCATGACGAGGTCAAGCTCGCGGTCTATCGCGGCAAGGTCCGTTTCGGAGATCATGATCTGGTCGAGGGCAGCGTGGTGGTGCCGGCGGGCTGGCGGTCGCGCTTCGATCGCAGCGGCGCGCAAAAGCCGGTGCGCTTCGACGCCTCGCAGCTCGACTGGCGGCAGAACTGGCTCGACACCGAAGCGATGCGGCTGGCGGATCTCGTCGACACGCTCAACCGCCGCGGCGGTCCGCTGATCCTGCCGCCGCCTGCGTCGCTCGCCCACATCACCCTCTCGGGACGTTTCAAGCTCGATGATCCGGCGCAACTGCTCGGTGCGATCGGCGAGGCCTACGGCTTTTCGGTGGTGCGCGCGGGCGATCGGATAAGGCTCGAACCCGTGGCGGGCGATGACGCAAAACCGTCATAAGTTCGACGCTGCACCGCAACAAAATTCTTTTGTCCTGCTACCGATCGAGGCCCGTCTTTCCCTGCAAGGCGCTGCGATGCGCTCTGCAAGGAGGACGACATGAACCGGACCAAGGCGATTTCATTGACGGCGCTGGCGATGGCGCTCGCGGTTCCGGCTGCGGCGCAGGCCGCGGCGGGTGACGGCAATTTCGGGCAGCAGATGCGGTTCGACATCGCCGCGACCGATCTGCGCGCGGGCATCTCGCAATTCTCGCAGGTCACCGGCGTGCAGGTGGTGGTGGCGCCGACCGCGGTCGCCGGGCAGCGGACCGGCGGGGTGCACGGCGCCTTCACGGTTCGCGAGGCGCTCGACCAGCTGCTGCGCGGCACCAACCTGTCGGCCTCGATCCGTGGTGCGGTGGCGGTGCTCAAGCCGGCGTCGGCAACGGTCCGTCCGGTTGCGCAGATCGTGCGCGGTCCGATCGTCGTCGCTGACGCGACCCCGGCGTCGGCCACCATCGCCGGCAATGCCGATACCGGCCCCGAGATCGTCGTTTCGGGCTATCGCCAGAGCCTGGCGATCGCGCAGGATCTCAAGCGGGGCGCGGTCGGTGCGCAGGACGACATCCTCGCCTCCGATATCGCCGCTTTTCCCGACCTCAATCTCGCCGAATCGCTTCAGCGCATCCCGGGCATCACCATCACCCGCGATTCGGGCGAGGGGCGCCAGATCACCCTGCGCGGCCTCGGCCCCGACTTCACCCGCACCCAGCTCAACGGCATGGAGGTGATGGGCAACACCGCCTCGGGCATGGACAATCGCGGTGCGGTCAGCCGGTCGCGCTCGTTCGATTACAGCCTGTTCGCTTCCGAGCTGTTCAACCATGTCTCGGTCCAGAAAAGCTACGCCGCCGAACAGGACGAAGGCGGCATCGCCGGCACCGTCCAACTCTTCAGCGCCAAGCCGTTCGACTATGCCGGCACCCGGTTCGTGGTGTCGGCCAAGGGGCAGACCAACGACAACACCAGCGGGGTCACTCCGCGCCTGGTCGCGCTCGCCTCGGGCCGCTGGGGCGATTTCGGCGCGCTGGTGTCGGTCGCCTATAGCGAGATCAAGAGCAACGAGTTCGGTTATCGCAACTGGGGCTGGGGCAAGGTCAAATATAACCCCGCCAATATCGGCCCCAACATCGACGCCGCCACCAACGCGCTGCTGCAGTCGGGCAATATCTTCGCGCCGACCGCGCAGTCGCCGTCGACCTGGTACACCGACCGCAAGCGGCTCGGCATCACCTCGGCGCTGCAATATCATCCGGGCGACGCCTTCAAGCTCGACATCGACCTGCTCTATGGTCGGCTGCAGGACCATCGCGACGACTATGCGATCGCCTCGGCCGGATCGAACGCGCTGACCGGGTCGCCGATCGGCGGCACCCAGGTGATCCAGTCGGCGGTGATCGACGGCGATACGCTGCGTGCGGCGAGCTATACCGGCATCGACCAGCGCTCCGAGCATCACATCGTCCGCAACCACACCGATTTCTACCAGGCGGTGGCCAATGCGAGCTGGCAGGCGAGCGACCGGCTGAGCTTCACCGGTCTCGCCGGTTTCGAGGAATCCGATTTCAGCCAGCCGGTGTTCGACAAGGTGTTCATGGAGGCCAAGAACATGGCGTTCAGCTTCGACACCCGCCCGCGCATCCCGGTCAACAGCTATGGGATCGACCTGACCAACCCCAGCCTCTGGTCGCTTCAGCGGCTCGACGTGCAGGAAAACAAGATCACCAACAAATATGCCAACGGCAAGCTCGACGCCGCCTACAAACTCGCCGAAAGCTCGACCTTCAAGGTCGGCGGCGAATATAAGCATTTCACCAACAGCGGCTATCAGTATGTCAACAAGGTCTTCCACAACGTCCCCGCCAACATCGCGATCCCCAACGACCTCAAGCAGGTGATCGGGCGGGATTCGCTGATCCCCTATATCGTCGGCGACGTCGACGGCATCTATGCTTATGTCGGCGATCCGCGCGATCTCAGCGCCAAATATCTCCAGGCGGGCAGCGACTATCGGGTCGAGGAAAAGACCTGGGCGGGTTTCGCCCAATATGATCTCGACACTTTTGTCGGCGGGATGCGGCTACGCGCCAATGCCGGCATCCGCTATTATTCGACCGACCTGACCTCGTCGGGGCATCTGACCGCGGTGGTGAACGGCGTCACCACCCTGCAGCCGGTGGCGATCACCACCAACAGCCATGGCTGGCTGCCCGCGGCCAATATCGCGCTCGACGTCGCCAGCGACGTGGTGGCGCGGGTCAGCGCCAATCGCAACGTCAACCGGCCGGCGCTCAGCGATCTCGCCGCCGCCGGCTCGATCACCACCCGCCCCAATGGCGGCAGCGTCAGCTTCGGCAATCCGTTTCTGAAGCCGTACAAGGCGACCTCGGTCGAGGGCTCGGTCGAATATTATATGGACCGGCACGGCTTCCTGTCGTTCGGCGTCTTCTACAAGAATATGGACAGCTTCACGACCCCGACCACCAAGCAGGTTCCCTACAGCGAGACCGGCCTGCCGCTGTCGCTGCTGATCCAGGGCCAGGACGCCAACACGATCTTCGACGTGTCGCAGCCGATCAACGGGCCGGGCGCCGACATCAAGGGGATCGAGGCGGCGTTCCAGCACGACTTCACCTTCCTGCCCGGCGCGCTCAAGCATCTCGGCATCGTGGTCAACGGCACCCGCTTCGACGGCCATCAGAAGGCGGTGATCAACGGCGCCACGGTGACCCTGCCATTGCTCAACCTGTCGAAATGGGCGGCCAATGCGACGCTCTATTATGAGGGGCGCAACTGGGGCGTGCGGGTCTCCGACGCCTATCGCAGCCGCTATCTGATCAGCGCGGGCGCCAGCGGCAATGTCGGCGACGCGATCAAGGCGACCAACAATGTCGACTTCCAGGCGCATTACAACATCACCCCGCGCATCCGACTGGTGGTCGAGGGCATCAACCTCACCGACGAGCCGATCGAACAGTTCGCTGACCTGACCGCGAAGCGCACCGAGGTCTACACCACCAGCGGGCGGACCTTCACCTTCGGGGTGAGCGCCGAATTCTGAGGGGCAGTTCTACTTTCCTCTCTTATCGGATCACACATCGGACTAAGCCTTGCAGATCCTCCCTAAACCGTAGGTTTGGGGAGGGGGACCGCGAAGCGGTGGAGGGGTCTGCGCAACATTGATAGCGCAGAAAACCCCTCCACCATCCTGCGGATGGTCCCCCTCCCCACGCTACGCGTAGGGAGGATCTGAGCGCGGCTGTCCTTCACTCCCATCAAGTGAGAAGGTTTAAATTAATCCCCCGGGCAGCCTGCACCGCTCCGCCACGAAATCGACGAACGCCCTGACCCGTGCCGGAACCGGGCTCGCCCCGCCCAGATAGACCGCGTGGATATCCTCGCCATCGCCGGGGTTGAGCGCCTCCATCACCGGCACCAGCGTGCCCGCGGCGATATCGGGGCCGACATGGAATCGGGCCAGGCGCGCGAGGCCGACCCCGCCGAGCGCGAACAGCCGGGCGACGTCGCCGTCGCTCGCGCGCGCCACCGTCGGCGGCAGCCGCTCCTCGATCCGGCCGTCGTGCCGGAACGGCCAGCCGCCGATCGTCCGCGCGAAGGTCCAGCCGATCCCGCGATGATGCACCAGGTCGGCAGGGCTGTCGGGGGTGCCGTGGCGCGCCAGATAGGCGGGGGAGGCGACGATCACCATCCGGCTCGCACCGAGCTTGCGCACCACCAGGCTCGAATCGCGCATCGGCCCGATCCGGATCGCGACATCGGCGCGCTCCTCGATCAGGTCGATCACCGTGTCGGACAGGATCATGTCGAGGCGGATATCGGGATGCGCGGCCAGGAAATCGGGGATCAGCGGCATCAGATAGCGCATGCCGAACGGGATATTGCTGTTGACCCGCAGCGGACCGCGCGGGGTCGCACCCGCCGCGGCCTCGCGTTCGGCCTCGTCGATATCGGCGAGGATCCGGGCGGCGCGCGCATGGAAGGCCTGCCCCTCGGCGGTCAGGGTGATACGCCGGGTCGAGCGGTTGAGCAGCCGCGCGCCCAGCCGCGCCTCCATCCGCGACACCAGCTTGCTCACCCCCGACGGGGTGAAGCCGCACGCCCTGGCCGCGGCGGTGAAGCCGCCAAGCTCGACGATCCGGACGAAAATCTCCATCTCGGCGGCGCGGTTGATGTCGGATCGCGGCATATTGTGACCTTGGTTCACAGATGATGGTCTTGATCGCCATCTAATTCATCATGCCGCCCTCGGCCATATCCGGGCCTCGATCCGATCCGGAGATATTCGATGCCCGTGGCCGTGTTGGCGCTTGCCGCCGGTGCCTTTGGAATAGGCACCACCGAATTCATCATCATGGGGCTGCTGCTCCAGGTCGCCGCGACGATGCAGGTGACCGTCGCGGCGGCCGGCCTGCTGATCTCGGGCTATGCGCTCGGGGTGTTCGTCGGCGCGCCGGTGCTGACCCTGGCCACCCGGCATATGCCGCGTCGCGCGGTGCTGCTGACGCTGATGGCGATCTTCACGATCGGCAACATCGCCTGCGCGCTCGCGCCGAGCTACGGCCTGCTGATGGCGGCGCGGATCCTCACCGCGCTCGCCCATGGCACCTTCTTCGGGGTCGGCTCGGTGGTCGCCGCCGGGCTGGTCGCGCCGGACAAGCGCGCTTCGGCGATCGCGACGATGTTCACCGGGCTGACCGTCGCGACCCTGCTCGGCGTGCCGTTCGGTGCCTGGATCGGGCTGATGCTCGGCTGGCGCGCGGCGTTCTGGGCAGTAGCTGCGATCGGCGTCGTCGCGCTCGCGGTGCTGGCGCTGTTCGTGCCGCGCGATGTCGGCAGCGATGCGCCGCCCGCGCCGGTCCGCACCGAACTCGCTGCGCTGGCGCGGCCGCAGGTGCTGCTCGGCCTCGCAATGACGGTGTTCGGCTTTGCCGGGCTGTTCACCGTCTTCACCTTCGTCCAGCCGATCCTGACCCGGATCACCGGTCTCCCGGTCGCGATGGTGTCGCCGATCCTGCTCGTCTTCGGCGCGGGGCTATCGGCGGGCAACCTGCTCGGCGGCCGCTTCGCCGACCGCAACCTCGATCGGGCGATCGTCGTAACGCTCACGCTGCTGATCGTCGTGCTCGTCGCGATGCCGCCCGCGCTGGCGAGCCGCCCGGCGGCGGTGATCGCGATCGGCCTGCTCGGCGCGGCGGCCTTCGCCACCGTCGCCCCGTTGCAGCTGCGCGTCCTCCAGCAGGCAGGGGCCGAGGGGCAGACCCTCGCCTCCAGCCTGAACATCGCCGCCTTCAACCTCGGCAACGCGCTCGGCGCCTGGCTGGGCGGGGTGACGATCGACCATGGCCCGGGCCTCGCCGCGCTGCCGCTGGTCGGCGCCGCGGTCACCGCCGCGGGCCTCGCCGTCGCGCTGTGGAGCATCATGCTAGCGCGCCGCGCGGCACAACCCCTCCTCGTCTAATATAAGGAGCATCGACATGGACTATCGCACCCTCGGCGCCTCGGGTCTCCGGGTTCCGGTGCTCAGCTTCGGCACCGGCACCTTCGGCGGCACCGGGCCGCTCTTTTCGGCCTGGGGCAATAGCGACGTCGCCGACGCGCGCCGGCTGATCGACATCTGCCTCGATGCCGGCATCACCCTGTTCGACACCGCCGACGTCTATTCGGACGGCCAGTCGGAGGTGGTGCACGGCGCCGCGCTGCGCGGCCGGCGCGACCGGGTGCTGATCTCGACCAAGACCGGATTGCCGACCGGGGAGGGACCGAACGATGCCGGCACCTCGCGCCATCGGCTGATCGGCGCGGTCGATGCCGCGCTCACGCGGCTCGGCACCGACTATATCGACCTGCTCCAGCTTCATGCCTTCGACGCCTTCACGCCGGTCGAGGAGGTGATGCACGCGCTCGACATGCTGGTCCGCGCGGGCAAGGTCCGCCATGTCGGCGCGTCGAATTTCGCCGGCTGGCAGCTGATGAAGGCGCTGGCGGTCGCCGATCGCCATGGCTGGCCGCGCCATGTCGCACACCAGGTCTATTATTCGCTGGTCGGGCGCGATTATGAGAGCGAACTGATGCCGCTCGGCCTCGACCAGAAGGTCGGCGCGCTGGTGTGGAGCCCGCTCGGCTGGGGCCGTCTGACCGGCAAGATCCGTCGCGGCCAGCCGCTTCCCGAAGAGAGCCGGCTTCATGACACCGCCCAGTTCGGTCCGCCGGTCGAGGAGGAACGGCTCTACCGCGTCGTCGAGGTGCTCGAGGCGGTTGCTGGGGAGGCGGGCAGGACGGTGCCGCAGGTCGCGCTGGCCTGGCTGCTGACCCGGCCGACGGTGTCGTCGGTGATCATCGGCGCCCGCAACGAGGCACAGCTGCGCGACAATCTCGGCGCAGTCGGCTGGAGGCCGACTGCCGACCAGATCGCCCGGCTCGATGCGGCAAGCGACACCATGCCGGGCTATCCCTATTATCCCTACCGGACCCAGGCGGGCTTTACGCGGCTCAACCCGCCGCCGGTATGAGCGGCGGCGGGCCGGATATCACAGGGCGTAGCGCAGCGATGCCGAGATCGTCCGGCCGTTGATGCTGCGGCCCCAGCCGATACCGTTGGTCGGCACCGTGCTCTGGGCGATCTCGAAGAAGCCGACCTTGTTGAACAGGTTGGTCGCGTTGACCATCAGTTGCACCCGCTCGATCGGCCGCACCTGGAGGAAGGCGTTGACCACGGTGAACCCGGGCATCCTGAGCAGATTGCTGTCCTGGGCATAGCTGCTGGTGATGGTGACGATGTTGGCGCCGACGGTCAGATGGTCGTTTTCGAACTGCGGGGTCGCCTCGAAGGTCCATTTGGGCTGGTGGCGCGGTTCCTTGCCGGTCAGCGTCGGATCGAGCTGATCCTCGGTGATCTTCGCGGTGGTGTAGGTCGCGCCCGCAGTGATGCTGAACGGGCCCGAACGCAGGCCGCCCTCCATCTCGACGCCCTTGGCGCGGTAGGAGCGGATGGTGCGGGTGGCCGAGCCGTTGAGCACATTATGGTCGTCGGCATCGGCGCGGAAGGCGGTCGCGTTGAACGTGGCGTTCGCCAGACGGAATTTCAGGCCGCCTTCGATCTGCTTGACCTCGTCATATTTGTCCTTGGCCTTGGGCACGCCGCCATCGGTGGTGCTGACCGCCGGGGTGAACAGGATCTTGTCGGCATTGGCGCGCCCGCCGCGGCTGTAGCGTCCGAACACCGACAGCGGTTCGGCGATGCGGTAGTTCACGCCCGCCGAATAGCTGAGATAATGATAGTTGTAATCGACCGGGGCCGGCTGGCCCAGCGGCAGGAAGGCGACCCGGGTTTCGGGCGCGCTGATCACGCCATTGCCGTTGATGTCGTAGGAGATCAGGCCGACGCGCCCGCCGCCGAGATCGGCGCCGACCAGCGAACCGTTCACCTTGCCGCTGTCGTAGCGCAGGCTGCCGCCGATCGCGATCTTGCCGACATGATAGTTCACCGAGCCATAAGGCGCGGTGACGTCATATTTGACGTCGAAGATGCGGCGGAAATTGCTGCCGTTGCGGCTATACGCATAATAGCCGCCCTGGGTCTGGGCCACGCCGGTGGCGCTGGTGACGTTGACCATCGCGGTGTCGCCGTCACCGGCGACGTCGGTATCGATCGCCGAATGCAGCCATTCGACATGGAGCTTCTGGATCGCCTTGTAGAGACCCGCGGTCGTCGTCAGGTCGCCGGTGCCGATCTTGAACACCCGGGTGGCGCGCAGGTCGTTGGTGAAGTTGTCGAGATTGCGGGCGCGGGTCTGCGCCATGTAGGAAAAGGCGAGCAGGCCGTTGCCGTTGACCGTCGCACCGATCGGCTGACCGGCATTCGGACCGGTCGCGTAGGTGGCGGTGGCGCCGGTGCCGGCCTGCGACGCCGCGAGCGCCGCGACCGTGTTGACCGCCGATGGGAAGACCCGCAGGAAATCGCCGTTATTGGCCGAATAGCGGACGCGCTCGCTCACCGTCCAGCCGGC
This sequence comes from Rhizorhabdus sp. GW822-FHT03C02, assembly GCF_058801765.1. NCBI lineage: Bacteria > Pseudomonadati > Pseudomonadota > Alphaproteobacteria > Sphingomonadales > Rhizorhabdaceae > Rhizorhabdus > Rhizorhabdus sp. GW822-FHT03C02. Next base: position 447,043 of record NZ_JBXANN010000002.1, read on the forward strand.
GACGTCGAACTGCGCCTCGAGCCCCAGCGACTTGGACACCGGGTGCATGCCGTTCTTGACCGAATAGCTCGCCAGCTTGTTCTCGCCGTCGAGGGTCGTCACCGCGCCGATATAGGGCGATATCAGCGCATCCTTGCGGATGTCGAAATTGCTGAAATTGCTGATCACCGGCTTGTCGTTGGTGCCGGTGATGCGGATCGGATAGGGCGCGAAGGTCGGCGAGCGATCGTCGAGATATTTGGCGTAGAGCCGGATATAGCCATTGGCGAACTGCTTGGTGATGTTCGCCTTGATCTGGCCGCCCTTGTAGCCGGTGAAGCCGATGTCGCGCGGACCTTCGCCCGAGCGGTAGAAGCCGCCGACATGGAAGCGCAGCGTGTCGCTGAGCTTGCCGCCATAATCGGCGTCGATCCGCTTCTCGTCATAGTCGAGCCCGCCGGTGAACTGGATCGCGCCGCCCTGGGTTTCGCCGGTCTTCGAGATCAGGTTGATCACGCCGCCGGGCGAATCCGAGGCGAAGGTCGACGCCGATCCACCGCGGATCGATTCGACCTGGGCCAGGTTGAAGTCGGCGCGCAGGAAGACGTCGGCGGCGACGTTGAAGATGTCGCCGAATTCGAGCGCGGGTAGGCCGTCTTCCTGCAGTTGCATATATTTGGAACCGCCGGCGGCGAGCGGGAGGCCGCGCACGGTATAGTTGGCATTGCCTTCGCCGATCCCGGATTCGACCCGCAGGCCCGGCATCGTGCGCAATATGTCGGCGAGCGGCCGGGGACCCAGCTTCTCGGCCTCGCTGCCCCTGAGCGCGCTGGTCGAGGTCGCGCTGTCGAGCCGGTCGCGGCCCTTGGCGACGCCGGTCGAGAAGACCTCCTTCTCGCTCGCTTTCGATTTTTCGCCGTCCTTCGGTGCCTTTGCGGGCGAGGGCGGCATCGCGGCGTCTTGCGCCAGTGCCGGCACCGCGACCAGCAAGTGCGCGCCGGTCAGCAGGAAAATAGCCTTCTTCATTACACCCTCGTTCACAAAATCAGGACTGTCCGTCGCTTCGAACTGATTGGACGGTGTCGCGTTGATTGCCCCAGCTACGTAGTTTCACCGGGAGTCGTGAAGATTTGGTTGATGAAAAATTAGCCATCTTCATCTTGAATATTGAGCAGATGTTCTAATCTGGACTTGTTGTAATTTTCGCTGTTTTCCGCGATTTTCAGAAAATCGAGACCATCTTATCTGTTGCCGATCATAACAGTCGCTTCCGCGACGCGCCTACCGCTCTCCCAGCGTGCGGACATGATCGACAAACGCGCGCAGCGGTGCGGGCATGAGGCGGCGGCTCGGATAATAGAGGAACGGGCCCGAAAATTCGGTCCACCAGGGTATGAGCACGGGCAGCAGCGCGCCGCTGTCGAGCGCGGGGCGCAACCAGTCCTCGAACAGGATGATCATGCCGAGCCCGGCGACCGCCGCGCTCACCGCGAGGTCGGTCGCGCCGGTCGAGACGACCATCGAAGCCGGCGGATCGACGAACATCGTCTCGCCGTCGCGCTCGAATTCCCAGGGCGGCATCGCCCCGCTCGAGAAGCGGCCGCGGATGCAGCGATGGCCGAGCAGATCGCGCGGATGCTGCGGCGTGCCGTTCGCCGCGAGATAGGCGGGCGCCGCCGCCACCGCGAAACGCTGCACCCGCGGACCGATCGGCACCGCGATCATGTCCTGTTCGAGCCGCTCATCATAGCGGATCCCGGCATCCGCGCCGGCCGCCAATATGTCGACGAAGCCGTCCTCGACGGTCAGTTCGAGCCGGATGTCGGGATGCGCCGCCAGAAACGGCTCGACGATCGGCGGCAACACCAGTTTCGCCGCGCTGAACGGCACGTTGAGCCGCAGCGTGCCGACCGGACTGTCGCGAAAGCCGTTGACGACATCGAGCGCCGCATCGAGTTCGCCCAGCGCCGGCACCAGCCGCTCGAGCAATCGCGCGCCCGCTTCGGTCGGGGTCACGCTGCGGGTGGTGCGGTTGAGCAGCCTTACCCCCAGCCGGGCCTCGAGCCGCCGGATGCTTTCGCTCAACGTCGATGGCGAGGTGCCGGCGCGGCGCGCGGCATCGCGGAAGCTGCGCGCCTGCGCGACCGCCACGAAGCCGGTCAGTTCGTCGAGATGTGTCGCCATTGTCCAAAATCCCGAACAGCCCATGCGGATTATGCTGACTTATCATCATAATGGCCGGGGCGCATATCGGGACCATCAGCGAACCGGAGACTATCGATGACCGCTACCGCCACGCCCGTTACCGCCAAGGAGGCCGGCAGCTTCACCCCCGCCGGCACCGATCTGTCGCTCACCCGCATGGGCTATGGCGCGATGCAACTTGCCGGACCGGGCGTGATGGGGCCGCCGAAGGACGAGGCCGCGGCGACCGCGGTGCTGCGCACCGCGGTCGAACTGGGTGTCGACCATATCGACACGTCGGACTTTTATGGCCCGCACGTCACCAACCGGCTGATCCGCGAGGCGCTTGCGCCCTATCCCGCGCAGCTTAGCCTGGTCACCAAGGTCGGCTTCTTCCGGGGCGAGGACGGGTCATGGAACCCCGATCATTCACCCGAGGGGCTGACCCGCGCGGTGCACGACAATCTGCGCAATCTCGGGCTCGATCGGCTCGATATCGTCAATCTGCGGCTGGGGGCGGCGCACGGTCCGGCCGAGGGCTCGATCGCCGCGCCGCTGGCGACGATGTTCGATCTCCAGCGCCAGGGGCTGATCCGCCATATCGGTCTGAGCACCGTCAACCCTGCCCAGGTCGCCGAGGCGCGCGATCTCGGCCCGATCGTCTGCGTGCAGAATCATTATAATCTCGCGCACCGCGAGGACGATGCGATGATCGACGATCTCGCGCGGGCGGGCATCGCTTATGTCCCCTATTTCCCGATCGGCGGCTTTTCGCCGCTCCAGTCGGACAGGCTCGATCGGGTCGCGGCGGCGATGGGGGCCAGGCCGATGGCGGTCGCGCTCGCCTGGCTGCTCCGGCGGTCGCCGAACATCCTGCTGATTCCCGGCACCTCGTCGGTCGACCATCTGCGGCAGAACATCGCCGCCGCGGCGCTGACCATCCCCGACGATCTGGCTGCCGAACTCGACATGATCGGCGCCGCCGCCTGAAGGAGACCGTCGATGCCGTTCGCCAACATCAAGACCCCCGAAGCCGCTTTGACGATCGCCCAGAAGGCCGAGATCGTCCATCGCATGACCCAGATGTTCGTCGACTATTTCGGCGAGGATGCGCGCCGCCATACGATGGTGCTGATCGAAGAGGTCAAGGATGGTGGTTATGCGCGTGCCGACGAGGTGTTCGTCGTCCCCGAAGCCTATCGGGCCCGCGCGATCCGCTGAGCCTCAGGCGAACGGGGTGGCGAACTCGATCCGTATCCCGCCCGGCATCGCGCAGATGAAATGCCGGGTCGCCGATCCCGCGCGGATCGGTTCGGGTGCGAATTCGATCGATGTGTCGGGTAGCGCCTTCACCCGTTCGTAGACCGTCTGCAGCGCCGCCTCGTCGGCGACCCCGAGCGCCAGATGATGGAGCCCGACATTGCTCCGCCGGTCGAACGCGACCGCATGATCGGGATCGGCGACCCGCCACAGGGTGAGCATGATGCTGCCGTCGGACACGAACACCGCCGGGTAGCTCGGGACTTCGCCGACGACGTCCCAGCCGAGCGTGTCGCGGAAGAAGCCCGTCGCGCGATCGAGATCGGGCACCGCCAGCCCGACATGATGCGCGCCGCTCGTCAGTTTCTCGGTCATCACCTGCTCCCGGATCGTTGCTTGTCGCGCCTTAACCTCATTGCGATACTGCGATAATAGGGCCGTGCCGCAAATGACCTTTCCGTAGGCCGCAACAATATCGTGAGCCGGCCGGAGCAGGATTCTCCGCCGCCATTGCCAGCCTCGCTGGGCGCACCGTGCCGTTGCGGTCGTGATCAGCGATGCGATGAGCGCCGGGCCGTCGGGATCGCCCGACGAACTTGCCGCTCGGGACGGTATCGATGCCTATCGCCGGCATCTCGCCGGGCGGCCGGCCGATATCCTCGTCACCGATCATGCCAATCGATTGCCGGCGTGCCTTGCGCCGCTGCTTGAGGCCGGTCATCCCTGATCGCGCCGATGGCACCGGCGGCTGATTCGCGCGTTGGAATCGCAAAACGGCGCGAGGGGGAAGAGGATGGTGGTCACCGCCGATCAGCCGCGTAGCGTGCGATGACCTCGGTCCTGGTCGTCGATCGCGACCCGCTGATCCTGGAGGCGGCGCGGCGCCAGATCGAGGCGCAGGGGCTGGTGGCGCGGATTGCCCGCGATGCCGACGAAGCGGTCGATCTGATCGCGGCAGGTGGTGCGGAACTGTCGGGCCTGATCGCCAATATCGACCTTGCCGATGTGACCAGTGGCTGGAATGTCGCGCGACTGGTCCGCGAGCATGTTCCCGAGGCGGCGATCGGCTATCTGTCGTCGTCGGGGCATCGCGGCTGGGCGGTCCATGGCGTGCCGAACAGCGTGCTGATCAGCACCGCCGGCGGCGCCCACGCGATCCCCGACAGTTTCTTTCGCCTGTGCCGGGCGGCGGGCGCCGGCGATCGCGAGCCGCCGGTCGACCTTGCGGCGGACCGGCTTGCCCGCGCGGTTCAGCGCGAGCGCGAGCTTCTCTATGCGCATTTTCAGCACACCCCGAGCTTCATCGCCTTCCTCGAGGGCGCGGATCACCGCTACACCTTCGCCAACAATGCCTATGCCCGGCTCGTCGAGCGCGACGTGATCGGCCTCACGGTGGTCGAGGCCTTTCCCGAAGCGATCGCCCAGGGCTTCGTCGACATTCTCGACCGTGTCTATGAAAGCGGCGAGGAATTCATCGCGCATGGCATCGAATTCGCGGTCGAAATCGACAACAGACCGATCAAGCGAACCTGGCTCGACCTGGTCTATCGGCCGATCCGCGAGACCGACGGCACGATCACCGGGGTCTTCGTCGAGGGCGAGGATCTGACCGAGCGGCAGGAAACCCAGGCGCGGGTGAATGCGCTCCAGAATCAGCTGATCCATATTGCCCGCGTCAACGCGATGGGGCTGCTGTCGTCGACGCTGGCGCACGAACTCAACCAGCCGCTGGCGTCGATCCACAACTTCATGGCGGCGGCGACGATCGCCGCGAGCCGGCAAGAGCTCGATCCGCTGATCGTGAAATGCCTCGATGGCGCGAGCGCCAGCGCCTTGCGCGCGGGCGCGATCGTCCGTCGGCTGCGCGCGATGACGGTCAACGGCCCGATCCACAAGCAGACGGTCGCGGTCGAACCGGCGCTGCGTGAAGCGGTCGCCACCGCCTGCACCGGCCGGTTCGACGTCGAGGTCGGCTATGATCTGGGTTCGACGGCGTCGGTGCTCGTCGATCAGGTCCAGTTCCAGCAGGTCATGCTCAACCTGCTCCAGAACGCGATCGAGGCCGCGAACGGAGCCGGGCCGCAGCTTCAGGTGTCGACGGCCGACGAGGCCGGGTTCGTCAGGATCTGCGTCCGCGATTTCGGATCGGGGATATCGCCCGATATCCTGCCGCGCATCTTCGAATCCTTCGCCACCACCAAGCCCGAAGGGATGGGGATCGGCCTGTCGCTGTGCCGGACGATCGTCGAAGCCCATGGCGGAGTCATGACCGCCCATGACAATGAGGACGCCGGCGCGACCTTCTGCTTCACCCTTCCCAAGGCGGCTTCCGGCTGACCTAATACCCAATCCCAGTGAGCTTGACTCATCGGGATTGGGCATTAGCCCGTGCGGCGCTTGAGCAAATCGATCGAGGATGCGTCAGCATCTTCGAGATCGCGTATAAGACCGTTGGCGGCGGAGGAAGTCGGGACGGGCGGTCATACCGGCTGGGGTGCCCGGGTGCGATGCGCCGCGACGCAGCTCAGCACGCCGGCGACGACCAGGATCATCGCCGCACCCTCGGCGACCGTCGGCAGCCGCTGGTCCCACAGAAAGGCGTAGAGCAACGCGAACAGCGTCTCGAACAGGATCATCTGGCCGAGCAGGGTGAGCGGCAGCAGCCGGCTCATCCGGTTCCACAGCGCGTTGCCGATGATCGAGGCGAGGATCGCGATCCCCGATGACACCGCGGCGAAGGTCAGCCAGGCGGTCCCGTCATGACTGCTTGCGCCGATCAGCAGTGCGGCCGGCACCAGCAGCAGCGCCTGCGCGCCGGTGACGACCCCGGTCAACAGGCTCCAGTCGGACGGCGATATCCGCGCCAGCCGATCGAGGCAGCGGCTGTTCCACACCGCATAGACCGTCCAGGATATCAGCGCTCCGACCGCGCAGGCGAAGCCGGCGACCGGCGCGGCGGCGCCGACCGTACCGCCATGCGCGAGCGCGCCCCAGCCGGTGCAGCCGATCCCGGCGGCGGTGAGCGCGAGCGAAGGCCACAGCTTCGCCAATGGCGTCGCATCGGCGTCGCGGCTGCCGATGATCGTCACCGCCACCGGCAGGACGCCGATCACCAGTGAGGTCATCGCGATCCCGCCCCATTGGACCGCGCTGGCGAGCATCACATAATAAAACGCGTTGCCGAGCAGGCTCAGCCCGAACAGCGCGCGCCACTCGGCCGGCCCCAGCGCCGGCGCGAGCTTGCGCCAGCGCGGAGCGAGCAGGATCGCGGCGAAGGCGCCATAAGCAAGGTAGCGACCGGCGGCGATCTGCAGCGGGGTGAACGATCGCACCAGCGCCGGGGCGAGGAAGACGAGACCCCACAACGCGCCGGCAGCGACGCCGCATGAAATTCCCGCGATGATTCTGGCTTGTCCGGTCATGCGCTCCCGATGGCGCGGAGCGCCGCGGACGTCTTGACCCAGGCTAGCAATCTCTGGGCCCGGTCTCCTGCGCGTGGCGGCGATAGGCGGCGGGGGTCATCCCCGTCGCCTTGCGCATCGCGCGGGTCAGCGCGCTCTGGTCGGCGAAGCCGGCGCGATAGGCGAGGTCGGCGATCGTGCGATCGGAGTCGATCAGCCATTTCTGGACGCGCTGCAGCCGGTGGGCCCACAGCCAGCCGGCGGGGCTGTCGTCGAGTTCGTCGCGGAACAGCGCGTGCAGGCGGCTGATGCTGACGCCGGCATGTGCCGCCATCGCCTCGGTGGTCCAGCGCCGGGCCGGATCGGCTTCGATCGCCGCGGTCAGCCCGGCGAGGCGCGTGCGCGGCCGGGGCGCGCTATCGCTCAGCGCATCGAGCAGCAACAGCAGCCAGTGGCCCGCCAGTTCGGTACGTGCCGACCCGGACCGCATCGACTGGCCCATATAGTCGATCAGCCGATGCGCGGCGGGCGTCACCGCCAGCAGCGGGCGCGACGTCAGGCGGTCGATGAGGGCGGTGTCGATCGTGGCGGTGTCGAGATCGACGATCAGCGACCGGTTGGGGCGCCCGCTCTCCTGCGAATGCCAGGTGCGGTGGCCGACGAAGGCGGCGTGCCAGCTGTCCAGCCGCCCCGCCTTGCCATCGACGTCGATCGCCAGCATCCCCGATACCGGCAGCACCAGCTGGGCGAAGTCATGCCGGTCGGGACCGGTGTCGGCGCCATAGCTGCGGACGGCGATGTTGAGGGGCGACAGGGCGGGCATGGCGACCGATCCTATAGCGATCGGAAGCCGCCGGTGCCACGGCGATCGGGATCGCCCGTGGTGGTGACTTAGAGCATGTCCTGAGCGGATTGATCAGAACATGCTCAAATTGTCTTTGTTTTCCGCATTTTCCGAGCCGTCAGGTGATTCCACCTGACTTGAAAATGCTCTAGCGCCAGTCGACCAGCGACTTGCGCAGCTTGTCGAGCGCGGCCTTCTTGATCTGGCATACCCGGGCGGCGCCGATGCCGAGCGTCAGCCCGATTTCCTCGAGGTTCATCTCCTCGACGAAGTAGAGCTGCAGCACCATCGCCTCGCGCTCGGGCAGGTTGCCGATATGCTCGCCCAGCGCGCTCGCCAGTTCCTCGCGCTCGATCGTCTCGTCGACCCGCTCCTCGACATCGGCGAACCACATCGACTGGTCCGAATAGACCTCGTCGAGCGATTCCTGATAGGTGGTCGCGGTATCGTCGATCAGCGCGCGCATCGCCGGGCCTTCGAGCCCCATCGCCTGCGCCAGTTCGGATTCGCTCGGCGGGCGGCCGTTGCGCTTCTCGAAATCGGCCTTGGCGGCGAGCATCTGGCGGCGCTTCTGCATCGACGCGCGGCTCATCGCCGCATGGCGGCGCAGATGGTCGATCATCGCCCCGCGCACCCGCATCGACGCATAGGTCGAAAAGGCGTGGCCGCGATCCTCATAGCCGTTCGCCGCCTCGACCAGCGCGATCATGCCGATCTGCGCCAGATCCTCGATGTCGATCGCCGAGGAAACCCGGCCATGGACATGCCAGGCGATCTTGCGGACCAACTGCATGTGGGTGCGGACCAGGTCCTCTGGCCGCTGCCTGGCCGGCTTGCGGCCATAGACATGCATCGGATCCTTGGGGTCAGAAAACACCGACGGCCTCCATGCCGAAAAAACAGTCGCCACCCGCGCCGGCCGCGATCGAAAGACGATCGATCGTGCCGGCCAGTTCGCCGATCGCGCGGGCGGCGCGCGCGTTCGGATATTGGTCGACCACCAGGCGGCGCCGGGCGGCCGCGGTCAGCACCCGTTCGTCCCGGGGTACGCCGCCGAGCCAGGTTAGGCGCGTGTTCCCTAAGAATTTCTGACTGACGCCCCGAAACCGGCGAAACAGTTCGCGGCCCTGATCCTCGTCGTCGACCATGTTGCCGACGATCGCGATCTGATCGACGCCATGGTCGCGCGCGAGCAGCTTGACCGTGCCATAGGCGTCCATGAATCCCTGCTCGCGCGGGCTCAGCACCACCACCGGCAGGTCGGCCGAGGCGACCATGTCGAGCGTGTCGGCATCGGCGCTGCCCGGGGTGTCGACGATCACATAGTCGAGCGACCGGCGGTGCGGGCGGAAGGCATCGGCAAGCTTGAGCCGGGCGGCGAGATCGATCCGTCCCGACCGGTCGGGACGGCCGGCGGGGACAACGAACAGCGTGTCGGGGCCGTCGACGACGATCTGGTCGATCGTCAGCCGGCCGCCGATCACGTCGTCGATCGACTCGTGCGGGTCGAACCCCATCGTGCGGGTCGCGTCGGTCGGGCCGGGATCGCAATCGACCAGCATCGAGCGGCAGCGAGCCTGCGACAGCGCCAGCGACAGATTGGCGGCGATCGTGGTCTTGCCGACCCCGCTCTTGCCGCAGGCGATGCTGATCACCCGGGCGCTGCGCCGGTCGTCGCGGGCGCCGCGGTGCCCGTCATGAAGGTCGGTGCCGCGATCCTGCGTGGTTTCCCAGGCGAAACTCATTGCGCCATCTCCATCGGCCGCCCGAGCGCGCCATTATTGTGGTTGGTGGGGGTACCCCCGACGATCGCCGACACTTCGACCGCCTTGCCGTCGGGGATCTCCAGGAAGGACATCACCGGGGTTTCGGGGAGGTGCGGCTTGAGCAGTCGCGCCAGCGCGCGGCGCGCGACCGGGGAGGTCACGATCGCGAAGCGGGTCGCGCTGTTGACCAGGGGCTGCGACGCTTCGGCGACCGCCGACACGATACGGTTGGCGAGCGCCGGTTCGAACGGATGCGCGGCACCCGGGCTCGCGCGGACCGCCTGTGCGAGCAGCGATTCGAGGCCGGCGTCGAGCGTCACCACCGGCAGCGGCATCCGCACCGGCACCAGCGTCTGGACGATCAGCGCGCCGATCCGCGCGCGGATATTTTCGACCAGTGCGTGGGCGTCGTTGCTCATCGCGGCGGCGTCGACCATCGCTTCGGCGATCCGCCGGAAATCCTTGAGGGGGACGCCCTCCATCAGCAGCGCGCGGCACGCCTGGGCGATCTGGGCGAGGCTGAGCGGGGCAGGGGTGAGGCCGCCGACCAGCTGCGGGGCGACCTCCTTGAGCGCATCGAGCAGATGCTGCGCCTCGTCCATACCGAACAGGTCGGCGGCGGCGGCGGCGATCACCTGGTTGAGATGGGTCGCGACCACGGTCGCCGGATCGACCACGGTATAGCCCGCGACGATCGCGTCGCCGCGCCGTTCGGGGCTGATCCACACCGCTTCGAGCCCGAAGCTCGGATCGCGGCATTCGCGGCCTTCGACCCGGCCTTCGAGATCGCCGCTGTCGAGTGCCAGCAACTCGTCGGCCCAGGCCTCGTCCTCGCCGGCGATCACGCCGGCGACGGTGATGCGATAGGCGTTGGGCGGCAGGTTGAGATTGTCGCGGACCCGCACCAGCGGCACGACGAAACCGAGTTCGCGCGACAGCTGGCGGCGGATGCCGGTGATCCGCGCCATCAGCGGCGCGCCCTTGCGCTCGTCGACCAGGCCGATCAGCCCATAGCCGAGCTCGAGGCCGAGCACCGCGCCATCGGAGACCTCGTCCCAGCCGATCGAGGCCGGGGCGACCGTCGCCGCGGCAGGATCGGGCTTGGCGACGTCGAGTTCGTCCTCGGTCTTCTTGCCGCGCAGTTTCCAGGCGGTGAAGCCGGCCAGCGATGCCGCCGACAGGATCATGAAATGCGGCATGCCCGGCATCGCGCCGAGAATGCCGAGAATGCCCGCGACCGGAGTCCACGCCTTCGCGGACCCGAACTGCGAGGTGATCTGGCCCGACAGGTCGAGCGGCGAGGACACCCGGGTGACGATCGACGCGGCGGCGATCGACAGCAGCAGCGCGGGCACCTGCGCGACCAGCGCGTCGCCGATCGCGAGGATGATATAGGTCGAGGCGGCTTCGCTCAGCGACAGCTTGTGGCTCATCACGCCGAGGATCAGGCCGCCGAGGATATTGATGACGAGGATCATCACGCCGGCGACCGCGTCGCCCTTCACGAACTTCGACGCACCGTCCATCGAACCGTAGAAGTCGGCCTCGGTCGCAACCTCCTGGCGGCGCTTCTTGGCTTCGTCGGGGGTCAGCAGTCCGGCGTTGAGATCGGCGTCGATCGCCATCTGCTTGCCGGGCATCGCGTCGAGGGTGAAGCGCGCCGACACTTCGGACACGCGGCCGGCGCCCTTGGTGATCACCACCAGGTTGATCACCATGATGATGCCGAACACGAAGATGCCGACGATATAGTCGCCGCCGATCAGGAAGTTGCCGAACGCCTCGATGACATGGCCGGCGGCGGCGGGGCCATTGTGGCCGTCGACCAGCACGACGCGGGTCGACGCCACGTTGAGCGACAGCCGGAGCAGCGTGGTGAACAGCAGGACGGTGGGAAAGGACGAAAAGTCGAGGGGCTTGGCGGCGTTGAGCGCGATCATCAGCACCGCGAGGCTCACCATGATGTTGGTGATGAAGCCGACGTCGAGCAGGAAGGACGGAATCGGCACGACCATCAGGCCGACCAGCATCAGCGTCGCCATCGGCAGGATCGCGCCTTGCAGCGATCCTATCCAGACTTTCTTCTTGAGCGCGGATGTCGCCATCGGTTCCTCGATCGTCCTCGGGAGAGTACGGATCGGGAATGCCAGCTTGTGGTTAACGAACGGTTATGCCGGCTTAACCATAACGACCGGAAGCGTGGAAAACTTAAGCGGAAAAATTTGCGGCAGGCGTTAGACTTAGGTCCAATCGCAGTGGCATCGCCCAGCGATATCGTCGTCACGCCAGCGCAGGCCGGCATCGCGTGAGGCCTGCCGCACGAGATGCCAGCCTGCGCTGGGATAAGATCATTTCGGATGGGCCGCTTGTCCGGCCCGAGAACGGCGTCAGCCCGCGCGCGAATAGGTCGCGGGGGTACAGTCGAACCGGCCCGCGGCGGCGGCGAGCAGATCCATGCGCTGCTGGTTGTGGTCGGCGAGCAGACGCACGCGGACCCGCGCCGAATCGGCGATGGCCAGCGCTTCGCGGACTCGCGCCTTGGCATGGGGCATGTCGGCCCAGGGGAGGGGCTTGAGCGCGACGACGCTTGCCGCGAAATCGGGGAGCACCGCCTCGATCGCCTCGACGTCGCCGGCGTCGAGCGCCGCGACCAGTCGGGTTTCGACCGCGATCAGGCGATCGAGGACGGTGTCGGTCATGCCTTGCCCTGTGGCAGGTCGAGCGCGATCATCTTCTGCGCGATCGCCTTGGCGTCGAGCGGATAACGGCCCTGCGCGATCGCGGTGCGGATCGCTGCGATCTTGTCCTTGTCGATCGGCGGACCGGCTTCGGCCAGTGCGGCGACCAGGCTCTGCGGCTTCGTCTCTTCGGTTTCCGTCGTCGACACCGCTGCGGTCTCGGCGGTCTCGGAAACCTTCTTGACGTCCTTCGCCTGACCGATGCGGGTCGGGTTGATGCCTACCCCATTGATCATGTCATGCCCTTTCAAAATGGCTTCTCAGCCGACTATCACCTCTACCGCCTAATAACGGCAGGTTTCCAAATCATTTAAATCCGATCAATCGCACTTTTCCGATGTCGACCACCTGAGCGAATAAAGTCCCGCCTTTTGAACCGGTTGAGACGCGAACGCGCCCGCCGATAGTGGCGTCCTCCATCGCCGTCGCATCGACGCTGATCGAAAAGGCGTCGCCGCGGGCTTCCAGTTGCACCGGGTCGCCGCGCCGCACGTCCGGAGTCGCTGCCTGCGCGAAACCGCCGGGACGGGCCCCCATATTGCCCTGCTGGGCGACCGTCGCCGGCGCCCGCATCAGCGGGACCCGCAGCCGCCAGCCGGCGGTCGTGCAGCGCACGGTGACGGCATTGCCGGTCGGCGGATCGACCTGGATGCCGGTCGGGCAATCGGCCAGCCGCATGCGCCGGTCGATCGGCACCATCGGTCCGCCCGGCTGGCCGACATCGGCGCCAAGGGTGGTCACCACGATCTGTTCGAGCTGGTCGAGATTCTGCGCCGGCGGGAGGCCCTGTGCCGGGGCCGGCTGCGCCGACAGGCCCGATGCCAGGCCGACCGTCGCGATCAGGGGAAAGATGATGCGGTTCATGGACAAAGCTCACTCCGGTTCTTGTCCGGAATTAAGCAAAAGCCGTGCCAGTTTGGGAAATCAGCCCCGTGGACCGCCGGTCTGCCGTACCTCGATCCGCTGCTCGCGCGCCTCCCCGTCGGGGCGCATCGGCGGGATGCTGATGTCGATCAGCGACTGGGACAGCCCGCCGGCGCCGATCGCGCGGGCCACCGCGGCGGTGCGCGCGGCGGTCAATTCCCAGGCGTCGAGCCGGGTGCTGCCCGTGTCATGGCCCTGGCTGGCGACGGTCACGCGTGCGCCCGATCGCCTGGCGGAGGCGCCGAGGCGCGCGAAGGCGGCGCGGCTGGCCGGGGTCAGGATCGCCTCGCCGGGTTCGAAGATCGCTGCCGCCCGATAACCGTCGATCCGCACGCCCGGACCGGTGCCGCCAAAGGCGCCGCGCATCGACGCCGCGAACTTCAACCGATCGTTCGACTGAGCCTGCATCATCACGAAGAAGGCGAGCAGCAGCAAAGCGAGGTCGGCGAAGCTCAGCGCCCAGCGCTGCGAGATTTCGCGCTTCACCCGACCGTCCGCAGATTGGGTTTCGGCCGCGCGCCGCCATGATCGAGCTCGGCACGAACCAGCAGTTCGAACTGCTTGCAGGTCGCGGTCTGCCATTCGAGTTCGGTTTCCGAAAGCCGTTCGAGCCGCCCTGCGATCGGCCCCGCGATCGCCGCCGACAGGATGACGCCATAAAGGGTGGTGAGCATCGCCACCGCCATGCCCGGGCCCATATGCGCAGGATCGTCCATGGCCGCGAACATCTGGACCAGCCCGATGATCGTGCCGATCATGCCCATCGCCGGGGCCGTCTCGGCGATCCCCCGCCATACCCCGATCGCCCCGGCATGACGGGCGCGGCGCGCGTCGATCTCGTCGGTGGCCCAGCGGGTGAATTCGGTCGAGCTGCGGCTGTCCGACAGCCGGCGCGCGGCGAGATGGAGGAAGCGCTGCGCGGTCTGGACCCGGTCGGCGCACATGATGCTGCGGACCTCGACCAGTTCGCTGATCCGCCCGACCGCGGCGCGGGCCGATAGCGCATCGGCCTCGGGGTCGGCCGAGCGCAATATGCCGATCGATCGCCAGGCCCGGCCGAGATCGGCGTTGGTCGACCGCGCGAAGGTCGCGAGCAGGGTTCCGCCGAACACGATGGCGATCGCGAACGGGTCGAAATAGCGGGCTATCTGGTCGAGAAGGAACATCATTTTCCCGTCATCCGATCCACCCGGCAGCCGACCGGCAAATATTTGCCGCCCCCGGCAAGAAGCTGCCGATCACCTGCCGCCGGCCCGTTCAAGAGCATGCGAATGGCCGTTTCCGGCATTTGGCACGGCAGTTGCATCCATCCCCGGCAAGCAGGTCCGGTCACGGCCGTCGCACCCATCCGACGATGGTAACGGCACGATCGACCCCGACTTTAGAAGGACGACGCAGAAAAATGGCCGACGATCTTTTTGGCGTTCATGGAAAGGCGCTGGCGCTCCGCTCGCAGCGGCTTTCGATGCTCGCCTCGAATATCGCGAATGCCGCGACGCCCAACTACAAGGCGCGCGACATCGATTTTTCGAAGGCGCTCGATGCGGCGACCGGTCGCAATGGCGGACCCGAGGTCGGCGTCGACCAGGCGGCTTCAGCCAATGTCGGTTATCGCATCCCGCTCGAGACCTCGCTCGACGGCAACACCGTCGAACTGTCGACCGAGCAGAACCAGTTCGCCGAAAACGCGGTCAAATATCGTTCGACCCTGTCCTTCCTGGAAGGGCGGATCGGCACGGTCATGTCCGCGCTGAAGGGGGAATAAGCCATGGCGAACAACAATCTTTCGGTGTTCGATATCGCCAGCCGCGCGATGTCGGCGCAGATGGTCCGGCTCAACACCACCGCGTCGAACCTCGCCAATGCCGGCACCGTCGCCGGCAGCAAGGCCGAGGCGTTCCGCGCGATCAAGCCGGTGTTCAAATCGGTCACCGATGCCCCGGGCATCGCCACCGTCAAGGTCGACAGCGTGGTCGCGTCGAACCTCGAACCCACCAAGCGCTACGACCCCAGCAACGTCAAGGCCGACAAGGACGGCAATGTCTGGGACGCGGGCGTCGATCAGGCCGCCGAGCTCGTCGAGATGATGGAGACGGCGCGCCAGTACCAGAACAACGTCCAGGTCATGCAGACCGCAAAGACGCTCACTCTCGACACGTTGAGGCTCGGCAAATGACGATATCCACCGGTAACTCCTATCTCGACACGCTGTCGGGTTCGACGAGCAGCTCGTCGACGACGACCAAGGCCAAGAGCAACGGGACGCTCGACCAGAGCGCGTTCCTGAAGCTGATGACCACCCAGATGCAGACCCAGGATCCATTCAATCCGGTCGATAACACCCAGATGGTCGCCCAGATGGCCCAATTCTCGTCGACCACCGGCATCGCCGAGATGAACCAGTCGCTCAAGAACATCGCCACCGACATTTCGTCGTCGCGGGTCGGCGATGCCTCGAGCTGGATCGGCAAGGCGGCGCTGGTCTCGTCCAAGACCGTGACCGCGCTGTCCGACGGCTCCTATGCGGGCAATGTCACCATTCCCAAGACCGCCGGCCAGCTCAGCATCAGCCTGCTCGATAGCACCGGCAAGGTCGTCTACAACGGCACCGCGACCAATGCGCCCGCCGGCGACGTTCCCTTCTATTGGGACGGCAAGGACGAAAGCGGCAAGGCCGTCGCCGGCCCGCTCACCGTCTCGGTCAACGCCAAGGATGCCTCGGCCCAGCAGATGGACGTGACCACGGCCACCTGGACCACCGTCAACGGCGTCCAGTCGCCCGCCAGCGGCACCACCAAGCTCGTCACCGCGCTTGGCCTGCTCGCCCCCGCCGATGCCCTGCAGCTTTCCTGATTTCGTAACGGAGTAGCCCCATGTCCTTCTATACCGCGCTTTCCGGCCTCAAGGCCCAGCAGACCGAACTTTCGGTCATTTCGAACAACGTCGCCAACGTGGGCACGACCGGCTTCAAGAAGAGCGCCGCGGAGTTCGGCGACATCATCTCGTCGGCGCCGCTCCAGACCTCGACCACGGCCGGCCAGGGCACCCGGTTGCGCGGCATCCAGCAGCAGTTCACCCAGGGCGGCTTCGAGAATTCGGATCGCTCGCTCGACATGGCGATCTCGGGGCAGGGCTTCTTCGTTACCCGTTCGACCGCCTCGAACAGCCAGGTCAGCTATACCCGCAACGGCGGCTTCCGCGTCGATGCCAACCGTTACGTCGTCGACAGCGGCGGCGCCTTCCTCCAGGTGCTGCCGACCGACAGCGAAGGCACGCTGACCGCGACCGGCCTCAACTCGACCCGTTCGCTCCAGCTTCCGCTGACCTCGGGCACGTCGAGCGCGACCCAGTCGGTCGATATGGCGGTGACCTTCCCGGCCGACGCCGACGTCCCGGCCAATCGCTCGGTCTACACCAGCACCCATCCTTATGCGTTCGATCGCTTCGATCCGAACAGCTACAACCAGTCGACCACCACGACGGTCTATGACGCGGCCGGCACCGCGTTCCCGATGACGACCTATTATATCCGGCAGAACACGCCGACGACGACGGTGACCGACACCACCTGGACGGCGCGGACCTTCATCGGCGACAAGGAGATCAGCTCGGATCCGACCACCGCGACCAACGGCGCCGCGACCCCGATCACGCTCAAATTCGATCAGTTCGGTACGCTGAGCGAGGTCAATGGTGCGTCGCCCAACACGATCACCACCAACCAGGTCACCCCGACCGGCGCCACCGGCCCGATCGGCTTCGCGCTCGACTATTCCGCTGCGACCAAGATGGCGGCGGCGCCGTTCACGCTGACCAGCTACACCCAGGACGGCTATGCCGCGGGGCAGCTCGACAACGTCACCGTCGACGCCAACGGCCTGGTCTCGGCGACCTTCTCGAACGGTGATACCCAGGCGCTCGGCAAGATCGTCCTCGCGACCTTCTCGAACCCCGAAGGCCTGCGCCAGCTCGGCGACAGCAAATGGGGATCGACCGGCACGTCGGGCGAAGCGCAGATCAACGAAGCCAATACCAACGGCACCGGTCTCATCCAGTCGGGCGCGCTCGAACAGGCCAATGTCGACATCACCGAGGAGCTGGTCGCGCTGATCCAGGCGCAGCGCAACTTCTCGGCGAACGCCAAGGCGATCGAAGCCGCCAACACGATGACCGAAACCATCGTGCAGCTGCGCGCCTAAGATCGTAGCGACGGGAGCCTGAGGCATGGACCGGCTGATCTACAGCTCGCTTTCGGGGATGCGCGCGGCGATGTCGCGCCAAGCCACGACCGCGAACAACCTCGCCAACGTCAATACCCCGGGCTTCCGCTCCGAAATGACCTCCAGCCAGGCGCTCTGGCTGAAGGGCGACGGGTTCGACGCGCGAGCGTCGAATTCCGAAGAGGTGATGTCGGCCGACATGCGCGAAGGCACGGTCGTCGAGACCGGTCGCGAGCTCGATGTCGCCATGACCGGCGAAGCGCTGCTCGCGGTCCAGTCGAAGGGCGGCGAGGAGGGCTATACCCGCCGCGGCGACCTGCAGGTCAGCGACAGCGGCCTGCTCACCACCGGCGACGGCATGCCCGTGCTCGGCGATGGCGGGCCGATCACCATCCCGCCCGCCACCAAGGTCATGATCGCGGCCGATGGTTCGATCTCGATCATCCCCGAAGGCGGCGACGCCAGCCAGGTCCAGCAGGTCGACCGGCTCAAGCTGGTCCGATCGAACGGCGTCGACATCGCCAAGGGGCTCGACGGCGTGTTCCGGGTCAAGGGCGGCGGCACGCTGCCGTCCGATCCCGACGCGCGGGTCCGCCAGGGCGGGCTCGAAGGATCGAACGTCAACACCTCGGCCACCCTCGTCGACATGATCGAGGCGAGCCGGGACTGGGACATGCAGGTCAAGATGATGAGCGCCGCGCAGGACATCGACAAATCGTCGGCCGACCTGATGCGGCTGGAATAGGAGTGAAGTGAGATGACGACCGCAGCATTGCACGTCGCACGCACGGGCCTCGATGCCCAGAACATGCGCATGCAGGTGATCGCCAACAATCTGGCGAACGTGAACACCACCGGATTCAAGCGCGATCGCGCGAGCTTCGAGACGCTGGCCTATCAGGCGATGACCGCGCCGGGCGCCGCATCCTCGGACTCGACGAAATATGCGACCGGGACCTCGCTGGGCACCGGCGTGATGATCAACGGCACCAAGAAGATCGACACCCAGGGCTCGCTTCAGACCACCGACAACGCGCTCGACCTGGCGATCGAGGGATCGGGCTTCTTCCAGGTCCAGACCCCCGATGGCCGCATCGGCTATACCCGCGACGGCAATTTCAACCTGTCGGCCGACGGTACGATCGTCAACACCGAGGGCTATCAGCTGATGCCCCAGATTCAGGTGCCCAACGATACCCAGAAACTGACGATCGCGACCGACGGCACCGTCAGCGCCACGATCAACGGCCAGGAAGAGGCGGTGCAGCTCGGCAAGATCGAGATCGCGCGTTTCGCCAACCCGCAGGGGCTCGACTCGATCGGTACCAATCTGCTCGCCGAGACCGCCGCCTCGGGGCAGCCGCAGGTCGGCGCGGGCGGCTCCGACGGCCGCGGCAATATCCGCCAGGGTTCGCTCGAGGCCTCGAACGTCAACATCGTCGAGGAGCTGGTCGACATGATCGAGACCCAGCGCGCCTATGAAGTGAACAGCAAGATGATCAAGTCCACCGACGATATGATGCAATATGTCAATCAGAACATCTAAGCCCGACTGGCAGGCGCTCTGCGCCATCGGCGTCTTCGCGACGATCATGATGTGCGGTGCGGTCGACGCGGCGCATGCATCGAAGCGCGCGCCGGTCGACTATTCGCCCAGCTATGCGCCAGCCCCGGCTGCGCCGCAGGCCAATGGTGCGATCTTCCAGGCCGCGAACGGCTATTCGGCGCTGACCAACGGCGCGCGTGCGGCGATGGTCGGCGACGTCGTCACCATCCTGCTGGTCGAAAAGACCCAGGCGGTGAAGGCCAACAGCGCTTCGACCGATCGCTCGGGCAAGATCAGTGTCGATCCGGCGACCACCGGGCCGATCAGCCATCTGCTCAAGAACACCGACCTGTCGGGCGGCGCGGGATCGACCTTCGCCGGCAAGGGCGCGGCCGCCCAGTCGAACCAGCTGAACGGCGAGATCAGCGTCACCATTGCCGCGGTCTATCCGAACGGCACGATGTTGGTGCGCGGGCAGAAGATGCTGACCCTCAACCGGGGCGACGAGAATATCAACGTCACCGGCATCATCCGTGCCGCCGATATCGGCCCCGACAACCGTGTGCCGTCGACCCGCGTCGCCGACGCCCGCATCGCCTATTCGGGCAAGGGCGAGATCGCGATCGCCAGCCGGCAGGGGTGGCTTAACCGTTTCTTTTCTATTCTTAGCCCATTCTGAAGATCGATGGTTAACAGCAGGACCTGATATCCGATGTTCCGTACCCTTCTCATCGCTCTCCTCAGCCTGCCGCTGCTCGTCGGCGGCGGTGTCGCGCACGCCGAGCGGATCAAGGATATCGGGACTTTCCAGGGCCTGCGCGCCAACCAGCTCACCGGTTACGGCATCGTTGTGGGTCTCGCCGGCACCGGCGACGACAGCCTCGATTATGCGACGATCGGCATGAAGGGGGTAGCCTCGCGATTCGGACTGCAGCTTCCCGCCGGGATCAATCCCGCGCTCAAAAATGCCGCGGCGGTGATGCTCACCGCCGAACTCCCCGCCTTCGCCAAGCCCGGCCAGCGGCTCGACGTCACGATCTCGGCGATGGGCAAGGCCAAGTCGCTGCGCGGCGGTACCCTGATCATGGCGCCGCTGCTCGGCGCCGATGGCCAGATCTATGCGATGGCGCAGGGCAATCTCGCGGTCGGTGGTCTCGGCATCGACGCTGCCGACGGCTCGAAGCTCACCATCAACGTGCCCACGGCGGGCCGCATCCCCAGCGGGGCGACGGTCGAACGCGCGGTCGATGCCGGCTTTGCGACCACGCCCGAACTGCGCTTCGATCTCGCCGATGGAGATCTCACCACCGCGCAGCGGGTCGCAGCCACGATCAACGGACGGCTCGGGCAACCGGTCGCGCAGGCGATCGACGCGACCACGATCCGCATCCAGGCGGCGCAGGGCGCCGAATCGCGCGCCGCGCTGATGAGCAGGATCGAGAATTTCGACGTCGAGACCGCCGACGCCCCGGCGCGCGTGGTCGTCAACGCCCGCACCGGCACCGTGGTGATCAACGGCGCGGTCCGGATCTCGCCGGTCGCGGTCACCCACGGCAAGATGACCGTCCAGGTCGACGAAAAGCCGCAGGTGATCCAGCCCGCGCCCTTCTCGCAGGGGCGCACCGCGGTCCAGCAGTCGAGCGGGATCAAGGTCGACGAAGGCACCCACCCGATGTTCGAATTCCAGCCCGGCGCCAGCCTGGCCGACATCGTCAAGTCGGTGAATGCGATCGGCGCCTCGCCGGCCGATCTGGTCGCGATCCTCGAGGCGCTCAAACAGGCCGGGGCCATGAAGGCCGAGCTGGTGGTGCTATGATCAACAGCGTCAACTCCAGCCTGGCCGGGGGCACCGGCTCGACCACCGACGCGAAGGCGACCGAGCTCGAAAAGCTCAAGAGCGTCGCCAAGCAGTTCGAGGCGGTCTTCCTGCGCCAGATCATCGGGACCTCGCGCCAGGCGAAGCTGGCCGACGACGTATTCGGTAGCGACGCCAGCGACCAGTTCCAGCAGATGCAGGACTCGCATCTTGCCGACAGCATGTCCGACAAGGGCGTGTTCGGGATTGCAGACCTGCTGGTGAAGCAGTTCGGCGCGCGCCTGTCGCCCTCGGCGGCATCGGCATCCTCGTCGGGCATGACGCTCGGTACCTCGGGTGCATTGACCCTGCCGAACGGTGCCGTATCGGGCCTGCCGGTGAGTAGCGATGCCGGCGCCGGGCTGGCGATCGACACGGCGAAGGCGGGCGGATGAGCGACCTTCTCTCTATCGGCCGCTCGGGGGTCATCGCCTATCGCGCAGCGCTGTCGGCAACCGGCGAGAACGTCGCCAATGCCGAGACCGAGGGCTTCACCCGCCGCACCGTCACCATCAAGGAATCGGGGCTGTCGGCTTCGAGCAGCTATCAATATCGTTCGCTGGCGGTGTTCGGCGGATCGAATGTCGGCAGTGTCCAGCGCGTCTATGACGATTATCGTTCGGCTTATGCCCGGCTCTCGATCTCCGAGGCTGCGCGCAACGACACCAAGGCGCAGTGGCTGCAGACCACCGAAGGCGCGCTCGACGACAGCGATGTCGGCCTCGGCGTGAAGCTCAGTTCGGTGTTCACCGCCGCCGAATCGCTGAGCACCGACGTGCAGAGCGATACCAACCGGCGCACGGTGCTGACCGCGCTCCAGGATGTCGCCGAAGAATTCAACAGCGTCGCCCAGAGGCTCGACAAGACGGCGTCGGGGGTGATCACCGCCGCACGCACGGCGGTCGACGGGCTCAACGGCCAGCTCCAGGCGCTCGCACAGGTCAATATCGGCATTCGCCGCGCGGGCTCGGGCACCGCCGGCGCGGCACAGCTTCTCGATCAGCGCGATGCGCTGATCAGCCAGATATCGGGCGCGTTCGGGGTCGACGTCCATTACGAGGACGACGGACGGGCGAACGTCTCGCTGGCGGGCAACTCGTCGATCAAGCTCGTCGATTCCGGCAAGATCTCGCCCGCCTTCATCGGTGTGATCGCCGGGGGGGACGGTCGCATTTCGCTGGTGGCTTCGGGGACCGGTCCGCAGACCGCGATCGCGCCGCAGTCGGGTTCGCTTTCGGGCCTGGTCGACGTGTCGAACACCATCGCCTCGCGGCGGCAGGAACTCGACGCGATCGCTGCCAATTTCAGCAGCACCATGAACACATGGAACACCAACGGCGTCGACCGTGACGGCAATCCCGGCGTCGCCCTGATGAGCGGCACCACCGCGGCGACGATCACGGTGACCACCGACGATCTGGCGAAGATCGCCGCCGCCTCGACCAGCGGGGTCGGCAACGGCAATGCGCTGGCGCTCAAGGATACGCGGACGTCGACCGCCGCCGAGGGACGCTGGGCGCTGCTCGTCGCCACCCACTCGCAGGCGGTGGCTTCCGCCAAGGCCGCGCAGTCGGCGACGTCCGCACAGAAAGACGGCGCACTGCTCGCCGTCGACGAGGTCACCGGCGTCGATCTCGACGTCGAGGCGGCCCAGTTGCTCCGTTTCCAGCAGGCTTATTCGGGGTCGGCCAAGATTATCCAGGTGGCGCGCGAAACGCTCCAGGAAATCATGGGTCTGTTCAATTGATCATTTCATTTAGGAAAATCAAATGATTACCGCAACTCGCTATCGCGCCGCCGCCGAGATCGCGCTTCAGGGCAAGCTCGCCCAGCAGATCGCCCGCGCCCAGAGCGACATCTCGACCGAGAAGCGTATCCAGGTCGCCTCCGACGATCCGATCGCCGCTGCCCGGGTTGCGGAAATCCGCCTGGCCCAGGCCGACCAGACCGGCTGGAAGCGCAATATCGAGACCGCGCAGGCGGTCGCGTCGCAGGTCGATACCCAGCTCACCGGCGTCGCCGATGCCTTCGATCGCGTGAAGGAACTGGTCCTCGCCGGCAATTCGCAGTCGGTGTCGCCGAACGACCGCGCGGCGCTCGTCCAGGAACTCAACGAGATCAAGACGACGATCACCAATCTTGCCGCGGCCAAGACCCCGACCGGCCAGTCGCTGTTTCCAGCCGATGCGCCGCTGCTGGTCTCGGTCTCGGCGACGCTGCATCTTCCGGCGACCGCCAAGGCGTCGGACGTGTTCGGAAATGTCGACAAGAGCACCGGCGGGACCCACACCCTGAACGATGTGATCGACGACGCGATCGCCGCGATCTCGCAGACCGATCCCGATCTGCGCGCGGCGGGGGCGGCGACCAGCCTGGCCGATATCGATCTCGCCCAGACCCACATCACCAGCCAGCGTTCGGCGCAGGGCGTGCGCGCTGCCCGGCTCGATACAGCGCAGGATTCGCTCGCCAGCGCCGGGCTGCTGCTGTCCGAGGAGCGTTCGTCGCTCGAAGATACCGACGTCGCGTCGACCGTGCTCAAGCTCAATGCGAAAACCCTGAGTCTCCAGGCCGCGCAGGCCGCGTTCGCGCGGGTCAATCGCAACACTTTGTTTGATCTTTTGAGTTAATCGGGTCCCACCAGAGCTGGATAAGGTTTGTCCTTGACGCTCCGTTAACGCCGTTCGGCTAAGCATTTTGCGAAGCTGGCCATCGGCCAGGTCATTGCGTGGGGAGTGAGCGTTCATGTTCGCAGGTATCGGTCTCGTCATCCTGCTGCTGATGGTGTTCGGCGGTTTCGCCATCACCGGCGGCAATCTCGAGCCAGTCCTCGAGGCGATCCCGCACGAAATGCTGATCATCGGCGGCGCCGGCGTCGGCGCGATCGTCGCGGGCAACTCGATGAAGGAGCTCAAGGCGTTCGGCGGCGGCTTCGCCAAGGTCTTTAAGGGACCGAAATACGCCAAGAAGGATTATCTCGACACGATCTTCCTGGTGTCGAGCCTGATGAAGAAGCTGCGCACCGAAGGGCCGGTCGCGCTCGAGCCGCACATCGAGGATCCGAAGGCGTCGAGCATCTTCGCCGAATATCCCAAGCTGCTCAAGGACAGCACGCTGATCCACATGATCACCGACACGCTGCGGCTGGTCGTGATCTCGTCGGGCACGCTCGATCCGCACGCGGTCGAGGACGTCATGGACAATGCTCTGAAGACGCATCACCACGAAGACATCATGCCCGCCGATATGATGCAGGGCCTTGCCGACGCGCTGCCCGCGCTCGGGATCGTCGCGGCGGTTCTCGGCGTCGTCAAGACGATGGGCTCGATCGACAAGCCGCCGGCGATCCTCGGCGGCATGATCGGCTCGGCACTCGTCGGTACCTTCCTCGGCATTCTGCTCGCTTATGGCATCGTCGCGCCATTCGCCGGCCGCTGCCGCCAGGTGATCGAAGCCGACGCGGCGATCTATGGGGTGGTCAAGCAGATCATCATCGCCTCGCTCCACGGTCATCCGCTGCCGCTGGTCATCGAAGCCGCGCGTTCGGGCATCGCCCATTCGAACCAGCCGGCCTTCGCCGACGTGTTCGACGGCATGCGCGGCCGCTAACCGACCTCCTGACAGGAACGCGAGACCGACATGGCCCAGCCTCCAGCCAAGCGCGGGAAGAACGAGCCCGAGCCCAGGCCGATCATCATCAAGAAGATCATCGCCGAGGGGCATGCCGGCCATCATGGCGGCGCCTGGAAGGTGGCCTATGCCGACTTCGTGACCGCGATGATGGCGTTCTTCCTGCTGATGTGGCTGCTCGGCGCCACCAGCGAGAAGCAGCGCAAGGGCATCGCCGACTATTTCGCCCCGACCATGATCCAGATGAAGGACAAGACCGGCGGCGGGAAGGGGATGTTCGGCGGCGAGTCGCTGATCGACAAGGACAAATATTCGTACAAGTCGACCCAGACCGGCTCGAAATCGCTGACGATGCCCAAGGACGCGACCGGCGGTGAGAAGGAAGGCGCCGGTCAGTCGCGCAACCGCGACCGCGTCGCCTTCCAGCAGATGAAGGCGGCGATCGAAAAGAAGATGGCCGCGGATCCCTCGCTCAAGGCGCTCGCGAAGAATATCCGCTTCGTCGAAACCCGTGAAGGCCTGCGCATCGACCTGGTCGATCAGGCCGATTTCGCGATGTTCAAGAACGGTACCGATCAGCTGGTTCCACAAGCTTTCCCGCTGATCCGGCAGGTCGCCGAGGTCGTCAAGCTGTCGACCAACGACATCATCGTGCGCGGCCACACCGATGCGATGCCCTATGCCGCCGGGCGTACCGCCAACAACTGGACGTTGTCGGCGGGGCGTGCCGAATCGACTCGCCGCGCGCTGGCCGATTCGGGCATCGCCAACACCCGCTTTGCGCGGATCGAGGGTGTCGCCGACCGCGAGCCCTATGTCCCCGACGACCTCTATGATCCGCGCAACCGACGCATGTCGATCACGCTCGCCTGGTCGGGCGGCCCCGACAGCGACGAGCCGGCAGAACGGACGAGTGGCGAAGGCCGGGCGCCGACGAACCTGCTCAGCGCGAACGATCCGACCGCGTTGCCGGCCGAGGCACGGGCGCCCGCCAAACACTGAGATTGCGAAGATCAGGCCATGGCATAATCGTCGCGGGCGCGTTCGAGGATGGCGCGATGTTCGGTCGCGGTCTGTGTCCAGGAATAGCGTAACGCATGCTGGCGGATATGGGCACGGTCCCAGCCCCGTTCGGTCGCCGCTTCGATCCCGCATGCGATCGCCGCGGTGGTCCGATTATCGAACAACAGGCCGATGCTCGCCGACGTCAGCACCTCGGGCGAACCCCAGATCGGGGTCGCGGCGATCGGGGTGCCGCAGGCGATGGCCTCGATCAGCACATTGGCGATGCCCTCGCGGTCGGAACAATTGACCAGCAGGTCGGCCGCGCCCATGCGCTCGGCGAGCAGCGCCTGATCCATCGCCTCGACGAAGCTCACCCGGTCGAGCAGGCCGAGCATCCCGGCCAGGCCGTATAAATGTGCGCGCTCGGGCCCCGAGCCGATGATCTCGAGCTGCACCGATGGCAATCCGGCGACCGCCCTGATCGCCAGGTCATGGCCCTTGCGCGCAATCAGATGACCGACCGAGAGAATGGTGAAGCATCGATAGCCGAGCCGGGCCCGTGCCGCGGGGCGATCTTCGAGCGGTTGGAAAAGGTCGAGATCGACGCCGTGCTCGACGACGTGCGATGTTCGCGGTTCGGCGCCGAGCGGGATCATCGCGTCGATCAGCGCGCGGCATACCGCGGTTCGTGCCGATGCCCGCCTGATCGCCCAGCGGATCAACGCGCCCGACAGCGGCAGGCGGGCGATCTGGCTGACATCGCTGCCCAGCGCGCTCAGGACCAGCGGCTTGCGAAACCACAGCGCGACCAGCGCCGCGGCGACGCCCTCGGGATAGAGATAATAAGCGTCGACGATGTCGGGTTCGAGTTTCTGCCTGCGCAGTCGGCGATATTCGAAGGATGCGGCGATCGCCATCGACAGCGGCGACAGCAGTGCGCCAATCTTGGGAATGACGAGATAGCCGATATGGCGAATGGAACCTGTGGAGCGTTCGGTCCGTGCTCTCGCGAATTCGCCATAGCGACCGAACATCCGGCCCTTGAAGGGAAACCACGGGATCGGTGCCAATATATGCAGTCGTGCACCATCGGTCGCAGCAAGATGGCTGAGCCGGTGCTTCAGGAAAATACCATGCCGCGGCTGCTCACTATTGGGAAGCAGGCCGGCAAGGACCAGGATTCGCAAATATTTCTCCGATCGCTGGAATTTCAGCGAAAGGAGTAGATTTGGTTTTTCGACCGCGCAATGGATAGATATATATTACATGCCATTCTGGATCGGGTTGTCATCGCCCGAGGCCAGCATCGTATAAGCGAGCATCGCCGTTTGCGGGGTCGGCCTGAGCAGGTTGAACCGGTTGGTGGCGCCCATCATCGCCAGCATGTCGCTTGTGGCCGGTGTCGCGGTGCCGTCGCCCTGGAAGACTTCCTGCGCATAAGCCAGTCGCATTCGATCGGCGGACAGGCCGGGTGGGGTCGGGCTGAGGGTGCCGGGGGTGCCCGTGCCGACCGCCGATCCATCGTCGCTGATCTTCTTCGCCATCAGCGCATAGACCTCGCCCATCGACCGGGCCGATCCATTGTTGTCGTAGAAGATGCCGCGGTTGGTGCGCGCCTCGCGGGGGAACAGCGCCGCGGCGCTGGCATCGGGATTGGCATCGGCGAGCTTGAGGAATTTGGTCGCGCCTTCGAGCCCCAGGAAATGCGCGAAATAGAGATCGGCGGCGCGGGGCTGGCGGCCGAGCGCGGCCTGCAGGCCCTCGGCATTGTCACTGGCCCATTCGCCGGCCATCAGCGCCGAGGCTTCGGGCTGGTTCTTCAGGCCCATCACCTGGTCGCGGACCGCCGGATCGACGGTCCACTGGCCGTTGGCCTTGCGGCTGATCGCGTCGGACGCCCAGCCGAGACCATGTTTGGCACCGTACATCTTGACCGCGCCGAGCCAGCTCTGGTCGATGAACTGGAACAGGCCGCCGGCCGAGCTGTTGGGGGCCTGGGCATTGGGGTTCAGCCCGCTTTCGCTTTTCGCCTGGTTGAGCAGATAGGAGAAATCGACCCCGGTGCGCTGCGCGGCACGGCTGATCGCCGAGCGGACGTCATCGACGCCCCCCGAAGATCCAGTCGTGTACACAAGGCGCTGCAGGCCCAATCAGAGTCTCCCATTAATCATCCTTAATTTACGGGAGTCATGGTTAACGAAGCGTTGTCGCGTCGCCGTCGCGACTATGGTAGAAGCGGGGACGGCTTCATTGCGTTCGGGGGAACGGCCAATGGCACGCGGCATCCATCTCATCTTCGGTGTTCTGGCGTACGCGATCTTCTTCGCGACCTTCCTCTATCTGATCGCGTTCCTCGCCAATCTTCCCATCGTGCCGAGGACGGTCGATGTCGGCCCGCAAGCGGCAGTGCCGCTCGCGCTGGTGATCGACCTGCTGCTGGTGGCGATGTTCGGCGTCCAGCACAGCGTGATGGCGCGGCAGGGCTTCAAGCGTGCCTGGACCCGGATCGTGTCGCCGGCGATCGAACGCAGCGTCTATGTGCTGGTCGCCAGCCTGATGCTGATCCTGCTGTTCGCCTGCTGGCGGCCGGTACCGACGATGGTCTGGCGGGTCGAAGCGCCGGTCGGTGTCTATGCGCTGTGGACGCTGTGCGGGCTCGGCTGGGCGACGGTGCTGCTCAGCACCTTCCTGCTCAACCATTTCGAGCTGTTCGGGCTGCAGCAGGTCTGGTTCAACCTGCGCGGCAGGGCAGCCGCAGACCCGATATTCCGCCAGCCCTTGCTCTACCGACTTGTCCGCCACCCATTGTACAGCGGCTTCTTCCTCGCCTTCTGGGCGACTCCGGCGATGAGCGTCGGCCATCTCGCGCTCGCCGCCGGCATGTCGGCCTATATGCTGATCGCGATCCGCTATGAGGAGCGCGACCTCACCGGCCTGTTCGGTGAGGATTATGTCCGCTACCGGCGCGAGGTCGGGATGCTGGCGCCCCGCCTCAGGCGGCGATCCACGCCCTGAGCGCCTCGCCGGCGCGTTCGGCATACATCGCCTTGCGATCGGACTTGCGCTTGCGTCCGCCGCGCGCACCCTCGAGCGGCGGGAACAGGCCGAAATTGACGTTCATCGGCTGATAGGTCGTGGCATCGGCGCCACCGGTGATATGGCCGAGCAGCGCGCCCAGCGCCGTCGTGATCGGCGGGGCGGCGAGCGGGCGCCCGAGCAATTCGGCCGCGGCGAAGCGGCCCGCGATCAGGCCGATCGCCGCGCTTTCGACATAGCCCTCGCAGCCGGTGATCTGGCCGGCGAAGCGGATATGCGGTCGCGACTTCAGCCGCAGTGTGCCGTCGAGCAGCTTGGGCGACTGGATGAAGGTGTTGCGGTGGAGCCCGCCGAGCCGCGCGAACTCGGCCTTTTCCAGCCCGGGGATGGTGCGGAACAGGCGGACCTGCTCGGCATGTTTGAGCTTGGTCTGGAAGCCGACCATGTTCCACAAGGTTCCCAGCGCATTGTCCTGCCGCAACTGGACCACCGCATAGGGCCAGCGGCCGGTGCGCGGATTGTCGAGCCCGACCGGCTTCATCGGGCCATACCGCAGCGTGTCGACGCCGCGGTCCGCCATCACCTCGATCGGCATGCAGCCGTCGAAATAGGGCGTGTCCTTTTCCCAGTCGCGGAACTCGCCCTTCTCGCCGTCGATCAGTCCCTGATGAAAGGCGAGATATTCGTCCTTGGTCATCGGGCAGTTGATATAATCCTTGGTCTCGCCCTTATCCCAGCGCGACGCCATCCAGGCGACGTCCATGTCGATCGAGTGGTGATGGACGATCGGTGCGATCGCGTCGAAGAAGGCCAGCGCGTCGGCACCGGTCGCGTCGGCGATCCCGGCCGCGAGCGAGGCCGCGGTGAGCGGGCCGGTGGCGACGATCACCGGGCCGTCGGGGAGCGCGTCGACCCGTTCGCGGACCAGTTCGATCAGCGGGTGGGTGGCGATCGCGGCGGTGACCGCGGCCGAATAGCCGTCGCGATCGACCGCGAGCGCCGATCCGGCGGGGACGCGGTGGGTATCGGCGCACTGGAGGATCAGCGAACCGAGCGCGCGCATTTCGGCATGGAGCACGCCGACCGCATTGTTGGTCGGATCGTCCGACCGGAAGCTGTTCGAACAGACGAGCTCGGCGAGATGGTCGGTCTGATGCGCAGGGGTGCCCTCGACGCCGCGCATTTCCGAAAGACGCACGCGGATGCCAGCCTGGGCCAGCTGCCACGCGGCTTCGGAACCGGCAAGGCCGCCGCCGATGATATGGATTTGATGGGTCATCGCGGCGCCTTACCGGATCGGCGCCGGGAAAGGCAAAATTTCGTGACGATCGCCTGAAAATGCCCGGCTTGCTTATCCTTTCGTTCCGGCGGTGACGCTTTCTTAAGCCGATCGCGCAAAGGTCGATGCCATGTCCGATCACAAGATCATGGCGATGTATCGCAATCTGTCGTCGATCCGCTCGCTGCGCGGGGCGACGCTCGCCAGCGATCTGGCCGGCATCCAGATCAACGGCATCCGCCTGCTGGTTGCGGGCAGCTGGCTGAGCCTGCTCGTCCTGGGGATCTGCGGCCTCGTGATCGACGCCCCCGATCTCGGGCTGGCGATCGGCCTGGGGATCGCGATCAATATCCTGCCTGCCAAGATGGCGTGGGAGCATCGCTACGACATGCCGGCGCAGATCGCGGTCGCGGTCATGGTCGCGTTGCAGCCGGCCCTCTATCTGTTCGTGTTCACCGGCCACCCCTGGCAGATGGACATGCACATGTATTTCTTCGCGGTGCTGGGGGCGCTGCTGATCCTGTGCGACTGGCGCCCGCTGGCCGCCGCGACGGTCACCGTCGCAATCCATCATCTGCTGATCGAACTGGTGCGCCCGCAATGGGTGTTCGAAGGCGAAGGCAATTTCGGCCGGGTGCTGCTGCACGCGGCGATCCTGCTGATCCAATTCAGTTTCCTGTCCTATGCGGCCCAGCGCCTGAAGTCGCTGGTCGCCAGCCAGCAGGCCGCGCAGGTCGAAAGCCAGCGCCTGATCGAGAGCGCCTGCGCCGCCGCCGACGCCGCCGAGGCGGCGCGCAGCGAAGCGGTGGTCGCGCTCGAGGCGCAGCGCAAGGCCGAGCGGGCCGCCGAGGCCGAGCGCCAGTCGCGGATCGCCATGGCCCAGGCCGCCGACCAGCGCCGTCGCCGCGACATGATCGAACTGGCCGAGCGTTTCGAGGATTCGGTGGCCGGCGTCATCCGCTCGGTGCTCGACGCATCGGACGAACTCGCTTCGGCATCGGGCGACCTCAACCGCCTCGCGATCGAGGCGGGCCATCAGACCGGCGAGGTCAGCATCACCGCGCAGGGGCTCACCGAACGATCACGTTCGGTGGCTGCCGAAATGTCGGGGCTGACCCGCGCGGTGCGCCAGATCGTCGATTCGGCATCGCGGCAGAGCGAACTGGCGACGGTGGCGCGGCGCAGTTCGGAGGCCGGCGACGAATCGCTCGGCGCCCTCGCCGAACGCACCACCGACATCGTGTCGTTCGTCGGGATCATCGCCGATATCGCCGCACGGACCAATCTGCTCGCGCTCAACGCCTCGATCGAGGCGGCACGCGCCGGCGAGGCGGGCCGCGGCTTCGCGGTGGTCGCCGACGAGGTCAAGAATCTCGCGGGTCAGGCGGGCGCCGCCACCAAGAAGATCACCGATCTGGTCCGCACCGTCGACGAACGCGCCGACGCCGTCGAGGGCGCGCTCGCCAATGTCAGCACGGTGATTGCCGAACTGGCCGAGCAGACCGACGGGATCGTCGCTGCGATCGACGACCAGCAACTCGCGTTCAACGACATCGGCCGTCATGCCAGCGGGACCGCCGAGGATGCCGGCGACATGGCCGCGCGGATCGAGGAAGTCACCCGTTCGGTCAAGGCCGCCGGATCGCTTTCCGGCAATGTCGAGGATGCGGCACGTCGGCTGGCCAACGATGCGCGCGGGCTGCAACTGGCGACCGAAACCTTCGTCGCCCATCTGCGGGCCGCTTAAGCCCTTTTTTCCCGATCGTCGAAGAACAACCGTACCGCGTTCTTCGGGCGCAGGGTCAGCCGGCTGACCGGCTCGGGCTTGGCGATCGGCGGGTAGCGTAGCCGGAAGGCGCGGACGATGCTGGCGAGGGTCAATATGCCCTCCTGCTGGGCGAAGCCCGCGCCGATGCAGATACGGGGTCCCTTGCCGAACGGCATATAGGCGTGGCGGCAGGCCGCGGCCTCTTCGGGATCGTCGAACCGGTCGGGCTCGAAGGCGTGCGGGCATTTCCAGTTGTCGCTGTTGCGCTGGATCAGCCAAGGCGAGATCACCACCATCGCACCCGGTGCCAGCTTCTTGTCGCGCATCGTCGTCGGCGCGGTGACCTCGCGGATGAAGAAACTCACCGGCGGATAGAGGCGCAGCGTCTCCTTGAACAGGTTGCGCACCCCGTCCATGCCGCGCAGATGCTCGAAGGCGATCGGCCCGTCGCCCGATCGGCGATCGATTTCGGCGTCGAGCGCCTCCTGGAGATGCGGGCATTCGGCGAGCAGATAGAGTGCCCAGGTCATCGTCGAGGCGGCGGTCTCGTGCCCCGCGAGGAAGATCGTCGAGACCTGCTCCATGATCTTCTCATAGGTGAAGGCCTCGCCGGTCACCGGATGGCGCGCTTCCAGCAGCGACTGGAGGATGTCCTCCTGCGCGGTGCCGGTGCCGCCATGCCACGCATCGTGGCGCGCCCTGACGATCGGGCCGAACACCGCGTGGATCTCGGCGGCGGCCTTCTTCGCCCGGCGGCGATAGCCGAGCAGCGGCAGCCCGTAGATCTTGAGCATCGCGCTCGGCTGCACATTCTTCTGATAGCGGTGGAAGCTGTGATAGATTTTGTCGCCGCTCTCGGCATCGAGCTTCACCGAGAAGATCGTCCGGTAGATGATGTCGGCGGCGACATGGGTCATCAGCGGATCGACCTCGATCGGCTTCGACCGGTCGAGCAGGCGGATCTGGTCGAGCAGGTCGTCGACCGCGCTTTGCATCGCCGGATAGACCCGCTTGAGATTGGTATGGGCGAAGGCCGGATTGACCATCTGGCGCTGCTGTTCCCAATCCTCGCCATTGGCCGAGAACACGCTGTTGCCGATCAGCGGATCGAGCAGGTCGTTGAGAAACTCATGCTTGGGAAAGACCTTCTCGCGATCGTCCATCACCCGCTCGACGACCTCGAGATCGTTGGCGATGTAGAAATCGAGCCTGGGCAGGCGGATCTCGCCCATCTTCATCGTATAGCTCTTCTCGAACAGCGTATGGATCCAGCTGTTCCAGCCGGTCAGGAAGCGCTTGAGCAGCGATGCCTTGCTCTTGTGCGGGACCGGATAGGGTGGGGTGAAGCGCGGCGTTTCAGGCATTTTCGGTCTCGAAGGCGGCGATCGAAGCGGCAAGGGGGCTCGGGCCCGAACTCACCCCGATATAATCGAGCGGCGACAGCCGGTCGAAGCTGCGCAGATAATCGAAATGGACCTCATATTTGTTGCGGCGGCGCGCGTCATAGGTCGCGGGATCGCAATATTTGAACCAGCGCGGGCTGAGCTGGGTCAGCCGCGCCGTCCGCTTATGCTCGGTGCGCACGCATGGATCGATCCCGGCGATGCAGGCGCCATCGGTGATCGAGCCGATGTCGAGCCAGCGGAAATCGCCCTGGCCGACGCGGTCGAGCAGGCCATGGAAACGGTGGCTGTCCTTGCGGCAGCCGATCAGCGCGATGCATGATCCCAGCGTCACGAAGCTGAAGCGATCGGGCAGCACCCCGCCGCGGGCGTCGAGCAGCCGCGCCATCATCGGCACCCCCATGATCGACCCGTTGCTGTGGGTAACGAGCAATATCTCGTCCCAGTCCTCGTCGAGGCTGGCGTCGACCATGTCGGCGAATTCGGCCATGCGCTGCTCGACATCGGCAGGCAGCCGGTCGCCCGCGAGGATGTCGTTGAAGATGATGAAGCGCAGCAGCCAGAAGCCCTGGATCTTGCGGACGATGAACATCGCGACCGCGACGGCGATGACGAGCGCCGCGGCGATCCCCCACAGCCAGCCGAGCAGCGCGACCGCCGGAAACCAGAGCAGCAGCCCGAGCAGGATCGGCAGCAGCACCGCCGAGACCCCCGGATAATAGAAGGCGACGCGCACCCCGATCGGGAAGCGATTGACGATCGGCCAGTCGAGCAGCCGGGTGAAGTTCCAATAGGCCGCGACCGACGCCTTGATCAGCGCTACCGGATTCTTGACCCAGTGGTGGCGGACGACGTCGTCCCAGCCGAGGAAGACATAGTCGGTGACGGTGTCGGCCTCGCCCGACGCATCGGCCGGCTTGCCTTCGATGGTCCAGGCGGTCGAATGCGGCGGCTGGCGGCGGCGCTTGCCGACGCTGACCGTGCGATCCGCGACCTGTCCGAACAGCGGCGCCTGCTCGGCGAAAAGCTGATGATAATAGCGTGCGCCGCGTGGATCGAAGCCGCTGAGATAGAAGATTTTTCGCTTGAACGCGGGCATCGGGGGCGCTTACTCGGTGTCATGGCTGAACCCGAACGGCACTATTGCATCTTCATGGACGGGTCCAAATATAATCGGAACGCCGGGTGCCGTGCGCATGACAATGCCTATGGCATCTATGGCGGCGGTACCGAGCGCGACCGCCGCAAGGCCGACCTGGTGCTCTATCGCCGGATGCGCGGCGAGGGGGATCCGATGGCGCCGATAGTGCTGTTCTTCGTGACCTTCTATGGCTGGTTCTTCTTCAACTATCATGGCCGGCCGTGGCGCGGGCAGCTGATCCGGAAGATTTTCCCGCGTTACTGAGCATCAGGCGAGCCGGGCACGGGGTGGCCCGAGCAACCGCTCGACCTGCAGGGCGTTCTTGATTGCGAAAGCAAAAGAGCAGGAGAACCCCATGCGCATTTCCCACGACACCCTCGTCCTCGTCGCCGACGGCCGTAAATCGCTGTTCCTTCGCAATGAGGGCGACGAGGAATATCCCAACCTCGTCGTCGAGGATCAGCGTGCGCATGCCGATCTTCAGGATCGCGACATGAAGACCGATGCGCCGGGCCGGGCGATGTCGCAGGTCGGCGGTCGTCAGAGCACGATGGAGGAGGTCGATTTTCACCAGCAGGAGGAAGACCGCTTCGCCGCGGACACCGCCGCTTTGCTCAACAGCAAGGTCCGGTCGGGCGCGACCGAGGCGCTGATCATCGTCGCGCCGCCGCGCACGCTCGGCGAACTGCGGCGCCATTTTCACAAGGATGTCCAGGCGCGGATCGTCGCCGAGGTCGACAAGGACCTGACCGGGCATCCTGTCGATCAGATGGAGAAAGTTCTGCAGGGGCTCTGAGCCCCGAACCGATCATCGCCCCGGCGAACCGGGGCGATGATCCGGGTTATTCGGGCGAATCCTCGCCTTCGCCGCCGTCGGCCAGGTCGTCGCCGATGACCGCGCTGTCGTCGGGAGCGATCTCGCCATCGGCGCTTTCGCGCAGATCGGCTTCGGCCTCTTCCTCGCTCTCTTCGATCCGCGCGGCGCCGACGACATGCTCGTTGTCGGCCACGGTGAAGAGCCGCACGCCGGCCGAGTTGCGGCCGATCACGCGGGTGTCGCCAACCGACATGCGGATCAGCTTGGCCTGGTCGGTGACCAGGATCAGCTGTTCGCCGTTATGCGCCGGGAAGCTGGCGACGACCGGGCCGTTGCGGCCGAGATTGTCGATATTGGTGATGCCCTGGCCGCCGCGGCCGGTGCGGCGATATTCGAACGCCGACGAACGCTTGCCATAGCCATTGGCGCAGACCGTCAGGATGAACTCCTCCGCGGCGGCGAACTCTGCCATGCGATCGGCGCTCAGCGTCGGCGCGGTGTCGTTTTCCTTCCAGGGCGCGGCGCGCAGATAGGCGTCGCGTTCATCGGTGGTGGCGTCGAAACCCTTGAGGATCGACAGCGAGATCACCTCGTCGCCATCCTTCAGGGTGATGCCGCGCACGCCGGTCGAGGTGCGGCTCTGGAACTCGCGGACCGCGGTCGATTCGAAGCGGATCGCACGGCCGTTGCGGGTGGCAAGCAGGACATCGTCGCTCTCGGTGAGCAGCGCGACCCCGATCAGGCGATCGGTCGCGTCCTCCTCGAACCGCATCGCGAATTTGCCGTTCGACGGCACATTGGCGAAGGCGTCCATCGAGTTGCGGCGGATATTGCCGTGCGCGGTCGCGAAGACGACATGGAGCGCCCCCCAGCTCTCCTCATCCTCGGGCAGCGGCAGCACCGTCGTGATCGCCTCGCCATTGGCCAGCGGCAGCAGGTTGATCATCGGCCGGCCGCGTGCCTGGGGTGCGCCCTCGGGCAGGCGCCACACCTTCTTGCGATAGACCTTGCCATGGTTCGAGAAGAACAGGACCGGGGTGTGGGTCGAGGTCACGAACAGTTCGGTGACGACGTCCTCGTCCTTGGTCGACATCCCCGAACGGCCCTTGCCGCCGCGCTTCTGCGCGCGGAACGCCTCGAGCGGGGTGCGCTTGATATAGCCGCCATGGGTGACGGTGACGACCATGTCCTCGCGCTCGATCAGGTCCTCGTCGTCGATATCGTCGCCGGCGGGCGCGATCTCGGTTTTGCGCGGCGTCGCGAATTCGAGCAGGATCGCGTCGAATTCCTCGACCATCACCTGATAGAGCTTCACGCGATTTCCGAGGATCTCGAGCAGTTCGGCGATCGAGGCCGCCAGCTTGGCGAGTTCCTCGCCGATCTCGTCGCGGCCGAGCGCGGTGAGGCGGTGCAGGCGCAGGTCGAGGATCGCGCGAACCTGGACATCGCTCAGCCGGTAGGTCGGCGAATCGCCGATCGAATCGACCGCCTCGACCAGCTTGATGTAGGATTCGATTTCCTGACGCGGCCATTCGCGCTCGAGCAGCGAGGCGCGTGCCGCGGCCGGGCTCGACGATGCCCGGATGATACGGACGACCTCGTCGAGATTGGTCACCGCGATCACGAGGCCGAGCAGGATGTGGGCGCGGTCGCGCGCCTTGGCGAGCTCGAACTTCGATCGGCGGGTGATGACCTCTTCGCGGAACCTGACGAAGGCCTCGACGATGTCGCGCAGGGTCAGCGTCTCGGGCCGGCCGCCGCGGATCGCGAGCATGTTGGCCGGGAAGCTGGTCTGCGCCGGGGTGTGGCGCCAGAGCTGGTTGAGCACGACCTCAGGGGTCGCGTCGCGCTTGAGCTCGATGACGACACGCACGCCGAGCCGGCTCGACTCGTCGCGGATGTCCGAAACGCCTTCGATGCGCTTGTCCTTCGCGGCCTCGGCGATCTTCTCGACCAGGCCCGATTTGCCGACCTGATAGGGGATTTCGGTCAGCACGATCTGGCGCTTGTCGCCGCGGCTTTCCTCGACGACATAGCGCGAGCGCATGATGATCGAGCCGCGGCCGGTATGATAGGCCTGCCGCGCGCCCGACAGGCCCAGGATCTGGGCACCGGTCGGGAAATCGGGGGCGGGGACGATCTCGATCAGCTCGTCGATCGTGATCTCGGGGTTGGCGATATAGGCTTTGCAGGCGTTGACCACCTCGCCGAGATTATGCGGCGGGATATTGGTCGCCATGCCGACCGCGATGCCGCCGGCGCCGTTGACGAGGATGTTCGGGAAGCGGGCAGGGAGCACCTGCGGCTCGCTGCGCGACCCGTCATAGTTCGGGGTGAAGTCGACCGTGTCCTTGTCGAGATCCTCAAGCAGGGTCATCGCGATCTTCGACAGCCGCGCCTCGGTATACCGCATCGAGGCCGGCGGATCGGGATCCATCGAACCGAAATTGCCCTGGCCGTCGATCAGGGTGGCGCGCATCGCCCAATCCTGCGCGAGGCGGGCCAGCGCGTCGTAGATCGAGGAATCGCCGTGCGGATGGTAGTTGCCCATCACGTCGCCGACAATCTTCGCGCATTTGCGATAGGGGCGGCCGGGAACGAAGCCGCCTTCCTGCGAGGCGAACAGGATGCGCCGATGCACGGGCTTCAGGCCGTCGCGGACATCGGGGAGCGCGCGGGCGACGATGACCGACATCGCATAGTCGAGATAGCTCGACTTCATCTCATCGACGATCGAGATCGGTGAAATATCGGCGTTTTCGAGGGGCGGCGGGGCGCTGGCCAAGTTGTGCTTTTCCGTATCTGTCAGTGCTGTCGCGCCTGCGGATAGCGAGGCGAACCCAAGCTCCTAACGGATGCGGACCGGAAGTGCTAGTCTCCTATGTATCGCGGCCCGCCCGGCGGGGCCGCGTCGTGCGAGACCAGCGGCGATCAGCCGAAATTATAATAAGCCAGTACCGCGATGAAGGCGATGACCACCAGGAACAACCCCCAGCCCAAGGCATTGCGGGCCATATGCGGGGTCGCGCCGGCGCGCGCCTCTTCGGTGGTGAGGTGGACGCCGTTGCCCCTGTCCTGGTCGGTTACCTGATCGGTCGGATGCGCCTGACTGTTCACGGCGGTGACTCCCATATTGTCTGCCGGAACAACGGGCGGCGCAAGGCGATGTTCCGGGCCGGTTGCCAATCGAGGGCCCGGTCCCCACACTATCGGGCAGCAATCACCGAAGGGGACGACCGCATGCAGGCGCTCGAAGAAAAGACGTTCCTCCTGCTGGTCCTGCTCGTATCGGTCGCGTTCTTCTGGGTGATCGGGCCTTATTTCGGGCCGATCCTGTGGGGCGCGGTCTGCGCGATCCTGTTCGATCCGCTCAACGAGCGGCTGCTGCGGCGCTGGCCGGGTCGGTCGAACCGCGCGGCGCTGGTCACGCTGCTGGCGATCATGGCGATCGTCGTCATCCCCGCGATCGTGCTGATCGTCTTCCTGCTGCAGGAGGTCACCAGCGTCTACGGCATGATCCGCAGCGGCCAGATCGACTTCGCCCATTATTTCCAGCAGTTCCAGAGCATCCTGCCGCATTGGGCATCGGGCATGCTCGATCGCTGGGGCCTCAATGATTTCGCGGCGGTGCAGGCCAAGCTGGTCAGCGGCATCACCAGCAGCTTCCAGTCGCTGGCGGCCAAGGCGGTGGTGATCGGCCAGAGCTTCTTCGGCTTCACGCTGGCGATCGGCATCATGCTCTACCTGACCTATTTCCTGATCCGCGACGGCAAGGCGCTCGCCGGCACGATCGACCGCGCGGTGCCGTTGCGGCGCGATCACTGGGACGCGCTGGTCGGCAAGTTCGTCACGGTGGTGCGCGCGACGATCAAGGGCAGCGTCGTGGTGGCGGTGGTCCAGGGACTGATCGGTGGCATCGCCTTCTGGGCGCTGGGAATTCATGCGCCGGTGCTGTGGGGCGTGGCGATGGGCTTTCTTTCGCTGCTGCCGGCGATCGGGACCGGCCTGGTCTGGGTCCCGGTCGCCGCCTATCTGCTGGTCAGCGGCGACATCTGGCAGGGCGTGGTGCTGATCCTGGTCGGGGTGTTCGTGATCGGCATGGTCGACAATATATTGCGCCCGCTGCTGGTCGGTCGCGACACCCGCATGCCCGATTATGTCGTGCTGATCTCGACTCTGGGCGGGATCGAGGTGTTCGGCTTCAGCGGCTTCGTGATCGGGCCGGTGGTCGCCGCGCTGTTCATGGCGGTATGGGAGATCTTCGCCGAGGCGAGGGCCCCCCATGGCATTCCGGCGGGCGATTCATAGGCTTCGTTTCGTCGGGGCCCTTCAGTCCGCGGCGATGGTGCGAACGAAGCGCCAGATCAGATCGTCGGAACCGTCGGCGACGAAATGATAGCCGTCGCTGTCGAAGCCTTTCAGATCTTCGACCCGGGTGACGCGGTGCTCGCACATCCAGCGGGCCATCATCCCGCGCGCGCGCTTGGCGCCGAAGCTGTTGAAGATCAGTCCCCTCGGGCCATCCTCGCGGAAATCGATGGTGACGATCCGCACGCCCTTGGGCGGCGCCTGCTCGACCGCGTGCCAATATTCCTTGCTGGCGAGGTTGACGATCGTGTCCGATCCCTCGGCGAGGAGATCGGCGGCGATCACGTCGGAGATCTTGTTGCCCCACAGCTGGTAGAGGGTCTTCTTGCGACCGGGCGCCCAGCGCGTGCCCATTTCGAGCCGATAGGGGCGGATCAGGTCGAGCGGGCGCAGCAGGCCGTACAGGCCCGACAGGATGCGGACATGGTCCTGCGCGAAGGCGATCGCCGGCTCGTCGAGGCTCTTAGCCTCGAACCCGACATAAACATCGCCGGCAAAGGCGAACAGCGCGGGGCGCTCGTCCTGTTCGACGAAGCCCTTGTAGCGGTCGTCGTTGAGCTTCGCGAGCTTGTCCGAGATGCTCATCAGCTTGGCGAGCTTCTTGGGTCCGAGCTTTGCGGCGGCGGCGGCGGTCTCGATCGCCTCCTGCGCGAAGCGCGGCGTGGTGGGCGCGAGCGGCGGCAACGGGCTCGCATAATCGAGCGATTTGGCGGGGGAGAGCAGGGCGATCATGCGGCAAGCCCTAGAGCATAACGCGCGGGGATTGAAATCGGATATGCGTCGCAAGCCTCGCGGAGTGGCACCCGGGCGACAGATTCGGCCGATGCCCATTCAATCCGCATTCAGCCGTCCGCGTCCAGTCGATGGCGATCGAGGCCGGATCGTTCCGCCCGCGCTTGTGCCGGCCGGTCGGACCCATTAGTCAACCGGCGTGTTTTATCGAGCGGCCGCCCCCTTGGGCCGCGTTGAGGAGGCTTGAAGGATGAAGCTTGTGTCCCGCTATGCACTGATCGCGGCGCTCGGCCTGGGTGTCGCGACGGTCGGCGTCAATGCTCCGGCGCTCGCCAAGAAGAAGGAAGAGGCCGCCGCCCAGCCCGCGCTCAAGCTGAGCGAGCCGGTCCGCAAGGCGCTTGCCGCCGCGCAGGATGCGCTGGCCAAGAACGACCTCGCGACCGCGGATTCGCAGATCGCCGCCGCCAAGGCCGCGGCGTCGACCGAGGACGACAAATATATGGCGGCCGCGATCGGCCTCAACGTCGCGCTCAAGGGCACTGACCAGGCCAAGAAGTCGCAGGCGCTCGACGATCTGCTCGCCACCGGCAAGGTGCCCGACAAGGACAAGGCGCAATATTATGCGCAGGCCGGTCACTGGGCCTATGACGCGAAGAATTATGCGAAGGCCGAAAGCGCTTATGCGCAGTCGGTCGCGGCGGGCTCGACCGATCAGGACGTTTATGCGCGTCTGGCCGACGTTCAGTTCCGCAACAACAAGCCGCAGGATTCGCTCGCGACCCTGCAGAAGGTGATCAACGACAAGGCGGCCGCAGGTCAGCCGGTGCCGACCGAATGGTATGCCCGCGGCGCCGACATCGCGTCGCGATCGAACAATGTGCCGAAGTTCGCCGAAGTCACCACCTCGTGGCTCTCGGTCTATCCGACCAAGCAGAACTGGCACGATTCGCTGTTCATCTACAACCAGATGGCCAATCTGACCGGCGACGCCCAGCTCGACCAGCTCCGCCTCGCCCGCGCCGCCGGGGTGCTGCCGCTGGCAACCCAGAACGCCTATCTCGACTATGCGGTCGCGACCTATCTGAAATACCCGAACGAAGCCGTTTCGGTGCTCAAGGAAGGCATTGCCGCGGGCAAGCTCAATCCGACGACCAGCCAGAACACCCGTGAGATCCTGGCGATCTCGGAGCCCAAGATCGCGACCGACAAGGCATCGCTCAAGGGCGCGGTCGCCGCGTCGCAGGCCCCCAAGGCGACCTTCAAGTCGATCATGTCGAACGCCGACCTGTTCTACGGCTATGCCGACTACAAGAATGCTGCCGACCTCTACAAGCTGGCGGCGGCGCGGCCCGACGCCGACAAGGCGACCGCCAATCTGCGCCTCGGCGCGGCGCTGGCGCAGGCCGGCGACAAGGCCGGTGCGGCCGCGGCGTTCGACGCGGTTCCCGCAGGCGGCCCGCAGAAGGTGCTGGCAGGCTATTGGAAGGTTCTGCTCGACCACCCGGCCGCGTAATTCACGGGCTCCCAAAAAAGAAGGGCCGGGCACCGATGGTGCCCGGCCCTTCTTTTTGGCCTCGGTTCAAATACCGTCGACGGGGATGCCGGGGATATCCTTGGAGGTGCGGATCGTCAGCGAGGTCTTGACGCTGGCGACGTTCGGCGCCGTCGTCAGCTTCGAGGTGAGGAATTGCTGAAAGCCCTGCAGGTCGTGCGCGACGATCTTGAGGATGAAGTCGATCTCGCCGTTGAGCATATGGCATTCGCGCACCTCGGGCAGCGCGCCGACATGTTCCTCGAACAGTTTGAGGTCCTCTTCGGCCTGGCTCTTGAGCGAGACCATCGCGAAGACGGTGATGCCATAGCCGAGCGCGGTCGCGCTGAGCTTGGCATGATAGCTTTCGATGACGCCGGCTTCCTCGAGCGCGCGCACCCGGCGCAGGCAGGGCGGGGCGGTGAGACCCGCCCGACGGGCCAGTTCGACATTGGTCATCCGGCCGTCATCCTGCAGATCGCGCAGGATCGTCCGATCGATCTGATCGAGCGATATATCGGCCATCACACAAACCTTTCCCAATTCATGCCGAAAGCATAATTTAATTTCTGCAGTCTGCAACAAACAAAGCATCTTGAGATGTCGGGGCAAAGGCGCTTTGCGAGAGCCGGCTTGGCGATTATGCTGGCGGCGGCGGCTTGCGACGAGGGTTCGCGCCGGAATTGGGGCGGAGACCGGGTTTGCGGTTTGACGACATGCTTGCGACATTGCTTGCGCAGCCACTGCCGACGGCGGAGACGCGACATGTGATGTGGCGCCAGGTCGTCGACGTGCTCGCGCAGGGCCGTGGCCACCATGCCGACGATCCGCTGGCCGACGCACCGCGGACGACCGACGCCTATAATTTCCTGCGGTCGGTACGCCCCGAAATTCCGGTGGATCTGCGGCTGGCGGCGGGGCGAGGGCTGGCGGGCCGCCGGGTACCACCCGACCTGGTGCTGATGTTCGCCGAGGATCTGCCGC
The DNA here is from genome assembly GCF_058801765.1 of Rhizorhabdus sp. GW822-FHT03C02. NCBI lineage: Bacteria > Pseudomonadati > Pseudomonadota > Alphaproteobacteria > Sphingomonadales > Rhizorhabdaceae > Rhizorhabdus > Rhizorhabdus sp. GW822-FHT03C02. The sequence goes on from NZ_JBXANN010000002.1 coordinate 489,454, forward strand.
ATATCGCGGCGCCGATGCTCGGTCACGCGATCCTGAGCGCGTCCGAATGGCTCGCGGTGCTGCCGCGCCTGTCGCCGACCGCACGGACGATGCTGCGCAACCGCCGCGATCTGGGCGACGCGGTCAACCAGGCACTTGAACATTTCGGATCGTCGGACCTGATGATTCAGGGACCGGAGCCGGTGGCGGAGGCGAAAATCGCGCCGCTGGCGGTCGATCTTCCGGCGCCCGAGGCGATCGCCCCGCCGGTCGAGGCGGTCATCGCCGAGATCGCGGCCGACGTGCCGGCCACGGGGCCCGTCGGCACCGATGCTGCCGAGTCCTTGCCGCCGGTGCCGCTTGCGGTCGTGGCCGCGCCGCCCGCTCCGCCGCCGGTCGAGGCCGCCAATGACCGGTCGGAAAGCCAGATTCGCGATCTCCTGTCGCGGATCGAGAATTTTCGGGCGCGCAAGCCGGCTCCGCTGGTGGCGCCGAGCGCGCCCGATATGCCCGAGCCGATCGACCACGCGACCATGGCCGACCATCCCGCCGAGTTCGTGACGATCGAATCCTTCCGTTTCGAAACCGGTGTCGACGGGGTGATCTGCTGGGTCCATGGCGCCCCGCGCGAACCGTTGATCGGCGAGACGATCGCGGTCGCCGCGCGTCAGACCGATCATGGTGTCGATGGCCATGCCGCCGGCGCCTATCGCAGCCGGACGCCGTTCCGCGACGCGCGCCTGACGATCGCGGGCGATGGCGCAGTCGCCGGCGAATGGCGGATTTCGGCGGTGCCCTTCTTCGATCCGCGCGACAGCCGGTTCGGGGGCTATCGTGGCACCGCGCGGCGGCCGCGCCCGGACGAAACCGCGAAGGCGGCCCCCAGCGAGCCTGCCCATGCCGGTGATCCGCTGCCGACCGAATCGCTGCGCCATCTCGCGCATGAACTGCGCACCCCGTTGAACGCCATCATCGGTTTTTCGGAGATGATCGACGCGCAGGTGCAGGGACCGGCCGCGGCCGCCTATCGCAGCCGCGCGCAGGACATATTGGAGCAGGGCCGCAAGCTGCTGAGCGCGGTCGAGGATCTCAACATGGTCGCCGCCGCCCGCGAGGCGCAGGGCGGCGCGAGCGGCGACGAGGTTCATGCCGCCGCGATCCTGATGCGACTGCACGGCGATTTCGAGGGCGTGGCGAAGGAACGGGCGAGCGGGCTCGCCTTTCGGATCGACCCCGACCTGCCACCGGTGGCGGCGGACGGTCCGACGGTCGAGCGAATGCTGTCGCGGCTGCTGGCGGCGACGATCGCGATGTCCGAACCGGGCGAACGGATCGCGGTCGATCTGCAGCGCGACCCGCGGCGCGGCGCGCGCATGCTGCTGTCGGTGGTGCGGCCGCAGGCGCTGGCCGGTCGCGACGAGAAGATGCTGCTCGATCCGGGCTATAATCCGGATGGCGCCTGGCCCGACGCGCCGGTGCTGGGACTGGGGTTCGCGCTGCGGCTGGTGCGCAACCTGGCGATCGCGTGCGGGGGCATGCTCGATATCGATTCGCAGCGTTTCTATCTGAGCCTTCCGCTCCGTCAGGCGGCGGTGGTCAGCGGCGGCAATCTCAATCTGTGAAAGGCGGCGCAGCGGCGTGGCCACCGTCTTGCCAGCCGCGCCTTCCCTCCGCTATCGCGCATTCGCTGGTTGGGGCCTGTAGCTCAATGGTTAGAGCTGGCCGCTCATAACGGCTAGGTTGCGGGTTCGAGTCCTGCCGGGCCCACCAGTTGCCCTTTTCATACCGTCCCAAAAGTGCTGAAGCCTTGTTTTTGCAGGGTTTTTTGCTATAATTCAGTCTCACTTGATCCCACTTTGTTCCACTGCATCCCAGCGATGTGGGGGTATCGGTGGGGGTATTTTGGAGGCTGGGGGTATCGTGTCTCTCACCGCAATTGCCGTCAGGAATGCCGCCGCTGGCGAGCGCGATTACAAGCTTCGCGATTCGCTCGGGCTGTATCTCCTCGTCACCACCACAGGCACGAAATCGTGGCGCTTCAAATATCGCTATGCCAGGAAAGAGAAGCTGCTCACCTTCGGCCTCCATCCTGAAGTGACGCTCGCGGCCGCTCGCGGCCTGCGCGATGACGCGCGTGCGATCCTGCGTGAGGGCAAGGATCCCACAGTCGAAGCCGAGAAGCTGCGCCGCAGCCTGATCGCGGCCTCCGAGACGACGTTCAAGAAGATCGCGGAAGCCTGGTTCGAAGACGGGCTTCCCGGTTGGTCGACCAGCCACGCCAAGCGGGTGAAATTCCGGCTCGAGAAGGATATCTATCCCGAGTTCGGCCGTCAGCCGATCGCCGAGATCGACGGCAAGATGATCCTCACGGCGTTGCGCAAGATCGAACGGCGCGGCTCGATCGAGACCGCCAAGCGGGTGCGTGGCTATGTCATGGCGATCTTCGAGCGTGCGATCGGCGAGTGTCTGCTGGATTCGGAGGTCAACCCGGCGGTCCGGATCGGCAAAAGCCTCAAAAAGACGCCACGCGGTTCCAAACAGCCGGCGCTCTCGACTGTCCCCGAACTGATCCAACTTCAGCGCGACGTGGATCGTTCTAGGTCGCATATCGTCACCAAGCTGGCATCGCGCCTCGTCGCGCTGACTGCCGTGCGGATTGGCGTCGTCCTGGGCGCCACCTGGGACGAGTTTGAAGGGATTGATTGGGACGATCCGCATGAGCCCGCACCTGATGCGATATGGCGAATATCCGCGCAGCGGATGAAGTTGGATGTGGAGGACAAGGGCAACGAGGCTTTCGGCCATGACGTGCCGTTGTCGCCGCAGGCTGTGGCCGTGCTGAGGGCGCTCCGCGTGGTCTCCGGGTTCCGGTCATTGCTTTTTCCCGGGCTCAAGAAGTGGGAGGTCCCGCTGAGCGATTCCGCCGTCAGCAGCATGTACAAGCGCATGCGCGGTGGCGCCTATAAAGGGCGCATGGTGCCGCATGGCTGGAGGGCGAGCTTCTCCACGATCCTGAACGAGCGGGCCGCCGAGCTCGAGCGGGACGGCGACCGCCTGATCATCGACATGGTGCTCGCGCACGTGCCGCAAGGCATGTCGGCGTCCGAATGGGCGTATAATCGGGCCCGCTATTTCAAGCCGCGCCGGAAGCTGCTGGCTGTGTGGGCGGACATGATCGCTTGCGGCCTACCAGAACCAATGACGTTGTTGGCAGCCTGACCCGCGCTCCAGCACTATTGTTGTTTCACTGCTTGTCGTTGGCCTGGTAGGCCAAAGGATCTCGCATCCATTCCGAGATCGCGGATTCACGCCACCCGGCGCAGCGCTCAGCTATCCTGACCTGGCGGGGGAAGGTGCCGGCCTCGACCTTTCGATACAACGTCGATCGGCTCAGGCCGGTCCGCGCGAGCACTGCCTTCAGGCGAAGTATCTGGTCTCGATGATCCATGGCTTTTCCACCATCGCGGTCGTCATGGATCGTCTAGTCGACCCGTCTGGCGATGTACGCAAGGCGGCCCGGGCGGAAGCGCCGCGAGAAGCCCTGAGGTGCTCCCGATAGACGCGGCCCATCATTTATCCTTGAGGCGCCCCCGCCCGAAGGTCGCGCCATCGACCTTGGTAGTCTTCTCCTCAAGCCACCGTTCCGCGAACTGGTCGCGCCGCCGGACAAAATCGACGAGTTCCTTGCTGAGTTTATCCACCGCGCCGATCAGCGCGCGGACATTGAGATATTCCATGTCGCTCGACAGCTCTTCCTCAAGTTGGTTCAGCATCATGATCAGGATGGTCATCAGCTTGTTGTCGGCCGTGCGAACCGCGAAGTCGGAAGAGCGAAGTGCGACCGTATTGAGGATCGCCACGGGGTCGGAGTCGGTGGCTTCGGCGAAGCGGCGGATTCGCGCATAGGTGATGCGGCCGGTACCGGCTTCGAAATGCTCGTAGGTCCGAATTGCCATGCCCATCGCCGCGGCAACCTCGGAAGGCTTCATCCGCCGTCGCTTGCGAATGTCGCGTATCGCCTTCGCCATAAGCGCGATATGCGCGCGCTCCTCCGCCTTATCGAGATCGTCTGCGTTCATCGGTCTGCCATCGACACACAATTCCAAACGACCGATTGCGGCCAGGCGGTCCTGTCCAGCATCGGTCACGGCCGGCGCCCCGGGCAACGACGGTGACCGTTGCAGAGGCGTTTCTTTTCGGGGGCCCACAATCGCGCGCGGCCGACGCAGCGGCCTGGGGCTCGGCCCGACAAAATTCGCCGAAATCCGGCAAATCTTGGAAAGGAGGCGACAATTTTTCGCGGATGTCGAGCCCGATTGAATCCGGAATGACGGATTTGCGGATTTTACGGCACGGCAGCCTAGCCTCGATCGCACCGGGTCGATGGAGGTTCAGCGATGCCACGAAAGGCCGATGCGCGCGATTTCGTGCTGCGTGATTTGCTGTCGGGCGCGCTGCGTGCTGGGCAGCCGGTATCGGTCGTCGAGCTGGCGCGCCGCTGCCGTCTCAGCGCGATTCCGGTCCGCGAGGCGCTCGCCCAGCTGGTCGGCGAGGGGGTTTTGACCGAGCGCTCGCGCGCTGGCTTCTTCGTACCCGTGCTTCATGCCCATGAGCTCGTCCAGGTTTATCGGATGCGGCTGCTGCTCGTCCGCGGCGCTGGGGAGGTCCTGCAGCGCACGGCCACCGACGGGCGCCGAGACCGGCTGGCGGACCATGGAACTGTCGATGACCTGCTGTCGGCCCTGGTCGTGCTGGTTGAGGATCGCATGCTCGCTGAAGCCTGGGGCCGCACCGAGCACCTGCTGCTGCCCTATCGCCGCGCCGAACCTCCGCCTGACGTTGACGAGCATCAGATCGGCGACGAGTTTTGCAGCGCGTTCGCGGGGCGAGAGGGGCGGCGGCTCCTCACTCTGGCCACCCGCCACATTCGCCGCCGGATCGAGGCGGCTGCGGCGACCATCAAGATCGCGCTCACCCCGGATATATCCTGAATATATGTTGAGTATATCCTGCCCTGGCCGAACCTTCGACGGGCTGCATAGGGCAGCGATCGAAGGAGACGAATGATGACCAAGCGCGAGAAGGTCGTTGTGGCCCGGTCGGGGTCGGTGCGGACCGATACCCGGGCCAACATCCTGCCGGGCAATCCCGAGTTCGACGGGTCGCCGATGAACCGGCAGGTCGGCTGATCCGGGGAGCGGCGGCTCCGGCCGCCGCTCGTCGCGCGCCGCGCCATGTCCGCGCTCAAACTCGCAGGCGACGTCCATCTCGCCTTTGTCGATGGCGATGCTGTCTTCCTCGATGCGCGTCGCGATGATTATATCTGCGTCCCACGGCGCTTCGGAGCCGATCTGCATGCTGCTCTCGAGAGCGAGCGGAATGCCGACGACGTCGAACCTCTCGCCGGTCTGATCGAAGCGGGGCTGCTTGCCACCGGCGCACCGGGTGAGCCCGGCTGGGCGGGCGCGCCATCCGATCGCGCGGATGATGATCTTGGTGTCGGCGCGGCGCCTCGGGCCGACTGGCGTGCTCTCGGCGCGCTCGGCAGAGCGGCGGCGCAGACACGAATCGACCTGCGCCGGCGGACGCCTTCGCAATGGCTCGACCGCCAGGCAAGGCGCAATCGCCAAGCGGAAACCTGCTCTCACGACGCCGTCGTCGATCGCGCGCGCCAGCTCGCACGGCTCAGGCCGCTGGTTCCGCGCTCGGGACGCTGTCTCGTGCGGTCGCTGTTGCTGCTCAACTATCTGAGCCGGTGGCGACTCGCGGCGACGTGGGTGTTCGCGGTCCGGACCCACCCGTTCGAAGCGCATTGCTGGGTCGAGCATGACGGAGTGATCCTTGATGACACGCTCGAGCATTGCCGCTGGTTCACCCCCATCGTCAGGGTCTGACGACACGCAAGAACTCGAATATGTGGTGGTGGTCCGTTGCCGCCCCGACGACCGGGCGGGTGCGGCTATACGAAGGCTGGGCGACGCCATCGATCGCCGCGGTGCCGCCGTCGGTCTGGTTCGTGCGGCGGTCGGTGGCGACGGCCTGCTCGTCTGGCACCGCACGGGCCGAACCGAGTGTCTCGCTTCGCCGCTCGGCGATCTCGTCATGGTCGGAAGCCTGTTCGACGGCGCCGGCGAGCGGTTCGAGCCCGCGCGGCTCGCCGGTCTGGCGCCTTCGCGCGAACCGGCGGCCAAGGCGCGCGGGCTCGTCGCGGCCGGCTGGGGCCGCTACCTCGCCTTGTTCGCGGACGGGCGCGGCTTCCGGCAGATTCTGCGCGACCCGAGCGGCGCGCTCGGTGCGCACCTCATCGAGCATGACGGGGTCGCGCTGGTGGCGCCGCTGCTGCCGCGCTGGCTGATTGCGGCCATCGGCGCGGACCTCGCTGTCGACGATAAGGCGCTCGCGCATCTGATCGCCGATCCGCTCGTCGCGACCCACCGCTCGCTGCTGGAAGGCGTCTCGTTGCTCGAGCCCGGCATGCTGGTCGGGATCGGCGATGCGCCGGTGCCGCCGGTCCGCTGCTGGGATCCGGTCGCGATCGCCGCGCAGACCGGCGCCGAGGCGGCCGCTCCGGCGCTGATTCGGCATGCAGTCACCGCAGCCTGCACCGGATTGGCGTCCGGGCAGGCGCAGATCCTGCTCCAGCTCTCGGGCGGGCTCGATTCCGCGATCGTCCTCGGCCTCATCGCCGACGTCCTTCCGGCCGAGCGAATCGCTGCGATCAATCTCGCCACCCCCTATCGGGAGGGCGACGAGGCCGCGCTCGCCCGCGCCGCCGCCGAGCGTGTCGGGGTCGCGCTCGAGGAGCGGCTCGCCCGGCCGGAGGCGATGGACCTGACGGGCTTCCCGGCGATGGCGACCCCGATCGCGCCGCGGCTCTACGGGCTCGACACCCATCAGGAGGGGATGGTCGGGGCCGCTGCCGAGGCGGTCGGCGCGAGAGCGATCCTGACCGGCCAGGGCGGCGATTCGGTGTTCTTTCAGATGGCCTATCCGGAGATAGCGGTCGATGCCGCGCGGGAACGCCGTGGATCGGCATCGGCCGGGACCATGGCGTGGATCGCCGCCGAGCGGGCCGGTTGCTCGATCTGGCGAATCTGGGCGATGATTCTTGCCGATCGGTTCGGCCGGCGGGCACGCCGCCCACCCGATATCTACGACCGCCGGTTGATGGCGGACGAGGTCGCGGCCGGCCTCGACCCGGCCTATTTCATCCACCCATGGCTGCGCACCGCCGAGCGGCTGCCGCCAGCCAAACGGCTCCAGCTCGAGGCGATCGCCAACTCGCAGCTCTTCTTCCTGCCGACGGTCCGTGGCCGGGTCGCCCCCGTGCTGCACCCGCTGCTCGCCCAGCCCGTGCTCGAGGCCTGCTTGGCGATCCCGGTGCCGGTGCTCGCGCCCGACCGCCGCGACCGCGGCCTTGCGCGTGACGTGTTCCGGCCCTGGCTGCCGCCCGCGATCGCCGATCGCACCGGCAAGGGCGAGACCGCGCGTTACTATAATCGTGCGGTGGTCGCGAACCTGCCCTTCCTGCGCGACTGGTTGCTCGGCGGTGCGCTGGTCGCGCGCGGGCTGCTCGATCCCCGCGCGCTCGAAGCCGTCCTCGACGAGGATCATCTGATGCAGGCCGACCAGGCGCGTGCGCCTTTATTCTACGCGAGCGTCGAGGCGTGGCTCAGGCAATGGACCTGATCGCATCCGCCGGTCGAGCCAGGCCAGCAGCCTCGTCCACATGTCGGTGATATTGGCTGGCGAGGCGAGCATATGCGCCTCGCCGGCATAGCGTAGCAGCTCGACATCCTTGCCGGCGCGGTAGAGCGCCGCGAACATCCGCTCCGACTGCTCGATCGGGATCACGTCGAGGTCGCCGTGGATCAGCAGCAGCGGGGTGTCGATCGCGTCGAGCCGCATCAGCGGGCTGTTGCGCGCATAGCGCGCGGGATCGTGCCACGGCGGCCCACCCATCCGGCCTTGGCCGGCCTCGGCCCAGCCCTGGGTGGACAGGAACAGGTGCGCGGCATCGCGACCGGCGCGCGGATCGAGCGCGCCGTGGAGAGCCGAGAGATCGCCGGGGGCCGCCGAGGCGATGATCGCGGCGAAGCGGCGAGGCCCCGTCGCCGCGGCCAGCGCGGCATAACCGCCATAGCTGTGGCCCCACAGGGCGATGCGATGCGGATCGACCCGGCCGGTCGCGACCGCCGCGTCGGTGGCCGCGCCGATCGCGGCAATGATCGCCGCCATAGGCTCGCGCGCGTCGGCGGCCAGCGGCAGGCTCGGCAGCAGGACCGCATAGCCATGCGTCGCGAGCAGCTGGGCGTTGACCTCGGCCTGGACCCGGCCGAGCCCGGTCGGTGGCGGCGTGTCGGTGGTATAGCTCTGGCCGGGATAGGGGAGGACCACCAGCGGCGGCCGCGCCGATCCCTGGCGCTCGGGCAGCAGCAGCCAGTGCGTGACCAGAGTGCCGTCGGGCGCCCGGGCGGCGAGCGCGATCGCCGGGGCCGGGCGAACCTCGGCCAACGCGCGGTTGATCCGATCGACTATTCGATGACGGCCATCGGCGCGCTCGACGATGAGGCTGGCCGTGCCCGACGGCGCCGTTTCCAGGGTCACCGCGGTCCGGGTCGCGGCGGCAAAGGCGAGCAGGCGGGCCCCGGGTGCGAGCGCCACCGTCGGCGGATCGATTCGGTTGAGTGCGTCCGCCCGCGGGCCGGACCGCGATATCACCGGGACGGGCAGTGCGTAGGGCGGTGAATTGATAAGCCCGCGGGTCCCGAAATGATAGGGATCGAGCGTGTCGGGGCCGATCGCGGCGACATCGTCGGCGAGCCACCGGCGTCGGCCGGCGAGGTCGACGCGCCACAGCCTGTCGCCGTCGCGCAGGTCGATCGCATCCAGCTTCGTCGCCACGAGGTCGGCCGGTGCCGCGGCGAAGGCGGCGGTCAGCCGGCGCGGCGGCCGCCCCGGCGCTAGCGCATACCAGTCGTCGCGACCGTTCGCGTGGCCGAGCATCACCGGGGTCGCACCGGCCCAACTCGCCTTTACTATCAACGGCCCCTGCGCTTCGTCGAGCGTGGGGGCCGGGCCGCGCGCGGTAAGCGACTGGGCGCGGCGATTGTCGGCGTCGATCGCGAGCAATGTGCCGTCGTGCCAACGCATCTGGGCACGGGCGCGTGCGAAGATCAGCAGCCGCGCACCGGCGGGCGACCAGCGCAGCAGGTTCGGGGCGACATCGCAGGACCGGCACGGCTCCCAGCTGCCGCCGTTTCTGAGGTCGACGATGATCAGCCGGCGTCGGCGGGGCTGGACCGCGAGCCCGACCGGACCCGACGGCGGCGGCTGCAACTCGGCCGTCAGCACCACGGCGACGAAGCGATGGTCGGCCGACAGCGCGACGTCGGCGATCGCGCCGGCCAGCAGCGGACGGGGGGTGCCGCCGGCGCTGTCGACCAGCACCAGCGTGCGTTCGGTCTGGCCGTCATCGCCGTCCGGTCGGCTGGCGAGCCGGTCGACGCTGGCGACCCGGCCGCCGGTCTGGTCGGCCCACCCCTCGGTCCGGCGCTGCTCGGTGGCGATATTGTGATCGAGCAGCAGCGGCAACCGCCCGGCGGGCAGGGTGACGTAGAGCAGATGGCGGTCGTCGATCCACAGCGGTCCCGGCGCCGAGAAGGGCAGGTCGGGGTTGATGCCGAGCCAGTGCGGCGTTCCGGTGGTCATGTCGACGATGCCCGCGACGAGCCGGCGGGCGCGCAACGCCATCACGCTCAGAAAGCGGCCCGAGGGCGAGACGCCCTCGGCCCAATAGCCGGCCGCCGGATCCTGCTCGAACAGCGGCGCTGCGGGGGCGCCGCCGGCCAGATCGATCCGGATCAGCTTGGACAGCTGGCGGTCGGTGAAGGGGCCGAGCCCATAGTCGCCGGCGCCGTCGTAGCGCCGGCGCCGCTCCACCACCGCCCAGCGGCCGGCGGGGTCGGTCCAGACATGGCCATAGCTTTCGCTGCCGAGCATCAGCGCGACGCTGTATGGGGCAGGCATCGCCCCGGCCGTCGCTATGGCAAGGGTGGCCATGGCGACGGCGGCGCGCAGGCGGCGCCAGCTATGGATCCGGACCGGCCGCACTGCGGTCTACCAGCGCTTGGTCACCTGCAGTGCGGCGAAGCGCCCGAGCGGATCGGCATTGGCGGGGTCGTAGCCGATCCCATAGGCGCTGTTGACGAAGGGTGGGTCGGTGGCGAGCAAATTGGTGACGCTGAGCGACAGCGTCAGCCCGTCCGCCCATCCCGATCCTTGCGGGGTGTAGCGCAGCTGCGCATCGAGCGTCGTCCAGGCCGCGACATGGTGGGCGGGGACGCTGATATCGTCCTTGTAGCCATGGACATAGTTCGCGGTCAGCGTCGCTCCGAACACCTTGCCGTCCCAGCTGAGACTCGAGCGCGCGCGCAGGTCGCTCGGATTGCCGACCGTCGCCACCCGTTCGCGCAACGGTGCGGTCGGGGTCACCTGGGTCTTGTAGTCGAGCAGCCACGAGGCATTGGCGCTGAGTGTGGCCTTGCCCGAACCGAGATCGAAACTGCCGGTCGCGAGCAGGTCGATGCCCTGGACCAATGTCTTGGCGGTGTTGACGTAGCGACCGTCGACGATCGCGCGCAGCGTCGTCACCGGCTGGAGCAGCGACACCGCGGCGCCGGGCGTCGCCAGCAGCGCCTGGAGCGAGGCGAGGTCGGCGGGATTGTTGACCGGGTCGACCAGCGTCACGAAAGGCGAATAGGTCGGATCGGTCAGCGTCCGGGTAAAGTCCTCATAGGCCGGCCTGCCGATGCGGTCGCGAAAGCTGGTCCGGAACCAGGTCGCCTCGAGACGGACCGGCAGCGCTGGCGGTGACCATGTGATCCCGGCGCTCCACGAGCGCGCCTTTTCGGGCGCCAGGCCGGGATTGCCGCCGCTCAGGGTCAGCACCGGGGTGCGGCCGCCGGTGGCGTTGACGAACTGGCTGGTGCTCGCCCGCAGCGGGTCGGTGACCTCCTTGATCGCGGGCGCACGGAACGAGGTCCCCCAGCTGGCGCGCAGCGCGAGCCCTTCGACCGGCGACCACAGCGCCCCGAGCTTGGGGTTCGTGGTGTTGCCGAAGTCGCTATAATGCTCGCGGCGCACCGCCGCGGTCAGCTGGAGCTGGCGCAGGCCGGGGCGGGCATTGCCGTCGCCGAACAGCGGCAGCGACACTTCGGCGAACGCGGCGGTCACCGTGCGACCCTCGTCGGTCGGGATCAGCGGCAAGGGCACGGTGCCGTCGTAGAAGGTCTCGCCGGCTCGTTCGAAATGCTCATGGCGGACATTGGCGCCGACCGCGAGCCGCAGCCGCCCGCCGGGCAGTTCGGCAAGGCTGCCGTCGATCTTGAGTCCGGCGTCGTCGAGACGGCTGCGGTCGCGTTCCTGGGTGTAGCCCGCGCCGATGAAGTCGAGCATCGCCGCACTGTTCGAGCCGCCGCTGCCATAGGGATTGAAGAAGCCGTCGCGCGCAGTGCTGAACGCGGTCGCCGGGTCGTCGGGCAAAGCCCCCGCCGCCTCGTAGAGATAGGATGTGTTGGCGAAATGGTCGGTGTGCAGGTTGGTCGTCTCCGAAGCCCGCGACAGCGACAGGTCGGCGTTCCAGTCGCCCCCGACCCGCAGCGTTCCGCCGGTGGCCGCGCTCCATGTCTCGACCGTGCCGATATTGCGCACCGGTCCCAGTTCACGCCCGAGGCTGTAGCCGATCAGGTCGGAGGCCGCGCCGGTCGGGCTGACGAAATAGGGGTTGGCGCGCGAGACCGGGATGATCGTCACCGCCGCCGGGCTGTCGAGCGCGAAGCTGCGATGGGCGTAGCGCCCCTCGGCGAACAGCGTCAGCGCCGAGCCCGCCTCCTGTTCGGCATAGGCATAGACATTGTGCCGGGTCTGGCGCGGCAGGATGTCGGTGCCTTCGCGCTGGTTGGTGTAATTGGCGCCGGGAGTGAACGAGGCGCGCGTCAGCCGGGTGCCGTCCTGGCCATCCGGGATCGCGAAGGCCGGGACATAGGTGGCGAGCGCCGGATCGAAGCGCAGCACCGTGCCCGGCATCGAGAAGGTCGTGCGATAGTCGCTCCCGCCCAGGCCGCGCAGGTCCGAGGTCGCGGTGTAGCGGCGGTCGGCGCTGCGCAGCCGCGACCGGCGCGCAAATTCATAGGAGGCCAGGATATGGCCGGTCGCCCAATGGGTGCCGGCGAGCTGGCCGAGCTGGATGTCGCGCGATGAGCCGCGGGTGACGCTGCCGAGGCGCGCGCGGGTCTCGGCCCCGTCGAAGTCCTTTTTGAGGATCATGTTGACGACCCCGCCGACCGCGTCGGACCCGTAGATCGCCGAGGCGCCATCGGTCAGCACCTCGATCCGCGCGATCGCGCCGAGCGGCACCGACGACAGGTCGGTGAAGTCGCCCTTGCCGCCCGAGCCCGCCGCGCGCCGGCCGTTGATCAGCGCGAGCGTCGCGTCCGACCCGAGCCCGCGCAGATTGACCCCCGAACCGAAGCCGGTGTTCTGGATCGTCCGGTCGGTCGCGGTGGCGAGACTGTCCTCGGTGGCGGTCCCGCCGAAATTCTGCGGCAGCGCCGCGACCGCCTCGGCGACGCTGCCGAACCCGCCGCGGTCGATCGCATCGCGGTCGAGCGTCATCACCGGCGAGATCGCCGTCTGGCCGCGGATATTGCTGCCGGTGACGATGATCGTCGCGCTGTCGTCGGCAGCCCTGTCGGGCAGTGGCGTCGCGTCCGCCGATGGGCGAGGGGCCTTGGCCGGTCGCGGCGTCGGCCGGGCTGCCGGCTTGGACGCGATCGGCGCGGCTGCGCGTTCGGCGAGCACGACCATGTGGCTGTCGGCGCGGACCACCGCGATCGGCGTGCCCCGCAACAGCGCATGGAGCGCCTCGTCGGGGTCCAGCCGTCCCGACAGCGCCGGTGAGCGGCGGCCCGCTACCAGCGCGCTCGGATAGAACATCTGGCGCCCGGTCTGTCTGGCATAATTGTGGAGCGCCTCGTCGAGCGGAGCCGCTGGCAGATGCAGCTCGAGCGGTGTCGCCGCCGTCGCCGGCATCGGCGTGAGCATCGTCGCCGCCATGAGCGCGATGATTTTCGTTGTTGTCCCTGATCCCTTGGCCTGTCGCATGATCGTCGTCGGTCCCCCCGTCTAGAATCCGGGGACGGGCGGTCGGCAATCGCCGCCAGCCCCGGTTGACAGGAAACGGGGCAGGGTGGGGCTGCCCCTGTTGGGGCTCGAAATATTTCTGCCGTCGCCTGTGGGGCGTGGTGCGTCAGCGCGGGGCGAGGAGGATCGCGCCATCGTCGGCGCGGGTCGCGGCGAGGGGGAACACGGCGGTGACCGCCTGGAGGAAGCTGTCGATATCACCGGTTTCGAAGATGCCGGTGACCGGGACCGTGGCAAGCCCCGGGGCGACGAACCGGACCTGGCGGCGGCTGTAGCGGTTCACCTCGGCGACCGCGGCGGCGAGCGGGGTGTCGCGAAAGTCGATCTTGCCCGATCGCCAGCTGAACGCGGTCTCGAGCGGTGCCGGCATGGTCGGGCCGGCGACGCCGTCGCGGACATCGAGCTGATGGCCGGCGTCGAGCCGGCGGGCCGTGCGATCGGCGTCGGACGTGACGTTGAGCGCCCCCTCGGCGAGGATGATCCGGTCGATGTCGCCGATCCGCCGCACCGAGAAGCCGGTGCCGAGCGCGGTGGCGATCGCGGTGCCGGCCTCGACCGAGAAGGGTCGGGCGCGGTCGTGCGCGACCTCGAACCAGGCTTCGCCGCGTTCGAGCCGAATGCGGCGGGCGTCGGCCGCCAGCCGCACCGCCACCGCGCTGTCGGTGTTGAGCTCGATCCGGCTGCCGTCGTCGAGCGTCAGGCTGCGCCGCTCGCCGACCCCGGTCTCGTAGCGCAGCGGCCAGAACGCCCAGCCGAGTCCGGCCATCGCGGCGGTCGCGGCGCCACCCGCCAGCAGCGATCGGCGCGAGGTCATCCAGTTCGGAAGCAACCGGCGCCGCGGGCGTTTGCCGAGCACATCGCGCACCGCGAAGGCGATGTCGCGATCGGCATAAAGGTCGCCCGATCGCTCCCACAGATATTCGATCCGCGCGAACGCCTCGCCATGCGCCGGCACCCGTCGCCACGCGTAGAATTCCTCGAGCAGTTCGGTCGACACGGTCGTGCCGTTGAGGCGGCTGAGCCATTCGGCGGCGGCGCGCTCGGCTTCTTCATCGGGGGGCTGGTCGACCATGGTGCGTCCGCCTCAATAGCGCAGCTGCGCCGCGCAATGCTCGAGGGCCTTGGCCAGGCGCCACTCGACCGCCTTGACCGTGATCCCGAGATGCGTGGCGATCTGTTCGTAGGTCATCGCAGTGTATCGTGAGAGGATGAAGGCATCGCGATAGGGTTCGGGGATGCCGAGCACAATCTGCTTGAGCAGAAGCTGCTCGGCCTGATCCGGCTCGACCGGCAGCAGATCGCCCGGCGCGAAGCCGTCGCCATGGGGTGCCTGGTAGCGATGCTCCGCCCGCCGACGCGCGTCGCGCACCAGATTGCGGGCGATCGTGAGCAGCAGCAGCCGGGGCTGGCCGTCGCGGGTGCCGTCGGCATAGCGCGCCATCCGGATATAGGTTTCCTGGACGAGATCCTCGGCCTCGTCGGGCCGGGCGCCGAAGCGGAATCGGAGCATGCGGCCAAGCCAGCCGGCATGCGCGCGATAATGGCCTTCGAGCCTGCGGCGGACCAGCACATCGCCATCGTCGCCTTCCCGCTTCCCGTCCTTCTCCGTCGCCATGATGCGCCTCCGCCGAAATGGGAGGGGCGGGCATCTGCGCGGAACCTTGTCATCATCGAGCGGCCCGGGCCGCAGGCGCGACCGGGCATGTCCCGACGGTCGCATGTTTCCATGCGGCCATCCGACGTCCTGCACAGGGGTTTCCACGCCCCTGCCGCCGACCGGCGTCGACAGCGGGGTGAGTCTGGCGCAGGGGCGATTCCGGAGCAAGAGGGGTCGGGCGTTGGAACCTCTGTGCAAGGCCCGTTGCTTCGGAGGCGAAGCGCTGCCGACGCGGTTGCGACCGCGTCCCCTGGCTCCAGCTACGCCCCTATCTCACGGCGCCCGACGGTCCGAGCCTTAGGCAATGGCGGTGATCCGGGCAAATCGGTTGCGCCACCGGTGGTGGTGAGGTTCAGCGTCGTAGTGGAGCAGCGTCGGGTGTCGTGTGACCGACTCGGGTCATCGGGCAGGGTGCTGCGAAAAGCCCGCCGGAAGTTGCGCAATTTCCGCCAAATTCTGCCGAAAGCCCGCCAGTCCTAGTGTTCGACTCGGGATGTGGTTGGCAACAGGAACCGGAGTCGCGTGAAAATCGAGGCTTTTCAATGACAAGGCGCGACGTGGCTGATCGATTGGACTGGGGGCGACAGAAAGGAACTGCGATGCCCAAATCCGAACCCTCCTGCGACTGGCAAGATACCAGCCGTTATCGCCACATCACGGAGCTCGACCGTGCGGGTATCGCTTGGGAGTTCGTGCGGCGTGATCCCGCTTACCGCGCCGCGGTTCTGCGGGTCGGCACGGTCTCCGAGCGTACCGAGGGGAGCATCCGTATCCTCTCTGACGGTTTCCCCACGATCGCGCCCTGGGGGTTGTCTTTTCGCCGAGAACCCTGATTGCCCGGCGGGCGAGGCGCGGCTGTTCTGGACGGACGCCGCGGATGCGCATGTTGTTAGGATCGTTGCGCGGAATTCTGGCAGCGTCCCGGGCCAGGCTATCGACTTTGCCACGTTGGGAATGCCGCTGTTCGTTCAACGGGACGGTGGAGGTGCCGAGCGCACGCTGTTGCGCTTCGGCGGAGTCCACGTAAGGGTCGATGTTGTTGATGGGACAATTCTTGCCGGGCCTATCGTGCCTCTCGCGTTAATCCCGTGCTTCACCGCGCTCCGTCCGCAGATATTGACCCTGCGGCGCCTTGAATGTTTGGCCCACCGGCGCCGGCTTCCTGTCGGGCTGCGTCCGCGCGAGCAAAGAGCCGAACGCTGGGCGCAAATGCTTCAGGCATTCGACGGAGCGGCGGCGGGCGTGAGCCTGCGTGAGCTGGCGACCGTGCTGTACGGTGGAGCCATGGTGGCTATGGAGTGGCGTGGCGCGTCGGACCATTTGCGGCTTAAGATTCAACGGCTCGTGCGCGAAGGGCGGCGAATGGTGGCGGGCGGCTATCGCGCGCTGCTTGCAACGGATTCTGCGTAACACGCTGATGATGGCAGGTTTTGGGACTTTTCGGACATACACCGCTCATCGCGGGAATGACGGCTTCCAGCGAAACAACGGACATTCAATTTAAGTCATGCCTTAGGGGGCACCGACGGGTATACCGACTGCCCCTACCTGGGCGCGGCGATTGGCCCAATGACTCGATCCGAGAGTTGGGCGGAACCCTGATTGCCGTGGGCGCGGCGCGGCCGTCGCTGCGCCATCATCGCAACCCTAGCCGGTGCTAGCCACGAGCGGCGCCAGCCGAAAAATGCCGCCGTTATCTCTTCAACGAATCGTTGATCTCGATCCAATAGCCATCAGGATCCTGGACGAAAATCTGCTTCACACCGTCCGGACGAACCTGTGGCTCGTGGCGCCCCTGGATGTCCGACCAGACGATCTTCTTCGCATCAAGCGTCGCGATCGTCTCCGACATTGGGCCCCAGGCAAACGCCATATGATCCCATTTCGAGTTGGCAACGGGCGCGCCGCGTCCTTTGACGAGATGCAGCATCAGGCCATTGCCGGCGACCATCCATCTTGCGATCGGAAAAGGTGCCGGTGCCTCGCGAAAGCCAAACACATCCCGGTAGAACGCCACACTGCGATCGAGATCTGCGACGTAGATCGCGACGTGGTCCAAAGCTGCCGGCGCTCTGGCAGGCGCTTGTGCCGATGAGGCGCTATCCGAAAGTGACAGGAGCCCTGCGATAAATATTGCTGCCACGGACTGTGTCACATGTCGCAAGAGCATTGGCTCGACTCCGTTGGAATTTAGACTGACTAACTGGCTCGGCTGGGCAGCAGGCCGAGTTGCTGCATCATGTCGAGATCGTCGCGCGTCGCGTAATGCTCGACGATCAGCCCGTCTCGGAAGCGCCACCAATGGATGTGCTGGACGACGAAGCTCTTGTTCGTCGGCGCGACGCCTACGAGCATACCTCCTTCGACCGGAATCTTGCCCACACCTTTGTGAGTGCCCGATACCTTGTTGCGCGCGACGACCACCTCTCCCGTCGCTGTCATCTCCATCGCTTCGTGGCGGTAATCCGGGAACATGGTTCGCAGATCGGTGAGCACGCGCGTCAGACCCGGTTTGCCGACAGGTTTGCCGTGATTGCGCGTATCCGGCGCGAAGAAGGCGACGGCTGCCGGAATGTCTCCGCTGTTCATCGCCGCCATATAGCGACGCAGAGTCGCAACGTTGGCTTTGGCGAGCGGCGAGGGTTCAATCGTCTCGGGGGCACCGTCGGCGGCCGGGACGGGCACCTGCTGTGCTGCGGCGCGCCCCGCGAAAGGCGACACCGCCAGTAATCCCAAAAGCCAACGTCGTGTTAGAGCCATGATCGCCTCCGTATGAGAACGGCATCTTGCGACACCCTACGAGCGCACGCCACCTATTGCGGCTTGGTCACCCAAATTTGCGGCATGCAGCCGTCCGGCTGCTGGATTGCACGCGAAGGACGGGTCCCGGAGTGAGCGGATGTTCAAGCCTCGACCGAGAGATGGCTTGAACTGGTCGGTTAAAGCCTGCCTACCCAACGCGAACCGATGTGCCCGCCGATCGCCAGAGCACGGCGGTGTCGGCCCTCTCTCGAAGAACGGGGCTCGGAGCCGGGCATGACTTTGTCCGCGATGCGAAGCCGAATGGTCGCGACTGGGTGTGCCAATAATGGATTCGTCCCTGTTGACCATGAACTTAAGTAAAACTAACCTCGACTCAACGGTGCGGTTCGCAAGTAAGCGGGAGTACTTGCCATGAACGGTCCGCCCGGCATTTCTCCCGCCTCGCTCAGCATTGCGCATGAACTGTCCGCAGATCCTTTCAGCGGCCAGCTCAATCTCAGCATCCCGATCGAGACGGCGACGGGCCGGGCCGGATCGGCACCGCATCTTTCGTTGGTGTTTCGCTCGAATGCTTCCAACGGCCTGTTCGGTCGGGGTTGGGCACTCGCGGGGCTGGGGTGCGTATCGCTCAACATGAGCCGGCGGTTGCCGCTCTACGATCTACATGACGAATTCGCGCTCGACGGCGTCGGCGACCTGATCCCCTATGCCGATGCGGATCATCCGGTCGGCGCCTGGGTCGAACGCGATGGGTGGCGAGTACGACGGTTCCGGGCGCGGCTCGAAGCCGGCTATGCCCGAATCGAGCAGTTTGCTGACCCGCAAACGGGCCGCACCCACTGGCGCGTACGCGATGCGCAGGGCGGACTGACGATCTACGGCCTGCCAGAAAGCGGCCTTTCACGCATCGCCGACCCTGCCGACACGGCACGGGTGATGAGCTGGCTGCCGGACC
This sequence comes from Rhizorhabdus sp. GW822-FHT03C02, assembly GCF_058801765.1. NCBI lineage: Bacteria > Pseudomonadati > Pseudomonadota > Alphaproteobacteria > Sphingomonadales > Rhizorhabdaceae > Rhizorhabdus > Rhizorhabdus sp. GW822-FHT03C02. The sequence goes on from NZ_JBXANN010000002.1 coordinate 508,011, forward strand.
TGCGGATCGACGCCCGCGGCAACGCGATCCGCTACGACTATCTCGCAGAGACCCTCGACGGGGTCGACCGGACGTCGCCGCAGGAAGCGGGCCGCGTGCGGGCGGGGCTGCCGATGGCGCAGCGTTACCTCAAGCGGGTGCGCTGGGGAAATGCCGTGCCGGTCACCGCGGCCGAGCTCGATCCGCCGGGGCAAAGCTGGAGCTTCGAACTGGTCGTCGACTATGGCGATCATGACCCTGTCGCTCCGTGGCCAGCGGCCGACCGGCCCTGGCCCGCGCGGTCCGACCCCTTCTCGTCCTATGCGGCCGGCTTCGAAGTCCGCAGCTGGCGGCTGTGCCGGCGTTTGCTGATGTTTCACCGCTTCGCGGCACTCGGCCCGGAACCGGTGCTCGTCCAGGCGCATGTGCTCGACCATGACCCGGCGCCGGAGGGTACCATTCTCAGGGCGCTGCGGCGGATCGGCTATCGCGACGGACGATCGCGTGAACGTCCGCCCCTGACGTTCGATTATAGCCGCCCGCGACCCGGTGCGGCCTTCGAAGCCGTCGAAACTGCAGCTGATACCGTCCCGCATGGCATCGACGGACCCCGCTATCGTCTCGTTGACCTGTACGGCGAGGGATTGCCGGGCCTTCTGATCGAATCCGCCGACGCCTGGTATTATCGGTCCAACGAAGGTGGCGGTCGATTTGGCGGGCCCCGGCTCGTCGTCGAGCGGCCTTCGCATGCCGTCGCGCAAGTCTCGCTCCAGGATCTCGACGGTGATGGCGGGACGGCGCTGGTCGTGCTGGGCGGTCGATCCGCGGGTTATTATGCCTTCGACGCGCTCCGAGATTGCTGGGCGGATTTCCGTGCCTTTCCGGCAATGCCGCATCTCGACGCGGTGCAGCGTGCCCGGCTGATCGACCTCGATGGCGACGGACGCGCCGAGCTGGTGATCGGAGGACCCGATCTGCTGACAAGCTTCCGCTCGCTCGGACGCGATGGCTTTGCCGCCGGCGCCGACATTCGTCCCGGTGGCGACGGGACGACGGTGCCATGGGCCGACGCCCCGATGCTCGACTTCTTCCTGATCGACATGACCGGTGACGGCCTCGTCGACCAGCTGCTGGTGCGCAATGGCCAGGTCGTCTATTGGCCGGGCCTGGGCCATGGCCGGTTCGGCGAAGCCGTCGTCATGGACGGGGCACCGCGCTTCGCGCCAGATGGACAGTTCGATGCTGCCCGGCTCCGCTTCGCCGACCTGGACGGAAGCGGCACCGCCGACATCCTCTATCTCGGCGACGGCGAGATCGGAATCTGGACCAACGCTTGCGGCAACATGCTGCTGCCCGGCAGTTCGATAGCGGGTCTGCCGATCATCGACCAACATGCCTCCGCCGTCATTCTCGACCTGCTTGGTGACGGGATGTGCCTCGCCTGGTCGACCCATGCCGCCGGCGCCGCCGCACCGCTGCAATATCTGCGCCTGACCGACGGCATCCGTCCCGGCCTCATTGAGGCGGTCGACAACGGCATGGGGATGCGCACCGAGATCGCCTATGGATCGTCAGCCGGCCATTATCTTCGGGACGCCAGGGAAGGCCGGCCGTGGTCGACCCGCCTGTCGCGCCACGTCGTCGTCGTCGAACGCATCCGCCGCTCCGACGCGATCGGCGGCGGCGTCTCCGAGTTGCGCTACTTGTACCATGACGGCTGTTACGACCGCACCGAACGGCGGATGCGCGGCTTCGGCTTCGTCGAAAGCTTCGACAGCGAGCGGCTCGGTCCGGACGACGACATCGCGCTGGCCGCGCCCGGCTGCACCCGCATCTGGTACCATCTCGGCAGCGAAGGCATCGCGGCGCGCGAGCATATGTGGCGCGGCGACGATCATGCGCTGGGCTGCCCCGCCCAGGCGTTCGAGACCGGTGACGCGCTGACGCCCGCCGAGGCCGCCGACGGGCTCGACGCGTGCAGCGGGCGCGTCGTCCGAAGCGAGGTTTTTGCGGTCGGTGCCGCGGATAAACTGGCACCGGTGCCGTTGTCGGTCGAACAGTCGGGACTGCTGATCCGCCGCTTGCAGCCCGCCCTGCCCGGCGCCCGCGCCGCGTTCGCGGTTTTCATGCGCGAAAGCCTGTCGGCGATCTATGAAGGCGATGCGCAGGATCCGCGGGCCGCACACCATATGGCGCTTGTTCTCGACGGCTATGGTGTTCCCTCGATCAGCTGCGACATCGCCTATCCCCGACGCGAGGATGTGCCGGCGATCGATCCGCTTCAGCGACGGCTCACGATCGCCGTCATGCGGCGGACGCTGGTCCATATCGACAGTCCCGACCGCCTCGAACTGGCGATCGAGACGGAAAGCGAGACGTTCGACCTTGCCGGCGTCGTGGCGCCTTCGTCCGGGGTCTTCGTACCAGGCGTCATGCTTGCGCTGGTCGATGCGGCCCTCGCGACACCGACAGCTTTCGACGCAGTCGTGCCGGCCGCAGGCGTCGCGCAGCGGCTCGGGCTTACCCGCAACTACTATTGCGCGGCCGATGGCAGCGCATTGTCCCTCGGGCAGGTGGGCGCGCCGACGCTGATCCATCATGGCGAGCGGGCCGCATTCACGCCGGCGCTGCTCGACCGACTGTTCGGCAAGTTGCTCGATCCGTCGAGGCTGGGTGAGACCGGATATCACTTCGCCGACGGCCATTGGTGGCAGGTCGGCGAGACGATGATCCACGACGGTCCCGAGCATTTCCACCGATTGTCCGGGGTGCGGCGGATGGACGGGGGGACAAGCCTGTTAAGATATGACGAGGGATCCTTCGTCGTCGTCGAGAGCGAGGACGCGCTGGGCAATGTGAGTCGGGCCGAAACCGACTATCGGCTAATGGCGCCGTCGCGCACGACCGATCCGAACGGAACGGTCGCCGAAACGCTTTATGATCCGCTCGGGATCGCGGTCGCGCAATCGAACCATGGCAGCGTGCTCGATGATGCCGGTATCGTCCGGCCATATGGTTTCGCGCCGCTGGACGCCTTCGCGCCGCCCGCCGACACCAGTCCCGACGCCGCGCTGGCAGCGCCGCAGGCCTATGTGCAGCAGGCGGCTACAGTCCTGCTCTACGACGTCGATCGCTGGCGGATTCGCGGCGAGCCGCCATTGATCGCGACGCTGGCGCGCGAGACGCTGTGCGACGATGGCGAGGGCGGCAAGCCTTCGTCGGGCGTGCCCGCCATCGCCGTCGTCCATCTCGACGGCTTCGGTCGCCCGCTGCAGGAGAAGATGCTGGTCGGCGCGGGGCCGGCGATCGCGCGCGACGGCGACGGCAAGCTGGTGACCGACGCGTCCGGCGAACCGGAACTGGCCGAGACCGGGGTGCGATGGCGCGTGTCCGGCCATATCGTCTTCAATGCCAAGCAGCAGATGGTGCGCCGCCATCAGCCCTTCTTCTCGGATCGTTGGCGCTACGAGTCCGAGCCCGAACTCGCCGCGCTCGGCACCGCCTGGCACCTTGGCTATGATGCCGCCGGGCGCCATATCCGTACCGACGCGCCCGACGGCAGCGTGCAGGCGAGCCGGTTCGGCGCCTGGAGCCATTCGGCCTATGACGCCAATGACAGCGTCGAGGGATCCGCCTATCAATTGCTCCGCTCGGCACTGCCCCCTGGCGACCCCGCCCGTCGTGGAGTCGACAGCGCGGCGCCCCATGCCGGCACGCCGCTGGTCTCGCACTGCGATCCCGCGGGGCGCACGATCCTCACCGAGGAAGCTGATGGCGAAGGCCATGTCCGGACGATCCGGACGCGTCATGCGGTGGACGGCGGCGTCGCGGCGGTCACCGACCCGCGCGGGATCGTAACCCGCCGTTCTGCGCGGGACATGCTCGGCCGCGAGCTCGGGAGCGAACATTGCGACGCGGGCGAATTGCGCCAGTTTCTCGACGCCCTCGACCGCCCTGTCGATTGCTGGGACGCGCGGGCCGTCCATGTCCGCCAGGCCTTCGACCGGCTCGACCGTCCGGTCCATGTCGACATGACCGAGCCCGGCGCCACCGCCCGGCGGGTACGGTCGATCGACTATGGCGATGCGCTGCCGGATGCCGCCGCGCGCAACCTGGTCGGCCAGGCGGTCGCGGCGCGCGACGAATCCGGCGTGATCCGGCTGCGACGGTGCAATCCTGCCGGCCAGCCGCTCGAGGCCACGCGCGAAGTCCTGGGCGACATCACCGCCTCGGTCGACTGGGCCGCGCCGACCGCGCCGACCGCGCCGTCGCTGCTGTTCGGCTTTGAGACTCGGACCCGCTATGATGGCGCCGGCCGAATCCTGTCGCACCGCCTGGCGGACGGAACCACCGTGAGCACAAGCTATGGCACGGGTGGAACGCTCGACGAGATCCGGGCCAGCAGCGAAGACGGAAAGGTCGCGGACCTGCTCGTGGTCGCGGGGGCGCGGTTCGATGCCCGCGGCGAGCGCGAACAGCTCCGGCTCGGCAATGGCGTGACCGTGACCCGCGAGATCGATCCGCAGACCGGGCGCGTGCGGTCCATCCGCAGCGAGCGGGGCGGCGATGCACCTGCGCTCCTACAGGATCTCGCGTTCGACTATGATCCGGTCGGCAACGTCATCTTCAGCGTCGACCGGGTGCACCAGCCGGGCGCCGCCTCGCCGCTCATCGCCGGCGCCACGACTCCGGCCGAGCGGCACTTCCGCTACGATGGCTTCTACCGTCTGCGCGAGGCAAGCGGACGGCTGCACAAGGCGCTGCTGCCCGGCGACTATCGCACCGATGTCGCAGCGCCCGGGACCATCAAGGGTACGCGGCGTCTTTCGCTCAACGATGGCGGCCAGCTCGAACGCTATGTCGAGCGTTACGACTATGACCTGTCGGGCAACATGACCCGGCTACGCCGCGTCGGGACCAGCGCGGCATGGACGAACGACTTCTGGGTATCGGATCACTCGAACCGGTCGCTGCCGGCGATCGATGCCGACGGGGCGGCCGTCGCCGATCCGCAGGCGGCGTTCGATGGCGGCGGCAACATGATCCGCTTCTCGCATCTGCGGTCAGTTCGCTGGGACTGGCGAGGCGCCGTGCGTCGCGCCGTGGTCATCGATCGCAGCGACACCGGACAGCCGGACGATGCCGAATATTATCTCTATGATGCGTCTGGGACCAGGGTGCGTAAGCGCTCGGAACGGCTGTCGGGTTCGGGCGTCGTCGAGGCGACCGATACCCTCTATCTGGATGGCTGCGAGATTCGCTCGGTCCTGCGCGGCAGCACGCCCGTACTGGAGCGCCGCACCGCCCTGGTGTCGGCGCCGGGCGAGCGGATCGCCACGATCGATCGCTGGACGCTCGACAGCACGGGGCGGGAGACCGACGATCCCGGTGCCGCGCGCATCCGCTACAGCCTGCCTGACCATCTGGGATCGGCCCAGCTGTTGCTCGACGGCGCGGGACGGGTGATCTCCTATGACGAATATCTGCCTTATGGCGGCACCGCGTTCATCGCCGCCGACGACCTGCGCGAGGTCGACCGCGCGGTCTATCGCTTCGCCGGCAAGGAACGCGACGACGTCACCGGCCTCTCCCATTTCGGCCATCGCTATTATGCCAGCTGGCTGTGCCGCTGGATCAGCGCGGATCCCGCCGGCGACGCCGACGGATGGAATCGCTATCTCTACGTCCACGACAATCCGATCACCTATCATGATCCCGACGGCCTGCAGACCAGCGGCCGGCGCGGCGAGGAGACCGCCACCTTCGGCGCAATCCCGCAGGCCGTGCGGGATGCGTTCGCCAGTCCGGCGAACCGCGACCGGATCGCCAGCCTGCGCGCGCGCCACGACCTCCATTGGTATTATGACCGCGGCGCCGGCAAGGTCCATATCGGTACGCTCGCCGAGGTCCTGCCGCTGCGCGAAGCGGCGCTGAACGGGGGGATCAACCTCCAGGCCTGGGCGGGAAGCGAGCGACCGGCGCCGGGCGCGCGGCCGGTCAAGGGCGGTACGGGGCCCGGTCGGGCACGGCCGTCCGACGCGCGTCGGCATCCGCCGACGGGGCCGCCGCCGGCGAGGTCCGCGCCGAAGACCGGTGACCCCGCCCAGGGCCAGGATGGTCGCGACGGCGGTGCGAAGGCGGCGGGCGGCGGCTCCGCCGACGCCAAGGGCACCGGAACCGGGGGCGACCCCGGCGCCGGCGATGTCCATCCCGGCGACGGTGGCGCCAAAGAGCAGGCGCCCGGCGCCGGTCTGACCGGAGCGGCAGGGGTGATCCCACCCGCGAGCGACACACCGCAGGGCGCGGGTGGCGACGGCGGGACCGGCCCGGGCCAAGGCGCGACCGGGCATGGCAGCGGTGGCGGCGGCACCGCCGATGCCGGCGGTGGAAGCGGTGCCGGCAGCGGTGCCGGCGACGGCGCGGGCGCGGGTGGCACCGGATCCGGCGGCGTGGGATCGGCGGGCCCCGGCGGCGCCGGAGCGGGTTCCGGCGACGGTGGCTCGCGTCCGGCGGGCTCGGGGGCGATGAATGGGTCCGGATCCGTTCCGGGCGGCGGCGGCGCCGCACCAGGCGGACCGCCCCCGGGTGGTGGACCCGCGGCCGGCGGCCCCACGGGCGCAGCCGGTTCGGCCCCTGCTGGCGCGGGCGGCGCGGGCGCGGGCGGCGAAGCATCGCGCGCCGCCCCACCCGGTGTTCCGGCCCCTGGCGCCGATGGCGCGGCCAACCCGGAAGCCGGCAAGGCCGGGGCGGCGGGCCATGGCGACGAAGCCGCCAAGCGCGCCAAGCCGGAGTCGGGGGCGCGTGGCAAGATGACCGCGCTCGACCAGGCGGTGAAGATCGCCGGCTACACCCAGTTCGAGCGCAGCAAGGATCCCGCCGGCGTCTCGGGCGGAATGCCGGGCGGCTTCGGCGATCATCGCGGCAGTCTGGGCCAGATCCTCTATCTGGTGATGGTCGCGGCGGAACTCGCGCTGACCTATGCGAGCCTCGGTGGGTCGGCGGGGATCAAGTCGATCCTGGCCGCCACCCGCAAATTCCTCGCACATGCGGTGAAGACCGTCGTCTCGCTCAAGACGATCGGCGGGCGGACCGCGGCCACCGCCTGGGCGATGGGCCGGCTGACGCCGGGCGGGATCATGATGCGCCGTGGCGGCGGTGAGCTCGCGACGCCGACGAGCCGTTGGGCGAAATATTGGAATGTCTGGACCGAAGAGGCCGGCGGGGTCACCCGCCCGGTCGCCGGCGGGTCCCATAATCGCTGGTGGCCGTCGCGCGCCACGACCTATGCGATCAAGCCCGGCAATTCGGTTCTCGATCGCATCGATGCCTTCTTCCACGAGCATGTGCACCGCTTCGTGTACAAGTTCCTGGGTTTCATGACTGCGCTGGCGGACTATCGCACCAAGGGCAATCTGCCGATCTTCTCGATCGCCTTATGGGCCGAAGAAACCGGTGCCTATGCCACGGGCCGGATTTTCTCGGGGCGCTTCCTCCATGTGCTGGTCGCGCCACTCGACGCCTTTTCCTCGGTTCTCGCGGCCTATCCCAACAATCCGGTGCTCGGCTACCAGGCCGTGCGCTGGGCCTCACCCGGGCTGCTTCTCTACGGCTACGGCCTTTACCGCGGCGCCCGCTCGGCCCTGTCATGGGTCGCGGACCATATCCACCTGCCCGACCCGCCGACATGGGACCAGCCGGTCCCCCCGACCTGAGGACGCTCATGGACGAACAGCTGCTGCGTGCGATCATCGACAATGGCGCCCTGCGCCCGAGCGAGTTCGAGGCCCGCGACGCGGATGCGGCCGCCGCCTTGCGCCGCGCGTCCGCCCAGGCACGCGCAGCCCGCGTCGCCGGCCTCCTGGCCGGGGCCCCGGCGCACGTCCGCGAAGCGCTCGCGCGTCTCGATCTCGACGCGCTGCCGCCCGGGGATCCGACCATCGCGTTGCGCCGCATGATGGCGGATAGCGGGCTGCCCTTGCCCGACCAGCAGACCGCGATCGAACTGATCGCACCGGTGCTGCGCGCTTCGGCCGCGGACGATTCCCGGCCGGTCGCGCTCGATCCCGCGGTCCTCTCGGCGATAGGCCGGCGGACGACCGCCGCGCTGGCAGCCGCGGCGGGCCTGCCGGACGAAGCGGTGCGCGCGTTCGCGGAAACGCGCGCGGATGACATCGACGATGCTATGCTCGGGCGCATGGTCGCGTCCGGTGCGATCGGAGAGGCTGCGGGCCAAAGGATGGGACTGGCCGTCGGGCTGTTCCATCTCGCCGATGGCGACGACCGCGCGGCGGCCGTGCTCGCGGCGGCCCGGTTCGACACGGTCGGTGGAACGATCGGCTCGGTCCGCGACCTGCTGAAGGTGCCGGAGGCGCAGATCGCGCGCGTGCTTGGACCGGGGGGCGACATTCTGGCGGGGGTCATCGTCGTCCGGCTGCGCCGCCGTTTTCCGGCCGAGGCGATGCAGCGTCTCGCCATGCCGATGTCGCCCGATGCGCTGGCGGCGATGCTTCGGACGGTTTTGCCACTATCACACAGGGACAAGGGCCTGCCGACAGGCGACATCTCTACGCCCGATGCCGCGACGCACGACGCGGACTCGACCGCGGCGATCGCGGCGGCGAAGGCGCTGGTGAACAGCTTTCCCGGCTTCGCGTTCGAACCCCTGTTTTCACCGGACGCCGATCCCGAGCGCGTCGCGCGCGCGATCATGGCGCGGCTCGCCCCGCTGGACGCGGTGGTGGCCCGCGATCCCGATCTGCACACTTTGCGCGCGGACCTTGCCGCTGCCGACGCTTCCGACATGATCGAGATCGACGCGTCGCTTGCCCCCGAGGACCGCGTCGCCCTGCTCACGACCCTCAAGGCCCGGCAGCGCATGTTCGCGCTGGCCGGCGATGCCGGCGTCGCCGCTACGCTGATCGCACAAGGCTATCACTCGGCGATCACGGTGGCTGCGGAAGGGAGCGAGACCTTCACGCTGCGCAGCGGGATCGCCCCCGACCTCGCCAAAACCGCGTTCGCGTCGGCGCAGGACATGCTCGCGACGGTCGTCGCGACGGCGGGATCGCTGATCGACCTGACGGTCCCGGGCGGCGCGATCGGCCTGGGCGGACTGTTCGAGGATGTATCGGACGGGCTTCGCGCCATTTCGGGTTATGCCGAGCTCTTCGGAGAATCCGGCGCCTGCGACTGCGCCCATTGCCGATCGATCCTGGGGCCGGCCGCCTATTTCGTCGACCTGATGAGCTTCGTGGACAAGATGGTCACGAGCAAGGATTTTGCCGGAAGCCGGGCCGCGCACGCGTTGAACCTCAAGGTTCGACGACCCGATCTGTGGACCGTCCCGCTGAGCTGCGCGAGCGCCGAAACGCTCGTCCCGACGCTGGAGATCGTCAACGCGATCCTCGAAAACGCGACGGCGTTGCGAAGCCACCCCGGACTGGACATTGGCAACCGGGCCGCGGTGCTCGCCGAAGTCTACGGCAAGGCACTTGTCCAGGATACGGCTTCGTTCAAGGCGCCGTTCCTCCTGTCGCTGGCGCAGGTCGATGCCTATCTCGGCCTGTTCGGGGTGCGGCGCGCTGATCTGCTGGCCTGGACCGGCTTGACCGGACCTGGCCCGGTGGCCGCCACGCTCGGGCTGTTGCTCGCCGAGCATGGAATCGTGGCGACACCCAATCTTTCGCTATCCTATCTCGGCCGTCTTTACGGGCTCGATTTCGGCGCGGCCCAGGGCGACAAGCTTGCCCCGATCGAAACCGGGCCGCTGCTGGCGTCGATCGGCCTCGACCATGACGAACTGCTCGCGCTCGCGCGCAGCCGGCTCGTTTCCGCGAACGTGCCGCAGCCGATCGTCATCATGGCGGCCAAGAGCAGCAAGGAAAGCATCCAGAACGACATCGAACGCGCAACCGGACTCAGCGCGGCCGCGCTCGACCTCATGCACCGGTTCACCCGCCTCCGACGCGCGCTCGGCTGGTCGACCGCGGCGCTCGACGTGGCATTGTCGGAGCGCGCGCTTCCTCAGCCGCCCCGTCTCGACTCGGATGCCCTGGCGGACGTCGCGGTGGTGGCGCAGATCGCGCGCCGCTTCGGCCTGACGATCGACGAGGCCGTGGCCCTATGGGGCGCAATTCCGGTCGATCCGAACGCCGCAGGCGAGCCATCGCTGTTCGACCGCCGTTTCAACAGCCGTCCCTATGCGCTGACCGAAGGGTTGCTGCCCCAACCGGGCTTCATATTCGTCCACCCCGCCTTTCGCATGCCGGACGCGCCGCCGCCCGCGAACAACATGCTGCAGCGGCTGATGCTCGGCACGCAGTTGACCGAAGACGGCCTGGCCGGCCTGATCGCCGCGCTTGCGCCGGCGCTCGGCGCGGACCTTGGCGCGGCCGACGAGCAGAAGCGCGGCTTCGCCCTCGACGCCGCCAATCTCGCGCTGCTCTATCGTCATGCACGGCTCATGGCCTTGCTGGGGCGATCCGCCGACGATTTGCTGCTGCTGGCGCGCCTCGCCCAATTGCCCGAGGGCGGCGTCGCATCGCTGGCCGCACTCTCCGCGCTGCTGGCGACCCATGACTGGGTACAGACCAGCGGTCTGATGCTCGACGCCATCGAGATCGCCACGGGGATCTCGCCGCCGACGGTTGCGGGCGCGACGCCAGCCGCGGTCGCCGCCGGAATCGTCGACACCATAGCGGGCGCTGGCACGCTCGAATTCGCGCCAACGCTGTTCGCGTTCGTGCCCGGCGTCACCGAGGCGATGTCGATCGCGCTAGTCGCGGCCAATGCGGCGCTGTTCGAGGCGCGACCGCTCGACCGGTTCCGGCTCCGCCCCGGAACGCCGCCCATGCCGTCGCTGGAGATTCCCGCAGGCCTCGCTGTCGCGCCCGCGCAATTGCAGGGCGTCATCGCGCCCTATCACGTCGCGCGGCTCGTGCCTCCCTTGCTGGCAGCAAAGCTTGGCATCGACGAGCGCAAGGTCGCGGCGCTGCTCACGCTTGCGGGCATCGATCTTGCCGACCCGTCCATCGTCGATGCCGTGCAGGGGGCGGCGCCGGACCCGCTGTCCGCCGTCGTGGCGGTGATGGCACGGCTCGCCGTCGCGTATCGCGACGAGGCGATCACCGCCGATCGCCTCGCCTTCGTCGCGGCGCACCCCGCCTTGTTCGCACTCGGTGATCCGCGCCTGCCGGGGCCGGCCACGATACGTCTCGTCTCCATCTATGCCGGACTCGTCCGGCGCGCGGAGGCGGTTCATCCCGGTGCCGCGGCGGCGATCGATGCGGCGCTGACGGCATATGATGGCGCCAGTCGGTTCGGTGTGCTGCCCGATGAACAGCTCGGCCTGGCGATGGGCCAGGCCGCAGCATCGGCGGCGCTTCTCGACCGGCTCGTCGCGGACGAGCCGGTCGCGATCGTCGCGCTCGACCGGCTGGAGCGCCTCGGGCGAAGCCTGGCGACGATCGGTCTGGGCGCCGAGACCTTCGCCCTCCTGACCAGCGACGACGCCGCCATGCTCGGCCAGGGGGCGGAAGCGCTGGTGGCGACCCTGCGCCGGCGATATCCAGACGACGCGGCGTTCGACGCCCAGCTCGGTCCGTGCGAGGACCGGCTCCGCGGTCTGCGGCGCGATGCGCTCGCGGATCATGTCATCCGCCAAAGTGGCGGCCGCTTCACCACGCTCGACGATCTCTACGCCTATTATCTCATCGATCCGCAGATGGAGGGCTGCGCCCGAACCTCGCTGCTGGTGTCGGCGACGGCCTCGCTGCAGACCTATGTCACCCGGGTCCTGCTGAACCTCGAACAGGATCGCCGGGACGGCGACGATCTCGACCATGTCCAGGTCTCGCCGTCGCGGATCCCCGTCGCCGAATGGTCGTGGCGTGGCAGCTACCGGGTCTGGGAAGCGAATCGCAAGGTGTTCCTGTGGCCCGAAAACTATCTCGAGCCCGAACTGCGCGACGACAAGACGCCCTTGTTCGCGACGCTCGAGGACAAGCTGCTGCAACGCGATCTCGACCCGCAAAATGTCCTCGACGCCTATGGCGACTATCTCAGCGGTTTCGAGGAAGTGGCGGGGCTCAGGATCGCCGGGGTCTATCACGAGCTCGGAACCGATATCGACGTTGTCCATCTTTTCGGCTGCACGACCGCCGATCCGCCCCACTATCATTATTGGACGATCCAGAATTTCGCGGGCGGCGCTGAGGACCCCGCGCGGCTCAGGACCTTTTCCGCGCGACGCCCGATCGATGTCGCGATTCCGGTCCGCGTTGTCTCGCCGGTCGTCCATCAGAGCCGCCTCCACCTCTTCTGGGTGGAGTCGGCCACCCAGCCGACCAGCCAGCTCGAAAATGGCGCATCGACCTTCACGGGCTATAAGCACCGCATCACCACCAAGTTCACCACGCTGCGGCTCGACGGGTCGTGGACGGCGCCGCAGACGCTTGCCATGCTCGGCGGCGCCTTCGTCCTCCCGGGCCTCGTCGCGATCGACCGGCTGACCGATTTCAGCACGGTCGATCAGGCGCCGATGCTGGCGGCCGTCAAGGAAACGCACGCGGCGCCGCGCGACGACTATATGCTGACGGGCCCGGCCTGGAACCGGGTGTTCCCGCTCTCGCTCGGCGCCACGCTGGTGATGGCCTCGCCCGGGCTCCAGACGCTGAACGAGGTCGACCTGTTCGCGCGGACCCAGATCGCCCTCTCGCCCGACCTCAAGTCCGCCCTCGCCTTCACCCGGACCAACCCACAGGCGCTGCTGCATGTGGCGGCCGACGGTGGGGGGCGGTCGCTCTATCTGCCCCAGGTGCCGGGCAACCTCTCCGATGTGGTGGCGGGCGATTTCGCCTTGCAGGCGGTCGTTGCCGACGAAACCACATTCGCCGATTTCGTGACGGGCGACGGCGCCGCACCGCAGGCCGTCTCCTACTTCGCGACCCTCGCCGGCCTCGACCCAAATCAGCGCGGCGAGCCGGTCGGGCGGCTCAACGGCGCCGCGATCGCGGCGGGGCCGGTGAATGCGGGTTGGGAGGCCGGCGGCCTCATTCTCCAGAACGACCGCGACAGCGCCTTCGTGATGCCGGTGGCCTCCGGCATCACATCGTGCCGGCTCGGGACGACCCTGTCGCGGACGCTGGCGAGCACGCTGTTCGCCGGGGGCGTCGACGCGCTGCTCGATACCGCCACCCAGATCGCATTGCGCGAGGACCGGCCGCTGCTGCGCACCGCGGCCGAGGTGAAGGCAGGCACAGGCCTTCAGTCGACCCCAGTCGATTTCACCGGTGCGCTTGGGGTCTATTTCAACGAGATATTCTTCCAGATTCCCTTCCTGATCGCCGACCATCTGAGCAGCCGGCAGAAATTCGCCGCCGCCCAGGATTGGTATCATTATATCTTCGACCCCACCGCGCCGCCCGCTCCCGAAGCCGCCCCACCGGCCGACGCCGCAGCCGCGCGACAGGCGGAACGCGACCGGGTATGGCGCTTCGCGCGGTTTCGCGGGCTCTCACCCGAGAGTCTCCGGGACATCCTGACCGACGATCAGGCGATCGAGGCCTACCGCCTCGATCCCTTCAACCCGCACGCGATCGCCCGGCTCCGCCTGTCGGCCTATCAGAAGGCGATCGTCACGAAATATGTGACCAATCTTGTCGACTGGGGTGACAGCCTGTTCCAGCAGTTCACCACCGAGACCGTCAACGAAGCCACTTTGCTCTATGTGATGGCGGAACAGATCCTCGGGCCGCGTCCCGCACAGGTCGGCCCGTGCGGCGGCGAGGAGACGAAGGCACCGACCTTCGCATCGCTGTCGGCGGGGAGTGACAAGGGCTCGGAATTTCTGATCGAACTCGAGAGCCGATACTGGGCGGCCCGGCCGCCCCGGGGGAAGGTTGGGTCGGCTCAGGCGAACCGCTTCGTCGAGTATCGCCGCAGCGGCATCTCGGCGCAACGATCGACGATGCGGAAAGGAACGCATCTCTTCGACACGCCGACGGTGATCGATCCTACGACCGGGCGAACGGCGGCGGCGGTTGCCGCGACAGCCGGCAACCGCCGCGACGATGGCGTGCCGGCGGCCGTAGCAACACTGCTCGACAGCATGCAGCGCAGGGACAGGCCCCTCACCGGCGCGCTCGACTGGCGGCGCACGCGGGGCGCCGGATGGCAGACGGGCAAAGGCTCGATGAAGCCGGGCCGCGCCAATGGCTCGCCACTCGCGAGCGGTGCGTCCGCGGCCGGCACGCTTGGCCTGGGCGTGGTAGTGCAGATCGGCGCGGCTTTCTGCGTTCCGCCGAACCCGGACCTTGCAGCATTGCGCGCGCTGATCGAAGACCGGCTCTACAAGATCCGCCACTGTCTCGACATCGCGGGCCAGCGCCGCGACCTCGCCTTGTTCGCGCCGGTGATCGATCCGCGCCTGCTCGTGCGTGCGCGCGCCGAAGGCCTTTCGATCGAGGAGGTGCTCGGCGCCGGCAATGGCGACCTTCCGCCCTACCGCTTCCTGTTCCTGGTCGAAAAGGCACGCCAATATACGGCCGCCGTCCAGTCCTTCGGTGCCCAGATGCTCTCGGCGATCGAGAAGCGCGACGTCGAGGAACTCAGCAATCTGAGGAACACCCAGGCCGCCAATATTCTCGCGCTTGGCCGGCGTGTCCGCGAATGGGAGTTGGAGGCGGCCGAGGAGCACATCGCCCAGTGCGAGGCGCAAAAGGCCGCGATCAGCTATCGCCGCGATTATTATGCCGGGCTCGTCGATGCCGACCTCGACGCCTGGGAACGAACCCAGCAGCTGATGCGGCATCTCTCCGCGATTTCGGGGGCGACCGCGGCGGGGCTGCTCGGCGTGGCCAGTATCGCCCATGTCGTGCCGCAGGCCGGCTCGCCTTTCGCGATGACCTATGGTGGCAAGCAGGCCGGCGACACGCTCCACCGCGCCGGTCAGGCAGGCGGCGAAGCGGCGCGCGGATTCGAGACGCTCGGTGCGTCCGCCGGTCTCGAAGCGGGATTCCAGCGCCGTCGCGAAGGCTGGGAACATCAGTCCGGCCTGGCCGATCAGGAGCTCAAACAGGTGGAGCGTCAGCTCAAGATCGCCCAAATCCGGCGGGACATCGCTGCGAATGCGATCGAACTCCATGCGCGTGCGATCGAGCAGCAGGACGAGGTCATGACGTTCTACGGCGAGAAATTCACCGGCCTGGGTCTCTACAGCTGGCTGTCGTCGACATTGCAGCGGATCCATCGGCAGGGTTTCGATACGGCATCGGCCATGGCGCGGCTGGCCGAACGTGCCTATCGGTTCGAGCGTGGTGACGAGACGAGCCCGCTGCTGGGCGAATCCGGCTGGGATGGCCAGCGGCTGGGCATGCTGGCAGCCGACCAGCTGTCGGCCGCGCTCGCGGAGATGGAACGCCGCTTTCTCGAGACCAATTACCGTAGCCTGGAAGTCGACCAATCCTTTTCGCTGATGCAGCTCGACCCGGCGCAATTGCTGGCACTGCGGCAAACGGGCGAGTGCGAGATCTCGGTGCCCGAGTTTGCCTTCGATCTCTTCTACCCAGGACAATATCGCCGTCGCATCAAGGCCGTCAGGCTGACCATTCCCTGCGTGACAGGCCCTTACACGAACATCGCCGCGTCGTTGACGCTGCGTCAGTCGTTCGTGCGCGCCGAAGCGAAACCTGGCCCTGCGCATCTCGCCGATCTGCCGCTGCGCCATAATATCAATATTGCGACCTCGACCGCCCAAAGCGATGCCGGCGTCTTCGATTTCAGCTTTCGGGACGAACGCTACGCGCCGTTCGAGGGGGCCGGCGCGATCAGCCGCTGGACGCTCACGCTCCCCAAGAGCTTTCGCTCGTTCGACTATCAGACGATCACCGACGTCATTCTCGGGATCAGCTATACGGCGCTGGTCGACGACCTGTTTCGCGCGACGGTCGAGGCGGACAATGCGGCGCTAGAGGGCAGCATCGCCCAAGCGCTTGCGCAGAAGCCGATCCCGCGGATGCTGAGCCTGCGGCAGGAGCAGTCCTCGCTCTTCCACCGGCTGCTTGCCAGCCCGGCTGCGACCGAGGTGCTGTTCGACATCGACGAGCGGATCCTGCCGATCTGGCTGCGCGGGACCAAGCTCGGCGTGAGCCGCGCCTTGCTGCTGATCCTCCCGGGCGAACCGGCGCTCGCCGCCGGCACGATCATCAGCCTCGATGGCACGGCGCTGTCAGGTTTCAAGCCGGACGTTCAATTCCCGGGCTATGCCGTCGCCGATGCCACGATGGCGCTGGCCGGGGGATTCGCGGGCCGTCATCGGATTGCGTTGGTCGACGCGGGGGACCTTGCGACGCCCGATCCGGTTCCCGGCGATATCGCCGCAGCTAACGTCAAGCGGCTGGCCGATGTGGTGCTCTATGTCGAACTCCAGAGCCAGAGCGGATGATCTGAGCTTTTGCGCGTGATGCGGTCGGCAGTTCCCAATCCCGAACTGTTGGAACATCCGAGCATTCGGTGGGGATCAAACGGAGGTGTTCCGGACCTGCCAATGTCAGCTGTTTCAACGTCGAGTCTGCGCAACTGGTCGCCGCTGTCCGGATCATCCCGAGGCAAACGTTCCCCGACGCGCTATGTCTTCGGGATGATGTGGACGCCGATTGCGTCTGACGTCAGTGGAAATCATGGCTGTGGATCGGCGGCAGCACGTCCTGATCATCGGCGGTGCGGTAGGGCGGGGCGCCCAGCGTCCGCCCTCGCGGAAAGCTCGGATCGCGCGGGTCTGGCCCGCCGCCGCTGGTGGCGCCGTCGCCGCGGCCGGGGGCGACGGTGAAGCCGGTCCGGCCGATGCTGCGGAGCATCGCGTCATGGTCGGTGATCCGGTCGGCGATGATGTGGATGACCTCGCCCTCCTTCTGCAGCCGGCCGCGGATCGCGATCATCGACGCCGACATCACCTGCCGGCGGTAGATCTCGAAACGGTCGGGCCACAGGATGCCGTTGGCGACCCCGGTCTCGTCCTCGATCGTCACGAACAGCACCCCCTTGGCCGAGCCCGGGCGCTGGCGGACTAGGATGACCCCGGCGACCTCGATGTTGCGGCCGTCGCGAATCTCCCGCAGGTCGGCGCAGCGGACGATCCGCATCGCATCGAGTTCGGCGCGCAGGAAGCTCAACGGATGGGCGCGCAGCGACAGCTGCAGCGCGCGATAGTCCTCGACCACCTCGCGGCCTTCGGTCAGCGGGGTGAGCACCACCGGCGGCTCGAGCCCCTCGGGGGAGAAGCCCTGCTCGCGGGCGTCGGCGGCGGCGAACAAGGGCAAGGGGGCCTGGCCGAGGCCGCGGACCTTCCACAGCCCCTGGCGGCGATCCTGCCCAAGGATATGGAAGGCGTCGGCCTCGGCGAGCCGCTCGATCGCGGCGCGGGGCACGCCGGCGCGGCGCCAGACTGCCTCGACGCTGTCATAGGGCTCGGGGCCGCGGGCAGCGACGATCGCGGCGCCATGGACGTTGGCGAGCCCGCGCACCTGGCAGAAGCCGAGCCGGACCGCCAGCCAGCGGCCTCTGGCGGGTTCGAGGGTGCAGTCCCAATGGCTGTGGTTGATCGACACCGGCCGGACCTCGACTCCATGGTCGCGCGCGTCGCGGACGATCTGGGCGGGGGCGTAGAAGCCCATCGGCTGCGCGTTGAGCAGCGCGGCGCAGAAGACATCGGGGTGGTGGTGCTTGAGCCAGCAGCTCGCATAGGCGATCTTGGCGAAGGAGGCGGCGTGGCTCTCGGGAAAGCCATAGCTGCCGAACCCCTCGATCTGCTTGAAGGTGCGCTCGGCGAAGTCCTTCGGATAGCCGCGGGCGACCATGCCGTTGACCAGCTTGTCGTAGAAATGGCTGACCCCGCCGGTCATCTTGAACGTCGCCATCGCCCGACGCAGCTGGTCGGCCTCGATGGCGGAGAAGCCGGCGCCGACGATCGCGACCTTCATCGCCTGTTCCTGGAACAGCGGTACGCCCAAGGTCTTCTCGAGCACCGCGCGCAGTTCGGGCTTGGGATATTCGGGCTTTTCCCGGCCCTCGCGGCGGCGGAGATAGGGGTGGACCATGTCGCCCTGGATCGGGCCGGGGCGGACGATCGCGATCTGGATGACCAGATCGTAAAAGCGGGCGGGCTTGATCCGGGGGAGCATCGACATCTGCGCGCGGGATTCGATCTGGAAGGTCCCGAGGGTGTCCGCCTTCTGGACCATCGCATAGACCGCCGGATCGTCATGCTGGAGGTCGGCCATGCCGATTTTGATCCCCTTGTCCTGCTCGAGCAGGACGAAGGCGCGGTTGAGGCAGCCGAGCATGCCGAGACCGAGCACGTCGACCTTCATGAAGCGGATCGCGTCGATATCGTCCTTGTCCCATTCGATGATCTGCCGCTGCTCCATCCGTGCCGGCTCGATCGGCACCAGCTCGTCGAGCCGGGTCTCGGTCAGCACGAAGCCGCCGGGGTGCTGCGACAGGTGGCGCGGGGTGCCGATCAGCCGGCGGGCGAGGTCGAGGGTCAGCCGCAGCCGATGATCGTCGGCGTTGAGGTTGAGCGAGGCGATCTGTTCGTCGGAGATGCCGTCCATCGACCAGCCCCACACCAGCCCGGTCAGCATCTTGGTGAGATCGCGCGGCAGGCCGAGCGCCTTGCCGACCTCGGCGACCGCGCCGCGGGTGCGGTAGCGGGTGACGACCGCGGTCAGCGCCGCGCGGTGGCGGCCATAGGTCTCGTAGATCCACTGGATGATTTCCTCGCGCCGCTCATGCTCGAAATCGACGTCGATGTCGGGCGGCTCCTTGCGCTCGCCGCTGACGAAGCGCTCGAACAGCAGTTCGTGTTTGATCGGGTCGATCGAGGTGATCCCGAGCAGATAGCAGACACAGCTGTTGGCGGCCGAGCCGCGTCCCTGGCACAGGATGCCCCGCCGGCGGCTCTCGGCGACGATGGCGTTCACGGTGAGGAAATAGGGGGCGTAGCCGAGTTCGCCGATCAGCTTGAGCTCGTGCGCGACCTGGTCGCGATAGGGCGGCGGCAAACCCTCGGGGAAGTGTTGCTCGGCCGCTGCCGCGGTCAGCGCGGCGAGCGCCTCCTGTGCGGTGCGGCCCGCCATCACCTGCTCATAGGGATATTGATAGCTGATCTCGCCGAGGTCGAAGCGGCAGTCGCCGGCGATGTCGGCGCTGGCCTCGATCGCGTCGGGAAAGGCGGCGAAGCGCCGCTCCATCTCGGCCGGGGGCTGGAGCGCGCGGTCGGGAAAGCGCTCGCGGCGAAAGCCGAGCGCGTCGATCGTGCTGCGTTCGCGGATCGCGGTCACCACGTCCTGCAGCGGGCGCTGCTCGGGGGCGTGGTAGAGGATATCGCCAGTCGCGACCCGGCGGATGCCGGCGGCGCGGCCGAGCGCGTCGAGCGCGTGCAGTCGCGCGGCGTCGCCGGGGCGGCGGCGCAGCGTCAGCGCGAGATGGCCGCGATCGCCGAACAGGTCGCGCAGCTCCACGGTCCAGGTCGCGGTGCGCGGATCGGGGGTGTCGGGGAGCAGGATCGCGACGAGCCCGTCGGCCCAGTCGGCGACATCGCTCCAGTCGAGCATACAGAGGCCCTTGCCGCCGCGCGCCTTGCCGATCGACAGCAGCCGGGTCAGCCGCGACCAGGCCGGCCGGTCGGTCGGGTAGAGCAGCAGCGCGCGGCCGTCGGTCAGATCGACCCGGGCGCCGGCGATCATCCGCACCCCGCTCTGCTTCTGCGCGTCCCAGCCGCGCACCACCCCGGCGACGCTGCCGCGGTCGGCGAGGCCGAGCGCGCGGTGGCCCTGCGCCTGGGCAGCGGCGAACAGCTCCTCGGGCGACGAGGCGCCGCGCAGGAACGAGAAATGGCTGGTCAGCTGCAGCTCGACATAGCGCGCCATCAGCCGAAGAAGCCGTGGAGATGCCAGCTGAGGTCGCCGGTCGCACCGGCGATGCCGTCGCCGCGGCGAAACAGCCAGAAGCGGGCGCCCTCCTCGGTCTCGACCCGGAAATAGTCGCGCACCGCCCACATCTCGCGGTCGCTGCGCCACCATTCGCCATGGATCCGCTCGGGCCCGTCGCCGGCGACGACCCGGTAGCCGGTGCCGCGCCAGCGGAAGCGCCGCGGTGGATGGTCGGGCAGCAGCGCGAGCACGTCGCTGAGCGGTTCGGGCCGGGCGAGCAGCCGCACCGGCCGCGGCCAACCGGGCCAGCCCGGCGGGCTGGCGAGCGGTTCGAGGCGACGGACCGCGCGCTCGGGGACGTCGCTCTCGGCCGATCCGATCCGGAACAGTGCCGCCGGCCCGACCCGGCCGCCGAGCTGGTCGACGAGCGGCGCGAGGTCGGGGGCGGCGTGGTCGCCGGCCAGTGCGGTGCTGGCGATGGCTTCCGCGGCGAGCGGTTCGACCCGGGTCGCGGCCAGCCGCATCGCCTCGATGCCGAGGCCGGGGTCGATCCGCTCGACCCGCATCGCGAGCATCCGCTTGAGGTGGCGCGGATCACGGGTGGCGCGCGCGGTGCCGATCGCGATCCGTGGCTCGGTGCCGTCGACCACGAGGCAGGTCAGTATCGCGTTGCGCAGCCCGAGGCCGCGGGCGAGCAGCTGTTCGACCAGATCGTCGACGAGATCGCCGATCACCTGGAGGATCGCCTCGGCGGTGCCGATCGGCTCAAGCAGCCGCCGCTCGGCCATCGGCGCCTCGAACGGCACCGCGGCGACGATCGGCTCGGGGATCAGGCCGCGCGCCTGGTCGAGGCGGCGGACGGTGTCGAGGCCCAGCCGGCGGGCGAGCGGCCCGCGCGGCATCGGATAGAGATCGGCGATGCGTTCGAGCCCGAAGCGCGCGGCGGCGGTCAGCGCGTCGGGCGCGAGCCGCAGCGCCGCGAGCGGCAGCGGCCCGATCGCCTCGGTCTCGCGCCCCGGCGGCAGCAGCGTGATCGCGTTGCTGCTGTAACGCGCGAGCGCATGCGCCGCGCCCGGCGTGCCGGCGATCGCGATCGTCGCGGTGAAACCGAGCCGGCGCAGGAAGGCGAGCAGCCGGCGGGCGAAGCGTTCCTCGCCGCCGAACAAATGGGTGGTGCCGGCGAGATCGAGCCACAGCCCGTCGGGCGGGCAGGCACTGGCGACCGGTGTCCAGCGCGTGACCGCGTGGAGCGCGAGCCGCTCGAGCCAGGCGTCGTCGGCTTGGCGGTCGGCGTCGGCGACATCGAGCTCGGCGACGAGCGCCCGGGCGTAAGCGGCGGCCATGCCGGGATGCAGCCCGAGGGCGAGCGCTTGCGGGCAGGCGGCGGTGACGGTCTCGCGCTGGCCGCTGCGGTCGATCAGGATCGTCGGCTGCCGACCGGCCGGCGACCAGCGGGGAAGGGCGATCGCCGGCGTCGTTCCGGGCGCACCGTCGTCGGAACGCATCGCCCGGAACGGATGATCGGCGGACTCGCTGCGCCGGCCGAGTTCGCGCATCGTCGGGCGCTGGTGGACGGCGAGGTCGGCCAGGTTGCCGGCGCGGCCCTGGTCGCGATCCGGTGCAGGGTCAGGCGTGTGCCCGGGCGCGAGACCGGCGTCGCGCGCCCAGCGCGCGCCGGGGCGCCAGCCGCCGCCACGCGGCACCGAGCAGGCACCGGGATCGTCGTCGATCGGTGGCAGCGGACGCGCCGAGGGCAGTTCCCGCGCGGGCTCAGGCGGCGCGGCTGGACGCGGTGACCCGCGCAGCCGCTCGATCGGCAGCTGCGGCAGGAAGAGCGAGGCGACCCGTGGCATCACATGCCTCCGCTTCGAGGGAAAAAGGGTTGCCGCCGCGCTGGCGGACCAGCTCGATCCGCCAGCGGGCGCGGCCGACACCGGCATGGGGGAGCGGCGCCGACGGCAGGCAGCCGATCCGCCAGCGGGTCATCGCCGCCGAGGGCTCGGCGAGCGGACAGCGCTCGCGGGTGCGGTGGCGGCGGTAGAGCAGCACCGGGGTGCGGCCGTCCGAGGCGGCAAGCTGGAGCCGCCGCGTGGCGGTGCGGTCGGCCAGCCGTATCTCAGCGACGATGCAGGCGAGCGACCCGTCGCGCAAGCCGTCCTCGGCGAGTGCGAGTATCTCGGCATCCTTGCCGCCTTGGCCGTAGAGCAGCCGGTCCGGTGGCAGGCCGACCTGTTCGAGGCCGGGGGCGTAAAGGTCGAAACGGCCGAGCGTCCACAGCACCGTTGCCACGCCGCGCGCGGCGAAACGGGCGGCAATCCCGGCGGCGAACAGGGTCGCTGCGGCGTCGTCGGCGAGCCCGGTCGAGGCGGCCGCGATCTCATGGAGCCCGGCCCCGTCCAGCCCGCCATCAGCAAGCCGGTCATCGATCGCCGCAAGTCCGAACGCGAGTGCCGCCGCCGCCGGTCTGCGGGTAATCGCGAGTTCGGCACGGAGCGCGGCGATCTGCTCGGCACGTGGCCGGTCGGTAGAGGGGATCGGGATAAGCATGGCTGGTCAACGACTCAATTGTTCCCTTTATGTTCCGTCCGCGTGGTCGGTTCGTCAAGCTACGGTTAGAGCGCCGGGCCTGCCCGTCTGCGCGCGGCGGGGTTGCCCGTCGACTTATCAACAGATTTCGCACGCGCCGTGCCCTTTGGCGCGTTGTGGCGGTGGGCTCGGGGTGCGATGATCGTCCTGGCGAGGCGTTTTTACCGGATCGCGGGCATCGGGCGCGCGGGTGCCTCCTCGCCGAAAACGGGGAGGCGATGATGAGCGGCGTACATGTTCGGATGGCCGGCCAACTGCGGCATGTCGAGCGCGGCACGCTGCTCGAGGATGGCGACGGCACGCTCTGGCGGCTCATTTCCGGCGCCGACGTGGTCACCCCGCCTGATGGCCATGTCATCGTCGAGGGCCGCACGCTCGACGGCAACCAGATCGAAGCGCTGTGGATCGGCGCTGTCGCGGGCGTGTCGCCGGACCAGCCCGCGGCCTGAGCCGGTCGCCGCAAGCGCGCCTGTCCGCGGCCGATCGGCGCGCGGGATGCCAACTCTCCTGATCAGTAGCTGGTCGGTCGCCTGGTTATAGGGCAAGCGTTGGCTGCGCCGGCCCGTCGGCGGGCGCGGGATAGACGCGGGTCGCAGGCAGGCTTCCCTTCGGCAGATAGGTGAGGACTTCGGCGGCCGGCACCGCCGGATCGAGCCAGTCGGCCCAGCGCTCGCGCGGCAGCGGGATGATCTGGCGATGATGATAGGGGGCAACGTCCTCGCCGGCGTCGATCGTCAGCATGGTGAAGGCCTCGCCGACCTCGGGATGTGCGCGCCAGATGCCGGCGATGCAGAACCAGCGATGGTCGGTCATCGCGAACAGCCATTTGTCGAGGCGCTTCTGCTTGGGTATCTCGGCATCGGTGAATTCGTAGAAGCCGTCGGCGAGGATGAGGCAACGCCCCGATGTGAACTCGCGATTCTCGGAGCGGAAATTATAGACCGGCTTGCGGTTCGGCCCGGGCCAGCTCCATCGCCGGTTGACCAGTTCGCCGACGCCGCGTTCTCCTTCGACGCCGCGGACGATGGGGGCGATGTCGGTCATCTTGATGTCCTCGCGCGCTTCGACGTTGGGCGCGCCCTCGGGCATCTTGATCCTGATCTTCAGATCCTCGAAATCCTCGGCGATCGACGCAATGTCGACGAGCAGCCGGTAGTCGTTGCACATTGTCTTCCTCGTCCCCGGCGCTTGTCCGGTGCAATCGTTCCCGCTATGTTCCGGCCATGGGCCCGAAACCGAATCCCTTCGACTCCGATGCCGCGCCGGGCGCGACCCGTCCCATCATCCGGCGCGACCCAGACAATGCGCAAGAGATTGAAATGGTCGAGGCGACCTGGGGATCCGATCCGCGC
Organism: Rhizorhabdus sp. GW822-FHT03C02; assembly: GCF_058801765.1. Taxonomy (NCBI): domain Bacteria; kingdom Pseudomonadati; phylum Pseudomonadota; class Alphaproteobacteria; order Sphingomonadales; family Rhizorhabdaceae; genus Rhizorhabdus; species Rhizorhabdus sp. GW822-FHT03C02. The sequence continues at coordinate 531,856 of NZ_JBXANN010000002.1, forward strand.
TTCGCCGCCGGTGCCTCCTATCGTTTCCTCCGATCCGACCGCGGCGATTTCCGTAGCCATCGCTGCCTGGTGCCGGCTTCCGAATTCCACATGCGCGCCGAGGGCAAGAACTACCGGGTGACGCTCGACGACGGCAATTTCTTCTATCTCGCTGCGATCTGGGAGCCGGCGATGGCCGCCTGGCCGCTGTCGTTCCGGATCATCACCGTAGATGCCAATCATGACGTGGGGCCGTATCAGCCGCGGCATGGCGCGATCATCCTGCGGCGGCAGGTGATGCAATGGCTCGATTCCACCCTCCCCGAGAGCGAATTGCTGGCGACGCCGCCCTTCAACACCTTCCGGGTCGAGGAGATCGGCAGGAAGCCCGAGCAGATCGGCCTTCCGCTCTGACCAGAATGCGCGGGCGCCTGCGAAGGCGGGGTGAGGTGGGATTGCCGCTTGGGGGCGACCGCTGCGGTCCGGCGATCGAGTCGCGTCAGACGCCGAGCGGTGGGCCGGCGACCAGCTTGCGCCGATCGTCGTTCAATTGCCGTTCGACATCCTGCAGGATGCGGTCGAGCTGGCCGGCGCGTTTGTCGTCGCTGGCGCGCACGGCTTCGGTGACCGCGACAAGCAGGATGTCGATTGCCATGGTGCCATGCGCGGCAATCATCTGGGCGGCTGTCTCGATCATGGGATGAACAGCTCCGATAGGTCGCGATGGCCTACGCCCGCGCGCCATCCGCACAAGTCCGGTAGTCGACGTAGCTGGTCGGGCTTTCGACAGTCGGCGCGAGATCAGGGGCGAGCCGAGCGAACTGCGCCATTCGAACCCGCACCGGCCGTCAGCGCCGCGCGGCCGCGGCGATCGCGGACAGCCCCAAACGCGGCGACAAAGACTGCGGCGCGGAACGGCGGCCAGCTCGCGCTCTGTGCGCTTTTCCGACATGGGCGCCCGACGAACCTTCACTGACCGTTGTGCCCGTGCCCATGGGGCCGCGTGGCCGCTCGCCCTGCGCTGATGGTCGCGTCTGAACCTCCGCGCCCGCGTGGCGAGCATCGGATTGCCTTCGACCGACCGGCTTCGCGGGCGCGGCACCCGCCCTAGCAGAGCCGGCGAGCCACGGCGCGCCGCCGCCGACCTGATTGCCGGCAATGGGCCGGGCGGCGCGAGGCGGTCGCCCGCCAAAGAGAGGATGTGCGGCGGATGGGCGATGCCGTGCCAGTCGCCTGGTTGACGGACATGCTCGGCCTGATCGGCGCGGTGATCGGGTAGGGGATCGGTCCGGGGCGGCGATCGCGCTTTTGGCCGAGCCGATCGCTGCCGCCGCTGATCGCTCGCGTTCCGATGAATCCGGTCAGGCCGGCAACCCGACTCGGTGGTGCGGCGTTTTTCGGGACGCGCGTCATATGGGAGTAGGAGCGATGATCCGCGTCAGCCACGAGCCCGGGCGTCGACGACTGGTGGTCCGGATATCGGCCTTTCTGTCGCCCGAGGATGTCGCCAGCTTTGCGGCGCAGGAGCAGGCCGCGGTCGCGGCGCTCGGGTGGCAGTCGGGGCAATATGACCTGCTCGTCGATGCCGGGTCAGCGGCGATCCAGAGCCAGGCGGTGGTCGCCTGCTTTCGTGAACTGATCGAGGGGGCCCGAATCAAGGCGCGGCGGATCGCCATTGCCGGGCTCGGATCGCTGGCTCGGCTGCAGGCGCAGCGCATCGTCGAGGGGCGCGACGAGGCACGTCTCTTCGCGAGCCGGAGCGAAGCCGAGGCATGGCTGTCGGCCGATTGACGTCTCGGGCGCGACGATGCGATCGATACGGTGCCGATGATAGCCGCACCTCTCACGATTCATGCCGATGTCCGATCGAACAGCGTCCGCTGGCGCCGTGCCCCGGTGGCGCGTGGAACGGTGGTCGGGCGGCGGCGTTGTCGCGCATCGAAATGATCGCGATCGCCGCTGGCGGTCGCCCGACCCCGGGGGACCATGCGATGGTGGTGACGATGGCGATGCTGTCACGGCCGGAGCGATCGGCGCCCGGGACGGGCGGCCCGATCGGCGGATGCCGCAAGCGCCCCGCCGTCGACCGTCCTCCCCGACCCGCCATGACGGCGGACGCCGCGATGCCGGGCCATTGCGCGTGGTTGCGCGTTGGCGCTAGGAATCGTGCGTGACGACCACCGCTGAAGATTGGCTGTACCGTGGCGGCGAGGCTGGGCGCCTCATCGCCGAACGCGACTGGTCGCGATCCTCGCTCGGTCCGATCGAGACCTGGCCCCAGAGCCTCAAGACCGCGCTGGGCCTGCTGCTGCTGTCGCCGGTGCCGATCGTGATGCTGTGGGGCGAAGACGGCATCATGCTCTATAACGATGCCTATTCGGTGTTCGCGGGCGGCCGGCATCCCGAACTGCTCGGATCGCGGGTGCTCGAGGGCTGGCCCGAGGTCGCCGACTTTAACGATCATGTGATGAAGGTCGGGCTGGCGGGCGGTACCCTCGCCTATCGCGACCAGGAGCTTACCCTCTACCGCCATGGTGCGGCCGAGCAGGTGTGGATGAACCTCGATTATTCGCCGGTGCTCGACGAAAGCGGCGCGCCCGCGGGCGTGATCGCGGTGGTCATCGAGACGAGCGAGCGGGTCAAGGCCGACCGCCGCCTCGCCACCGAGCGCGAGAGGCTGCTCCAGGCGTTCGAACAGGCCCCCGGCTTCATCATCGTCATGCGCGGGCCGACCCACGAGGTCGAGTTCGTCAACGCGGCGCATCGCCGGGTGTTCACCAGCGCCACATGGGCGGGCAGGACCATCCGCGATGCCTTTCCCGACGTCGCCGACCAGGGCTTTTTCGAGATGCTCGACCGGGTCTACGCGACCGGCGAGCGGGTCGAGGCCTTTGCCCAGCCGGTGCGCTTCCGGCAGCCCAACGGCGTCGAGGAGGAGCGCTTCCTCACCTTCGTCTATGAGGCGATGCGCGACGGGGACGGCGCGATCGTCGGGGTGCTGTGCGAGGGGACCGACGTCACCGACGCCCATCGTGCCGAGCAGGAGGTCGATGCCGAGCGTCGCGCGCTGCAGACGCTCAACCGGGTGGCGGCGGCGATCGCGGCGGAGAAGGATCTCGAGACGATCGTCCAGCATGTCGTCGATGCCGGGGTCGAACTGACCGGCGCCGCCTTCGGGGCCTTCTTCTACAATGTCCTCGACGCGCGGGGCGAAAGCTACATGCTCTATGCGCTGTCGGGGGTGCCGCGCTCGGCGTTCGCGCAATTCCCGATGCCGCGCAACACCGCGGTGTTCGCGCCGACCTTCGGCGGCGAGGGGGTGGTGCGATCGGACGATATCAAGCTCGACCCGCGCTACGGGCTCAACCTGCCGCGCAAGGGCATGCCCGAAGGGCATCTGCCGGTCACCAGCTATCTTGCGGCGCCGGTTTTCAAGCGCGACCGCAGCGTGATCGGCGGGCTGTTCTTCGGCCATCCCGAACCCGGTCGTTTCAACGCCAAGCATGAGGCCCAGATCGTGGCGCTCGCCTCGCAGGCGGCGGTGGCGATCGAGAATGCCGATCTGATCCGGCGCGTCCAGGAGGCGAACGAGACCCTCGAGCGCCGGGTCGAGGAGCGCACCAGCGAACTGACCGAGGCGCACGAGGCGCTGCGCCAGGCGCAGAAGATGGAAGCGGTCGGCCAGCTCACCGGCGGGATCGCGCACGACTTCAACAATCTGCTCGCGGGCATCACCGGCAGCCTCGAGGTGATCGAGCGCCGGCTGGCCCAGGGGCGCACCGACGGGATCGAGCGGTTCCTGGCCGGCGCCCATTCGTCGGCCCAGCGCGCCGCGTCGCTGACCCAGCGCCTGCTCGCCTTCTCGCGCCGCCAGACGCTCGATCCCCGGCCGACCGACGTCAACCGGCTCGTCCATGGCATGGAGGATCTGATCGGCCGCACCGTCGGGCCGGCGATTGCGGTCGAGGTGGTCGGTGCCGCCGGGCTCTGGCCGACCCGGGTCGACGCCGCCCAGCTCGAGAGCGCGCTGCTCAACCTCGCGATCAACGCCCGCGATGCGATGCCGGAGGGCGGCCGGATCACGATCGAGACCGCCAATAAATGGCTCGATGACCGTGACGCGCGCGAGCGCGATCTCAAGCCGGGCCAATATGTCTCGATCTGCGTGACCGACACCGGCACCGGCATCCCCAGGGAGATCGTCGACCGCATTTTCGATCCGTTCTTCACCACCAAGCCGATCGGCCAGGGGACGGGGCTCGGCCTGTCGATGATCCACGGCTTCGTGCGCCAGTCGGGCGGTCAGGTCCGCGTCTACAGCGAGCCGGGCACGGGGACGACGATGTGCCTCTATCTGCCGCGCCATGTCGGGGAGGTGAACGAGGAGCAGCAGGCGTTCGACGCCGCCATCGCGGTCATGGGCGCCGGCGAGACGGTGCTGGTGATCGACGACGAGCCGACCGTCCGCATGCTGATCGTCGATGTGCTCGAGGAGGCCGGCTATACCCCGGTCGAGGCGAGCGACGGCCCGTCGGGGCTCAGGATCCTGCAGTCCGACATGCGGATCGACCTGCTGATCACCGATGTCGGCCTGCCCGGCGGCATGAACGGCCGCCAGGTCGCCGACGCCGCGCGCGTCACGCGGCCCGATCTCAAGATCCTGTTCGTCACCGGCTTCGCCGAGAATGCGGCGGTCGGCAACGGTGATCTCGACCCGGGAATGGAGGTCGTCACCAAGCCGTTCGTGATGACCGAACTCGCCACCAAGATCACCGAGATGATCGAGCGCTGAGCAGGATCGTCGCCCGGTCAAGCGCCGGGGCGAGGATCGGCATCGGCTTGCGGACGGATCGCTAATCTCCGTGATGGGCCGGTATCCGCGACTCGGACCGCACCGCAGCGTCGTGATAGTCGCCCCGGCCCGTCCGACCGGCAACGTCGTCGAGCTCGAAGCTGCCATTCTCGAGCGATGCGAGAATCGTCGCGACGTCATCGAACAGCCGGCACGCCCCGGCCTCGATCAGCACATGATCGGGGAAGTCGCCGCTGCGCACGGCGATGCTCGATATCCCGCACCGTCGCGCCGCCTCGGCATCGTATGGCGTATCGCCGATCACCAGCACCTCCTGCGCGGTGAGCGGCCGCACCTTGGCGAGCGCCGCGGCGAAGATATCGCCGGCCGGCTTGGACCGCGCGACATCGTCGGCGCTCGTCGTCGCAGAGATCAGGTCGTCCGCGTCGAGCAGCGCGCAATAATGGTCCAGGTCTCGTTGCGAGGCTGACGAAGCGAAAACGATCCGCAGGCCGGCACGCGCGAGCCAGGCGAGCAGCGCGTGCGCATCCGGGAACGCATCGACCTTGTCGATATGATCGGCGGCGAAGATCTCGTCGTGCCGCGCCGACAGCCGCTTGACCATGCCATCGTCGCTGCCCGGCAGCAGCGTCGGTACGAGATTGTCGCCGCCCTTGCCGATCTGATCGCGGATCGCCTCTGGGCCGATCAGTTCGCCCTGCTCGGCGAAGGCCTGCCACCACGCTTCAACATGATGTTCGTTGCTGTCGACCAGCGTGCCGTCAAGATCGATCAGGATCGCTTTGATGCCCGTGCTCGAAACTCCACACTCACTTTCGGCAGCAAACGCCGCAACCCGTATCATGGGTCCTTTCGGTTTCTTCGACAGCGGCGCGCGGCCGGTATCTTGGCTGGCGTCGCCGCGGCGTCGGGGCGGGCGGTTATGCCCTCCGCCGCGGGCGGTAGCCCGGGGACCCCAAGGCTGTTCCCGCGGGTTCTGCCGCTGCATGCGCCGGCGCTGGCCGGCGCGATCAGGGAGATTGCCCATGGCTGTCGAGCTTCGCATATTGGCCCTAGGCGCGCTGCTGCTGCTCGTTCACATCTTCGCCGCCGCGATCGTGCGGACCCGGCAATATGGCGCCGACTGGAATATGGGCGCGCGCGATGAGGTGCTGCCGCCGCCATCGCCGCTCGCCGGACGGCTCGGCCGTGCCCAGTCCAATTATCAGGAGACCCTGCCGCTGGCGATCATCGCGCTCGCCGGGGTGGTGATCGCAGGCCGCAGCGATGCGTGGACCGCGCTCGGCGGATGGATCTGGCTCGGGGCGCGGATCATCTACCTGCCGCTCTACGCCGCCGGGATTCCCAAGATCCGGACGCTGGTCTTCCTCATCAGCCTTGCCGGGCTCGGCTTGGCGCTGTGGCCGTTGCTCGCGGCCTGAGCCGTGAACCCCGGCGCTTCGCCTGCGCGTTGGGTATCGTCGAAGGAGAGACGCCATGAGTGATGACAAGACCCAGCGCGGCCCGCAGGATTCGGCTCGGATCAACATGAGCGAGGATTATGAGGTCGCCTATTGGACCGAAAAGTTCGGCGTGTCGAAAGATCGACTGCAGGTCGCCGTCGACCGGGTTGGGGTCGGCGCCAACGTGGTGGCCGAAGAGCTCGGCAAGGTGAATGGCTGAACGACGGTTCGCCGTGACGCCCTCGATCGACGATCCGGTCGCGCCGATGGAGGCGAAACTCGTAGCGACGCTGCCCGAGGGCCCCGGCTGGCAATATGAGCCCAAATGGGATGGATTCCGCGCGATAGCGGTGCGCAATGGCAACGCGGCCGCCATCTGGTCGAAAGCCGGAAAGCCGCTCGGGCGCTATTTCCCGGAGCTGATCGATATGCTGCTGGCAACGCCGGTGCCACGCTTCGTCGTCGATGGCGAGATCATCCTGCCGGTCGGCGATGCGCTGTCGTTCGATTCGCTTCAGCAGCGGCTTCATCCCGCCCCGAGCCGGATCGCGAAATTGTCGGTCGCGACTCCCGCGCAGCTGATGCTGTTCGATTGCCTGCATGTCGACGATATCGATTTCGCCGCGCGCAGCCTGGCCGAGCGCCGGGCTGCGCTCGAGCGCTTTCACCGCATGGCGGGCGGGCCGGCGCTGTTGCTGTCACCGTGCAGTGCGGACCCAGCGGCGGCGCGGGCATGGCTTGCGCAAAGCGGCGGCGCTCTCGATGGCATCGTGGCCAAGCGGCTCGACGAGCCCTATTCGTCGGGTGAGCGAGCGATGCGCAAGCTCAAGGTCCACCGCACCGCCGACTGCGTGGTCGGAGGCCTCAGACGTGCCGATGACGGGGTGGCGATCGCGTCGTTGCTGCTGGGGCTTTACGACGAGGCCGGCAAACTTAACCATGTCGGCTTCACCTCGGCGATCAAGGGCAGCGACCAGTCTGATCTCGCCGCCCGGGTGACGCCTTGCCTCGGCGGCAGCGGCTTCACCGGCAAGGCGCCAGGGGGACCGAGCCGCTGGAATGATGGCGATGGCCATGAGTGGGAGCCACTCGCACCTGTGCTCGTCGTCGAAGTCCTGTATGATCAGGTCACCGGCGATCGCTTCCGCCACGGCACACGCATCCTGCGGTGGCGCCCCGACAAGATGCCGGCCCAGTGCACCATGGACCAATTGATCCATGAGATGCGTCCTGCCGAAATGGCCGGGATCTCATGAAGCGGGACGATGCGAGCGGCGGTGACCACCGTGCATTCTCGGCGCCCGGCCCCGCTCCGGAACTTCGGAACACGTCGCGGCCCGGAGCGAAACTGATCTGGGCAAAATGATCTGAAGCAAGCGGGTCGCAAGGCGATGGAGCGCAGGCGGCGACTGCGCGTTACGGCGGCGGGTTCCTCTCGCTAGCGTGCCAAGGAGGGTAGCATGTTGACCGATCGGTTCCTGCGTCATCGGCGCGGCGCGAGCCTGACACCCGACGAGCGCGCGGCCCTCGAAGCCTGCATCACCGACGTCAGGACGGTCGCGCCGCGGCAGACGCTGGTGCGCAGCGGCGAGCCGCTGTCGCACAGCACGTTGCTGATCGATGGGTTCATGTGCCGCTATCTCGACGATCGCGAGGGGCTGCGTCAGCTCGTCGCGGTCCATGTGCCCGGGGATTTCGTCGATCTCCATGCCTATCCGCTCAAATTGCTCGACCATGATGTCGCGACGTTGACCACGGCAACCGTCGCGATCGTGCCGCATCGCGCGCTCGACCGGATCGTCACCGAGCGTCCCGCACTTGCCGCCAAACTCTGGTATGCCACGCTGCTCGATGCGGCGATCCACCGTGCCTGGCTGTTCCGTCTCGGCCGTCTCGACGCCTGCGGTCGTATCGCCCATTTTCTATGCGAGACCGAAGCCCGCCTGCGCGCGGTGGGGCTCAGCGACGGCCGGCGTTTCGCGCTTGGCATCACCCAGACCGATCTGTCAGAAATCTGCGGGATCACCAGCGTTCACGTCAATCGCGTGCTGCGCAGCATGCGCGAGGAAAAGATTTTCAGCTTTCGCTCGTCGCTCGTCGACATTCATGATCCGCAGCGGCTGCGCCGTCGCGGCGAGTTCGATCCGGCTTATCTCTATATCGACGAGCTCGCGCCCGACGTAACCGCGCCGGCGCAATGATGATGCGGGGCGCGGTCGACCCGGTCCGCCGTCGGGGAAGCGGGCGCCGCACGGGGCGGGCTGGCCGCACGATAGCGCTAAGACCGCAACGCCTCAGTCTTCGTCCGATGACCGTGATGCGGCTTCTGCGGCGGCGACTGCTGTTCGGCCAGCGCGGCGGCTTCGAGCAGGCTTCGGCCGGTTTCGGCGGCCGCGCGTGGGGTGAGCGTGATCGCAAGCCCATCCGGACCGTCGAGCAGGACGAGGCCGTCTTCGGCGGTCGCGACGCCGGGATCGCTACGCGGCTGCGGCTCCGCACGCGCATCGCTCATCGCCATTGACGCGCGCAATCGTCGGAATGGGCTCGCAGCGGCATCTGATCTCCCGTGCCCACGACTTCGATGTCGGACGGCCTATCGTCTCAACACCCCATGAGGTCGTGCCGTTGCGTTCGCCTTCAGCATTTCATCATGACCCATGTTAACAAGCGGATTCAGCCGTCGGTGGCCCTATGAACGCTTCCGACCCTTGCGATCGTCGGTGAGCGCTCTTGATCGCCGGTCGGAAGCGGCGCTGGCGGAGCGGTTGCGCGTCACCGGCGTTATAGCCGGGATGGGCTTTATCTCGACCGAACTCGAACGGCTGCTGGCGTCCGCGCTCGAAGCCGGCGCCGACCCTGTACGGTGGGTCATGAACGGCGAGAGCGCCTATCGCCTGCTGCGTGAAAGCGGCGCGGCAACGGCGATTGCCGCTGGCAACGCGTCGTTCCGTGGAATCGCCATACACATCGTCGACGTCGCACAGCCCTGGCTCGACATCTCCGCGTGCTAGGGCGACCTGGCGCTGTCTCGGTGCGTCCGGCATCAAGCCCCGTCACGATGCGGCGGGTCGCCCCGGCGAGCGAAAATTTACGGGCTCGATCTCCGGCGGCCGGCGTTGCGCCCGTGGCAGGAGGCGATCGATGAACGACGATGGCAAGACGTGGTGGAAGCGCGGGGTGATTTACCAGATCTATCCGCGCTCGTTTCTCGACAGCGATGGTGACGGGGTGGGCGATCTGGCGGGGATCGAGGCCCGGCTCGACTATGTCGCGGATCTCGGCGTCGACGCGATCTGGCTGTCACCGATCTTCCCCTCGCCGATGGCGGACTTCGGCTACGATGTCGCCGACTATTGTGCGATCGACCCCATTTTCGGCGACCTTGCTGCCTTCGACCGTCTCTTGGCCGCGGCGCACGCTCGCGGTTTGCGGGTGCTGCTCGACTTCGTCCCCAACCATAGCTCGGACCAGCACCCGTGGTTCGTCGAGAGCCGCGCGTCGCACGAGAGCAGCAAACGCGACTGGTATATCTGGCGCGATGCGAAGCCCGATGGCGGTCCGCCCAACAACTGGATCAGCGATTTCGGCGGCTCGGCCTGGCAATGGGACGAAGCGACCGGCCAATATTATCTTCACGCCTTCCTCGCCGCACAGCCCGATCTCAACTGGCGCCACCCGCCGTTGCGCGCGGCGATGATGGACGTGATGCGCTTCTGGTTCGACCGCGGCGTCGATGGATTCCGGATCGACGTGCTTTGGCATATCGTCAAGGCCGAGGGTTTGCCGGACAATCCGGTCAACCCGGACTGGCGGCCCGGGCGCACCGAGCGCGACCGGCTGATCCAGCTCCATTCGACCGACCAGCCCGAGGCGCATGCGATATCCGCCGAGATGCGCGCCCTGGCGGACAACTATGGCGACCGCCTGCTCGTCGGCGAGATATTCTTGCCCAATGATCGCCATGCCCGCTGGTACGGAACGCCCGAACGACCCCAGGTGCATCTGCCGTTCAATTTCCAGCTCATCGAAAATGGCTGGGACGCGACGACGCTGCGGCGGCTGATCGCGGACTATGAGGCGTCGTTGCCGCCGTTCGGCTGGCCCAACTGGGTGATGGGGAGCCATGATGCGCCCCGCATCGCCGCCCGGATCGGCGATGCCCAGGCCCGCGTCGCGGCGATGCTGCTGCTGACGCTGCGTGGCACGCCGACCCTCTATCAGGGCGACGAGATCGGGATCGGCGAGGTGGTGATTCCGCCCGACCGGATCCGCGATCCGCAGGAATTGCGCCAGCCCGGCATCGGCATCGGCCGCGATCGGTCGCGTACGCCGATGCCTTGGAACGCCACGCCCCATGCGGGCTTCAGCAGCGGGGAGCCGTGGTTGCCGCTCAACCCCGACTGGCCGGTCCGCAATGTCGCCATGCAGGCGCGCGACCCGAACTCGCTGCTCATGCTGTACCGCGAACTGCTCGCGTTGCGGCGGTCGCACGCCGCGCTCGCGATCGGCAGTCTCCATCTCGTCGAAGCCGAACCCGATGTGCTCGCGTTCGAGCGGCGCCACGGCGCCGACCGGCTGCTGGTCGCGCTCAATCTTGGCGGACAGTCGCGCCGCCTCCCGTTGCCCGGCGACACCCGGCACGATGCGCGACTGGCGACGACGATCGCCGGCGCGGCCGGGGGAGACAGGCTCGCCGCCGACGAGGGCGTCGTGATATGTCTGGCGGATGCCGGCTGATGCGGGTCGCGATGCTCGCGCCGATCGCCTGGCGCACGCCGCCGCGCCATTATGGCCCTTGGGAACTCGTCACCAGTCTGCTGACCGAGCAACTGGTCGCGGCCGGTATCGACGTCACGCTGTTCGCCACGCTCGACAGCATCACCGCGGCAACGCTCGAGGGCGTCGTACCGGCTCCGTACAATGACGACGCCAGCATCGATGCGAAGGTGTGGGAGTTCCGGCATCTCGCCCATCTCTTCGAGCAGGCCGGACGCTTCGACATCATCCACAACCAGGCCGATTTCCCCGCCCATGCCTTCGCGCGGCTCGTCGACACCCCGATCGTGACGACGATCCATGGATTCTCGTCGGATCGTATCCTGCCAATGTACGAGCCCTTTCAGGACCGCGTCCATTATGTCGCGATCAGCGAAGCCGACCGGCATCCGGACCTGCGCTACGCGGCGACCATCCACCACGGCATTCCGATCGCCGACTTCACCTTCGAGCCATCCGGCGGCGGCGACCTGCTCTATTTCGGGCGGATCCACCCCGACAAGGGCACCGCCGAGGCGGTCGCGGTCGCGCGGGCCAGCGGCCATCGCCTGAACATGTACGGCATCGTCCAGGACGACGCCTATTTTCGTGAGACGGTCGCACCCGCTGTCGATGGAAGCTCGGTCGCCTATCATGGCGCGGTCGGCGGGGCCGCGCGGGTCGCGGCACTCGGTCGGGCGCGGGCGCTGCTGCATCTGATCAACTTCGATGAACCGTTCGGGCTTTCGGTGATCGAGGCGATGGCGTGCGGCACGCCGGTGATCGCGACCCGCCGGGGCTCGATGGCCGAACTGATTGAGCATGGCGTCACCGGCTTTCTGGTCGACGACCTCGATGAAGCGGCCGCCGCCGTCGCGATGATCGATCGCATCGACCGCGCGACGGTGCGCGCGGTTGCCGCCGAGCGGTTCAATGTCGAACGGATGGCCAGCGCCTATCGTCGGCTCTATGCCAAGGTTTTGACCGATGGTTAGCTCTGGGCAGATCTTCGGTGCCAGCGGCGAGCCGAACTGGCGGCCGTGGCGCAATGGCCGTTTCGCGAACCGGAGCTATCGAAAGGGCCATGGATGGTCGCCTGCCGCCCCGGTCGGCTAGTCCAGATCGACGGCCGAAATCGTGATGTCGAGCGGTCCACGGCGCGGAACGAGTCTAGCCGCTCACGGTTAAATGCACTCCCCATGAGGACGCCTTGCCAATGGCTCGCCGTGCCGACCCCCACACCGGGGCTTCCAGAGCCGAAGCCAGTCTCGCCCGCTACCGCGAAAAGCGCGATTTCGCCCTGACCGCTGAACCGGCTGGCGCAACCCTTCCGACCGGTGGCAACGGCTTCGTCGTCCAGAAGCACGCAGCGACCCGGCTTCATTATGACTTCCGGCTCGAGCTCGACGGGACGTTGAAAAGCTGGGCGGTGACCCGCGGGCCCAGCCTCAATCCCGACGACAAAAGATTGTCAGTACGAACCGAGGACCATCCGCTCGATTATGCGCGCTTCGAGGGAACAATCCCCAAGGGCCAATATGGCGGCGGCACGGTGATGCTGTGGGACAACGGGACTTGGGAGCCGGTGCCGGGGAAGGATCCGGTGAAGACCCTCGAGGAGGGCCATCTCCACTTCTTCCTGCACGGCCGCCGGATGAAAGGCGAGTGGCTGATGATCCGCCTGAAGCCGCGCGGCAAGGAAAAGGGCGAGAACTGGCTGTTGCGCAAGATCGCTGACGAGCATGCCGGCGGCTCGGACGATCTCGTAGGAATCCACCTGACCAGCGTCGAGAGCGGGTTGACGATGGAAGAGATCGCGGCGGGCGTGAAACCGAAAAAGGTTGTGAAGGCCCGAGCGCCAACGGGGCTGGCCGCACAGAAGGGCGCCGATGGGTCGGAGGGTCGCGTCGCGCCCGTAATGCGGAAGAAGGCGAGGGGGACGTCGTTGCCGTTGCCGCCGTTCCAGCCGGTCCAGCTGGCGCTGCTGGTGGGCTCGGTCCCTGCGGGCAACCGCTGGCTCCACGAGATGAAATATGACGGCTACCGGACGTTGCTTGCGGTCGCGGGCGGCGAGGGGCGTGCGTACACCCGTTCGGGCCTCGACTGGTCGGACAAGTTTGCCGGGCTGATCGCCGAGGCGACGGCGCTCGATTGCCGCTCGGCGCTGATCGACGGCGAAGCGGTGGTGGTCGATCCGTCGGGCAGGACCAGCTTCCAGGCGCTGCAGGCGGCGCTCAAGGGCGATCCGTCGTCGATCGTCTATTATGCGTTCGACCTGCTGTCGCTCGACGGCGAGGATCTGACCGGGCTGCCGCTGCTCGAGCGCAAGGAGAAGCTCAAGGCGCTGGTCGGCGATGGCGATGGGCGCATCCGCTATTCGGACCATATCGTCGGCCATGGCGAGAAGCTTTTGTCGAGTTTCTGCGAAGCTCGCGTCGAGGGGCTGATCTCGAAGCGCGCCGACGCGAAATATTCGGGATCGCGTTCGGGCAGCTGGCTCAAGATCAAATGCACCCGGCGCCAGGAGTTCGTCATCGTCGGCTGGACCCCGTCGGACAAGCAGCGCGGCTTTCGCTCGCTGCTGCTCGGGGTCAACAAGGATGGGGTGCTCGTCTATGCCGGCAAGGCCGGCACCGGTTTCACCGGCGACGAGATCGAGCGGCTGATGGCGCTGATGGCACCGCTCGCGGTAAAGGTACCGACGGTCGACGCGCCGCGGGCGGCGGTGCGTGGCGCGCACTGGATCGCGCCGAAGCTGGTGTGCGAGATCGCTTTTGCCGAGTTCACCGACGAGGGGGTGCTGCGCCATCCCTCCTATCTCGGCCTGCGCGAGGACAAGAAGCCCGAGGCGGTGGTGATCGAGACCGAGGTGCCGACCGGCAGGGCGGTGGCCGCGGCGGCGCAGACCCAGGTCGATGTCGCGATCAGCAACCGCGAGCGGGTGATCTTCCCCGAATCCAAGATCACCAAGGGCCAACTCGCCGACCATTATCAGGCGGTCGCCGGGATCATGCTGCCTTGGGTAGCGAACCGGCCGATCAGCCTGGTGCGCTGCCCGCAGGGCCGCGCCAAGAAATGCTTCTTCCAGAAGCACGACGCCGGCACGTTCGGCGAGCATATCAAACAGGTCGCGATCCGCGAGAAGGACGGCCATGACGAAGCCTATATCTTCGTCGACGATGCCGAGGGGCTGCTGACCTGCGTCCAGATGGGCACGATCGAATTCCATGGCTGGGGTGCGCGGATCGAGGATGTCGAGAAGGCCGACCGTCTGGTGTTCGACCTCGATCCCGACGAGGGGCTCGACTTCGAGGCGGTGCGGACCGCGGCGTTCCACTTCCGGGATCTGCTGCAGCAGATCGGGCTCGTGACCTTCCCGATGGTCACCGGCGGTAAAGGGGTCCATGTCATCGCCCCGCTGACCCCCCAGGCCGAATGGCCGGCAGTCAAGGATTTCGCCCACCGCTTCGCCCAGGTGGTGGCCCAGACTGAGCCCGAGCGCTTCACCGCCGCGCTGGCCAAGGCGCAGCGCAAGGGGCGGATCTTCGTCGACTATCTGCGCAACCAGCGCGGTGCGACGGCGGTGATGCCCTATGCGGTGCGCGCCCGCGAAGGCGCACCGGTCGCGGTGCCGATCAGCTGGAAAGAGCTCGAGGGGATCGACAGCCCCGCTCACTGGCATGTTGGCGATGCCGCCGAACTGGTCAAGCGCGCCGGCTCGAAGGCGCTCGCCGGCTGGGGCCGTGCCGACCAGGTGCTCCCTGACATTTAGCTTGGCACGACGACCCCAATATAAAGCAGGGCGATTTGCCGCAGCGAGGCGGGAACGCCGGGCGGCGCCATGGATTGAGCCCCGACAGCCTTACAACAGATTTTGGAGACGAATGTGACCATGCGTCCCCGTTGTAAGGTCCAGACCGCAACGGCGCTCAGGTCGACCTCCCGGCGTCGGAGAAGGACGCGCCGAGGCGTTGCTCGATACCATGGCAAGGAGCCAGGGCGCCTAGCCGGCGACCGTCACGTCGCTGGTTTTCCTGGCCCCGCGCGCCCGCCTCGATCACCAAGGCCATCGCGCACCTGTGACGCGGGCCTCGGCACGCGACATTTTTCCGGCGATGGGCCGCAGCCGGAGCAGAATTTGCACATTGCGACCCCGAGCAAGATGATGAAACGCATGGACGAAGGACCGGTCGCACGGTGCGCGGTAACGGATGTCCCATGGGGCTGATCGCGCCGGATGCGGCTGTGGCGAGCGCCACCGCAGGCAAGCTCGCGCCCTTGATCGCAGCGTGGAGCTTCCAGTCATGTGACGATGAAACCTTTCCCACGGCGCGGTTGTCCTCGCTCCGGGAACTGGGCGTGCTGGCGGCTTTCTCGCGGATCGCGTCGGAGGCCGATGTCGATGATCTGCGCGATACGCTCCGCCTGATCGGTGGCGCAGACCTTGCGCTGGGCCGGATCTACGAAGGCCATGTCAACGCGGTCCAACTGGTCGCCGCCTATGGAGATGCCGCCCAGCGAGCGTCGCTCGAACAAGATATTGACGCGGGTCGACTGTATGGGGTTTGGAACACCGAGCCATCGCCGGGCGTGTCGATGGCTCCCCTCGGCGCGGGTCGGTGGCGGCTTGACGGCGCGAAAAGCTTCGCGACCGGCGCGGGTCATCTTGACCGGGCTCTCATCACGGCGCGTGACGCCCAAGGCGCCAAGCAGATGTTGTTGGTCGATGTGGCCGGACGCGCCGACCGTGCCGATATCGATGGCTGGCAGGTGCGCGGCATGCGCGGCACTATGAGCGGACTGTTCGATTTCTCGGGGTTGGAGATTGCGTCGACGGCTCTGATCGGGGCGCCGGGCGAATATGAACGCGAACCGCGCTTCAGCGCCGGGGCGTGGCGTTTCGCCGCGGTTCAACTGGGCGGCGTCGAAGCGCTGCTACGGCACCTGCGGGATCATCTGGTGGAAACCCGCAAGGCCGACGATCCGATCCAACGCGCGCGCTTCGCCAACTGCGTCGTCACGTGCCGAAGCGCTGGCGAGTGGGTCCGGCGTGCGGCGATGCTGGCTGAGACCAACGGCACTACGGCGGTGCCGTTCGTGCTCATGACGCGTGGCGTCGTCGAGGAGGCCGGGCTTGCGGTGATGGAGGCGGCCGCTCGAGCGGTTGGCACGGCATCCTTCTTTACGTCTCACCCGATCGACCGCCTCACCCGCGACCTGGGTCTGTATCTGCGCCAGCCGGTGCCCGACCAAGCGCGCGACCGGGCCGCGGCGGCTTGGCTCGAACATGATTGCTGGGGGGACGCGGCATGGTGGTAGCGCCCGGCGCGGCAAGCGCACGCCGGCTGCTCATGCGATCATGCCGGTCCACGATCCAGGCACCGACACGTCGGGGCGCGTGGCTGATCATCGCGCCCCATCCCGACGATGAGAGCCTGGGGGTCGGCGGTCTGCTGGCCGCGCGTGCCGCCGTCGGCGAGACGAGCTTCGTCGCCTTCCTGACCGATGGAAGCGGGTCGCATGTCGGGGTACCAGGGTGGTCGCCAGCCCGAGTTGGGCAAGCGCGACGCACGGAGGGTCGACATGCGCTGGGAGCGTTGGGGGTCGCGACGGCTCCGCTCTTCCTCGGCTGGCAGGATGCCGCGCCGCCGTCGCAGGAGGATGCGCTGTTACGACGCTCGGCCGCTTACCTTGTCGCCTTTTGCCACCGTCATGGGATCGGCACCGTG
Source organism: Rhizorhabdus sp. GW822-FHT03C02 (assembly GCF_058801765.1). Lineage (NCBI taxonomy): Bacteria > Pseudomonadati > Pseudomonadota > Alphaproteobacteria > Sphingomonadales > Rhizorhabdaceae > Rhizorhabdus > Rhizorhabdus sp. GW822-FHT03C02. The sequence goes on from NZ_JBXANN010000002.1 coordinate 548,574, forward strand.
CTGACAACGTGGGACGGCGAGCCGCATTGCGATCACGAGGCGGCTGCGGCGCTCGGTCGTGCGGTCGCGGCGCGTAGCGCGGTCGTCCATCTCGAATATCTGGTGTGGGGCTGGACGATCGCCGACCTCGAACGTCGCGTCGCGCCGCGTCGCGTCCTGTCATTCGACGTCTCGCGTGGCCGCGGGCGGCAACGCCGGGCGATCGCTTGTCATCGCAGCCAGTTCGGCGGGCGCATCACCGGCGGCGGGAAACGCTTCCGTCTGTCGAACGCGATGGCCCGGCTGGCTGGACGAAGCCATCTCATCCTGCTTTCCGGGAGACACCGCGATGCGGCGTGAGCATTCGATCGAGCCCGACTATTTCGAGGCGATGTACCAGACCGATCCGGATCCCTGGCGGTTCGAGACCAGCCCCTATGAAGACGCCAAATACGCAGCGACCCTCGACGCCTTGCCCGTGCCGCGGTTTTCAAGTGTACTCGAAGTGGGCTGCGCCAACGGCGTACTGACCCGGCGGCTGGCACCGCGCTGCGATGGGCTGCTTGCCGTCGATGTGTCAGCTACCGCGCTGGCCGCCGCCAAGCTTCGCTGTGCGGATGTGCCGCAGGTCCGCTTCGCCCGTCGGCGGCTGCCGGAGGAGGCGCCCGCCGGATCGTTCGATCTGATCATGCTGTCGGAGGTCGTTTATTATTGGGACAGCGCCGACCTCGCACGGCTCGCGCAGTATCTCCTCTCGGCAACGATTTCAGGCGGCCACCTCCTGCTGGTCCACTGGACCGGCGAAACCGACTATCCCAAAAGCGGGGACGGGGCCGTGCTCGAGCTGTCCGAGCTTCTCGGCGATGACATTCTCGTCCGGCGTTCGGACCGGCACGATGCCTATCGTCTCGATCTTTGGCAGCGACGCTGACCGGCGGCGGGATGCGATCAGCAGCTGCGCCTCACGCAGGGCATCGGGCAGCGTACCGAAGCTGAGCCGGTCGGACAGGCCTCCGGTGCCGGCGAGCGCCGCCGCCACGAAATAGGTCTCATGGACGGGCGCGTCGTCGGCCTGTCCGATCCACTGCGCGAGCGCATCTGCCATCCCGCCCGGCGCGCGACCGCGCGTGCGGCACGACGTAAAGACGCGCACATCGAGCGGATGCCGAATGCGCGCGCCGGCGTCGCGCAGCCGATCGAACAGTGCCTTGTCTTCAGCCAGTGGTGGGGTCGGCGCGCCGCCGATGCGGCGATAGAGACGGAGCGTCAGGGCGATGCTGGCGCCACCCTCATAATAATGGCGGGGCCAGGGATCATCGACATTGCCGGTATCGGCGCGCAGCCAATCGAGTGCGGTATAATAGCGGCCGATCTGGTTGAGGCGGCCGCGGGCCGCGCGACCAAGGGCCGCACGCTCGCGGGCCGGTGTCAGAGCCTTTCCGGCCACCGCATCATACCCAGCCGAGAGGTAGGCTGCCGTCTTGATAATCCAGTCAGGATGCACGAGCGTGTCTGCGTCGGTCGATAACAGCATGTCGTCGTCCGCGGCGAGTAAGTCTGCCGCGGCGTCGAGAGCGAGACGTCGCGCCCACCCGGCGTGGCGATCGCCAGGGCGCAGCGAGATCGATCGACAGTCGACCGTTAGATGCCGCACGCTTTGCCGGGTGACTACGCCGAGGCTGTCATCGGTGCAGCCGTTGAGCATCAGCACGACGATAGTCTTGCCCGAGTAGCGTGCTGCCGCGCGGTCGAGTGCGGCGAGGGTCGCCGCGAGGCAGTCCTGCTCGTTGTTGACAGGTATCGCTATCGCAACGGCGGGCAACCGCGCAGCGTCCGCTCGGTTTGCGTGCCGAGCGACCGGTCGATGCCTGTCCGAACGTGACGACGCACGCTCTCGTCCCCGATTCTCTGTGCACATGCAGAACATAATCCTCGGCACGGCACAGGGTTGCCCGACGTTCCGGGAATTCGTCCTGATCCATGTCAAGGTTCAGCGGCAGGGAGGGGGAGGAGGGAGCCATCACGCTCGCCGGGTGTTTCAGCCCGGCCACCGTCGGTGTGGTGAATGCGCAAGGAGACAGTCGATGAGCATCGAAGGCAAGGTCAAGGAAGCTGCGGGCTTCGTGAAGGAAGAAGCCTATGAGCACAGCAAGACTCCCGAAGGTCAGGCAAAGGCGCAGGAAGGCCGCGACCTCCGCAACGAGGGCCGCCTCGAGGACGGCAAGGCTCCCAAGACCACGGAGCCCGGCACTGGCGCCGAATGACATCGAAAGCCGCTCCCGCCAGGCGGGGGCGGCATCGGGCCCAGAAGCGAGTCTGCCACCGCTCCGCGCCCGCTTTAACGCATCGTCTCGTTTTGACCGGCTTTCTGATCAGCTATGCATGTGGGCGCTAGCGGGAACGCCGCGCCCCGCCATGGATTGAGCTGCGATAACCGAACAACAGCTTGTGGAGACGAACATGGCCGCGCGTCCCTATTGGAAGGGCCAGATCCGACTGGCGCTCGTATCGATCCCGGTCGAGATCTATTCGGCGACGAAGAGCAGCGCGACCATCTCCTTCAACCAGATTCACGAGCCCTCGGGCAAGCGCATCAAATATGAGAAGGTCGTGCCCGGCATCGGCCCGGTCGATGTCGACGAGATCGTCAAGGGCTTCGAATATGCCAAGGGCGAATATGTCCTGCTCGACGATGCCGAGATCGAGGGCGTCAAGCTCGAGAGCAAGAAGACGCTCGAGCTGACTCAGTTCGTCGACAGCCATGAGATCGATGCGATCTATTTCGAGAAGCCCTATTATGTCGTGCCCGCCGACGATCTCGCCGAGGAGGCGTTCATCGTGCTGCGCGAGGCGCTCCGCCGCAGCCGCAAGATCGGCCTCGGGCAGCTGGCGATGCGTGGCCGCGAATATGTCGTCAGCATCAAGGCCTGCGGCCGCGGCATCGTCATGGAGACGCTGCGCTATGCCGATGAGGTCAACAAGGCCGCGAGCTATTTTCGCGAGATCGGTGACGGCACCCCCGATGACGAGCTGCTCGATCTTGCCACCACGCTGATCGAGAAGAAGACCGGCAAGTTCGACGCGAGCGACTTCCATGACCGCTACGTCGATGCGCTGCGCGAGCTGATCGAGCGCAAGAAGAAGGGCAAGACCCTCAACATCGATGAGGACAGCGAGGGCAAGGATCCGCGCGGCAGCAACGTCGTCGACCTCATGGCGGCGCTCAAGAAATCGCTCGGCCCCGCGTCGGGCGGCGGCGATGACAAGCCCTCGGCGAAGAAGCCGGCGGCGAAGGCGGCGAAGGCGGCCGACAAGAAGCCGCTGGCGAAAGCCTCGGCCAAGGCACCTGCGCGCAAGCGGGCCTGAGCGGGTGGCGGACATGATTTCGCACGTCGCGAATGACGAGGATGCCGGCTTCGGCGAAGCCGCGATCACCCTGTGGAGCAATACGATCACCCTGATGGCTACCCATCTTATCGACGGTGGCACCCCGCGCCAGGAGGTGCTCGACATGCTGATAATGCTGAATGACACCAACCAGGCGACGATCGGCTCGGGACGTGCGCGCGCGGTCTGCGAGCAGCGGCTGATGGCGGTCTACCGGGCGCTGGGCGAGAGCTGAGCGGATCAGCCATCAGGGCCGAACCGGCGTCGTTCGGGATCGCGGCGGCAGCGAAAGCGTCCCCTGATATGCGCGTTGAAATAGGTCCCCGCCGACGCGGCCTTGCACAGCCCGTCGAAGATCGCGCGGGGCACGTTGTCATAGACATATTTGCCGGTTTGACGGAACGAGATGCACAGCGTTTGGGCATCGTCGTTGAAGGCGACGCGATCGATCATCGACGAGGTGCGGAAGCGGCAGGCGCGCATGTAGAGCCCAGCGTATCGCAGACTCGTCGGTTCCGGCGGAGGCGATCAACCGAATCGGGATCAAGGTGAGACGAGGCGGCTGCCGGCATCTGGCGATCGGACGCTGTTGAACATCTTTGCGACCGGAGGGTTGTCCGGTCATGGCGGATCCGAGCGACGACGAGAAATTGCGCGAGGCTGCCGAACATCGCGGCCTCAAGCTCTTACGATCGCGCCGCCGCAAGCCGGGCATTGGTGACTATGGCAAATATGGGCTGACCGACGCGACCGGCAAGCCCCTGCTCGGGGTCGGCGACGACGGCCTCACCGCGACCGCCAAGGACATCTCCGACTATCTGCGTGCAGGTGCCACCAGCACCTGGAAGATCTCGGCGGACACCACTGCTGCATCCCCGGCGAGATCGGACAAGGCGACAGTATCGGCATCGGCCGCTGACGAGCCGTCCGCCATTCGGCCGCGGCGCGCGCGTCCCGTCGGCGACGAAGGTGTCCGCCGATCGAAGCAAATGCCCGTCATTCGCGAGGGGAAGGATCGGCGAGCCGCGGCGGCGAAGCCGCACAAGGCCGCGTCCAGGCCGGTCGTGCCGAACCGGCCGACGCTCGTCCCACCGGCGGAATCGGAACCCCCGGGCGGTTCCGAACCGCCGCCGCCCCCACCCGCACCGGCGCTCATCGTGAGGCCCGCCAAACCGGCCGACGCCGCAGCGCTTGCAGGCCTGTTAACCCAGCTTTCCCAGATCGATCTCGACGAGATGGCGGTCGCTCGCAATCTCGACGCCGCGCGCAAGGCGCGCGGCGGGATGGCAGTCGCGCTGTGCGGTGATCTCGTCGGCTGCTGTGCCTGGGCCGTGATACCAACGATCCAGCATGGTCCGGTCGGCCGGCTCACCGTGATCATCGTCGATCAGGGGCATCGCCGCCGCGGCATCGCCAGCGCGCTTGTCAATGCCGCGATCGGCGCCCTGCGCAAGGCCGGGTGCACGCGGGTGGAGGCGATGAGCGACATCGAAATTCAAAACGCCCACAATTTCTTCCGCACCCTGAAGTTCGAGCAGACCAGCTACCGGTTCGCCAAGGACATCGGCGACGACTGAGTTCGTGCCGGCGAGACCGCGCTCCCATCTGACATCAGCCGGGCGACGCCATGCCGCCGACTATGCGTCGGTCGGTGCGGAAAATCCTCTGGCTAACCCAGGTTGCGATCGCGACAGCGCCGGGAACCTTTCGCCACGTCGAGCGCCTTGTCTGATCGATCTTTCGGCTGCGGGGGCGTCCGCGAAGCCGGCAACTGGGAAAAGCGTCATGCGTCACATGATCCTGGGGCTCGCGCTCCTTTCGACCACCGTATCGGCGGCGGAGCCGGGGGCGGTGGGCGGCCGACCGGCGGTACCCGCCGGCCAACCGCTGCCCGAGGCGAAGGCCGCCAACTTCCGATACGATGTCGCCATCGTCGAACCGCGCGGTGTGAAACCCGATGCCACGTCGCTCGCGCGGCTCAAACTGCCTGCCGGGTTCAGGGTCGCGATATGGGCGAGCGACCTTGGCAATGCGCGGTTGCTCGCTGTCGCCGACGATGGCACGGTCTATCTGACCAGGCGCGCCGAAGGCGATGTCGTGATGCTGCGGGATACCGATGGCGACGGAAAGGCCGACCTGCGCAAGGTGGTCGCGACCCGGTCGGGTATGCATGGCATCGCCATCGACGGCCGCAAGGTCTACCTCGCCGCCATGAAAGAGGTGCTGACCGCGCCGATCCTTGCCGACGGCTCGTTCGGTCCGCTCGAGCAGCTGACCGCGACCCTGCCCGATACCGGTCAACACAATACCCGCACGGTGCGGGTCGGCCCCGACGGCCAGCTCTACATCACCGTCGGCTCGACCTGTAACGAGTGCGTCGAGAGCAGCCCGGAAAGCGCCACGCTTCTGCGGATGTCTCCCGACGGCGAGAGCCGCATCATCTTCGCTTCCGGCCTCCGCGACACGATCGGCTATGACTGGAATCCGAAGACCGGTCAGCTGTGGGGCATGGATCATGGCATCGACATGCTGGGCGACGACCAGCAGCCCGAGGAACTCAACAAGATCGCCTTCGGGAAGAATTATGGCTGGCCCTATATCTATGGTTTTGGCGGGCAGAATCCGCAGGACGATCCGCCCAACGGCCTGACGATGGCCGATCTCGACAAGGCGGCGACCCGGCCGGTGCTCGGCTACACCGGCCACGCCGCGCCGATGCAGCTGCTCTTCTACCGCGGGGCGATGTTTCCGCGCGGCTACCAGGGCGATGCCTTCGTCACGTTCCGGGGATCGTGGAACCGATCGAAGCCTTCGGGCTACGAGGTCGCGCGCGTGCGCTTTGACGCCGCCGGCGAGGCGGTCGGGTTCGAGCCGTTCCTGACCGGCTTCGAATTCGAGAGCAGCGATGGCCCCGCCCAGTCGGGACGGCCGGTCGGGCTCGCGGTTGCCCGTGACGGATCGCTGCTGTTCACCGACGATATCAACGGGGTGATCTATCGCATCAGCTATGCCGGAGCCGACAAGGCCGGGGCGATGCTGCCGCCGCCGGTGGCTCGCGCGCCGGAGGGCGAAGCGCGGCCGTTGGGCAAAGCACTCGCGATCGCGCGGCCCGAAGCGCAAGCCTCCGCCACGCTGACGATCACGAGCCCTGCCTTTGCTGCCGGCGGCCCGATCCCGCCGCGGTACAGCGACTATCATGACGGCGTGTCACCGGCGCTGCGCTGGTCAGGCGCGCCGGCGCAAACGAGGTCTTACGTCCTGCTGGTCGAGGATCCCGATTCTGCCAAGGGGCACCCGTTCATTCACTGGGTCGCCTGGAACATCCCCGCGACCACGAACGCGCTGTCCGAGGCGCTGCCCGCCGAGCGTCAGCTCGCCGATCCGAAAGCGATGCGTCAGGGCCGCAACACCCGCGGATCGCCCGGCTACTATGGACCCAGGCCGCCGGTCGCGACGATCCCCACCATTATCATGTCGAGCTGTTCGCGCTGTCGGAGACGCTCGACCTGCCGGTCGGCGCCGACCGCGAGACGGTGCTTGCTGCGATGTCGGGCAAGGTGGTCGCAAAGGGCGAACTTGTCGGAACCTACGCGCAGGGTGCGCTACCGCCGAAGAAGTAGCAATGCGCGTCTTCATCGATTTCGAGGCATCGTCGCTCTCGAACGTCAGCTATCCGATCGAGGTCGGCTGGGTGTTCGAGGATGGGGCCTCGGAGAGCTTTCTGATCCGTCCCGCACCGGACTGGTCCGATTGGGCGGACGAAGCCGAGGCGATCCATGGAATCAGCCGAGCGATGCTCGCCGATGCAACGCCGCACGACGTCGTGGCACGGCGCATGGTTGAAGCGCTCGCCGGGCATGATCTGCTAGCGAGCGCGCCCTCGTGGGACGGCAAATGGCTGAGCGTGTTGCTGCGCGGTGCGGGGTTGCCGCGGCGCGCGCTCAGGCTGCGCGATAGCGACGAGGAGAATCGCGCGACGGCGCTGGCGATCCTGCGCGGCAAGGTCGATGCGGCCGGGCTGGCGGGGGCGGTCGAGGCGGTGTTGGCGCAGGCCGAGCCGCGGCCGGCGGGCGTCGCTCCCGCACATCGCGCGCTGGCCGATGCCGAGGAGGAGCGGCGGCGATGGCTCGAGGTCGAGCGCCTCGCCCATGGCTGGCGGGCCACGCTCGACGGTTGAACGGGGCGCGGATGGCGCCCCATCGCGCTGTTGCCCCGGGTCGGGCGAAGGCGACCGCGTCGATATGACCGGTGACGCGGTCCGCCCTCTTCACGCGTTGCGCGATCCTGGGTTTGCTGCCGTATCTGATCGGCCGGACCGCCACCGCGATCCTCGGCACGACCTTATCGCAGATTTCCAGTCGACGCGACGAAAGGGACGGGCGGGACGAGAGATATAAAGCTGCCCGCGATGAAACGCGTATCCTGGCGAGGGCGCGACGCGGCCGCTGGCGCCGGGCCCGGCCCGGTCAATCGTTGCTGCCCTGGCGCCGGCCGCTGCAGACGCGGATCATATCTCATGGTCGACCTGGTCGCCGAGGATGGCGACCCAGCCATATTTGCGCCGTTCGTAGGTTGAGACGGCCGGTGCCGGAAAGGCCGGGTCGGCAAAGGCCCCGACCGGCACCGCTATCACTCCCGGCATCCCCTCATTCTCATAGACGATCGTCGACCCGCACAATGGGCAGAACCGGTAACGCGCGCGCCGTCCACTATCCGCGGTTCGGATATAGTCGCGGGTCTCGCCAAGGATGATGACATCGCCGGCCATAAAACGCGCCTGCACCGCGAAGGCACTGCCGGTACGGCGTTGGCAGGCCAGGCAGTGGCACACCGATATCCTGACCGGTTCGCCGCAACAGTCGACGCGCACCGCGCCGCATCGGCATTCGGCCGACCGCCGCATCGTCGATTGCTCCATCCATGCCTCCGCTATGCTCGTCCCGTCGCCATGAACCCTGCGAACGCATGACGCCGCACGGCGTGCCACGCTCGATGCAGCGGTCGTCGCGCCTGCCGTCCCGCAACGGAACTTGTCGCGCCGCCACGTGTCTCGTCAGCCTGACCGGATCAGGAGCTTCCCCATGTCGCAGACCGTCGCCGAACTGCTCGTCGAAACCCTGTCGGCGATCGGCGTGCGCCAGGTCTTCGGGATCGTCGGTGACGCGCTCAACCCGTTCACCGACGCGATCCGGCGGCAGGACCAACTCGCCTGGCTCGGCGTCCGCCACGAGGAAGGCGCGGCCCTTGCCGCCGCCGGCCAGGCCAAGCTCACCGGCCGGCTCGGCGTGTGCTGCGGCACCACCGGACCCGGCGGCAATCATCTCGTCGCCGGCCTCTACGAGGCGCGCAAGGATCATGCCCCTGTCCTTGCGATCACTGGCGGGGTGCCGTCCGCCAAGCGCGGAATCGATTACCTCCAGGAGGATGATCCTGTCGCGCTGTTCAACGACGTCGCGGTCTACAGCCAGTTGATTGCGTCGCCCGATCAGGCCGCCTCGGTGATCCACCAGGCGATTGCCGAGGCTTATGGGGCCAAGGGCGTCGCCCATGTCTCGATTCCGCCCGATGTGTTCGCGGCCAAGGTGAGCGGCCCGGTGCCGAGCCTCCCGACACTGCGTCCGCGCCCAGAGGTCGCGCCAGCTCATGCCGACATTGTCGAGGCGGCGCGGATGATCGGCGAGGCCGGCAGTGTCGCGGTCTTCGCCGGATTCGGTTGCCGCGGCGCGGCAGCCGAACTGGTCGCGCTGTCCGACCGGCTCAAGGCGCCACTGATGCACAGTTTCCGCGGCAAGGACATCCTCCCTTACGGCGATTCCCACTGGATGGGCGGGGTCGGCCTGATCGGGGGGCGGCCCGGGGTCGACGCGCTGCGCCATGCCGATCTCGTGCTGCTGCTCGGTACCGACTATCCCTATTCCGAATTTCTGCCGACCTCCGGCAACGTCATCCAGATCGACGAGCGCCCCTTCGCGCTGGGCCGCCGCACCTCGGTCGCGCTCGGCATCGTCGGCTCGGTTCGCCCGGCGATCGCGATGTTGCTCGACCAGCTCGCCCCCAAGACTGACACCAGCTTCTTCGACGCGGTCGCCGCCGATCGCCGCGTCTGGGACGCGATGCTCGACGAAAAGGCCGATCCCGCGCGGTCGGCCGACAAGATTCACCCGCAGGCGGTCGCCCGCACGCTTAGCGATATTGCCGCCGAGGACGCGATCTGGGTCACCGACACCGGCGAGGTGACGCTGTGGGCGGCCAATTGGTTCCGTCAGTCGGGCCGCCAGCAGATCACCGGATCGTTCAACAATGCCGCGGTCGGCACCGGCCTCGGCATAGCCAACGGCGTCCAGGCGCTGGACACCGCCCGCCAGGTCATCCTCCATGCCGGCGACGGCGGCTTCACGATGCTGCTTGCCGAGTTCATGACCGCGGTCGAGCATCACCTGCCGGTCAAGATAGTCGTTTACGACAACAGCGGTTGGGGCCTCGTGCATCTTGAGATGGAAGGCGCGGGCAATCCCGCCGCAAGCGGCGCGCGCTTCCCCAACCTCGACTTCGCCGCTTATGCCCGCGCATGCGGCGCCCAAGGCTTCACCGCGACGACACCCGCTGAACTCGCCCAGGCCGCTCCGGCGTTGCTCGCCGTCGATGGTCCCGCGATCCTCCACGTCGTCGTCGACCCTGCGGAGATACCCGCCATGCCGCACATCGAACCCGGCCAAGCGGCGCGCTTCGGCATCGCCAAGATCAAGGAGGCGGTGCTCGCGTTGACCGGGAAGGGCTGACGACGGCGCGCCATCCGCGATAGGTTCGAGCGCCCGCCAAAGCCCGCTTGAAAGCAGCTGTCGACGACGGTCACCTGCGACTTTGATCTGCTCTCGGCAGGACGGCGCGGCCGATTGACCTCCGCCAGGCCCGGGAGTCAGCTGGCCTTTGGCCTTTGCGATCTCAGTGGCGGGTGGCTTCGTGGAATGCGGCGATGATCGCCGCCGGCGGGGCGGGCTTGGTCAGGATACGTCCCGGCGGATTGCAGGGATGGCAGACCGAGGGCGTGCCGGTGATGAACAGGACGGGCACGTCGCCACGCTCGCGGTGGATCGTCTCGACCGCGGCCGGCCCGGTGCCCTCGAGCAGCCGGACATCCGACGTGATCATGTCGGGGGTGCGCAGCCTGGCCTGATCGACCGCCTCGGCTTCGGTCGCGGCGAACGCGAACGAGGTCGCACCCGCGGATTCGAGAATGTCCTGGAGATCCAGGGCGACCAGCGGTTCGTCTTCGATGATCAGGACATGACACATGGCGCTCTCCAGTGCGATGCCGAACGCGTCACGCCGGCGTTGGACCCGTGCGCCGAAAATATGCCGTCGAAATATGCCGTAATCGTAACGGACTCGCTTCGGCAGCGCAGCATGTGTAGCATCACGCGATGAGCCAGCCGCTGACCTCAGGTTCCAAAGAAGGTCCGGCGCCCGCCGAGGTGTTCATCACCGACGCGCTCCACCGGCGTCCGCCGCAGCGCGTCGATGCCGGCCGGGCGAAGGATGCCTTGCAGGCGCTCGCCGCACGGATGGTCGACGATCCCGCGGATGTGCTGCCGCATTTCGTCGACCTCGCGATGCAGCTCACCGGCTCGGTGTCGGCGGGGATCAGCCTGTACGACGAGGACAGTGCCCCCGACATTTTCGAATGGCGGCATCTGCGCGGGACGCTGGCGCGCTTCGAGGCGGCGACCACGCCGCGGGATCACAGCCCGTGCGGGGTCACCCTCGACTGCAATGTCCCGACGCTCGCCGCCTATCCCGAGCGCGTCTATGGCTGGATCGCCGATGCGGGTATCGTCGTTCCCGAGGTGCTGCTGGTGCCGCTCCATATCGGTGGGGCGCCGCTCGGCACCTTGTGGGTGGTGTCCGACGAGGACGGGCATTTCGATGGCGGCGATGCCGCGACGATGTCCGAACTGGCGGGCTTCGTCGGGATCGCGCTGCGCATGGCGCGCAACGAAGCCCGGCTGCGCCAGGCGCTCGACGAACAGGAGACCGTCGCCAAGGAAATGAGCCACAGGCTCAAGAACATCTTCGCGATGGCTGACGGTATGATCCGGGTCAGCGCGCGCTCGGCCGAGACGCCCGCCGCGATGGCGAAGGCGCTGTCGGGCCGGATGCACGCGCTCGCCGACGCCCATGCGATCGTGCGGCGCAAGGTCAGCGACCTCGATGGGACGGCACCCGCCACCGATCTGGGCGATCTGATCGGCGCGATCGTCAAGGCGCACGAGCCCGCCGATGGATCGTCGTCGCCCTTTTCCGTCACGGGCCCGGCGATCGGCTGCGGCGACCACGCCACCAATGGCCTCGCCCTGATCGTCCATGAGCTGGCGACCAATGCCGCCAAATATGGTGCGCTGTCGGTGCCGGCGGGGCGCGTGACGATCGGCTGGGCAATCGACGGCGCCGCGCTGGACATGTGGTGGATCGAAACCGGCGGACCGTCGGTGCCGGGGGCACCGGCGGGCAAGGGTTTCGGGACGACCCTCGTCGAGCGCACCGTCACCGGCCAGTTCGGCGGCACCATGGCGCTCGATTGGCGACCCGAGGGCCTTGGCGTCCGCCTGACCTTTAGGCTCGATCGGATCGCCAGCTAGCAGGCGTGCGCGGCACGCCCGCCCGGCGGGGCGCCGGTTCGCGCCGTCCGGCTCCGGTCCGAACCCCGACAGGCGATCGCCGGCACGGTGCCGTCACCCAGCATCCCGCCCGTGGCGGTGTCGCAGGATCGGGTGTTCGCGGGCAAGGTCGTTGCGCATCGTCGTCGCGGCGACCCCGCCTTCGCCCATGGCATGGCTGATCTGGTCGAGACCGATCACGACGTCGCCCGCTGCATAAAGGCCGCGAATGGTGGTGCGCTGATGGCTGTCGACACGGATCGCCCCATCCTCGGCGAGATCGGCGCCGATCTGGCGGGCCAGTTCGGCGTGGATATCCGACCCGAGCGCCGGGTAGACGCTGTCATAGTCGCGCGGGCCCTCGCCGGTCGCCACCATCAGACGGTCCTGGGCCATTCCCGTCACCCGTGCCGGGCCCTCGACGAGCGCGATGCCGAGGTCGGCGAGGCGGGTTCGCTCATCCGCGGCGAGGCAATGAGCGCCGTCGGGCGCGATCAGGGTGACCGCCTCGGTGAAGCCGCGCAGGAAGATCGCCTCCGCCGTGCCGCGTCCGCCGGTGCCGATCACGCCGACATCCTTGTCGGTGACCTCGAATCCGTCGCAGACCGGGCAATAGCGGATCCGTCCGGCGGCGAGCGCGCTGGCGTGAAGCGCCTCGTCGATCTGCGGGCGCCGGTTGGTGATGCCGGTCGCGATCAGCACGGTGCGCGCGGTGACCCGGCCGGCGCCCGCCTCGGCGGCGAAGCCGCCATCGGTTGGGTCGAGCCGGGAGACCCGCCCGGTTTCGATCGTCGCCCCGTAGAGCCGCGCCTGCTCGCGCATCCGTTCGAGCAGATCGATGCCCGAGATCCCGCCGGGGAATCCGGCATGGTTATGGGTGCGCGGAATCCAGCTCGCACGGCTCTGCCCGGCGTCGATCAGCCTGGCTTGCAGGTGGTAGCGCGCCAGATAGATCGCCGCGGTGAGGCCGGCCGGCCCGCCGCCGATCACCAGACAGTCAAGATCCATGGCAGCGGTCCGACAGGAGCGCCGCCCTCGGGAGAATCCTGGCCGATCCTGCGGTCGCGTCCGCCCGGCTGCGCGGGAGGGCCGGCTGCGGTCGTGCCACCTTCACTTCCTCCCCCGGCTTTCGCGCTCACGCTTGGCCTTGGCCAAAATCTCCTGGGTGCGTTTGGCCGCCGCCTCGCAGCGTGTGTGCAACTCCTCGAGCTCTTTGTCGGTGAGCTTCTCGATGCCCATATAGTCGTCCATCGCATCCGACGAGCGGATGAGTTCGTCGAGCTTGGTCTGCACCGCGGAGCCGTCGCGGTTCTGGGTGTTCTGGATCAGAAAAACCATCAGGAAGGTGATGATCGTGGTGCTGGTGTTGATCACCAGCTGCCAGGTCTCCGAATAATGGAAGATCGGTCCCGATGCCGCCCACAGCACGACCATCAGCACGCATAGCAGGAAGGCGATCGGGCTGCCGGTGGCGCGCGCGGTGGCGTTGGCGAACTTGGCGAAAAGATGGTCCATGCTGCCGGCTTCCTGGGTCAGTTATCGGTTGCGTCGCGATCGATCCGGTCGAGGATGGAGCCGGGATCGACCGGAGCCGCCATCGCCTCGGACTCGGGATCCGGCCGATCGGCGAGCCCCGGGCTGTCGCGGCGGATCTCCTCGAGCAGCGCGATGATCTTGGCATTCTTGCGCTCGCCGAGCAGGGCGAGCTGGAGCGTGAGTTGCGCGCGTCGTTCGGCGAGACGATCCTCGCGGCGCTGGGTCGCGACGATGACGGCGGCGAGCAGCAGCGCCACCAGGGTGAGCGCGAGTTCGAGCCATGCAAACGGGGGCGCATCGATCGGCGCCGCGCCGCCCGCGGCCCCAGTGAGGATATTATAGATCAGCCAGCCGGCGATCGCGGCGATCAGCAGCAGGACGAACATCGGCCGCCCCGCCAGGTCGCTCACTCTGTCGATGATCGCCTGCAGGGGGGCGCTGGCTTGCGCGTCGTCCTCGTGGCGGCGGACCAGCGCCTCGATGCTGTCGGCCAACCCGTCCTGCGTCTCGGCACCGGGGTATGGCTTACCCGCCGAAGCAGCCGGGTCGGCCATCGGCGCGCTAGATGATATGGAATAGGAACAGGGCGATGACGATGATGCCCGGTACGCCCAAAAGCCACAATATAAGGCCCTTGCCCATCATCCTCTCCTCTCGAATGTTTCGCTGGTGTGACAACCATTACAGTCGGTTACGGTTCCGGTGCGGCGGGAGACGGCGGCGATCGTCGTGGCCGAGCCATGGCGGGCCTGTCGACGCCGGGTCGCCGCACCCGATCCGGCGTCGATCCCGCCGATGAACCAGGCGGCGGTTCGCGCATTGAGCGCCCGAAAATCTGGAGGCGCGAGCTTGCATGCTTGTCGATGAGGACGGGTCCCTTGGCCGTGTGCTGTGCCGTCTTGGTCGGGCAAGCGCGCTCGATGATGGTGATCGCGCGGCGTTCCTGACGCTGGTGCCGCAGGAGAGGGCGCTCCGGGTCGGCGAGCATCTTTTCCGCAGGACCGACCGCACCACGGCCGTCGCGGTCCTGGTCGAAGGTCATGCGTGCGGCTACCGGCTTGCCCGCGGCGGCGCGCGGCAGATCGTGTCGCTGCATCTGCCCGGTGACATCATCGGTCTGCAGCAGCTGGTCCTCGCTCGGTTCGACCATGATGTGCTCGCCATCAGTCCGCTGCGCGTTGCCCAGCTCGACGCCGGAAATGTCCACCGACTGCTCGCGTCGCATTTACGGATCGCCGCCGCCTTCTGGCACGAGAGCATGGTCGACGGATCGATCCTGCGCGAATGGATGCTCAACGTCGGGCGACGCGAGGCAAAGGCCCGGGTTGCCCATCTCCTGTGCGAAATCGCGGTTCGGCGCGACGCGGTGGGCCCGGACATGGTGCGGTTCGACATGGCCCTGTCGCAGACCCAGCTGGCCGACGCCACCGGCCTGACCGCGGTGCATGTGAATCGGTGCCTGCGCGCGCTCGACGACGACGGCATCATCGTCCGCTGCCGGCGGGTCGTGGAGGTCATCGAGTGGAAGAGGATGTGCGCCGTGGCGGATTTCGACCCCGCCTATCTGCACGCGGGGCGGGCCGCCTTAGCGGGGGCCGGCGACGCGGCCGCCGCCAGCGTCGGGATGCCTGGCGACAGCGAACATGCCGGGAAGATCTGAGCCCCGTCGGCGCGCCTGGCCACGATCCGGCGCTGCGGACCCGGGGCGGCGACGGCAAGGTGACGCCGAGAATGATCGGCCCGCCCATGCGTCTGGACGCCGACAGGGCGACCGACATGGGCGACGCGAGGCATATGGCCGGCAAGGGCAGGGCGAAGGGCGAACGTCTCGATCGGACCGTCGTCCGACAGCCGGGCGCGGACATGAGATCCCGCTGGTCCCGGCGATCGGTCAGGCGAGCGAACTCGGCGACCAGCCGCCGCTGATCGCGCTGTCGGCCGGGACGATCGTCGTCGGCCGGCTCGCCGGCCGGTAGCGGCTTGTGCGAACCGGCGTCCGGATGCCGGCCAGCCCTTGGCTGGCGATGAAAGCCAAATCGTTCGTCAAGCACCGTATCGATCGCACCCGGCCCACGGTGATCCTCGACGGCGGGCACGATCGCGGGCGGGCGGCAGCCACGCCTGGCGCGAAAACAGGTTCCCGTCGGGACACGCCGCCGGTGCGGTCGCCGTCGCGCGGGCGATCGCGCGCGAATATCTGGGCGGCGCGCCGATCGCCTATGGATGCGCCGTTCTGGCGGGAAGGGTCCAGATGCCGCGGGGCGCCCATTTTGCGCGTGACGTCGCCGTCGGCGCGTTGATCGGCCTCGCGGCCGAAGCGGTGATGGCGTGGACTGGCGTGCTCGGTCGGCAAGGCGGCGCGATGCCTGTTCGCATGTGCCCGCCAGGCTGATCCGTCCCATTTTCGGCCACGGTCCGGCGCACCCGGCGGGAACAGGTACCATGCTGATTTGTTGGCCGAAAAATTGTGCAGGAGGTCAGTATGAAGAGCGTCATTTTCGTCCACGGCATGTTCCAGAATCCGAAAAGCTGGCAGAAATGGACGGCTCTCTTCACGGAGCGGGGCTATCATTGCGTCACCCCCGCCTGGCCGTTGCATGAAGGCGATCCGCGCGCCCTGCGCGACAACCCGCCCCCGGGCCTAGGCGATCTGCGCCTCGAGCAGGTGATCGCCTCGATCGAGGCGGAGGTCCGCCGGCTCGACCGGCCGGTGATGGTCGGTCATTCGGTCGGAGGGCTGATCACCCAGCTCATGCTGGCCAAGGGCCTGTTGTCCGCCGGCGTCGCGATCAACTCGGTCGCCCCCAACGCGATGATCGATCTCGACTGGGGCTTCATCAAAAACAGCGCGATCATCGCCAATCCGCTGAAAGGCAATGATCCGGTGCTGATGGATGCGAAGACCTTCCACGGCGCGTTCGCCAACACGCTCAGCGAGGAAGAGGCCGCGCGCGAATATGAAGCGACCGCCACCCATGACAGCCGCAACGTGCTGCGCGACTGCATGGGTGTAGATGGTCGGATCGACCTTGATGCGCCGCACGCGCCACTGCTGCTGATCGGCGGTGAAAATGATCAGATCATCCCCGCGCACCTCACCGAGAAGAACTTCAACGGGTACACCGATGCCGGCAGCGTGACCGAATTCCTGCCCTTTGCCGGTCGCAGCCATTATATCTGCAACGAGGCCGGCTGGCAGGAGGTTGCCGAAGCCGCGCTGCAGTTCATCGCCCGTCAGGACGCCGGTTCACCAGAGTCGGCCGGCTCCCCGGCCTTCAGCTGATCCTGAGCCCCACGCGCCGCCCGACGACCGGCGGCGCCTCTGCCATCCGCGCTCGTCGCCCATGATGACGGCGCTTTTGCCTACTCTCGGAAAAGCCGGGCTATATGGCCAGGATATCGAGCAGGTCGCCGCGCTTAGGTGCTTTCGGATCGCAACGGACCGGTAACGCCGAGCGGGGATGGCATATTCCTCGTCCGACCCCGTCGCTTGCTCGCGATGCGATGTCTGTTTCCCGAACTTGGGAAAAGAAAGGCTGGCGGTGCAGACGGAAATCACCGAAAAATATCCAGCGGGCCTTTGATCAATATTCCACGCCTGTCATTCGCGCCATGTCCTGATCGGTGTGGATCAAGCCAAGTTCACGCGATGTCCCATAATGAGCAAGTGACATCGGAACGGCGAAATTCGTCAAGTCATGCTGCTCGCCGTCTTAATCGGCAAGTGGTAGATGTTGGCAGGGCTGCCGATCGTTGATGATCGGTGGTGCGTCACCGGGAGAAGACCTCTGGCGAGCTGGCACAGATACCGTGGCGCGAGCGATGACGGCTGACAGGCCGCCAGCCTCCAGCCTCGACCTTGGCGGACCGCCTGCTCTTTGGCGATTTCTTCTGGCGGTTACCTTGGTGCCACTCGCGCTGACCGTCGCCGGCCTGTCGCTGCAATTCGAGTATATGCGCGCGGCACGAAGCCACGGCAGTGCGAAGGCGTCACTCCATTATGTGCTCGCCGCCACCGCGATTCTCACGGCCGTGAAAGATGCCGGACGAAGCCAGCGCGGCTATGCACTGACGGGGGATCCGTCGCTGCTCGGGCCCTATCTCGCCGCGCGCCGTCACATAGGGGTGCAAGTTGACGGTTTTGCGGCGCTTCCCGACAACCGTTCCGCCGACGGACGCGCCGCGATCGAACGGCTGCGCCGGTCGATCGGCCTCAAGATGGCCGAGATGCGCGTCGTGATCGACGCGCGCGACCGGCATGGCGTCGCCGCCGCCGCGAAGCTGGTGGTGGCAGCGAACCATGTGGCCCTGATCGAGACGATCGATTCGTTGGTAAACCGGCAGATTTCGAGGCAGGAACAACTGGTCGAGCAACGCGAGGCCGAAGCCACGGCGCGCACCGCGCTCGCGTCGCGAATCTATTGGGCGCTCGTCTTCTTCATTTCCGCGTTGGCCTTCGGCGTCGCCTATCTGACATGGAGCACCCGACGGACACGCTATGCTGCGCTGTCGTCCGCACGCGATGCGCTCGCGCGGCAATCGGCATTGTTCGATCATACCGCGAATGCGGTGATCGCCATCGACCCCGCCGGTGTGATCGAGGCGATCAACATGTCGGCGCAACGCCTGTTCGGTTATGACGCGGCGGATATCGTCGGCAAGGACATCTCGTACCTCGCGCCGATCGCACCCGGGGAGGGCGCGTTTCTCGATCGCGTGAAGCTTCCCGCCGAATCAATGCCGGCCGAACGCGGCCGGGTGGATGCGACCCGCCGCGACGGCACCATGTTTCTCGCGGAAGTGTCGCTCGGGCGGATGCCGCTGACCGGCGGCGTTCATGTCGTTGCCGCGTTCCAGGACATATCCGAGCGCTCGCGGATCGAGCGTCTCAAGGATCAACTCGTCTCGAACGTGAGCCATGAGCTGCGGACGCCGCTCACGTCGATCGTCGGCGCGCTCGGTCTGCTGCGTGCCGGGGGCGCGGCGCGGTTCGATGCCGCCACCCTCAATCTTGTCGAGATAGCCGAACGCAGCGCGAACCGTCTGATCCGGATTGTCACCGACCTGCTTGATGTCGACAAGATGGAGGCCGGTGAGATGACGTTCGTCATGGAGACTGTCGACATTGGCGAGCTCGCCGCACGCGCGGTGGACGACATGATCGGCCTCGCCGACATGCACGACATAATCCTGTCGTTGGAGCGCCCCGCCGAGCCTCTCACCGTCCAGGCCGATAGCGGCCGCATCCTTCAGGCCATGATGAATCTCCTGTCGAATGCGATCCGCTTCTCCCCGCCGGGGGAGCAGGTGGCGGTCCATGTCCGAAGGCTGCCGGATGCTGTCGAATTCTCGGTGCGCGACAACGGCCCGGGGATCGATGCGGAACTGCGCGAGCGCCTGTTCACTCGCTTTGCCCAAGGCGAGCGCCAACGCGGGTCGGCGACGCCGGGAACGGGGCTGGGCTTGACGATCACGCGCGCGATCATCGTCGGCCATCACGGCCGAATCGACGCGCGCGACGCCCCTGGCGGGGGAAGCATCTTCGCGTTCCAACTTCCGTGAGCCGCCATGATGTCTTCGGAAGACGACTTCGACCTGCCAAGCCCGCCCGGCCGTCGGCGGTTGCCACGAGGCCAGCGCCCGCGGTCCATCGAGGAACGCGTGCCAGCATATGGCGTTGGACGATTTCCGTCGGATCGTCCGGCATTCGGCAGGGGCGCGTCCATGACCAGATTGAAGTGTGATGTTGCCGTGGTCGGCGCCGGCACGGCCGGCCTCGCCGCGGAGCGTACCGCCCGTCGCGCGGGGGCATCCACCCTGCTCATCGACGACGGGTTCAGCGGCACGACCTGCGCGCGGGTCGGCTGCATGCCGTCCAAATTGCTGATCGCTGCGGGCG
This sequence comes from Rhizorhabdus sp. GW822-FHT03C02, assembly GCF_058801765.1. Lineage (NCBI taxonomy): Bacteria > Pseudomonadati > Pseudomonadota > Alphaproteobacteria > Sphingomonadales > Rhizorhabdaceae > Rhizorhabdus > Rhizorhabdus sp. GW822-FHT03C02. The sequence goes on from NZ_JBXANN010000002.1 coordinate 568,029, forward strand.
CCGCCGCACATGCGGTACGGCAGGCTGGCGGCTTCGGCCTCGACGCAACGCTCAACGCCATCGATGGTGTCGCGGTGATGAATCGCGTTCGGCATGCGCGCGACGCCTTCGTCGACGGTGTAAAGGCGCAATATGCGGACTTGCCCGAAGGCATCTGCATCGACGCCAACGCCAGATTCAGCGGAGCGACACTGCTGACTTTGGGCGACGGCCGCGAGATCGAGGCCAAGGCCGTGGTGATCGCGGTCGGTGCAAAGCCGGTGATCCCGGATGCGTTCGAGGCCGTCGCCGATCATGTCCTGACCAACGAGACGATCTTCGAGCTGGCCGGACTTCCCGCTTCGGTCGGCGTGATTGGCGCCGGGCCGCTTGGTCTCGAACTCGCGCAGGCGCTCGCCAGGCTCGACGTCGAGGTCATGGTGTTCGACGAGGGGCAAGGTATTGCTGGCCTCGAGGAGGACGCCGTGGCCCGAACTCTCCGCGCGCGGTTGGAGCAGGAATTTCCGATCCATCTGGCGGTGAAGGTTGAGGCGTCGGACGCGGCTGGCGGCGCGCGGCTGCGCTGGAGCGGGAACACCGCCGGGGAGCGGCGGTTCGAGAAGCTGCTGGTGGCGACGGGGCGTGCGCCACGGTTAGATGAGCTCGACCTGGACCGGGCCGGACTGTCGCTCGACGAGCATGGGACACCCCTGTTCGATCCGGCGACGATGCAATGTGGCTCGAGTCCCGTCTTCATCGCCGGTGACGCCGATCATGAGCGCGCGGTCCTCCATGACGCGATGGCCGAGGGCGGCATCGCCGGTCGTAACGCCGCGGCCTTTCCGGGTGTCGACCCGAGTCGCCGGACGATCGCCTTTTCGATCATGTTCACAGATCCGCCGCTTGCCGTCGTCGGGCAGGTCGGCAGTCGCGCCGACCTGCCGGTGATTCTGGGTCGCGCAAGCTATGAGGACCAGGGGCGCGCCAAGATCATGCGATGCAATGCGGGTCTCGCCCATATCTACGCCGATGCCGGGGATGGCCGCATCGTGGGGGCGGCGCTGGCGTGCCCCGGTGCCGAGCACATGGTGCATCTGTTGGCCTGGGCGATCGAGAAGCGGCAGACCGCGACCGAATTGCTCGAACTCCCGATCTATCACCCGACGTACGAGGAAGGGCTGAAGCCGGCGCTGCGTATGATCTGCGCGGCGATCGACGCGCCGGCGCCTGCCGACCGTGACGACGGGTTCGTCCCCGGAGCATGAGGGGCCGCCTGGCTATGGCGCACAGACACATCCAGGCCGATGTGCCATCAACCTGGCACGTCCGTCATTTTAGCAGCCGGCGGTCACCAGGCGGAGGTGAAACGACGCGCAATGCGCGGCATCGCATCGCTGCGCCGCTGCGAACCGTGATGGCAGGCGCGGCAATCGGACGCGGCGTTGCCGAGCGATGCCATCGCGTCCGCGCGCCTTCCCGCTGGCGGCAGGATGCGATTATTCCGCCCCGGACGATGGTACCCGGGCTCCGTCCTGCGCGTTCAACGCGAAAGGAGACCGTCATGGCGCCCCGGCCACCGCCCGAGGAGGAACCGATCGAAGCCCCGATGGACGACCCGCGTCGCGAACCCGACGGACCTGGTTCCGCCCCGCGGGTCGAGCCGGTGATCCCGCCGCCGGAGTGACCATCCATCGTTTGCCACGGAGGCATCATCATGTTCACCCGCGACACCGACTTCACGCTGCTCAGCGATGCCGAGCTTATCGAAGCTTTCCATCTCATCGATGAGGAATGTGCTTGGGCGAGCGCGTTGTGTGCCGAGCTCGATCGCCGCGGCCTCGCACGGTGACGCATCCAGCGCGATCGTGGAGCAGTCGCCATAGATCGTCCTTTCGGCCTGGACGCATCGCAGCGTTGTCGGACCCGACATCGGTCACGGAAGGTTTGATGCGGTCAGGTCGAATGGCCGAGCGGAAATCGGGAGCAGTCGCTATGCGCGGGACAATATTCTGGGGCGTCATCGCGGTCGGGTTCGGCATCACCGCCCCGGCCGGCGCGGAAATCCCGATGATCGGCCATGCGCGCAGCACGGCGATCGTCCTGAAGACGATCCGCGCCGCCGAGGCCAACGGTGCTGCGGGGTTCGCGCCCGCACGTTTTACCCAGCGCGCCATCGGCCCCCTGAGCGTGCTTGATCAGATGGCGGCCGGCTGCGCGCTGGCTGGCCTCGACGGCTGGGATGAGGAGCATGTCAACAGTGCCTGGCAGTGCGATGGCCGGCCGACCGAGTATCGCATGATCGTCCTCGCGGGCGGAAAGGTCGCCGCGGTCGAGCAATAGCGCGCAGCCGGCTCATCGTCCGCCACCGGCTGGCATCGCGACCCGACCATCATCGGGGGTCGCAGGCGGCCCGCGCGGCTACCGGCGCTCGTCGTGCAGATCCTGGGCGGCGATCGATCGCAGCTTGCGGAGCTTCGCGCTCGCATTGGCCGACATTGTCCGCCGGCCCGCAGAGCTGAGCGCTGTCGTGCCCGACGCCTCCGACGCCAAGGCCGATTTGGGTGCCTCGCCCGCGGCGTGCTTCAGCCTGAGCCGGGCCAATCGGGTCAATTTGCGGGTCGGCATGGGCAAGATCCTGTCTGCCTGGCGCGCCATGCGGCGCGGGGCGGTGCGAACCTACGTCCGTCATCCGAGCCTGTCTGCGACTGCCTAGCAGGAGCAAAGATAAAGTGCGGTGTTGTCGCCGGGTACCGGCCTGGAGGCGCGTACGGGATCTCGACTCGGCAGCCGGTTGCTCCGACCTCGGATGCTGCGCTCGCCCGGCGTCGCGCCACGTTGACCCAGGTTATTGACCAGGCGAGATCGATCTTCATCATCCGACCAGGAGGATTCGCGATGCTGAGACGTTGGCGACTGGGAATGGCGATGCGTCGGGATGGTCTGTCGGCGGCTCAGATCAGATATGCGCTGCGTCTGTTCGCAATGGGTGGCGAGGGCGCGGTGGCGGCCTTCCGTGCGGCGGCGGCGCAGAGCTTGAGCGCGCGGGACCATCGCATGAGCTCGCGCTGGCTGCTGCCCGAGTCCTATCTGGCGTCGGGCGAGGTGGCGGCTGTTTCGCCTGACCCTAACGGCTCACGGTTTCGCAAACCCTAGCCGGCGTCGCGAGAGCGGCCGTCCGCCGGCTTCAAATGGCAGGTCCGTTCGATCGCCGGTAAGCAGATGGTGTTCGGCACGGCGCCGCTGGTTCACGCGGCGCGTTCGGCGGGTTCCGCCAGCGCCGCTTCCACCGCCGGAAGAAAGGCGCGGGCGATCAGGTCGGTCCCGGCGGCATTGGGATGGACCCGATCCCGCAGGGTGAGCGCGGGATTGCCGAGCAGGCCGGCGGGCAGAAACGGGGCGAGAGCGATGCCGTGCCGGGCGGCGAGTTCGGGATAGATCGCCGAACAGCGCCGACCGAAATCGCCGAGGATTGCCGGCGCGTCGATCTGCGCCAGCAACACCCGCAGCCGGCACCGACCGAGTTCGGTGAGGATCGCATCGAGATGGGCGCGCGTCTCAGCCAGCGGCATGCCGCGCAGCAGATCGTTGGCGCCGAGTTCGACGATGACGAGATCGGGCGCCGCCTGCAGCCGGCTGAGCAGCCTGGGCAACCGCGCCCGCGCGCTCGCGGTCGTGTCACCGGACAGGCCGCCGTTGACGACATGCGCGTCGGGCCGGCGCGCCCGGAGCAGGGTCTGCAGCCGGCCGGCGAAGCTTTGCGATGGAGACAGGCCGTAGCCTTCGGTGAGGCTGTCGCCGAAGGCGAGGATCAGGGGCATCATCACCCGAATATGACAACGACGAACATGCTTTTCCAGCGCGCGTCTTCGTTTAATGGCGCATTTCCAGTATCTTGAAGCGCGTTGATGGCCACCTATCTGGGCACGGGCGGCGGTCATATCGGCCGTGCATGCCAGGCGCCCGGGTCTGTTCGGGCGGGACGTAGCGGCCTGCCACAACGAGGCGGTGAGGAGATCATGCAGGATAAGGATCGCGATTATTATCGGGCGCGGCTTGCCGAGGAGACCATGCTGATGCGGGCCGCCAGGACCGTGGAGGCGAGGGCGGCCCATCGTCGGCTCGCCGAGCTGTACTCGGCGGCTTTGGCGCCGCCCGAGGCACCGCCTTATCGGCCGGCCGCCGGGGATATCCGCGCCGGTTGAGCGCTCGAACGGGGCGTGAGACCGCTTGTTGATCGGGCCTGCGTCAGGCGCCGGTCCGGGCCGGCGCACGATCCCGCATGGTGACCCGGAGATATGCCAGGCGGCCCGCATCGACGGGGGCCTCGAGGCGGCCGGCGTTCGCCGCTGTGCCCGGTCAGGCGGGCGCGCGGTCGTAGCGCGACAGGTCGGGTTCATTGGGCGGCCGCGCGAACAGCCGGCCGGCTGCGGTTCGCAGCGCCGGCTGGCTCGCCAGCTTGAGCGCGGCGTGAAGCAGATGGATGCCGAGCCGGCTGTGCGGGTTCGCCAGGCGGGGGACGATTTTGGGAATGGCCTGCGCCTGCTCGACCATCGGCCGCATCGCCTTTTCATAGGCGGCCAGCGCGGCGCGAATATCGTCATGGAGCGCGAGCTCGCCGGCGAGGATATAGGATCCGGTCAGCGCCAGGGTCGCGCCGATCCCACCGAGCGGCGTGACCGCCCAGGCGGCGTCGCCGGTCAGGACCACGCGGCCCTTGGCCCAGCGCGGCATGCGGACCTGGCGAAGCGCGTCGAAGTAGAAGTCCTGGCTTTCGTCCATCGCTGCAAGGACGCGCGGCGCCTGCCACCCGGCGTCGGCGAAGCGATGCCGCAGCCAGGCTTTCTGTCGTTCGGTGGCCCAGTTTTCCTCGCCTTCGGCGACCTTCTGGATCGACAGCATGGCGCGGGTGGTGCCGTGGCGGTCGGGACGCAGCGAGATGCTGCGCCCGCCGCTGGCATGGAACCAGCGCCACATCCGGTCGTCGTCCGGGCTACGCGGAATCGTGAAATAGGCCATGGTCAGATCCATCCAGCGCGGATCATTCTCGCCGGGAAAGGCCAGTTCGCGCGTTGCCGCACCCACGCCTTCGGCCACGATCACGAGGTCGTAGCGTTCGCTCTGTCCGCTCGCGAAGCGGACGCCGACGCCATCGTCGGCCTGGTCGATCGCGCGGACATGGTCGCCATAGCGGAAGCGGGCACCCGCCTGTGCCGGCTCGAATATCAGGCGGGCGAGATCGCCGCGCAATATCTCCATTTCGGCGGTCGGCCCGTCCCCCGCCATGTCGGCGGCGACGAAGCTGGCCGCGGGCGTGCCGTCGGCCCGGATCCAGACGGTGCCCTCCTCGCCCGTGCCCTGCGCCAGCGCGTCGGCCTCGAGGCCCATTCGGCGGATGACCGCGCGGCCGACGCCGCGGACATCGATATTCTGGCCGCCGTCGCGAAAGGCCGGCGCGCGCTCGACGACGGTGACGTCATGGCCTTGGCGGCCGAGCCAGTAAGCGGCGGCGTTGCCGGCGATGCTGGCGCCGGTGATCAGGATCGTGCGAGCGATGGCGGTGTCTCCTTGCTTTGCGCTCAACGGCAGCGATGAGCGGGCGTTCCGCCGCCGCCCGCCAAGGTCGCGCCAGGCTGTTGTGCGTGGCTGGCGGCCACGTGGCTCCGCGTCGGATCGGCTGTCGCGGCCGGTCGGCCCGGCGCGGCGTGGAAATGTGTGAAAGTGAACAAAGCCGGGCCCGTTTGCGCGTCGCGACGATAATATGGGGGTGGTTCGGGAAAGCATGATAGGCTTCCCGCAATGACAACGGTACCGGCTTACTCAGGGGCAAAGGGCGCTGCGCCCGGCGCCCAGGAATATCTGATCGAGGCGAGCGAGCAACTCGCCGCCGCCCGCTCGCTGGACGAGCCCTAAGCCGGTCGCTGGCCATCGGTGCCGCAAGCGACAGGCTTCAGTCAAATCGGGCGGTCGTCTCATCGGGCGGGCCAGCGCCCCGCCGGTGCATCGCCTCCAGACGCTCGCGCAAAAGCCGGTTGCGCTCCTTGAGATGCCGGGCAGCATCGGCAATAGCGCGCGCTTCCTGCAGCGCGTCGTCTCTGCTGGGGTGGTCCATATCTATCCCTTCGCCTGACATCATGACCAATAACATCTTGGTCTGCTTCAGTGTCACGCGATGAGGTGAACTATATCCTGGGTTCGATGGGCTGTTTTGTCGATCCGTCCCAAATCAATACTTATCATCTAACCGCTTGATTCACTTGCGCACTCGGGCAAACCCGCCCGGCTGCACAGTCCGCCTGCCGCGCGATCGTCCGCAGAGATGGGGGAGGCCGCCGCGCTCGCCGAAACTTCTCCGCGCCGGCGGGTGCCGTATGACGCGGCGGCATTCGACAATCTGATTCGCTGCCTGTCGGGGGATCGCTCGGCGATCCGGCGGCATGGCTGGCGCGGCGTAGGCCTAGGACGTCGCGGCACCTCCCGCGGCCGATGATGCGCTCAGCAAAGCTCGCCATCGTCACGGAGCGCGGCCGCGTCGGCCATCACCTGCGGCCAGTCGGTCACGCATTCGGGGGCGACATCGAGCGCCTTGGCGAGTGCGCGCTCCTGATAGAGCGAGGGCACGATCCTGCGTGTCTCGATCGCCTCGATCAACTCCGCCGACAGGCCCGACAGCCGCGCCAGCGCGGCGAGTGGCATGCCGCGCCACTCGCGGACGGTGCGCACGAAATGATGTGCCTCGGTCGCCTGGTCGTGGAGCGCCTCGGGGATCGTCGTCTTGCTCTCCTCGGCATCGAGGCCGCATGGCGCCAGCGCCTCGAGCGCGATCCGCGCGCGGGTCGCGAAGCCCAGCCACAGTTCGCCCTGGTCTTTGGCGCCGCCATTCCAGGGGGTCGCCAGCCGGTCGATATCATAGCCGGCCATCTCGGCGGCGATCGCGGTCAGCCGCTCGAGCCATTGGTCGCGCGAGGTGGCCCGCGCGATCAGATGCATGTCCGTGGTCATTCTCCTCGGCCGATCGCGGGATGGCGGGGGTGCGCGGACGCAAGGCGCCGCGGACCACCGTCAGCCACGGATCCACGCATTCTCGGCGTCCTCGAGCGCCTCGAACATGTCGCCTTCGGCGCCGAGACCCGAGAGATGCTTGCGGACATCGTCGACCGATCCCGTTTTCGGGAAGCGTGGGTCGGCCTTGGCCGCCTTGGCGAGATTGGCGATCCAGTCCTGTTTATGTCCGACCTGGCGCAGCAGCCATTGTCCGAACGCGCTGCGGGGCGGTTCCTCGACGACCGGCATCGACGGCGTCGCCGTGGCGGCCGGCGGAGCGGCGGCAACGGGCTCCTCGCGGATGGCGACGAGGTCGGGCTGAACCGCTTCCGCCAGCGCGGCGGGTGTCACGGCGGGAGACCGCGCCACGGTTCGGCGGCGCCGGGGCTTTCGCGTCGCCGGATGCGGCGTGCGGTCGCCGCCCTCGATCTCGCTCACCGGCAATGTGAGCTGGGCTGTCGCCATAACCGCCATGTTCGTCCGCGTAGCCATATCGGGTCCTCGACTCGTGTGCGTCATGCAGCATAGGCGTTCTCTGTTTGTTCTTAAAGCGCAGAAGCGAACGACGGGAATGACGAGGTCCCGACTCTCGGATTTACGGCCTGTGCGACGGGAACGGCCTCGCGCGGGAGGGCTTCACGCCGCGGATGCCGATATTCGACAATCGCCGGAACCTTTTCGAGTCGATTTCGTTGCGACGCGGGATTCAGCCCTTCATCGGCTGATTTCGGGGTGATTATCGCGCCGCACGGGTCCGCCTGTTGCGTTTTCGACGTCACCGGATGTGCGTGGCGGACCGAAGGCAGTCGAAAGGGATCGGGCATTGATCGAATTGGGGGCGGACTGGAATATCGCAACGGAGCATGATGTCGGGCGGGCCCCGATCGGGGCCGTGAATTCGTTCAGCGTCGCGGGCTGAACTCCGATGCCGAAGACGATCATCGAGAGCGCGTCGGGCGTCGCCGCCGGCACGCGGGGGCGCACGCCGTTCGCCGTGGCTGCGGCCCTGCTGTTTTTCGCGATCAGCGGCGCGATGTCCTATTCGAACATCCAGACGCTCGCCGCCGACAATGCGAAGATCGTCCATTCGCACGAGGTCATCACCTCGCTCGACGCGCTGTTGTCGGATGTGCAGGATGCCGAGACCGGCCAGCGCGGTTACCTGCTGACCGGTGGCGAGAAATATCTCGAACCCTATCAGCTGGCCCTGTCGAAGATCGCCTCCGAACTGCGGGCGGTGACGAGGCTGACCGCGGACAACCGCGCCCAGCAGGACAATATCGGGCGCCTGAAGCCGCATGTCGAAGCCAAGCTCGCCGAACTGAAGCAGACGATCGATCTTCGGCGCGCCGGTGGCGCCAGCGCGGCTCTGGCGGTGGTCACCACCGATCGCGGCAAGCTGGAAATGGACGCGATCCGTACCCAGCTCGCGGCGATGGGCCAGGAGGAGGCGCGGCTTCGCCAGGCGCGGCTGGCCGAAATGGAGACGGCCTCACGCAACGCCATCGTCAGCGGCGTTCTCGCGGCGCTGCTCGGCATGGGCCTGACCCTGGCCGTCGGTCTGTTGGTGCACCGGAGCATGCTCGCGCGGCAGCGCCAGGCCTGGCTCGCGGCCGGGCAGGTCGGGGTGTCCGAGACGATGCTCGGGGACAAGACCGTCGCCCAGCTCGGCGATGCCGTCCTCGACTTCCTGGCGCCCTATCTCGGCGCTCAGGTGGCCGTCCTGTTCAAGGGCCATGGCGGGCAGTTCGAGCGGGTGGCGCAGCTCGGCGTGCCGGGCGATGCCGATGTTCCGATGCGGTTCGCGCTGCGCGAGGGCCTGATGGGCCGGGTGGCGGAAGAGGGGCGGACGCTGGTCGTCCACGACGTTCCCGCGGGCTATCTGACCGTCGGATCGGCGCTGGGGCGCGACAAGCCCCGCCATCTCGTCATCGCGCCGTTCAAGGCCGACGGCGAACCCAATGCGGTGATCGAGCTGGGCTTTCTCCACAAGATCGACGACCGCGCCTCAGCCCTGCTCGATCAGATCGCCGAGCCCGTGGGCGTCGCGCTGCGCTCGGCACGCTTTCGCACCGAGTTGCAGAATCTGCTCGAGGAGACCCAGCGGCAGTCGGAGGAACTCCAGGTCCAGAGCGAGGAACTGCGGGTCTCGAACGAAGAGCTCGAAGAGCAGGGACGGGCGCTCAAGGAGCAGCAGGTCCGGCTCGAGCAGCAGCAGGTCGAGCTCGAGCAGACCAATTCCCAGCTCGAGGAACAGGCGCAGCTGCTCGAGACCCAGCGCGACGACCTCGCCCGCACCGGCGCGGCGGTCGAGCTGAAGGCGCGCGAACTCGAACAGGCCAGTCGCTACAAGTCCGATTTCCTCGCGAACATGTCGCACGAGCTGCGGACGCCGCTCAATTCGCTGCTGATCCTGTCGAAGCTGCTCGGCGACAATCCGCAGCATACTCTGTCGGACGAGCAGGTCCGCTATGCGAGGACGATCGAATCGTCGGGCAACGACCTGCTGACCCTCATCAACGATATCCTCGACCTGTCGAAGATCGAGGCGGGACATATCGAGATCCGTCCCGAACCGGTGTCGACCGATCGTCTGGTCTCCGACCTGCGCCGGACCTTCGATCCGGTCGCCGCCGAACGCGGGCTGATCTTCGCGGTCGATGTCGCGGGAGGCGCACCGGCGCGCTTCACCTCCGACCGCCAGCGCCTCGAGCAGATCCTGCGCAACCTGCTCTCGAACGCGTTCAAGTTCACCGCGGCCGGTCGCGTCGACCTGCGGATCGATCTTGCGGACGACCAGCGGCTCAGCCTGTCGGTCACCGACACCGGGATCGGCATCGATCCCGAACAGCACAGGGCGATCTTCGAGGCGTTCCGCCAGGCCGACGGTGCGATCAACCGGCGCTATGGCGGTACCGGCCTCGGCCTGTCGATTTCGCGCGAACTGGCGCGGTTGCTCGGTGGGGCGATCTCGCTGCGCAGTGCGCCCGGTGAGGGAAGCCGCTTCACGCTGACGATTCCGCTCCGCTACGACGGTGCCTCGGTCGCGGCGACGACCCGGTCCGCGATGGCGCTCGATGCGCCATTGCCGACCGCGCCCGCGACGGCGCCGGGCGGAGCGTTCCGGTCGTTCGCCGTCGATGACGACCGTGACCGGCTGGAGGCGAACCGTCGCGTCCTTCTCGTCGTCGAGGACGACGAGGCGTTCGCGATGATCGTCCGCGACCTGTCGCGCGAGGCCGGCTTCCAGAGCCTGATCGCCGGAACCGCCGAAGAGGCGCTCGATCTCGCGAAGCGCTACAAGCCGAGCGCGATCGTTCTCGACGTCGGCTTGCCCGACCAGTCGGGGCTTGCGGTCCTCGACCGGTTGAAGCGCGACGATGCGACCCGCCATATTCCGATCCATATCGTCTCCGCGTCGGACCACAGCCAGACGGCGATGTCGCTCGGCGCGATGGGCTATCTGGTCAAGCCGGTGAAGCGCGAGGATATCGTCCACGCGCTCGAGGTGCTCGAGGGCCAGCTGACCCGGACGATGCGGCGGGTGCTGATCGTCGAGGACGATCCCCTCCAGCGCGAGGCGGTCGGCAAGCTGCTCGGATCGAGCGAAGTCGAGACCGTCGGCGCCGGCACCGCGGCGGAATGCCTGCAACTGCTGAAGACCCAGACGTTCGACTGCATGATCCTCGATCTGTCGCTGCCCGACGCGACCGGCTTCTCGCTGCTCGAGACGCTGAGCGCCGACGGCGAACATGCTTTTCCGCCGGTGATCGTCTACACCGGCCACGACCTGTCGGCCGCCGATGAGCAGCAGCTTCGCCGCTATTCGAGTTCGATCATCATCAAGGGCGCCAAATCGCCGGAGCGCCTGCTCGACGAGGTGTCGCTGTTCCTCCACCAGGTGGTCGCCGACCTGCCGGCCGAGCAGCAGAGGATGATCCACGAGGCCCGCAACCGCGACGCGGTGCTCGAAGGCCGGCGGATCCTCATCGTCGAGGACGACGTCCGCAACGTCTATTCGCTCAGCAACATCCTCGAACCGCGCGGCGCGGTCGTCGCGATCGCGCGCAACGGCCAGGAGGCGCTCGATGCCCTCGACCGGCATGCGGACGGGCAGGAGGGCCCGATCGACCTCGTCCTGATGGACGTGATGATGCCGGTGATGGACGGGCTCGACGCGACGCGGCGGATCAGGCTGGATCCGCGCTGGACCAGGCTGCCGGTCATCATGCTCACCGCCAAGGCGATGCCCGACGACCAGCAGCGCTGCCTGGAGGCCGGCGCCAACGACTATATGGCCAAGCCGCTCGACGTCGACAAACTCCTGTCGCTCGTCCGGGTGTGGATGCCGCGGTAGCATCGATGGTGAACGAAGCCGTCGAGGACATCGAAATCCACCTGCTGCTGGAGGCGTTGTTCCGCCATTATCATTACGACTTCCGCCATTATGCCCAGGCGTCGATCAAGCGGCGGCTGCGGCAGGCGCGCCAGCAACTGGGTTTCGCGACCTTCTCGGCGCTGCAGGACGCGCTTCTCCACCAGCCGTCGATGCTGCCGCGGCTCCTCGACTATCTGACGGTCCAGGTCAGCGAGATGTTCCGCGACCCGGCCTATTTCCGGGCGATCCGCGAGCATGTCGTCCCGCACCTGCGCACCTATCCTTCGCTCAAGGTCTGGATCGCCGGATGCAGCGGCGGCGAGGAACTGCATTCCTTCGCGATCCTGTTCCGCGAGGAGGGGCTGCTCGATCGGACCCTGTTCTATGCGACCGACATCAATCCGGCGGCGCTCGAAATCGCGTCGAGCGGGATCTATGCGCTGGATCGCATCAAGTCGTTCACCGAAAATCACCAGCGTTCGGGCGGCAGATCGTCGCTCTCCGATTACTACACCGCGGGCTATGACCGGGCGGTGTTCGACAAGGGGCTGCGCCAGCATGTCGTCTTCTCGGACCACAGCCTGGTGACCGACGCGGTGTTCGCCGAGGTCCAGCTCATCTCGTGCCGCAACGTGATGATCTATTTCGACCGCGAATTGCAGGACCGTGCCATCGGCCTGTTTCACGATTCGCTTGCCCGCAAGGGCTTCCTGGGGCTCGGCTCCAAGGAAAGCCTGCGCTTCTCCGACCATGCCGACGGCTTCAGCGAGTTCGTCCGCGCGGAGAAGATCTATCAGCGGCGCGACCTGTGACGCGCGGCGACATCGAGGCGGTGGCGATCGGCGCATCGGCGGGCGCGGTGCAGGCGCTCTCGCGGATATTGCCCGCGCTGCCCGCGGACTATCCCGTCCCGGTGCTGGTCGTCGTCCACATCCCCGCCGACCGCTCGGACCTGCTGGCCCGGCTGTTCGAGGCCAAATGCCGGCTGACGGTCAAGGAAGCCGAGGACAAGGAACCGATCGCGCCGGGCACGGTCTATTTCGCGCCCTCCGACTATCATCTGCTGGTCGAGGCGGACCGGACCCTCTCGCTGTCGCTGGACGAGCCCGTGCTCTATGCGCGTCCCTCGATCGACGTGCTGTTCGAAAGCGCCGCCGACGCCTATGGCGCCGGTCTCGTCGGGGTCGTGCTGACCGGCGCGAACGAGGATGGCGCCGAGGGGCTCAGGGCGATCATCGCGGCGGGCGGAATCGGGCTGGTCGAGGATCCGGCGCAGGCGATGGCGCCGATGATGCCGAGCGCCGCGCTGGCGAAATCTCCGGCCGCCCATGCGCTGTCGCTCGACGCGATCGCCGCCGAACTCGCGTCGCTGCGGGCGTCATGAGCATGGCACCCGACCCCGTCAACGTCCTGATCGTCGACGATCTCGAGGAGAATCTGCTCGCGCTCGAGGGGCTGCTCCGCCAGGACGGTCTTTCCTTCCTGCGCGCGCGCTCAGGGGAAGAAGCGCTCGAGCTGCTGCTCAGGCACGACGTCGCGCTGGCCCTGCTCGACGTGCAGATGCCGGGCATGGACGGCTTCGAGCTCGCCGAGTTCATGCGGGGCAACGAACGGGCGCGGCATATCCCGATCATCTTCCTGACCGCCGGCAGCGTCGACGGGCAACGGCGCTTCCGTGGCTATGAGGCCGGTGCGGTCGACTTCATCCACAAGCCGATCGAGCCGGACATTCTGCGCGGGAAGGCCAATGTCTTCTTCGATCTCCACCGGCAGCGTCGGCAGATCCAGGCGCAGCGCGATGCGATCGAGGACAGTGCGAAGGCGCTCGCCGATGCCGCGGACCAGCTCGAGGCGCAGGTGCGGCAGCGAACCGCCGAACTCGAAGACGCGCTGGCGCTCCTGCGCGCCGAAAAGCTCGAGCGCGAGCGCGTCGAGGCATCGTTGCGCCAGAGCCAGAAGATGGAGGCGGTCGGCCAGTTGACCGGCGGGATCGCCCACGACTTCAACAATATGCTGACCGGCATCATCGGCTCGCTCGATCTGATGAAGCGACGGATCGCGACCGGCGATTTCGACAGCCTGCCACGCTACATGGATGCGGCGACCACGTCGGCGGGACGGGCCGCGGCGCTGACCCACCGGCTGCTGGCATTCTCGCGCCGACAGTCGCTCGACGCCAAGCCGGTCGACATCAACGAACTGATCGTCGCGATGTCGGAGCTGATCGAGCGCGCGGTCAACGAGCGGATCGATTTGCGGACGCGGCTGGCGCCCGACCTGCCGACGGGGCTCGTCGATCCGCACCAGCTCGAAAATGCCATTCTCAACCTGGTGATCAATGCGCGCGACGCGATGCCCGACGGCGGTGTCGTCACGATCGAGACCGGCCTCGTCGACGATGTCGACGGCGACGGCGCCGGGGACCACGGCCGGCCGGCCGGCCGCTCGCTGAGGGTCTCGGTCACCGACACCGGGGTCGGGATGCCGCCCGACCTGGTGGAGAAGGTCTTCGATCCGTTCTTCACCACCAAGCCGCTCGGGCAGGGCACCGGTCTCGGGCTGTCGATGGTCTATGGCTTCATCCGGCAGAGCGGCGGCGACGTCGCGATCGAGAGCCGGGTCGGCGAGGGGACCTGCGTCAGCCTGCATCTGCCGGTAACCGACACGGGTCCCGATCGCCTGTCGTCCGAGGTGGGATCGGCTCCGCAGGGCGACGGCGAACGGGTGCTGGTGGTCGAAGACGACCCGGCGGTTCGCATGCTGGTGCTCGAGGTGCTCGAGGAGGTCGGCTACCACGCGATCGAATTCGCCGATCCGCTGGCCGCCGCCCCCTATCTCGCATCGGCTGCCCGGATCGACCTGATGATCTCGGACGTCGGCCTTCCCGGCATGACGGGCCGGGAGCTGGCCGAAATCGCGCGCGCGCATCGACCTGAGCTGCCGATCCTGTTCATAACCGGCTATGCGGAGAATGCCGGCATTCGCGCGAATTTCGTCGGCGCGAATATGGCGATGATCACCAAACCGTTCTCGCTGGACGATCTCGCGTCGAAGGTGAACCATTTGCTGACGGATTAGCCGCCGGCGCGATTCACGGTCATGCGCATGACGGCCGTCCTGGCGCTTCCCGCTGGTCGCGCTGACAGGGGGATGGGCCTGCTGGCGCCCGGGTGGGCGCGGGGTTCGCTGTGGCCGGTCGCTGCCCGCCGGGCAATTCAACCGCGGCCGCGCGTGTGGCTGCTGATCCTTGCCGCCGGGCTGTCCGCATGCCGCGGCGGATCGCATCCTCGCCAGGCCGGCGTCGGACACCACGATCTCCTCATGGGCCGAGGCGTCTTCGCCCTGCTGTCCGGGGCTCCGTGGCGGTCGATGTCCTCGACGGGTCTTGGCGCCCCGCGCCGCGGGCGCGGTCGCGCTCTATGGCTGCGCCACCGAGCCCCTTTGGGTCTCGGCCTCACGGTGACGATCGCTGACGCTGGCCGGATCTGCGATCCGGATGCGGCCATCGCGCGCGGCGCGATGACGCTGGTCTCCGGCCTCCGGCGCGGCGGGGTGGGCGGCGTCTCCCTCTAGTCCCGTCGCGGCGGGCTGCAAGCGGGCAAGCCCGCTCCTCCACTGCGTTGCGGCCCTGCGGGTGCGGCCCGCCTCTGCCGACGGGACTGCCGGTCCACGCCTGCCGCCCACCCCGCCTTTCCGGGACCGGTTGCGGCTTCAGGAAGGAGTGGAGAAGATGGCACGCAATCCCGGCTCGCGACCGATCGCCAGCCTTTATGCCGACGTCACCGACCGGATCATCCGCGACCTCGAGGCGGGCCGCCTGCCGTGGGTCCAGCCTTGGGACGGGTTCGCCCCGGTGGGGATGCCGCGCAACGCCGCGACCGGGCGGCGCTATTCGGGGATCAACATCCTGTTCCTGTGGGAGGCGCTGGCCGATCAGGGCTTTGCCTCGCAGCGCTGGATGACCTTCAAGCAGGCGCAGGCGATCGGGGCCCATGTCCGCAAGGGCGCGCAGGGAACCACCGTCGTCTATGCCGACCGGTTCACGCCGCGCGGCGAGGGCGGCGGCGAGCGGGCTTCGGGCGAGGGGGGCGAAGCCGCGCAGCGCCGCGTCGCCTTCCTCAAGCGCTTCACCGTCTTCAACGTCGAGCAGGTCGAGGCGCTGCCGGTCGGTTTTCGCGATGCGGAGTTTGACGTCACCCGCGACCGCGAGCCAGTCCCCGAGGCCGATGCGCTGATCGCCGCGACCGGGGCCGATATCCGGATCGGCGGCGGCGAGGCCTATTATCATTCCGAGGCCGATTATATCCGGGTGCCGCCGCAACGGGCCTATCCCGATCAGATCAACTGGTACCGCACCGCGCTGCACGAACTCGGGCACTGGACCGGACATCGCAGCCGCCTCGACCGGCTGGCGCGCGGCATGGACCAGCAAGCCTATGGCCGGGAAGAACTGGTCGCCGAGATGTGCAGCGCCTTCGTCTGCGCCGAACTCGGCATCGTCCCGACCGTGCGCCATGCCGACTATCTCGGCGCATGGCTGGCGATCCTGCGCGAGGACGACAAGGCGATCTTCCGCGCCGCCAGTCAGGCGAGCAAGGCCGCCGACCATCTGCTCGCGCTGCGCGATGCCGCCGAGGCCGCGACCGGCCGGGGGACGCCTGCCGCCTTCGCCGCGTTGGCGGGGGAGGCGGTGGCATGATCCTGCTCACCGCCCCCTTGCGCTTCGCGCTGCGCGCCAATGCGATCGCCCATGAAGCCGCCCAGCGCGACGGCCGGGACGAGCCCGACCCGGTGCCGGTCGTCAAATTCTTCAACCCCATGGGGGCCGCGACATGGCTCGCGACCGAACTCGACCGCGATGGCGACACCCTGTTCGGGCTCGCCGATCTCGGTTTCGGCTGTCCCGAACTCGGCAGCTTCTCGCTCTCGGAGCTGGTTGAAATCTGCCTGCCGTTCGGGCTGCGGATCGAGCGCGACATCGGTTTCACCACCCCGCACCGGCTGTCGGGATGGGCGGCGTGCGCCCGCGCGGCCGGGTCGATTATCGGCGCGGCCTTCATCCTCGAAGGCGTCGCCCCCGACGAGGATTCTGAGCTTCCGCCCGGACGGGACCGCGACGGTCCCGGTTCGGACGGCTGACGCGCGGCGCGTTTCGCCGCACCCCAAGCCGGTCGCGCCGCCCCGGAAAGACCGACGCGACCGGCGCTCACAAGGAGCTACCCCATGAAACTCGACTTCATCCCGCTCGACAAGATCGTATCGAGCAAGACCAATATGCGCGGCGGCCGCAAGGCCCCCGACATATCCGACCTCCTGCCGTCGGTGCGGCGGCGCGGCATCCTCATGCCGATCCTCGTCCGTCCGGCCGCTGCGCCGCCGGGCGATGAAACCGACCGGTTCGAGGTGATCGCCGGGCGGCGGCGCTGGGAAACCGCCAAGGTCGTCGCCTCCGAGGTGGACCATCCCGAGCCGATGCCGTGCGCGATCATCGAGCCGGGCGACGATGCCGCCGCGCTCGAAGCGTCGATGCTGGAGAATTTCCAGCGGCTCGACCCCGACGAGGTGACCCGCTGGGAAAGCTTCACCCGGCTGGTCCGGGAAGGGCGCACCCCCGAGGATATCGGGCTGGTGTTCGGCCTGCCCGAACTGATGGTCAAGCGGACGCTGGCGCTCGGCAATCTGCTGCCGCGCATCCGCGATTTCTACCGCAGCGGCAGGATCGACGCGGTGACCGTCCGCCATCTGACGATGGCGAGCAAGAGCCAGCAAAAGGCGTGGCTGGCGCTTTTCGACGATCCCGAGGGCCATTGCCCGACCGGCCATCAGCTAAAATCATGGCTGTTCGGCGGCCAGTCGATTGCGGCCAGGCATGCGCTGTTCGACCTCGCTACGTTTCCCGGCGCGGTCGTCACCGACCTGTTCGGCGAAGGCGGCTGGTTCGCCGATGCCGACCAGTTCTGGACCGCGCAGAATTCGGCTATCGACGCGCGCCGCGCCGCCTATCTCGATGCGGGGTGGAGCGATGCGGTGATCGTTCCGCCGACCGAGCATTTTGCGGCATGGGACCATGTGAAGACCACCAAGCGCAAGGGCGGACGGGTCTATATCGACGTCAACCGCAGCGGCGAGGTGGTCTTCCACGAGGGCTATTTGTCGTCGACCGAGGCCCGCCGCGCCGCCAAGTCGGCGGCGACGGGGACCGAGGAGGGACCCGACGCCAGGCCCGTTCGGCCCGAGATCAGCGGGCCGATGACGGTCTATTGCGACCTCCATCGCCATGCCGCCGTCCGCGCCGGGCTGGTCGAGCGCCCCGGCAGCGCGCTGCGGCTGCTGCTCGCCCACGCCATTGCGGGCTCGCATCTGTGGGCGGTGACGGCCGATCCGCGTCGGGCGGGCAGCGCGGCGGTCGCCGACAGCGTCGAGGGGGCGCATGCCGAGACGCTGTTCGACGGGCATCGGCGGGCGGTGCTCGCCGCGCTGGGCCTCGATCCCGAGGCGCCGACCGTCACCGGCGCGACCCGCGATGTCGTCGGACTGTTCGGCCATCTGCTGACCCTTGACGATGCTGCGGTGCTGGCGGCGATCGCGGTGGTGACCGGCGAGACGATCGCCAGCGGCAGCGCGGTGGTCGAGGCGGTCGGGCTCCATCTCGGCACCGACATGGCGGCGTGGTGGGCGGCCGACGACGCCTTTTTCGAGCTGATCCGCGACCGCGAGGTGATCGGCCGGATCGTCGCCGAGGTGGCGGGCGAGACGGTCGCCGCCGCCAATAGCGGTGAGACGGGCAAGGCGCTGAAGGCGATCGTCCGCGACCATCTCGCCGGGACCAACGGCCGGGCGCAGGTGACCGGCTGGGTGCCGCGCTGGATGGCGTTCCCACCGAGTGCCTATACCGAGCGCGGCGGGGTCGCGACGGTCAAGGCCCATGCCGAGGCGACCAGACCCCGGATCGCCGACGCGCCCGATCCCGACGATCCGGCGCCCGCCGCGCCGGGCGAGGTGCTCCCGCCCGACGCGGTGCCGGTGGAGCCGGTCAGGCTTGCCGCCTGATCGCGGCAGGGGCGGCCGGTGGTCGCCCCTCTCGGCCTCGATATCCGGCCGCGGGGGGGGGGGGGGGGGGGGGGGGGGGGGGGGGGGGGGGGGGGGGGGGGGGGGGGGGGGGGGGGGGGGGGGG